>NZ_VWSG01000005.1 GCF_008629655.1 Paenimyroides baculatum
TGTTTTTTATATTTTTGATGTTGCGTTTAAGACCTTTTAGTTTCCTAAAAGCTCTTACTCTTTATTTTTCTGTTAATCCAATATGTCTATGAACTTGTCTTCTTTTCTTCACTTGTATCTCAATGCGGTTGCAAAAGTAAAACTTCTTTTTAATTCTCACAAATTTATTATTTATAAATTTAAACCTGATTTTTAAAGAACTTTCGCCGCCTGTTTCGTTTCTGAAACGGATTGCAAAGCTACAACCTTTTTTATATCAATTCCAAATTTATTTTTTATAAATTTATCTGTGTTTTCAAATCTTTTTAAGAACGTTTCTGTTTTTCAACGGTGCAAATATACCACCCCTTTTTTATGCTATCCTAATTATTCCTAACCTTTTTTTTAAGTTATTTTTTAGTTACTTTATTGTTAAGTGGTTATAAAATAATTTTAACAGTTAAAAACAGTTGTATCACTTGAAATATATCATTTATCGTAGAAAACACATTGCGAATTCATTTTAAAAATCGTAACTTGTAAAGAAAAAAAAGAAGATGGAAGATTATACATTAGTTATGGGAGCATCGGAAAATGTGCAACGTTATTCTAACATGGCTGTAAGAAAATTATTAAATTACAATCATAAAGTTAAGGCTTTTGGAAACCGTGAGGGTGAAATTAACGGCATACCTATTACAAAAGATCTAAAACCTTATACGGATATTGACACAATTACACTTTATTTGAATCCGACAAACCAAAAGCCTTTTTACGATTATATTTTGGGTCTGAATCCAAGACGTGTAATTTTTAATCCCGGAACCGAAAACAGAGAACTTCAAGAAAAACTTAAAAATGCAGGTATTGAATATGAAGAGGCCTGCACTTTGGTACTTTTAAGTATTAATAAATATTAAAAAAACCGAACTTAATTAAGTTCGGTTTTTTGTTTAAAGCTTATAGACAGTAGTAATATCACAGTAATTAATCCATTTACGATTATTAATTCGTTATCGAAAACGTATCCGCTGAATAAAGTTTTAGAATTGTTACTTATATATAATGTTATAAATGGCGAAACTAAACAGATAAAAGGCACTAATTTATCGTGAACTTTTCGAGATTTAAAAAACATTCCGAAAGTGAATAATCCCAATAGTGGTCCGTAAGTATATGAAGCTATTTTGAAAATCATACTTACTACAGATGCATCGTTTATTATATTAAAGATTACAATAACCGCGAACATAATCAGACAGAAAATTAAATGGACTATTTTTCGAACCATTACATTTTTAGGTTTGTGAACATTCTCGGGTTTATCCATCCCTAAAAAATCAATACAAAAAGAAGTTGTCAAAGCCGTTAAAGCAGAATCGGTTGTAGCAAAAGTAGCAGCGATCAAACCTAATAAAAAGACAATTGCAGGGACTAATGCCAAATGATGAAACGCAATTTCAGGAAAAAGTAAATCGGTTCTGGGCTTTCCGGTAATTAAATCTGTAGGAACTGAAACTCCGTTTGCATCGGCATAAATATAAAGTAACGCACCAACACCCAAGAAAAAGATATTAATCAAAACAAAAATCCCTGTAAAAGTGAACATGTTTTTCTGCGCATCTTTAATATTTGCACAACTTAAATTTTTCTGCATTAAATCTTGATCCAACCCCGTCATTGCAATAGTTACAAACATTCCGCCTAAAAACTGCTTAATAAAATGGAAACGACTATCAACAAAATCTTCCCAAAAGAAAATTTTACTGTAACTGCTGTTTTTCACGGTTTCAAAAGCTTCAATTGCATTTAGATCTAAACTGTAACAAATAAAAATAATAGTCAGAATAACCGAGCTTATCAAGAAAAAGGTCTGCAAGGTATCGGTAATAATAATCGCTTTTAATCCTGATTTATAGGTATATGCGTAAATTAATGCGAGTGAAATTAATCCGGTGACTGCAAATGGAATTCCGAAAGTATCGAACACAAATCGCTGAAAAACAATGACTACCAAATACAATCGAAAAGCCGAACCAATGGTTCTACTGATTAAAAATATGGCGGCGGCGGTTTTATAGCTGTAAAATCCCAATCGTTTTTCGAAATATTCGTAGATCGAAACCAAATTCAATCGATAATATAAAGGTAGCAAAACGGTTGCCGTGACAATGAACCCAACTGCATTTCCCAAAACAAACTGAAAATACTTAAATTGTTCACCACTTGGCGCACCGACTTCGCCCGGAACAGAAATGAACGTTACGCCCGAAAGTGCCGTACCAATCATTCCGAATGCTACCAAATACCATTTTGAGTTTTTATTTGCCGAGAAAAAAGCTGCATTACTACTGTCTTTACGGCTTACAAAATGCGAAATACCAATTAAGATTCCGAAATAAATGATTAATATGGTTAAAATTACAATGGGAGTCATTTCTTAAAATTTTCTCAAAAATAAATATTTTATTGTAGCTGTATTAAAAAGCAGCATTTAATTTTCAACTAAAATGTATTAATTTTGCAGAATGGATTTTCCTTCGAAATTATTAGAAAACGCAGTGAACGAAATGGCGCAGTTGCCCGGAATTGGTAAACGTACGGCATTACGCCTGGTTTTGCATTTACTACGCCAACCAATTGAGCAAACTACCGGATTAACGACTGCGTTGGATTTGTTGCGAAACGAAATTAAATACTGCAGGAGCTGTTACGCGATATCGGACACTAATTTGTGCGAAATCTGCGAGAAACCGTCGCGCGATCATTCGATAATTTGTGTGGTGGAAGATGTTCGCGATGTTATGGCATTAGAAAACACGCAGCTTTACAAAGGAATTTATCATGTTTTAGGTGGAAAGATTTCTCCGATTGATGGCGTTGGTCCTAGTCAGTTGAATATTTTACCTTTGATTGATAAAGTAAAAAATGGTGGAGTTACCGAAATTATTTTTGCGTTGAGTTCTACTATGGAAGGTGATACGACTAATTTTTATATTTACAAACAGATTAAAGATTACGAAATTATTACATCGACCATTGCGCGTGGAATTGCCGTTGGTGACGAACTGCAATATGCCGACGAAGTTACTTTAGGTAGAAGTTTGATTCACCGTGTTCCGTTTGAAAGTAGTTTGAAGGTATAAAAAATCAACCTAATAGGTTGATTTTATTCTTTTTCAAAATACAAATGATAGTGTAAACTACAACCTGGATTAAAATTAGATTTACAAGAAGTACATTTATTACCGCTGTTTAAATATTCTTTTATAGTTAATTCGTGTTTACAAACACCACAAAGAATTACTTTTTGATCTTGCTCGGCTACACTCCAAACTTGTGGTTTGTGTATTTCGGCTTCTTGATGACATTCGTAACAAGGATAATATTTTTTACAACACTTAAATTTTATAGCAATAATATCTAATTGCGAATGATAATGTATACAACGTGTTTCATTGTCAACGGTTTGTCCGTAAACTTTTATACTATCTTTAGACTTGTTAGTATCAACGGCTGTTTCTTGCTTTGACTTATTACAAGATAGTAGTGAAAATAGTATACAAATGGCAAATATAATTTTATACATTGTTTTTTATCATCAAAGATAATTGAAATTTTAAGTGTTAATAATTAAGAAAAATAATATATTTAAAATCTAAAATTCTACTTATGAAAAAATATATTTTATTTGCTTGTTTAGCGTTTACATTGACTTCTTGCAAAAAAGCAGAAAAATCAGAGGCTAATGTGTCAGTAACTGAAGTTGAGTTACCCGCAACAGAATCAGACAAAGCCGTTTCTTCTGCCAATTCATCAGAATCATCAACTACTTCGGAACAAAAAATAGTTAAAAATGCTAAGCTTAGATTTGAAACTACTGATTTTGAAAAAACTGCCGATAAAATTTACACTGCTGTAAAGAAATACAAAGCACAGATTCAGACTGATAATGAAGGAAAAGATTATAATTCCATAACCCGAAATATTGTTGTTCGAGTTTCAAATGAAAATTTCGAAAATATTTTAAAAGAGATAACTACCGGAGTGCCGTATTTCGATCAAAAAGAAATTTCTTCTGAAGATGTAACGGAACAGTATATTGATTTGGAAGCGCGATTAAAAGCGAAAAAGGAATTAGAAAGTCGTTATTTGGAACTATTGAAAAAGGCTAATAAAATTTCTGAAATTTTAGAAATTGAAAAAGAATTAGTTCTTATCAGAGAAGAAATAGAATCGAAACAAGGTCAGCTGAATTACTTACAAAACAGAGTGTCTATGAGTACACTTGAAATAACTTTTTACAAACAGACAACCGAAACTGGCGTAACAGTATCCTATGGCTCTAAAATGTGGAATTCGGTAAAAGGTGGTGTAAGCTGGATGCCTGGTTTCTTTTTAGGATTGCTATATATTTGGCCATTATTGCTGATTGCAGCTTTAGTGTTTTACTATCTTCGTAAAAGAAAAAAGAATTTGAAAAACTAAATTCTTATGAAAGAAAAATCGGGGCTAAAATATATATTAGTCTTACCATTTATATTAATAATTGGAATATTTATTTATTGGTATTTAAATCCATCAATTGATAATGAAGATTTTCATCTGCAATATTTATTATCTGATCCTAATACGAATTTTTATCAAATTAGAAATCAGAACATAAGTACGAGAAAGTTTACATATAATAATGAGATATATAGTAATAATACTGAAGGGTATAAACTAACTATACATTCGATAGATTTTACAAAACTTGGAGAAAAAATATTGATAGTTACTGATTATTTTGATAAGAAAACAAAAATTACGAATTTAACATATAAAAGTAAAAACAGAACATATAAACCTGTTGAAATATTTAGGAGTAATGACTCTATATTTATTTATCAATTATCCGAAGATCCCAAGATTGACAAACATTTAATGTTTAAGGGGAACAGAATTAAGAAATAGCACATTAGTTTTTGATAATTTTTAAACCTACAAAGTACAACTTGTAAGATTAAATTAGAAATAAAAAAGCGAATGATTCTAAACTCATTCGCTTTTGCTATTATAAAATTCGTTCTGAAACGTAGTCTAATTTTACGGTAGGATATTTACTTTGCGTCATTTGAATTGAAAAATCAGAATCTGCCAAGAAAACCAATTGTCCCGATTTATCCTTTGCTAAAAAGCGTTGTTTTACTCGTTTAAATTCTGCAAATTCTTCGTTTTTAGAATCTTCAGGTCGCACCCAACATGCTTTAAAGGCTGCAAAAGGTTCGTAAGTACATTTTGCTCCGTATTCGTGTTCTAAACGGTACTGAATAACTTCGTACTGTAATGCACCAACCGTTCCAATAACTTTTCTTCCGTTTAATTCTAAGGTAAATAACTGCGCAACACCTTCGTCCATTAACTGATCAATTCCTTTTTCCAATTGTTTCGATTTCATTGGATCGGCATTGTTAATGTAACGGAAATGTTCTGGAGAAAACGATGGTATCCCACGGAAATTCATCAATTCACCTTCTGTTAGCGTATCGCCAATTTTAAAATTTCCGGTATCGTGCAAACCAACAATATCACCTGCATACGAAATATCAACAATTTCTTTCTTTTCTGCAAAAAACGCATTCGGACTAGAAAATTTCAAATTCTTACCTAAACGTACATGCGTATAAGGTTTGTTTCGTTCAAAAGTTCCCGAAACTATCTTAATAAACGCCAAACGATCACGATGTTTAGGATCCATATTTGCGTGGATTTTAAACACGAAACCTGCAAATTTATTTTCATCGGGCTGTACTGTTCTGGTGTCAGAATCTTTTGCACGTGGCGAAGGAGCAATTTCAATAAAACAATCTAACAATTCGCGAACTCCAAAATTATTTAATGCTGATCCAAAGAAAACCGGCTGTAAATCGCCATTAATATAATCTTCACGGTTAAATTCAGGATACACTTCTGCAACCAGTTCCAATTCTTCACGTAATTTATTGGCAGGTTTATCGCCAACCAATTTATCCAATGCCTCGTCTTCTAAATTATCAATCGTAATTACATCGTCGATATTTTTACGGCTGTCTTCAGAAAACAGGTTTATATTCTTTTCCCAAATATTGTAAATCCCCTGAAAATCATACCCCATACCAATTGGGAACGACAAAGGCGTAACTTTTAACCCTAATTTTTGTTCAACTTCATCTAACAAATCGAAAGCATCTTTACCTTCACGGTCTAACTTGTTTATAAACACAATCATAGGTATGTTGCGCATTCTACAAACTTCAACCAGCTTTTCGGTTTGCTCCTCTACCCCTTTTGCAACGTCGATTACCACAATAACAGAATCAACCGCAGTAAGTGTTCTAAAGGTATCTTCGGCAAAATCTTTATGTCCGGGTGTATCTAAAATATTAACTTTTTTCTCTTTATAATTAAAAGCCAGAACCGAAGTTGCCACCGAAATTCCACGCTGACGTTCAATTTCCATAAAATCGGATGTTGCTCCTTTCTTAATTTTATTGCTTTTTACAGCACCGGCTTCCTGAATTGCACCACCAAATAAAAGCAGTTTTTCTGTTAAGGTTGTTTTACCGGCATCGGGATGCGCAATAACCGCAAAGGTTCTTCTTTTTAATATTTCGTCTTTAAAACTCATTACTCTGTAATTAGGTTTGCAAAAATAGTATATTAAAGTGTATTTTAAAACAAATAGGGCGGTGGTTTTTCTAATCGTTTTATGATCTCTCGCAAAAAAGTTTAACTTTGTGAAATCAACCAAAATTGTAATGAAACTTATAAAAGTAACTTTAAATTTTTTACTGCTTAATTTATCAATCACAGCTTTTGCGCAAAAACCAACCGATGTTCTGGTTACCATAAACGACAGTATTTATAATGTTGCCGATTTTGAGCGATTGTACAATAAGAATATTGATATCATTGCCGACGAATCGCAGAAAGATATTGATACTTATTTTAAACTTTACAAGATATACAAGCTTAAATTGCAGAATGCGTATGCTTTAGGCATTGATAAATCGCCGAAAATTGAACAGGAATTTAAGGTTTATAGAAGTGAATTGGCTGAAAAATACTTTATAAACGAAAAAGAATTAGATCGTTTGGTGAACGAGGCGTTGAATCGTGCAGATTACGAAGTAAAAGCATCGCATATTTTAATTAATGTTGATGAATTTGCACAGCCTGTCGATACCTTGAAAGCCTACAACAAAGCGATTGATGTTAGAAATGAAATTTTAAAAGGATTAGCATTTGAAAATGCTGCCGTTAAATATTCTGACGATTTAAGTGCCAAAACCAACAACGGAAATTTAGGATATTTCAGCGTTTTTAAAATGGTTTATCCGTTTGAAAGTGGTGCTTACAATACAAATATTGGAGAAATATCTATGCCGGTTCGATCTAATTTCGGATATCATTTGATAAAGGTGTATCATAAAAGACCAACATCGAAAATTAAAAACATTGCCCACATTTTAGTTGAAACCAAAGATAAAAACGATGCGGAAGCCAAAAAGAAAATCAGCGATATTTACAAACGTTTAGAAGTTGGCGATACTTTTTACGATGTTGCTTTTCATTTTTCCCAAGATATTCATACGCGTGATAAAGGCGGCGATTTGGGAATTTATAATGAAGGTTCGTTAAACATAAACGGTGCATCTGATGTTTTGTACGATCTTAATTTTAAAGACGCTTACTCAAAACCCTTTTTAAGTCAGTACGGATGGCACATTTTGGCGGTAACAAATATTAAAGACAAGCCTACAAAAGAGGAATTGAAAGATAATTTTCTTCGTAGAATAAAATCAGACAGCCGTTCAAAAATTTTAGAGAAAGATCTGATAGTTCATTTAAAAGAAATGTATCATTTTAAAACCAACGAAAAGAATATTGCAGAAACCGTTGCGTTGCTAAACCGTGAGGAATTAATGAATCAGCCGGCTGTTGAAAGCAATCCTAAAACCGAAATGGTTCTGGCAGAATATTCCGACAAAAAAATAACTGCAAAAAATGTTTTAGATCATGTTTATTCGTTTCCAAAACAATATGCTGCGGTAAAAACCGACGAACTTTTAATTAAAAAGGCTTTTGATTTTTATTCGTTAAGAAAATTAAAGGAAGCTTACAACAATGAATTGGAAACCAATTTTCCTGAATTTGCTCATAATTTACATGAATACAAAGAAGGTTTGATTTTGTTTGATTTATTGGAGCAAAACATTTGGAACGAAAGCGCAAAAGACACCATTGCACAACAAAATTATTACGAAAACAATAAGGCTAAATACCTGCAACATGCTAATTTTATTGGTGAAGTGTATGTTTTCAATAATAAATCTGATGCTAAAACGTATCATAAACTACTAAAAAACAATCACAAAGTAAAAGAATCCGATTTTCCGATGGTTTATAAATACCAAGGTCGATTTTATATGAATGATAAGCGTTTGCCTGAAAATTTAGATTTTAATTCGCTTGGTAAAAACGTGGTTAAGTACAACAACAATTATTACGTTTTTTACATTCGCGATAAAAAAGACGAGCATCAGCCAACTTATGATGAAGTTAAAAGTCAGGTTTTATCAGATTATCAAAATCAATTCGAAAATCAATACAATGAAGAACTGATCAACAAAGCCGAAATAAAGGTAAATCAACAGGTATTAGATCAGCTAAAAACCAAATACAACAAAAAAAGTCTTAATTAAAATTAAAAAAATATAAAAGTTTGCCGTAGCTATGTATCTTTGTTGCGATTTGTAAAATTTAATAAACAAATATGAAATTATTTCTTAAAAATACCTTGCTAACAGTTTTAGCTGTTATTGGTTTTGTGAACGTACACGCACAAGAATCAACAAAAAAACGTATCGACGGTATTGTTGGCGTTGTTGGTAATTATGTGGTGTTAGATTCTGATATCGATAATGCCTTTATTCAGGCTAAAGCAACCGGTTATGATACTTCTAAATATACTCGTTGCGAAATTTTAGGTACTTTATTGGAAAACAGATTATTCTCGCACCAGGCGATACAAGACAGTATCGTTATTTTAGACGAAGAAATAAATTCGAGAATGGATTCGCAAATCGACCGTATGGTTGAACAAGCAGGATCTGTTGATAATGTGGTGAAATACTACAACAAAAAAAGCTACGAAGAGTTCAGAGAATATTTCTTTGATATTATGAAAGAAAATGAACTGGCTTCGCGTATGCAGGAAAAATTGATTAAAGAAGTAAGTATTACACCAGAAGAAATTCGTCAGTTTTATAACAAAATTCCAAAAGATTCACTTCCAATAGTTGGCGATGAATTGGAGTTGGCAGAAATTGTAATGAAACCTCTTATTACAAAAGAAGAACGCCAGGCGGTTATTGACAAATTGAACGAAATTCGACAAGATGTTTTAGACGGATCTTCATTTGCAGGTAAAGTATATATGTATTCAGAAGACAAAGCATCTTTGCAAACCGGTGGTTTTTACAATGTAGATAAAAAAACACAGTTTGTAAAAGAGTTTAAAGATGTGGCGTTTTCATTAAAGGAAGGAGAAATTTCGAAACCTTTCGAAACCGAATATGGATACCACATTATACAGTTAGAAAAAATTGTAGGTAAAAATCTGGAACTCCGACATATTGTAATGTCGCCAAAACCATCGCAGGAAGCATTAGATAAAGCCAAAAAAGATTTAGACGATTTGCGAATCCGTATTTTAAATAAAGAAATTACTTTTAGCGATGCTGCTCGTCAATACTCACAACAAAAAGATACCAAACAAAGTGGTGGTATTTTAACAGACCGTACTGGAGAAACACGCTTTGAGTTAAATAAGATGGAAGACAGAGTTTTGTATTCAATGATATCAAACTTAAAAGTGGGCGAAATTTCTGCTACAACATTGGTTAACGATGCTTCAAACAAACAGCAATACCAAATTGTACAGGTTACAAATAAAATTCCACAACATGCTGCCGATTTTTCTAACGATTACATGAAAATACGTGGTGTAGCATTAAAATCTAAACAAAACGAAGTAATAGGAAAGTGGATTTCAGAAACAGTAGATGATACTTATATATACATCAACGAAGATTATCAGAAATGTACTTTTAAAAGCAATTGGTTAAAAAATTAAAACATAAAAAGCTCTTCAATTGAAGAGCTTTTTGCTTATTTATCAGTTTTATGGATATAAACATATCTAAATAATAAAAAAAAGATTATTTTTTCAACTATTCACAATACACTTTCATAATTTATTGAATTATAAAAGCCAAAATAGAATAATTATAAATAATAATTCCTTTAATTCATCATTTTATTAAAAATTTTTAAATATGAATTCCTTTTTGTAATTTTGCACCAATACTTTAAAGAAAGTTAAAATAACTAAACACAATTAAGCAAAACGGCAGTATTGATTTTTCAGTATTTGCCTGAAATATTCAAAATAATATTATGAACCTATATCAGGATTACCTAAACGAAATCGAAGAAAGAAAAAGTCAGGGGCTTCATCCAAAACCTATTGACGGCGCTGATTTATTAAGCGAAATCATCACACAAATTAAAGATGTAAACAACATTGAAAGAGAAAATTCTTTAAAAATGTTTATTTATAACACATTGCCTGGAACAACAAGTGCTGCCGGCGTTAAGTCTGAATTTTTAAAGGAAATTATTCTTGGCGAATCAGTAGTTGCAGAAATTACTCCTACGTATGCGTTTGAATTGTTATCGCACATGAAAGGCGGACCATCAATTAAAGTACTTCTTGATTTAGCTTTGGGTAACGATATTACAATCGCTAAAAATGCTGCCGAAGTTCTTAAAACGCAGGTTTATTTGTACGATGCAGATACAAAACGTTTAAAAGATGCTTATGACAGCGGTAACAACGTTGCAAAAGATATTTTGGAAAGTTATGCAAAAGCAGAATTTTTTACAAAATTACCAGAAGCACCAGAAGAAATTAAAATTGTAACATTTATTGCCGGCGAAGGTGATATTTCTACCGATTTACTTTCTCCGGGTAATCAGGCACACTCACGTTCAGACCGTGAATTGCATGGTAAATGTATGATTACTCCTGAAGCACAGGCAGAAATTCAGGCATTACAAGCACAGCACCCAGATAAAAGTGTGATGCTTATTGCAGAAAAAGGTACAATGGGTGTTGGTTCTTCTCGTATGTCAGGTGTAAACAACGTGGCATTATGGACAGGAAAACAAGCCAGCCCTTACATTCCTTTTGTAAACATTGCTCCAATTGTTGGTGGAACTAACGGCATCTCTCCTATCTTCTTAACTACGGTTGATGTTACTGGTGGAATTGGTATCGATTTACAAAACTGGAAGAAAAAAGTAGATGCGAACGGAAATGTTGTTCGTAACGAAAAAGACGAACCAATTTTAGAAGAAGTTTACTCTGTTGCAACAGGTACGGTTCTTACAATCAATACAAAAGAAAAGAAATTATATAACGGAGATCAACAGTTAATTGATATTTCTAAAGCTTTAACTCCACAAAAAATGGAATTTATTAAAGCGGGTGGATCTTACGCAATTGTTTTTGGTAAAAAAATCCAAACATTTGCTGCTCAAACTTTAGGAATTCAAGCTCCAACAGTATTTGCTCCGGCAAAAGAAATCACTAAAGAAGGACAAGGTTTAACTGCTGTTGAAAAAATCTTCAACAAAAATGCGGTTGGCGTTACTCCGGGCAAAGTTTTACACGCAGGATCAGACGTTCGTGTTAAAGTAAACATTGTTGGTTCGCAAGATACAACAGGTTTAATGACGGCTCAAGAGTTGGAAGCAATGGCTGCTACAGTTATTTCTCCAACGGTTGATGGTGCTTACCAATCGGGCTGTCACACGGCTTCTGTTTGGGATAAAAAAGCGCAGGCAAATATCCCGAAATTAATGAAATTCATGAACGATTTCGGATTAATTACTGCTCGTGATCCTAAAGGAGAATATCATTCAATGACCGATGTAATTCACAAAGTGTTAAATGATATTACAATCGACGAATGGGCGATTATTATTGGTGGTGACTCACACACACGTATGTCTAAAGGTGTTGCTTTCGGTGCCGATTCTGGTACGGTAGCATTGGCTTTGGCAACTGGTGAAGCTTCTATGCCAATTCCAGAATCTGTAAAAGTTACATTTAAAGGAAGTATGAAAGAACACATGGATTTCCGTGATGTGGTTCATGCAACACAATCGCAAATGTTACAGCAGTTTGGTGGCGAAAACGTTTTCCAAGGTAGAATTATCGAGGTTCATATCGGAACTTTATTAGCTGATCAAGCGTTTACATTTACCGATTGGACTGCAGAAATGAAAGCGAAAGCATCTATCTGTATTTCTCAAGACGAAACGTTGATTCAATCGTTAGAAATCGCTAAAAACCGTATCCAAATCATGATTGATAAGGGTATGGAAAACAAAAATCAGGTGCTTCAAGGATTAATCGATAAGGCTAACAAACGTATCGAAGAAATCAGATCAGGCGAAAAACCTGCTTTAACTCCGGATGCGACTGCTAAATACTATGCTGAAGTGGTTATTGATTTGGATATTATCGACGAACCAATGATTGCCGATCCAGATGTAAATAACGACGACGTTTCTAAACGATATACTCACGATACCATTAGAGAACTTTCTTTCTATGGTGGCGATAAAAAAGTAGATCTTGGTTTCGTAGGATCTTGTATGGTGCATAAAGACGATTTAAAAATTGTTTCGCAAATGTTGAAAAACATCGAAAAACAAAACGGAGAAGTAAAATTCAACGCGCCATTGGTTGTTGCTGCACCAACTTACAACATTATCGACGAGTTAAAAACCGAAGGCGATTGGGAACATTTACAAAAATACTCTGGTTTCGAATTTTCAGATGCTTTACCTAAAGCAAACGCACGTACAGAATACGAAAACATTATGTATTTAGAGCGTCCGGGCTGTAACTTGTGTATGGGTAACCAGGAAAAAGCAGAAAAAGGAGATACCGTTATGGCAACTTCAACGCGTTTATTCCAAGGTCGTGTGGTAGAAGACCGCGATGGCAAAAAAGGAGAATCTTTATTAGCTTCTACTCCGGTTGTGGTACTTTCTGCAATTTTAGGTCGCATTCCAAACATCGAAGAATACAAAATGGCGGTACAAGGCATAAACTTAACAAAGTTTGCGCCTGTATCAACTAAATTATAAGATAATTTTATAATAAAATTAAAACGAGGTAACCTTTAAAGATTACCTCGTTTTTTGTTTTATAATTTGGGCGGCTGCTAAAGCACCGTGCTGTTCGCTAATAGTCCTCGTTCGCCTTAAATTTCGTAAACCGTCAAAGGCTCACTGCGGGCTAACCGCTACCATCACTGCCGCAAACCGGTTTAAAAGTCAATTCTACGTTTCATTATAAATGATTTTCCAATCAGAAAATCCCCTTTGTTAGAATCATTTTAAATTAGGTGTTCTTAACATTTACTAAAAACAATTCAGTAAAAAAATCAGTAAATTGTATAATGTTTTTTGTTGAATTAAAAATGAAATAAATAAAACAGTATTATGGCTTTTGATATTGATATGATTAGAAAAGTGTACGATACCATGCCGGCTCGTGTTGATAAAGCACGTGAATTGGTTGGACGTCCGCTAACACTTTCAGAAAAAATTTTATATGCACATTTATGGGAAGGTACTCCTACCACTAAATTTCAACGTGCAAAAGATTATGTAGATTTTGCTCCAGACCGCGTGGCTTGCCAAGATGCAACTGCACAAATGGCATTATTACAGTTTATGCATGCCGGTAAAGAAAGCGTAGCCGTACCTACAACGGTACATTGCGATCACTTGATTCTTGCAAAAGTAGGTGCCGAAAAAGATTTGGCAGTTGCAAACACACAATCTAAAGAAGTTTTCGATTTCCTTTCATCTGTTTCTAACAGATATGGTATCGGATTTTGGAAACCGGGTTCAGGAATCATTCATCAAATTGTATTGGAAAATTATGCTTTTCCAGGAGGATTGATGATTGGTACCGATTCACACACCGTAAACGCAGGTGGGTTGGGTATGTTGGCAATTGGTGTTGGTGGTGCCGATGCGGTTGATGTAATGTCGGGAATGTCTTGGGAATTGAAGTTTCCAAAATTAATCGGAGTTAAATTAACAGGAAAATTAAACGGTTGGACAGCTCCAAAAGATGTTATTTTAAGAGTTGCAGATATTTTAACTGTTAAAGGCGGAACCGGCGCTATTGTTGAATATTTTGGCGAAGGTGCAACTTCAATTTCTTGTACAGGTAAAGGAACTATTTGTAACATGGGTGCCGAAATTGGTGCAACAACTTCAACTTTTGGGTACGATGATTCCATGAGAAGATATTTAACCGCTACCGGTCGTGCAGATGTGGTTGAAGCAGCCGATAAAGTTGCCGATTATTTAACTGCCGATGCTGAAGTTTACGCAAATCCTGAACAATATTTTGATGAATTGATCGAAATTAATTTAACGGAATTAGAACCATACATCAACGGTCCTTTTACGCCAGACAGAGGAACGCCGGTTTCTAAAATGAAAGAAGAAGTTGCTAAAAACGATTGGCCAATTAAAGTAGAATGGGGATTAATCGGATCTTGTACCAACTCTTCTTACGAAGATATGTCAAGAGCGGTATCAATCGTTAATCAGGCAGTAGAATTAGGTATCACACCAAAAGCAGAATTCGGAATCAATCCTGGTTCAGAACAAATTCGATACACTATTGAACGAGACGGAATTATTGCTGTTTTCGAAAAAATGGGAACAAAAGTATTCACAAATGCGTGCGGACCTTGTATTGGTCAATGGGATCGTGAAGGAGCAGATAAAGGTGAGAAAAATACCATTGTTCACTCATTCAACCGAAATTTCTCTAAACGTGCCGATGGAAATCCAAATACACATGCCTTTGTAACTTCACCGGAAATGGTAGCTGCATTGGCAATTTCAGGTCGATTGGACTTCAACCCCATCACCGATAAATTATTGAACGATAATGGCGAAGAAGTCATGTTCAAACCTCCGTTTGGAGATGAATTACCAACAAAAGGTTTCGAAGTTGAAGATCCTGGTTTCCAAGCTCCGGCTGAAAACGGATCAAGCGTACAGGTAATCGTATCGCCAGATTCTTCTCGTTTACAGTTGTTAGAACCTTTCCAACCTTGGGATGGTCAAAATATTACGGGTGCAAAATTGTTAATTAAAGCATTCGGTAAATGTACTACCGACCATATTTCTATGGCGGGACCATGGTTGCGTTTCCGCGGACATTTAGATAATATTTCAAACAATATGCTAATTGGTGCCGAAAATGCTTTTAACAATAAAACAAACAGCGTTAAAAACCAACTGACAGGAGAATATGCCGAAGTTCCAGCGGTTCAGCGTGCATATAAAGCAGCGAATATTCCTTCTATTGTAGTAGGTGATCAAAATTACGGTGAGGGATCTTCTCGTGAGCACGCTGCAATGGAACCACGTCATTTAGGTGTGAAAGCGGTATTGGTAAAATCGTTTGCCCGTATTCACGAAACAAACCTTAAAAAACAAGGTATGTTAGGATTGACTTTTGCCAACGAAGCAGATTACGATAAAATTCAAGAAGATGATACCATCAACTTTTTAGATTTAACCGAATTTGCTCCGGGTAAACAGTTAACATTGGAGTTTGTTCATAAAGATGGATCTAAAGATATCATTATGGCAAATCATACCTATAATGATAGCCAGATAGAATGGTTTAAAGCAGGTTCTGCATTAAATTTAATCGCTGCAGGAAAATAAATAACATATATTTTAAAACAAAATCCGACCAAATTTGGTCGGATTTTTGCTTTAGTTCTACAAAAATACCGATATTTACATTAGAATTTTTAATATGACATTTTTACAAGGAATATTAGTCGTTATTGCAATCTCTATGCTGTGTTTTTTGGTTACAATCATTGTGTTGTCTAACCGAAAAAAGTTTTTTCGTGTTATTACATTAAACACCCTGATTTTTGTAGGATATTGTTTTATTGCTTATCATTACGAAGCCATTTTTAACAACGATATTTTTGGTAAAGGACGAATTATTTTCCTGCTGACGTGTATTTTTCTGCATGCCGTTCTCTCTATGATTATTGTTATAAAAAGCGAACGAATTTATGTTCCTTTTCTAAATGAAGATATCGATAAAGACGGTCCCAAACCGGAAGATGACGATGAAGAATAATTTCCATAATCTATATTTTCTATCTAAAACTCTTTGTTCAACACATATTTTATAATTAAATTTAGCCTTCAAAAATAAAACTAAATGAACTTTCAAAATACAAGAGAATTTGCACAGTCACTAGATGCGCAAGATCAATTAAAAAAATACCAGTCAGAATTTGAATTTCCTAAAGTAAACGGTAAAAAAACAATCTATTTCACAGGAAATTCGTTGGGATTAATGCCAAAACGAGCTAAAAAGTATGTAGATGATGTAATGAACGATTGGGCAAATTTGGCAGTTGAAGGTCATTTTTACGCTGAAAAACCTTGGTGGGATTATCACGAACGTTTTTCAAATCCTTTGTCAAAAATTGTCGGTGCAAAACCAAGCGAAGTTTCGGTAATGAATACGTTAACCGTTAATTTGCACATGATGATGGTTTCTTTTTACAACCCTACTTCTAGCCGATTTAAAATTATCTGCGAAGAAAAAGCCTTTCCTAGTGATCAATATATGTTTCAAACGCAGGTTAAATTTCATGGTTTAGATCCAAAAGATGTAATTGTGGAAGTGAAACGCAGAGAAGGCGAACACAATTTACGTAACGAAGATATTATTGCAAAGATTAATGAAGTTGGCGATGAATTAGCGTTGGTTTTAATTGGCGGAATTAACTATTACACCGGTCAGGTTTTAGATATGGAAAATATCACAAAAGCCGGACACGCCGTTGGTGCACAAGTTGGTTGGGATTTGGCGCATGCTGCGGGAAATATCGAACTAAAATTACACGAGTGGAATGTTGATTTTGCATGTTGGTGCAGTTATAAATACATGAATGCTGGTCCGGGAAGTGTTGCCGGATATTTCGTTCATGAAAAACATCATACCAATAAAGATTTAAATCGTTTTGGCGGATGGTACGGTCACAATAAAGAGCGTCGCTTTTTAATGGAACCAGAATACACTCCAAACGAGGGTGCTTTAGGCTGGCAAAGTTCATGCACAGGCGTATTGGCAATGGCTCCGTATTTGGCTTCGGTTGAAATGTTCGATGAAATTGGTATGGAAGCTTTAATAAAAAAGCGCGATTTAATTACAGCGTATTTAGAGTTTATTGTTGAAGAAACTGCTAAAGAAACCGGTACAAATTTAGAAATCATTACTCCTAAAAATCAAGCAGAACGCGGATCGCAATTATCGGTTGTTTTACATGGCGAAGGCAAAGAATTGTTTCACTATTTAATGAAACAAGGTGTTGTTACCGATTGGCGCGAACCGGCGGTTATTCGTTTGGCTCCGGTGCCTTTGTACACCACTTTTGAAGAAATGTACGATTTTGGTCAGATTTTAAAAACAGGTATCCAAACAACTTAAGATATTTAGCCGGCTTTACGCTGGCTTTTTTTATATTTGCATTTTAAAAATCAGTGGAATTAAGTATGTTATCAAAACAACAAAAAATAGAGAATTTCGATCCATCGCAACCAGGTTTGGCAGATGCCACCATTTATGGATTACCTTTTAACGCAGAAGAAAGTGAAATCATTATTTTACCTGCTCCATGGGAAGTTACTGTAAGCTACGGAAGTGGTGCCAGCGAAGGTCCGGAAGCTATTTTCAACGCATCTTTTCAGGTAGATTTACTACATCAGGAATTTCCTGATTTATGGAAACTGGGAATTTATATGGACGAAGCTCCGGAACAATGGATCGCAAATAGCGAAAAATATAAAAATTTAGCGCAACCTATTATTGAAGCTTTAGAAAACGGAGAGAATATTGAAACATTTCCTCAACTTCAATCAGATTTAGATAAAATTAATAAAGCATCTGCTCAATTCAATCAAGAAGTTAAAGAGCGTACACTTTATTGGATGAATCAAGGCAAAAAAGTAATTCTTTTGGGAGGCGATCATTCAACACCAATGGGTTATTACGAAGCATTGGCAACTAAAAATGATAATTTTGGTATTTTACATTTTGATGCCCACATGGATCTGCGTGAAGTTTACGAAGGTTTTACTTATTCGCACGCATCAATCATGTACAATGCCATAAAATTACCACAGATCGAAAAAATTGTTCAGGTTGGTATTCGCGATTTCAGTGAAGGCGAAGTAAATGTAATCAAAGCTTCGAACAAAGTAAAAGTTTATACCGATACCGATTTAAAAGCGAACCAATTCAGCGGAAAAACATGGAAAGATCAATGTGATGAAATTCTAAATCAATTACCTGAAAATGTAGCTGTAAGTTTTGATATTGATGCGTTGTATCGTTGGTATTGTCCAAACACGGGAACTCCGGTTCCGGGCGGTTTATCATACGAACAAGCAACTTATTTATTAAGCAGATTGTCAAATTCTGACAAAAAAATTATTGGAATTGATTTAGTCGAAGTTGCTCCGGGATCCGATGATTGGGACGGAAATGTTGGTGCACGCTTATTATTCCATTTATGTGGTGTTTTCGCTAAAAATTCTGGTATGAATGTAGGCGAGAAAATTCAGTTTTAATCAAACTAATCAAATTCCTTTTTATGGAAGATATTAATAAAGAAGTTCACGAAGCTTTTGAAGTAATTAAAAATGGCGGAATTATTCTGTATCCTACCGATACCGTTTGGGGATTGGGTTGCGATGCTACAAATGAAGAAGCTGTTAAAAAAATATATGATCTAAAAAAACGTGCAGAAAGCAAAAGCATGATTGTTTTGGTAAATGGCGACCGTTTGCTTTACAATGTATTTAAAAATATACCTTCTGTTGCTTTTGATATTTTAGATTGTGCCGAAAAGCCAACAACATTAGTTTTAGATCAACCTACAAATGTGGCAAAAAACCTGATTGCCGAAGACAATTCATTGGGAATCCGTATTGTAAATGCTCCGTTTGTATATAAGTTGGTAGAACGAATGAAACGTCCGTTGGTATCAACATCAGCAAACATAAGCGGCGAGCCTACTCCTACCCAATTTTCTGAAATCTCACAGGAAATCATAAACGGCGTGGATTATGTTGTAAAATTAGATCAAACAAAAATCTGTAAAAAATCATCAACCGTAATTAAACTTACAAACGATGCACAAGTAAAAATTTTAAGAAAATAATGATTCAATCATCCAATTATAACGAAGCGCTACAAGATCCTATTTTTAAAATTATAACGCAGGCTGCAAAAGCATTAAAGGTTGAAGCTTACGTGATTGGTGGTTTTGTTCGCGATTTTATTTTAGAACGCGGTTCAAAAAAAGATATTGATATTGTTGCTGTTGGCAGCGGTATTGATCTGGCTTTGAAGGTTTCTGAACTAATTCCGCACCACCCAAAAGTACAGGTTTTTAAAAATTATGGCACTGCCATGTTGCGTTTTAACGATATTGATATTGAGTTTGTTGGGGCACGAAAAGAATCGTATCGAAATGAAAGCAGAAATCCTTTGGTTGAAAACGGAACGTTGCAAGACGATCAAAACCGACGTGATTTTACTATAAATGCCATGGCTTTTTCTTTGAACGAAGAAAATTTTGGTGATTTGGTTGATCCTTTTAACGGAATGACCGCTTTAACCGATAAAATTATAAAAACGCCTTTGGATCCTGATGTTACGTATTCTGATGATCCTTTGCGCATGATGCGTGCCATTCGTTTTGCAACTCAATTAAATTTTACAATTGAAGAGGATTCGTTAAATGCAATTACTAAAAACGCCGATCGCATAAAGATTATTTCGGGCGAACGAATTGTTGAAGAATTGAATAAGATTTTATTGACCGAAAAACCATCTGTTGGCTTTTTGCTTTTATACAAAACCGGTTTGTTAGATTTGATTCTGCCTGAATTAACGGCATTGAACAACGTGGAAGAAGTTGAAGGGCACACGCACAAAAACAATTTTTACCATACGTTAGAAGTTGTTGATAATATTTGTCCGAAAACCGATGATCTTTGGTTGCGTTGGTCTGCGTTATTGCACGATATTGGAAAAGCACCTACAAAAAAATTCAATAAAAAGAACGGTTGGACGTTTCATGGACATGAGTTTTTAGGAAGCAAAATGGTAAAACGAATTTTTGAACGTTTGCATATGCCGTTAAATCAAAAAATGCGTTTTGTTCAAAAAATGGTTGCAATGAGTTCGCGACCAATTGTAATTTCTGAAGATTTGGTAACCGATTCTGCTGTTCGTAGATTGGTTTTTGATGCGGGTGAAGATGTTGAAAATTTACTGACATTATGCGAAGCGGATATCACTACTAAAAATCAAAAGAAGTTTAAAAAGTATCATAACAATTTTAAAATTGTACGCCAAAAAATTGTCGAAGTAGAAGAACGCGATCATGTACGCAATTTTCAACCACCAATTACAGGTGAAGAAATTATGGAGATTTTCGATCTAAAACCTTCAAGAGAAATCGGGCAAATTAAAGATGCCATTAAAGAAGCAATTTTAGAAGGCGAAATCGCGAATGATTACACAGAAGCGTATCATTTTATGATGCAAAAAGCAGATCGTTTAGGTTTAAAACCGGTAAATCCAAAATTATAATCATGGAAAACAAATCATTTATCCGTTGGGCAAAAATTTCACTTGTTTTAATTTATTTGGTAATTATTGCCGGTGCCACGGTTCGTATGACAGGTTCTGGCATGGGTTGTCCCGACTGGCCTAAATGTTTTGGTTACTACATACCGCCTACCCAGGTGGAAGAATTGCTTTGGAAACCCAATCACGAATACAACAAAGGGCAGGTTATCATTAAAAATAATTCGCTTTGGGTGGCAAACAGCAGTTTTACTACAAAAGATGTTTACAATCCGAGTGATTGGAATGAATACACCAAACACGATTATGCCGAATTTAACCCTTATCACACTTGGGTTGAGTACATTAACCGATTGTGTGGTGCTTTAGCAGGAGTTGCTTGCTTAATTTTATTTGTTTTTTCTATTGTATCTTATATCTTTTTTAAAACAAAAGCTAACTTAATTTTATGGTCTGGAATTGTTTTAGTTTTATTAGTTTTTAACGCGTGGTTAGGTGCAACAGTGGTTTTTTCAGTATTAAATCCGGTAAAAATTACCACACACATGATTGCCGCACTGTTGAATGTTGCCGCATTAATTTATCTGATTCATTTGGCAAGAATCAACAAAAAATATGTAGGCAAGTACGACGCCGTTTTTCATATTTTTACTTGGGTAGCGATGCTTTTTTCGTTGATACAAATTGGATTGGGAACACAGGTTCGTCAGTTTATTGATGTTCAAACAAGAAGCGGAATTACCGATGTTTCGGTTTGGTTGGCAAATCCCGATGTTACTTTTTACATTCACAGAACCTTTTCTTTTGTGATATTTTTTGTAAACCTTTACCTGTTTTTAAGAAATAAACGCCTTAATTTAGGCAACACTAAAATGAACTGGATCATGCTTTTACTGATTTTAGAAATCATTACAGGAATATTGATGTACTACATTCACTTTCCGTTTGGTACACAGGCTGCACATTTGGTTTTAGCAGCAGTAATGTATGGTTTACAATTTGCAATTATCTTGGAAACCAGTAAAAGTAATTTAAAAACACATTCTCAATAAATAAATCAATAATCATTGTAAATCCTCCACTTATGAAAAAAGCAGTTTTATTTTTAGCAGTTATTCTCTTTAATTTTAAAGGCTTTTCTAACAATCCCAAAAAGGGAGATCCAAAATTAGGTGGTTGGTATATGTATTTCGGAAATGCGAAAATTGAAGATACTAAATGGAATATCAATTACGATGTTCAATATCGAAATTACGAATTACTTTCAGATTTAAACCAGTTGTTGATTCGTAGTTCTATCCAATATATGTTGTTTGATAATTTAACTTTGGGTACAGGTTATGCTTTTGTTGACACAGAGCAATATTTAAAACCCGATGTGCCTTTTATTGAAAACAGAATTTTTCAGGATGTACTTACAAACCAAAAAATTGCAACCGCTACTGTAAAACATCGTTTCAGATTCGAACAACGCTTTATAGAAAATCAGGATTTTAAGTCAAGGTTCAGATATCAGTTAGGATTGGATGTTCCGATTTATCAGAATACCGAAAAAAATCAGAGTTTGTATGCAAGTTTTTATAACGAACTTTTTATAAACACCGATGAAACTTCAAGAAAAACAAACGTGTTTGATAGAGATAGATTGTATTTAGGTGCAGGATTTAAAATCAATCAAAAATTAGGAATTCAAGTTGGTTGGATGAATCAGATGCTTCAAAAAACATCACATCAACAATTGATGTTTTCACTGCATCATAATTTAAAGATATAAAACAAAAAACGCTTTCATTACGAAAGCGTTTTGTTTTTATTACTAAATTTTTCTTTAATAACCGAATAGATAATCGGAAGAACCGATACCAAAATAATCAGCAACACTACTTTTGAAAAGTTGTCTTTTATCAATGGAATATTTCCTAAACGATAACCTATAAAAGTAATACCGAACACCCAGATAAATCCGCCAATAAAATTATAAGTTAAAAAGGTGCTATAATTCATTCTGCCGATACCAGCGACAAACGGAGCCAAGGTTCTTACAATTGGTACAAACCGAGCAATAACAATCGTTTTACTGCCGTACTTCTCGTAAAAAGAATGTGTTTTATTAATGTGTTCAATAGTAACCGGCTGTTTACCCAATATTTTAAAGTTGATGATTCGCATACCAATTTGTTTACCAATAGAGTAATTAACGGTATCGCCTAAAACTGCTGCTATAAAAAGTAAAATCATTACCAACCAAACATTTAAGCTTTCAGGAAATTGTGCTGCCAACATTCCGGTTGCAAATAATAGCGAATCGCCCGGTAAAAAAGGCATTACCACCAAACCTGTTTCAACAAAAATGATTAAAAACAATATGGCATAAACCCAAACGCCATAATCTTGCAAGAAAACCTCTAAATATTGGTCAATATGTAATATAAAATCGATTAATTCCATTTTAAAATCTTAAAAAAATACATAAAAAAAAGGCTTTCGCCTTAATTATTCTGTTGGTCCTTCCCATTCGTTCATTCCGCCAACCAAGTTAAAAGTGTTTTCAAAACCCAATTGGTTCATCAATAAACACGTTTGTCCGCTGCGGTTTCCTGAACGGCAATAAACATAGTAATTTTTCGATTTATCTAAATTTTCTAAAGCACTTAAAAAATCCTGTCCCTGATAAAAATCATGATGAACTGCTCCTGGAATTGCACCTTCGCTTACTTCATCTTCTGTACGAACATCTAATAAAATAGCGTTTTCATCGTTCTGAAAATCGCTCCACCATTGTTCTTGTTGTAAATCCATTGTATAAGAATTTAAATTTTCTTCAAATATAATTAAATCCTTTTAAAATAAAGAAAACATCTTAATTTAGTGGTTTTAAAACTTCAAATAAATGTCATCACACCATATTGTACGCGACGATCAGGAACCTGCATTAATAATTGCCAATGGCGAAGCATGTTCTATGGAATTACTCAACCAATTATTGGAGTGGAACCCATTGGTTATTGTGTTAGATAGTGCCATTACGCGCGTTTTGGAATTAGGAATTAAAGTTGATGTTTTAATTGGTGATTTTGACCGAAATTTTGATTACGAATACTACAAGAATTTACAGTATCCCATTGAAATTGTGAAGTTAGAAGAGCAGGATTCGTACGATATTGACAAAGCAATTAATTATTTGATTGACCGAAAAATACCTGCGGCAAATATTGTTTGGGCAACCGGCAGAAGAATGGATCATACCTTTACAAACATCACAAATCTTATTAAATATCAGGAAATTATAAAATTAGTAATGATCGACGATTATTCTAGAATTTTCCCTTTACAGAAGAATTTTATTAAATGGTATCCAAAAGAAACTATTTTATCCTTGATTCCTGTTGGAACTGTTGATGGAATTTCGACAAAAAACTTGAAATACGAACTACAAAACGATTCATTAATTCTAGGATTTAAACCCGGAAGCAGTAATGAAGTTTTAACGGATGGTTTGGTTGAAATAACTTACGAAAATGGGCATTTAATTTTGATGGAATGTAATGATTAAACCATAAAATCGGCAATTACTAAAGCAGCCATAGCTTCTACAATGGGCACGGCACGCGGTAGCACACAAGCATCGTGTCTGCCTTTACCTTTAATAACTTCCAAAGTTCCATTAGTGGTTAACATTTCTTGCGGTTGTAGCAGCGTAGCGACTGGTTTAAAAGCAACATCGAAATATATATCCATTCCATTGCTTATTCCACCTTGAATTCCACCTGAAAAATTGGTTTTAGTCGATCCGTATTCATTAAAATAATCGTTGTGTTGAGATCCAAACATTTTTGTGCCTTCAAAACCACTGCCAAAACTAAAGCCTTTACACGCATTGATAGACAACATTGCTTTTGCCAGATTGGCCTCTAATCGATCGAAAACAGGTTCGCCCAAACCAATCGGAACATTTTTTATCACACAGGTCACAACACCGCCAACGGTATCGCCTTTTTTCTTGGTTTCTAAAATAAGTTGTTCCATTTTCTGAGCAATTTCAACATCGGGACAGCGAACATCATTGGTTTCGGTAAGAGATAAATTAAGTTCAGTATATTTTTTATTGACAGAAATAGATCCAACAGAAGAAACATACGCGATAATTTCTACAGGCTTAATGATTTGCTTTGCAATTGCACCGCCTACAACTCTGGCTGCGGTTTCTCGGGCAGAACTCCTTCCTCCTCCTCTATAATCGCGATGCTTGTATTTTTGCTGATACACAAAATCTGCATGGCTTGGGCGAAAGGCATCTTTCAGCAAATCGTAATCATCTGATTTTGAATTGGTATTATTTATTTGAAAAGCAATTGGAGTTCCCAAGGTTTTTCCTTCAAAAATTCCCGAAAGAAAAACAACTTCATCAGCCTCTTTTCTTTGAGTAAC
Organism: Paenimyroides baculatum; assembly: GCF_008629655.1. Taxonomy (GTDB): domain Bacteria; phylum Bacteroidota; class Bacteroidia; order Flavobacteriales; family Flavobacteriaceae; genus Flavobacterium; species Flavobacterium baculatum. The sequence continues at coordinate 25,241 of NZ_VWSG01000005.1, forward strand.
TAATTTCGACTGTCCGGGTTTTCTTCGATCTAATTCTAATTGAACAGCATCTAAATCTAACACCACATTAGACGGGCATCCATCGATTATTCCACCAATTGCCGCTCCGTGCGATTCACCAAACGTAGTTAGTTTAAATTTATTTCCAATTGAATTACCAGACATATTAATTGTATTTTATGTAAAAATAACAAAAGCTACCCGAATTAACAGGTAGCTTTTAAATTTAAGTAAACAACAAACAAATTTTTGTTTTTTATAACAAAAACAAATTTTATTCATTAAATATACTTTTATTATAAAAGGCTACCAAGTTAAATTTGCTTTTTAACATTATTGTTTGCGTTTTAACTAATTTAGAAATCATTAAAAGCTTAATTGCCAATTGATAGGCGTTTTTCCATGCTGAATCAAATAATTATTAGCTTGCGAAAAATGTTTGTTACCAAACCATTTTCCCTGATTAGCACTCATTGGTGACGGATGTCCACTTGTTAAAACCAAATGTTTCAATCTGTCGATATTTTTTCCTTTTTTAAACGCGTGATTTCCCCACAGCATAAAAACCAAACCATCCTTCTCATTAGATAAAAAACTAATTACATTTTCTGTAAACTGTTCCCAACCCAATTTTTGATGGCTTGCTGCTTGCCCTGCTTTAACAGTTAAAACATCATTCAACAATAAAACACCTTGTTTTGCCCATTCGGTTAAATCGCCATGACCTGGATTAGAGAAATTGATATCGGTTTGCAGTTCACCATAAATATTACGTAACGATGGCGGCAAACCAATTCCTTTATTCACAGAAAAACTTAAACCATGCGCCTGACCTTGTCCGTGATAAGGATCCTGCCCCAGAATTATAACCTTAACTTTATCTAACGGACAATATTTAAATGCATTGAAAATATATTCTTTTGGCGGATAAATAGTTTCCTTTTCATAATCACTATCAACGATTTGTTTTAGTTTTTGATAATAATCTTTTGATGATTCCAAAGCGATAAATTCTTTCCAGCTATTCATTCTATTCTTTTTTAAAATTCAAATTTAACACATATTCTCTTAAATGATAAATTGTTTGTAACTTTGATATTATTAGCTATCATAAAGATGAGTAATCAAAAAAAACACTTTAGATTAATTTTTATATTTTCGATATTCATTCTATTGCTGAATGATCATTTTCTGAAGGATCTTTATGGTAATTATTTTACAGGAAAATTATCAGATTTTGCTGGTCTTTTTTCTTTTCCATATTTTCTATGTCTGCTATTTCCTAACAAAATAAAGTTCAATTATATTTTTAGTGGATTATTCTTTATTTTTTGGAAATCTGAACTAATAGAACCTTTACTTAACTATTTTCAATCGATAGGTATTGGTTTTAATAGGACCATTGATTATTCTGATTTAATTGCTTTAACAATTTTACCAATTTCATATATTTATTGGCATTCAAATTTCAATGATTTCATTAACTTAAATAATACTTTAAAACCTATTTTAATTGTTGTTTGTATTTTTTCTTTTGTTGCTACATCTTTGCCTAAAGAACAAGGAAGTTTTAATATGAAATCTGACTTAGAAGTAAGACTAAAGACCGATAAAAAATCTGTTATTTCAAATCTTAATCTTTCCAAAAACAAAAAAATCTATGATTATAAATTTAAGTTTCCAAAATATAACGCTACAATAAACGCAACAGTTAAACTTGATAGCTTAGAAAATGGTTTAGTTAGTATTAAATTGGATAGCATTCTAGATTTTGAAGTTGTTAGTGGTTTTTTTGCGGGTATTGATAAGGATGATGTTGAATATATTAGAAAACTTAAAAGTAAAGATTTTGAAAAAGTATTCTTGGAAAAAGAACTACCTAAATTATACCTAAACACCAATAATCTAAAATAAATTAATGGTTTGACTACATACTATTAATCATTAATATTTTTAGTAACTTTGACTATTAAAAGCAAAAGCTTGATAGAGAATTTACAAATGAAATTGATTGCAAATAAAACCTTACAAGATTTAGAATTCAGCACCATATTAGAACAGATAAGCGATTTATGTACTACCGAAATTGGTAAGGAACATGCATTGCTTATAGAACCAATCGACAATAAAGAACAGTTGTTAGAAGAACTAAAACAAACGTCAGAATACGTTTCTTCTTTCAGCAACCAAAACGCTATACCGTCGCACTATTTTGATCCGATTAATTACGAATTAAAAATGCTGCGTATCGAAGACAGTTTTTTAGAAGCATCTGGCTTTAAAAAAATTGCCTCTTTGGTTTCAACCACCAATGAATTAATTACTTTTTTAAAGAAATTTCAAGAATACTACACCGCTTTATACAATGCCACAACAATTACGCAGCCTAATAAGATAATACTACAGAATATTGAGCAGGTTTTAGATAAATACGGCGAAATTAAAGACACTGCTTCGGTTGATTTAAAAGCGATCAGACAAAACATTCAGATTGTTCGTGGAAAAATAAACCAGAGTTTTGGTTTTGCGTTACAACAGTATAATTCGGCAGGATATTTAGACGATATTAAAGAATCTATTGTAGAAAATCGCAGAGTTTTGGCGGTTTTGGCAATGCATCGTAAAAAAGTAAAAGGTTCGGTTTTGGGTCAATCTAAAACGGGAAGTATTGTTTACATGGAACCCGAAAATACGTTTAAATTTTCTAGAGAATTAAGTAATTTGGAATACGAAGAACGCGAGGAAATCATGCGAATTTTACGTGTTTTAACCGATAGTATTCGTCCGTTTCATGAAGAATTGATTATTTTTCAGAACCTTTTAGCTCATATTGATATTGTTGCTGCAAAAGCAAAACATGCCGAAAAAATAAACGGAATTCTGCCAAGTATTTCAACAGAAAAAAGATTATTTTTTCGAGATGCGTTCCACCCAATTTTACTTTTAAACAATAAGATAAAAGGCAAGCAAACGTATCCACAAACCATAGAATTAACTAATAATGAGCGTATTATTGTAATTTCGGGACCAAATGCCGGCGGAAAATCAATTACCTTAAAAACAATTGGGTTGTTGCAGTTAATGTTGCAAAGTGGTATGTTAATTCCTGTGCACGAACGCAGTGAAACGTTCTTGTTCGATAGAATTTTAACAGACATTGGAGATAATCAATCTATTGAAAATCAATTAAGTACTTATAGCTATCGATTAAAAAACATGAATTACTTTTTGAAGAAATGTAACGATAAAACCTTGTTTTTAATTGATGAATTTGGTACAGGATCCGATCCGGAATTAGGTGGAGCTTTGGCTGAAGTTTTTCTGGAAGAATTTTACGATCGTGAAGCTTTCGGTATCATCACTACGCATTACACCAACCTGAAAATTCTGGCGAATGAACTGCCACACGCAACAAATGCTAACATGATGTTCGATGAAAAATCGTTAGAACCAATGTATAAATTGAGTTTAGGACAGGCAGGAAGTTCGTTTACGTTTGAAGTTGCACAGAAAAACGGAATTCCGTATGGATTGATCAATAGGGCAAAAAAGAAGATCGAAACAGATAAAGTTCGTTTTGATAAAACCATTGCGAATCTTCAGAAAGAGCGTTCACGATTAGAGAAAACATCGGAAAATTTAAAAGAAGAAGAAAAACGCGCGCGTGAAGAAAGCAACAAAATGTCTAACATCAACACAAAAATTCAGGATAAGTTAGAACGTTATCAGGAATTGTACGATGCAAACCAGCGATTGATCTATTTAGGACAACGATTTGATGATCTTTCTGAAAAATATTTCAACAATAAAGACAAAAAAACGCTTATTGGAGAATTACTGAAAACGGTCGAAATTGAAAATTCCAAGCGAAAGAAAATTACCATAAAAGAAAAAAAGGTAAAAGAACAAGAAGTTTTACAGTTAAAAGTTGATGTGGAACAAAAGCTGGAAAAAATTCGAGAAGAAAAGAAAGAGAAAAAAGTTAAAGAGCAACAACAACAGCAAGCAAATAAAACAAATTTTGAATTAAAAGTCGGCGATCGCGTTCGTATGATCGATGGAAAATCGGTTGGAACAATTGATACAATCGAGAAAAATAAAGCAACAGTAAACTACGGTTTTTTTACATCGAAAGTTGCTTTGGATCAATTAGAAATGGTCGAAAGAAAAAAATAAACGTATGAGTATAATTGATAAAATACCACCAAATAAACAGTTGATTCTTTTTGACGGCGTTTGTAATTTTTGCGATGAAACCATTCAAAAAGTAATCAAGGCAGATAAAAACAATGTGTTTGTATTTGCATCATTACAGTCCGATTTTGGTAAGGAAATCATTAAATACATCGGCGTAAATCCGTTGGTAGATTCTATTATTCTGTACAATCCGGGTGTGGCTTATTATACCGAAAGCGATGCTGCTTTAGAAATTTCCAAACAGTTAGGCGGTTTCTATCCGTTACTGCAAATTGGTAAAATAGCTCCTAAAAGTTTGCGTAATTCGCTGTATCGCTACGTAGCCAAAAATCGTTACAAATGGTACGGTAAAAAAGACGAATGTATGATTCCGTCTGCCGAAGTCCGCTCAAAATTTTTATCATAAATAAAACAAATAATTTCATCAAACGTACAGCAATCTGTATATTTGTGCTTTAAAAAACAAATCAATGCAAATATCATATAACTGGTTAAAACAGTTTATCAAATTAGATATCGCTCCGGAAGAAACAGCCGAAATTTTAACGAATTTAGGATTAGAAGTAGAAGGTATCAACGCTTACGAAAGTTTAAAAGGCGGATTAAAAGACGTTGTTGTTGGTCATGTAATTTCGTGCGAACAACATCCGAATGCAGACAAACTTCGTATCACAAAAGTTGATTTAGGCAATGGCGAACCTCCTGTACAAATTGTTTGTGGCGCACCAAACGTGGCTGCCGGACAAAAAGTACCTGTTGCAACTATTGGCACCGTTTTAACCGATAAAGAAGGTAATGATTTTGTTATTAAAAAAGGAAAAATTCGTGGCGAAGAGAGTTTCGGAATGATTTGTGCCGAAGACGAATTAGGTTTAGGCGAAGGTCATGACGGAATTATGGTTTTAGATGATAAATTTAAACCAGGAACTTTGGCTGCTGAAGTTTTTGAAGTGTATAACGATACCGTTTTTGAAATTGGTTTAACGCCAAACCGTGCCGATGCTATGAGTCATTGGGGCGTTGCGCGTGACTTGCGTGCAGGTTTAATTCAAAACAAACCGCAAAGCAGTTTTTCAGAATTAATTACACCGAGTATAAGCAAATTTAAGGTTGAAAAACGTACCTTGAAGTACGATATTATTGTTGAAGACAGCAAACTGGCGCCACATTATGCCGGAGTAACTATTTCGGGAATTGAAGTTAAACCTTCGCCGACTTGGTTGCAAAATGCATTAAAAGCAATTGGTATTACACCAAAAAACAATATTGTTGATGCTACTAATTACGTGTTGCACGAATTGGGTCAGCCGTTGCACGCTTTTGATGCATCGCGTATTAAAGGAAACAAGATCATTGTAAAAAATGCGGTGAAAGGCAGTAAATTATTGACTTTAGATGGTATTGAACGTACTTTGAATGAAGAAGATATTGTAATTTGCGATGAAAACCAACCGCTTTGTTTAGCTGGTGTTTTAGGCGGATTAAACTCCGGAGTTACCGAATATACAACGGCAATCTTTTTAGAAAGTGCGTATTTTAATCCAGTAAGCATTCGTAAAACAGCTAAAGCACATGGTATTTCTACCGATGCATCTTTCCGTTTTGAAAGAGGTATCGACCCAAGTATTACAACTTATGCTTTAAAACATGCTGCTATATTGATTGCTGAAATTTCGGGTGGTGAAATTACTTCTGACATTACCGATCTGTATCCAAAAAAGATAGAAGATTTTTCAGTTTTCTTGAATTACAGCAATGTCAACAAGATTTTAGGAGAGAATATTCCAAACGAAACAATCAAGAAAATTTTGGTTTCGTTAGATATTAAAGTTACAAATATTACCGATAAAGGTTTAGGATTATCTATTCCACCTTATCGTGTTGATGTGCAGCGTGAAATCGATGTTATCGAGGAAATTCTTCGTGTGTACGGTTTCAACAACATAAAAGTTGGATCTAAAATTAACGCAACAATTGCTTACGGATCTAAAACCGACGATCATAAAGTGCAGAACATCGCAGCAGATCAGTTGGTAAGTCAAGGTTTTTACGAAACAATGTCGAATTCGTTAACAACCACAGCTTATTCAGATTTAATTGCCGATATAAACACAAACCAACAAGTTGCCATTTTAAATCCGTTAAGTCAGGATTTATCAATTATGCGTCAAACCTTGCTTTTTGGTGGATTAGAATCAATCGCTTACAACATCAACCGTAAAAAAGCCGATTTAAAATATTTTGAATTCGGTAAAACCTATGCAAAAACGTTGTCAGGTTACGAAGAATATAAACATTTGGCTTTATTTGCAACAGGGAACAGCAACGGTATCAACTGGAATACGCCTGCAACATCTGTTGATTTCTTTTTGTTTAAAGGATATATCGATGCGTTGTTGCTTCGTTTAGGACTTAAAAATATTGAAACCCAACCAAACGAAAACGATATTTTCTCTGAAGGAATTTCTTACTATTTAGGCGACAGAAAAGTCGTTTCTTTTGGTAACGTAAAAAAATCTATTTTGAAACATTTCGATATTAAACAAGATGTTTTTTATGCCGATTTCAACTGGAATACGATTTTAAACGTAGTTTCGAGCAAAATTAAGTTTGCAGAAATTTCAAAATATCCGGTTGTAAAACGCGATTTAGCTTTATTGATAAAGAATGAAGTATCGTTTGCCGATGTTTACAAAATTGTAAAACAAGTTGATAAAAACTTGATTTCTGATGTTTCTTTGTTCGATGTTTATCAAGGCGATAAATTACCTGAAGGAACCAAATCTTACGCAATAAGCATGAAGTTACAAGACAAAGACAAAACGCTAACCGATGCGCAGATTGACAAAATAATGAGTAAAATTCAAAACCAGTTACAGACAGAAGTTGGTGCGGAATTAAGATAAACAAAAAAATCCCGAAGCTTAAACTTCGGGATTTTTTACATCTTTTTGAAAATTAAATTCGATTTAAAATCCAAATCTATATCTTTTATTACTACTCCACCGTTTGAATCGAATCTTGTGAAGTTATAATCCTGTATTTCTTCTGAAGCTTTTAATTCACTTACATAATTTTTGCCTTCGTTATTTGTATTGAAAGTGATCGAAACTTTTTCTTGTTTGTAGATCCAGTTTTTTTCGAACATAAACTTTCCGTTTCTCGACTGGCTGTGATCAATTACATAAGGTTTCAAAAGAACAAACTCCATTTTTTTTAGGTTGAAGTTTTTATCGTACTGAAAATATCCTTCATAAAACTGTTCCGAATAAAATTCAATTACATATTGTCCGTCATTCGTTCTTTTTCTTTCAAACGTATAATCTTTAAAGTTGTTAAAGAAATCCAGTTCGGGTACGTTTACATATTTTCTTATAACCACCTCGGTAAGCCAGTACATTGGAGAATCGTTACCTGAATAACGGTTAAAAAACAAGGTGTCCATTGACATTTTGTTTCTTGGATCTTTAACTATGCTTTTATTTATTTTTTTGCTTTTAAGATTAATGTTCACATCAAACACCGTTTCAGAATTCAGCAATTGAGCCGTATCGTTAATCATTGCCTGATGTGTTACCAAATAATTGTAATTGTTATCGGCATAATTATTATACATTTGGTTGCGTACCTTTTTTATGATATCAATCATGCTACTGCGCGACAATTTATCAATCACCAATTCTTCCAAATCGGTATCGTCAATCTGCGCCTGTGCATTCCATGAATTCAAAAAAAGTAATCCAAAAAGTATAAAAAGGTATTTTTTCATCTGTATATTTTTGTTTTGCAAATTTAATGCAATATTAATCTAAACGAATAATATTGCATTATAATATACAACTAACATACCATTTTTTAAGTTTTACTTTAAATTGAAAGCGTAACGGTTTACAATATTGGTGTTATAGTACGATCCTTTTGATTTTGCTGTAGAAAATTCTTCCCAAATTGCCAAAGGTACATGTGCGTGTATGTATTCTTCTGCACGGGTTGTATAGATGATTAGGTAACCTTCTTTTTCGTTGCAACTGTAAAATTCAATACGTTTAATCCAAGAGCTTTCGGGCGTTGACTGAATTTTCTTAATGGGATAGTTAGCCTTTGTAATTTCTTTTCTGGCTTCAACAAAAGTACTGTAGGTTCCTGAAAGTTCCTGACAGTCTGTTTTACCTTTGCACGCCAGTAAAGAAGCGGTTCCGAAAATTATAAGTAAAGTTTTTTTCATAACACATAATAATTTATAATTTTAAATAAATATAATGATTTTATTTTGTATTATGATTACTTTAACATTAAACCAAATGAATTCCGTCGTCTTTAATTAAAATCTTCTTTTCTTTATATAAAACACCAACCGTTTGTTTAAAAGTCTTTTTGCTCATACCCAAAACGGTTTTAATTTCATCGGGATGGCTTTTATCGTTCAAACCTAAAAAACCGTTGTTCATTTCTAATTCTGTTAGAATTTTAGAAACGCTGTCTGATACTTTTTCAAAACCAAGTTTATTTCTAGAAACATCGATTTTTCCGTCGGGTCTTATGTTTTTGATGTAGCCAATGATACGGTCGCCAGTTCTGAAATCTTCAAAAGTTTCGTTCTGATACATCAATCCTTTGTGTTTTTCGTTGATGATCACGTTAATTCCTGCATCGGTAATGTGCGAAACAATTAAATCAACCTCTTCCCCTACTTCAACCGTAAGATCTGTATTATCTAAAAACTGATTTAATTTCGATGATCCAACCAAACGATTCGTTTTATCATCTAAAGTCATGTAAATCATGTAATAGTTGCCTTCGGTCATTGGTCGAGCCTGCTCTCTGAACGGAACAAACAAATCTTTTTCTAAACCCCAATCCATAAAAGCACCATATTCATTGATGTAATTAACTTTTAAAAGAGCAAATTCGTTTAAAAAAATGTACGGTTCTAAAGTCGTTGCAACCGGTCGTTCTTCATGATCCAAATAAACAAAAACTTCTATATCGTCACCAATTTCAAAATTTTCGGGCAGATACTTTTTAGGCAAAAGCACATCTTCGTTTCCATCGGTCAAATACAGCCCAACATTGGTTCTTCTTGCAATTTTTAACATGTTGAAGTTTCCTATTGATATCATAATTACATTTTTTACAAAAGTACAAACAAAAAAGTTGTTATTAGATTTTATGATAATTTTTAAAGCCGTTAAATCAAAAATTCTTAACTTACAGATAAAATTACAAACTATGAAAAAAATGTATCACTACGCAACGGTTGAAAAAGCGCTGGAAGAGTTAAAGGAAAAAGGATTTTCTATTGATTTTAATATTGAAGAAGGACAGATTTTAGCATCGCCATCGAGTTTTGGAATTGTAGAGATTTACAGATATGAAGGCATGAGCGACCCTGATGATGAAGCTACGGTTTATGGAATTGAAAATTTTACCAATGGAGAACGTGGTGTTTTTGTTGCCGGAAATTTATCTTTTGCTGAAAGCGATGTAGCAAAAATTCTGTTGAAATTAGAAATTGAAGATAGAAAAAATGAAGATTTTTAGTCTTCATTTTTTTATGGTTTTATTTCTAAATCAAAGGTTTTAATCAAGACATCTAAAGCCGGATTCAATTCTTTTAAATAATCTAACTTATCGTGAATGGTATATGCCTTCTTAACTTGTGCTTGTTCGTTTACTTTAACATCGATCTTTAAATGGTAATTGTTCAGTTTTTTATGAATGAACGAAACCAGATCGTACAGATTTTCTTCAAAACTTAATTTACTGCCCGTGTTTGGAAATTCAACAGTTAAAACATTTTCATTTAAGGTTAAATTTGCCATGTTCATGGTAGACGACATAAGCATTCTGCCGGTTGTATAGTATTGATTCGAACAAAAATCCCAATGTTTTTTAAGTTCTTCAAACGTAAAATGATCATTAGGTAAGTCTTCGTGATTGATCTGAACAGGGTTTATAGAAGCTTCTAACTCTCTTTTTTTCTTGATGCTTTTTAGTGAAAGTGCAGAAATTTGATGTTCACCCGTTTCTTTTGATAAGATAACCTTCTGCGTATTTAAATCTTCTGTATTTGAATTTACAGCAACATCTTCTACATCGGTTTTTTCTTTAGAAATGACAGCTTTCGGCTCTTCAACCACAATTGAATGACTACTGTTTTTACTTACATTTATAAAAAATGCTGCCGGAATCAGTTCTGATTTAAATTTTTTTTTTCAGGGTGAGTCAACGTTGCCAACTGCATTAAACACAATTCTACCAACAAACGCTGGTTTACGGAAGTTTTATATTTTAAATCGCACGTGTTTGCAATATTTATTGCTTCGATTAATATTTCCTGCGTACATTTTTGTGCCTGCTGATAAAACAGATTCTTGTTTTCATCGCTAACATCTAACAAAATAAGCGTTTGCGGATTTCTACAAACCAGCAAATTTCTAAAATGCGATGCCAATCCTGTCACAAAATGATTTCCATCGAAACCCTTTGCTAAAATTCCATCGAAAGTCAGCAATAAGTTCGGGATATCGTTTGAAATAATTAAATCGGTAACCTTTAAATAGTAATCGTAATCTAAAACATTCAGGTTTTCTGCAACTGCCTGGCGTGTTAAATTGGTTCCACAGAAAGATACTACTCTATCAAAGATTGAAAGTGCATCACGCATAGCTCCGTCTGCTTTTTGGGCAATAATCTGTAATGCATCTTCTTCAAAAGTAATATTCTGACTAACAGCAACTTCTTTTAAGTATTCCTTTGCATCATTAACGGTAATTCGTTTAAAATCAAATATCTGACAACGAGATAATATCGTAGGAATAATCTTATGCTTTTCTGTTGTTGCCAAAATAAAAATGGCATGTTTTGGTGGTTCTTCTAACGTTTTAAGGAACGCATTAAAAGCTGCCGATGACAACATGTGTACCTCGTCAATAATATAAACTTTATAAATTCCCGTTTGTGGTGGTATGCGAACCTGATCAATTAAATTACGGATATCTTCGACCGAGTTGTTCGAAGCCGCATCTAATTCAAACACGTTAAAAGCAAAATCTTCATTAGGATCATCGTACCCGATCTGGTTAATTTTTCGAGCCAAAATACGGGCACAAGTAGTTTTACCAACTCCACGCGGACCAGTAAATAATAATGCTTGAGCCAAATGATTGTTCTCTATAGCATTAACTAAAGTGCTTGTAATTGTTTGCTGACCAACAACGTCTTTAAAAGTTTGCGGACGGTATTTTCGTGCCGATACAATGAATTGTTCCATGAATGTATTGCTTATTGCAAATATACCAAAAATGTTTGATTAATTTTCTTCGGGATAATAACCAGAATCGCCTAATTTATTTTTCCACTTGGTTTTTACCTGATCCATTTTAAGATTGCGGGCTGCTGGACGGTAATCAATTCTGCCTTCGGCTGCCAGTTCCTGTATTAACATTTCTATGTAAAAATCCTCTAGAACATCAGCAGGTTCATACTTTGTTTTTAAATTTATATCGAACAATTTAGCTGCTTGCTGATTCCAAAATGCAGACCATCCGCTTTTTAAATCTTTAACCAGTTCAAAAGTACTTTTATTTGTTTGGCGATTTATCAACTTAACAAGAATCTGTCCGTCTTTACGTGAAAGTTTTTTCAAAGGCTCTTCAAACTGTTCTTTAAGATATTTCTCTGTTTGTCTTAAATACTTTCTTTTTTGCGAATTTGATTCCATCTTCGCCATATTCTCGTTTAAAGACGTTAAATTATCGCTGGTTTTAACGGCATATCCGTAAACCCTTATTATTCTGCGTTTTAAAACATTCTGTATTTTAATGCGTTCTAATTCTTCTTTCGAAAAATTAATATGTAATTCCGGCAGCATAAATTCCTTTTCAATTTCACCGTCGTCTAAAACATTTGTACGCAAAGAATCGGCATATTTTTCCCAATCGTTAACCTGCGCATTGATTTGGAATGCCAAAAAAGAAAAAAATATTATAAAAAATTTTCTCATTGTTATTCGTGTAATTTTAAAGTAAATATAAAACAAAATTATTAGTAAATTCGTTTAAAATTTTTACAAAAATTATGACTGCAAAAACCATACTAGACAACGATTCAATGACCTTTTTGGAAGGATACTTAAACAACGCTTCACCTACAGGTTTTGAAAAAGAAGGACAAAAATTATGGATGGATTACATAAAACCTTATGTTGATACGGTTTTTACAGATACTTACGGAACCTGCGTTGGTGTGATAAATCCTGACGCTGAATTTAAAGTGGTTATTGAAGGGCATGCAGACGAAATTTCGTGGTATGTGAACTATATTGCCGAAGATGGTATGATTTACGTAATTAGAAATGGAGGAAGCGACCAAATGATTGCTCCATCAAAACGTGTAAATATTCACACAAAAAACGGAATTGTAAAAGGTGTTTTTGGCTGGCCGGCAATTCATACAAGATTACGCGCAGGGAAAGATGAACCTACACCAAAAATTGAAAATATTTTTATTGATTGCGGATGCGAATCAAAAGCCGAAGTAGAAGCTTTGGGAATTCATGTTGGTTGTGTAATTACGTATCCGGATAGTTTTGAGATTTTGAACGATAATAAGTTTGTTTGTCGTGCTTTGGATAACCGTATGGGCGGATTTATGATAGCAGAAGTTGCTCGTTTATTAAAAGAAAACAACAAAAAATTACCTTTTGGATTGTACATTACCAATTCGGTACAAGAAGAAGTTGGTTTACGTGGTGCCGAAATGATCACTCAAAGTATTAAACCGAATATTGCAATTGTAACCGATGTTTGTCATGACAGTACTACACCAATGATCGACAAAAAGATTGAAGGTGAAACCAAAATTGGATCTGGGCCAGTAATTACTTATGCACCTGCAGTTCAAAATAATTTACGCGATTTAATTATTGATACAGCTGAAAAGAACAGTATTCCTTTTCAACGTTTGGCATCATCACGAGTTACAGGAACAGATACCGATGCGTTTGCTTACAGTAACGGCGGTGTTGCATCTGCATTAATTTCGTTACCTTTAAGATACATGCACACAACAGTTGAAATGGTTCATAAAAATGATGTTGAAAATGTAATTAAGTTAATTTATGAAACCTTGTTAAACATAGAAAACAACCACGATTTTAATTATTTTAAGTAGTTTTTAAAAGTTCTCGACAAGCTCGAACTGACGAAAACGTTATTGATTCTGTCAGTTCAACTTCATAAAAATAATTAACGGCACAAAAAAAGCTTGAGAAATTTCTCAAGCTTTTTTATTATTTATCTTTATTTTTAATTACCAATCTAAAACCTTCACCGTGAATGTTTAAAATTTCTACATTCTCATCAGACTTCAGGTATTTTCTTAATTTGGCAATATAAACGTCCATACTTCTAGATGTAAAATAATTATCATCTCTCCATATTTTTGTCAATGCAACTTCACGTGGCATTAAATCGTTTTCATAAAGTGCCAACATTTTTAATAATTCGTTTTCTTTTGGCGATAATTTAATCGGTTCATCATCTTCAAAAGTTAAGAAACGAAGTTTTGAATTTAAATTAAATTTACCAATCTGGAATTCGAATTTTGTGTTCTCTGCCTTAACTTCAGACGATTTACGCTGCATAATTGCTTTAATCTTCATTAACAGCACTTCAGAATCAAACGGTTTGTTTAAATAATCGTCTGCACCTACTTTATATCCTTTTAAAACATCTTCTTTCATTGTTTTAGCAGTTAAGAAGATAATAGGAATTTCTTTATTTTTATCTCTGATTTCGCGTGCTAATGTAAATCCGTCTTTATAAGGCATCATTACGTCTAGAATACATAAATCAAATGTATCTTTTTTGAATTTTTCGAATCCTTCCATACCATTTTTGGCAAGAGTTACATCGAAATCATTCATCATTAAATAATCTTTTAAGATTGATCCGAAGTTAGGATCATCTTCTACCAATAAAATCTTTTTGTTGCTTACTTCCATTGTTTTATCTATTTGTTGTTTGTTTAACTATTAGTTTATTAACGGTATTTTTATTATAAAGGTACTACCCTTACCTTTTTCGCTTTCTACATAGACCTGTGCGTTGTGGTCGTCTACAATCTGTTTTACATAAGCCAGACCTAAACCGTGACCTTTTACATTGTGCAAATCGCCGGTATGTTCGCGATAAAATTTATCAAATATTTTCTTTGTGGCAGTTTTACTCATACCACTTCCCTGATCTTTAATTTTAACTACAATTGTATCTTTTATATTTTCTGTATAAATATCAATTACAGGTGCGTTGTGCGAATATTTAATGGCATTGTCCAAGATATTTACAAAAACGCTTGTAAAGTGCGTTGGGTTAATTAAAACACTGTCTCTTGTTGTATTAAAATGAGTGTTTAATGTTCCTTCGCGATCTTCAATTAACAGTGAAACGTGATCTATTGCTAGTTCTAGCACTTCGGTTAATTCCACTTTTTCTTTCGGAATATCTAATTCTTTTTTCTCTAGTTTCGATATTCTTAAGATATTTTCAATTTGCGCGTGCATTCGTTTGTTTTCGTCACGAATCATTTGAATGTATCTTAAAACCTTTTCTTCATCGTTTATGATTTTCGGGTTTTTAATGGCATCTAAAGCAAGATTAATAGTTGCAATAGGCGTTTTAAACTCGTGTGTCATATTATTAATAAAATCGTTTTTGATTTCAGAAATCTGTCGTTGCGTAATTAACTGACGGATTGCGCTATAATATGCTGCAATAATTACCACCGTGAATAATAACGATATTAGTATGAATGGCAGTAAATCTGAAAATAAGAACTTCGATTTCTGTGGAAAACTGATATAAAGCTGATATTTTGAATGATTCTCAACATCGGTTAAAATTGGCACCGAATAGGTATTCTTTTCATTAAAAACAAAATTAGCCGACTTAATTGATGTTCCCAAACCGTTGTTAAAAACAGCGTATTCAAAATTAGTTGGAAGTTTATTATTCGCTAACTCCTGCTTAATCAACGTGTTTAAAACATTGTTATTTAAACGATCTTCTATTGGATATGCTGAAACAACATCATAATAAGTTGTATTGATTACTATTTTATCTAAATCATCAACATTTCCGGTTTTTTCAATTACTTCATCTGGCTGATTTTGTGTATTTAGCGAACGATGAACACCTGATGACACTCCATCAATATATGTTGGTTTACCATGGTAAATTTCTGTTTTACGGCTACTGATGTAGTTTTTATAATCTTTTTTAGATCCGCTTGCACTGTCAATGAACGTTTTGCCAAAATTAATATCCTTAAAATTTTCAACTGAAATAATATTTGTGTAAACAATTTCTTCGTTTGTTTCTACATTCTTTTCAGTATAAAAAATCTTTCTAACTTCTGTTTGATCCGGAGTTTTTCCCGTTTTGTTTTTATAATCTATCAGCTTTTTTTGAAAATCGTAACGTTCTTTTTCTTGAACCCTGTCAACAACTTTACCTATTGTAAGATTAACCATGTGCTGAAACTGATCATCTTTATTTTCGTAAGTTGTACTAATCCAGTAAAGCTGTATTAAAGTTATTCCTAACAGCGCCAAACTCATTAAAACAACTAAAAACTGAAATCTGTATTTATTCATTCTGCAATTAAAATATGTTCAAATTTAACATTTTAACATTTAAAAATAATCGTTTTAACCTAAAGTTAACATCAAACCTAATTATTTAAAATTTTTATTATAATATCGTCAATACTCTTAAAAGCGTGTTTTAAATCTATATTTTCAACAATATAAGTTGCCAATGCGGCTTTTTGATCGTCTGACAGTTGGTTTTTAATCCTGCTTTCCACCTGCTCTTTCGTAATATTATCACGTTGCATTACCCTTTTTATTCTAATTTCTAACGGTGCGGTAATTAAAATTGTGGCGTCGCACTCTTTGTACGAACCCGATTCAAACAAAACTGCTGTCTCTTTAAAAATCACTTTTTCTGAAGCATTTTCCTTTTTGAATTCTTCAAAATCTAACGCTACGGCTGGATGCACAACATTGTTCAATTTCTGCAACAGATAGTTATTATTAAAAACGAGCGATGCTATTTTAGATCGATCCAAAAAACCATCAGGCAAAAGAACTTCGTCATTAAAAAGTTGATTTATCTGCTGAATAATTTCACGCTTCTGCATAACTTTCCTTCCCGCACCATCAGCAATATAAACCGCAAAACCCTTCGATTTTATATAATTGATAATGGTTGTTTTGCCACTGCCAATTCCTCCGGTTACTCCTATTATTTTCATCATTATTTAAAAAACATTTCGGGCATTGCTACTTCTGGATCTTGCTTCTTAATATTTAACAAAAAATAGCTGTACAAAAACCCTGCCCCATATCCAAAAAACTGAATAAAAGTTGCAATTATTGTTAAAAATCCAATTTTAAGGTTCTTTGTTTTAGCTAAAGTTTCTATAAAAACAGCTAGGAAATACAAGGCATAGCAGTAAAAAAACACGTTAATGCCAACAATTAAAAATAAAAGCGAAACATAAAAGCCAACTGAAAAAATTGCAGGAAACCAAAAGGTAATTTTACTATATTCTGGATAGCGCTGGTTTAAAATTGGTCTAGCTTTGCCAAATTTATTCACTTGTTTGTAGAATTTTTCCCAATCGATCCTGCGTTTGTGGAAAACATGTGCATTTGGAATTAAAGCCGTTTTAAAATTCATTTTCCATAAACGAATCGATAAATCAGGATCTTCTCCCGGATGAATCTTCCCAAAACCACCCGATGCTTCAAAAGCTTCCTTCGAAATTCCCATGTTAAAACTTCTTGGCTGAAACTTTCCTAATTTCTCGCTTGCACCACGAATTCCACCTGTTGTTAAAACCGATGTCATCGTTTGATTAATTGCTTTCTGCACATCAGAAAAAGAATCGTGCGCCGCATCAGGTCCGCCAAAACAATCCACATAATTATTAGTAAGAAATTGATCAACTTCAACCAAATAATTTTCAGGAATAATACAATCTGAATCTAAAATGATAAAATAATCGCCTTTTGCAACCGTCATTCCATAATTTCGAGAATCGCCCGGTCCTGAATTTTTCTTAAAGTAATATGAAACATTAAGCTGGTTAATATACTTATTTACAATATCTTGGCAGTTAACTGTAGAACCATCTTCTACCACAACAATCTCAAAATCATTAGTATAAGTTTGATGTACCAGACTTTGAAGTAATTCATCAATTTCATCAGGTCGGTTGTAAACAGGTATTATAAAAGAAAAATACATTTAAAAACGTAGTTAATATAACAACTTAATTGTTGTTATTTTAATTGATAAAACATACAAAAGTATCTAAAAAACAAAATATTTATATCATTTTTGTAATAAATAAGGTTTTAAATTTTCTTATTAATATTTTAAGAAAATTGTATTTACTTTTTACTAAATTTAAAATTCTAATACCTGTTTTTATAACAGGTAAAATATTATTGCTATGAATGAAATAAAAATATTGTGGGTTGATGATGAAATTGACTTGTTAAAACCACATGTGCTTTTTTTAGAAAAGAAAGGCTATAAAGTAACTACTGCTACCAACGGACAGGATGCGATTGATTTATTTGACGAAGAAAATTTTGATGCTGTTTTTTTAGATGAGAATATGCCGGGAATTACCGGGTTGGAAACTTTGGCAGAATTGAAAGAAAAAAAATCGACCATACCTATTATAATGATCACCAAAAGTGAGGAAGAATTTATAATGGATGAAGCGATTGGATCTAAAATTGCCGATTATTTGATTAAACCTGTAAATCCAAACCAGATCTTGTTGAGTTTGAAGAAGAATTTAGATCATTCAAGGTTGATTTCAGAAAAAACGTCGTTGGATTATCAGAAGGAATTCAGAAAAATTGCAATGGAAATGATGCAGGCAAATTCGCATCAGGAATGGGCAGATTTATACAAAAGATTGATTTTCTGGGAATTGCAATTGGAAACGATCGAAGATCAAAATGTAGCTGAAATTCTTGAAAAACAAAAGGAAGAAGCTAATATTCAATTCGGAAAATTTGTAGAAAAAAATTACGAAGACTGGATTAATAACGATGACGAAGCACCGCTTTTCTCTCACAAACTGTTTGTAAGAAAGGTTGTTCCCGAATTACGTGGCGAAGAAAATGTGCTTTTTGTAGTGATTGATAATTTGCGATACGATCAATGGAAAGCTTTTGAAGGTATCGTCAACCAACATTATAAAGTAGATAAAGAAGAGCATTATTATTCTATACTTCCAACAGCAACGCAATACGCCAGAAACGCTATTTTTTCAGGCTTGACTCCGTTACAAATGGAAAAACAACTGCCACAATATTGGAAAAATGATGTAGATGATGGTGGAAAAAATCTTTTTGAAGCCGAATTTTTAGAAGATCAATTAAAACGTTTGCGTTTAAACATTAAATATGAATATCATAAAATAACCAATTTAAAAGACGGTAAAAAGCTCGCAGAGAATTTTAAATCAAGCAAAAACAATAAGTTAATTGCATTGGTTTATAATTTTGTTGATATGATTTCGCATGCAAAAACCGAAATGGAAGTTATTAAAGAACTGGCATCAACCGATAAAGCATACCGATCGTTAACGCAAAGCTGGTTTAAAAATTCGCCACTTTTAGAAATCATCCAACAAGCACAAACAGCAGGTTTCAAATTAATTATTACAACAGATCACGGAACTATAAACTGTAAAAATCCGTCGCAGGTAATTGGTGATAAAAACACCAGCTTGAACCTTCGATACAAAACCGGAAAATCGTTAACTTACGAACCAAAAGATGTTTATGTGGTTAAAGATCCTAAAAAGGTACAATTGCCGGCAATTAATATGAGTAGTTCGTACATTTTTGCAAAAAGCGATTACTTTTTAGCGTATATTAACAATTACAATTATTACGTAAGTTATTTTAAAAACACGTATCAGCACGGCGGTATTTCGTTAGAAGAAATGATTGTGCCGCTTATAACTTTAACGCCTAAAAAATAAAATGACGATTACTTATTCTATTGATGATTTAGCCGATGTTGCCCGTAAACTAATACAAAACAGTACACACAAAACCTGGCTTTTTAATGCACAAATGGGTGCGGGCAAAACCACTTTAATAAAAGAACTGGCTAAAGAATTAGGCGTAAACGAAATGGCAAGCAGTCCTACTTTTTCAATTGTGAACGAATATTTAGGAACGAACGATAAAGTGTATCATTTTGATCTGTATCGATTAAAAAATAAAGAAGAAGCATACGATATGGGTTTAGACGAATATTTTGATGAAAATGCGTGGTGTTTTGTAGAATGGCCCGATTTGGCACAGAATATTTTACCAAAAAACGTACATACCGTATCTATTACCATTGTTGACGAACATACACGTGAATTAAATTTTGTTTAATTATGGATATAACAAGTCCTTTTTCAAAATCGCAATTAATTCCGCAAGAGGAAAAATTAGAAATCCGTAAAAAACGCGGACAACTTTTTATTGGCATTCCAAAAGAAGATTTTAAAATCGAAAAAAGAATCTGTCTTACACCCGAATCGGTAAATATGCTGGTAAAAGCCGGTCATAAAGTATTGATTGAAGCCGGTGCGGGTACAGAAGCCAGTTACGATGATAAAAAGTACAGCGAAGCCGGTGCAACTATTACGCATGATAAAGAAAAAGTTTTTGGGTGCCCTATTATTTTAAAGGTTGAACCACCTACAATTGATGAAATCAGGTTAATGAAACCAAAGACTTATCTTTTTTCGGCATTACAGCTTAAAACACAGAAAAAGGAATATTTTGAAGCATTAGAAAAGAAAAAAATAACGGCACTTTGTTACGAATTCATAAAAGATCGTTACGGCGCATATCCTTTTCTGCATGCTATAAGCGAGATTGCGGGTATTGCATCAATACAGATTGCAAGCGATTATATGTGCCGCATGAATGGTGGTAAAGGATTACTTTTTGGAAACATTACAGGCGTTCCACCAACGGAAGTAGTCATAATCGGAGCAGGTTTGGTAGGCGAAGCGGCAGTAAAAACAGCGCTGGCATTGGGCGTAAACGTAAAAGTTTTCGATAATAATATCCATAAATTAAAACGTCTGCAAAAATCCTTACCTACACAAATATTCACATCAACCATACAAGAACGCGTGCTAACAAAGGCTTTAATGCGTTGCGATGTTGCCATTGGTGCCATAAAAGGCTGTAACCGCTCTCCTATTGTTATTTCGGAAGAAATGGTTCAGCGCATGAAACCGGGGTCGGTAATTATTGATGTTTGTATTGATAATGGCGGTTGTTTTGAAACATCTGAAGTAACTACACACGAAAATCCTGTAATTACCAAATACGGCGTTATTCATTACGGCGTTCCAAATATTACTGCAAAATACTCAAAAACAGCGTCGCTGGCAATAAGTAACATCATATCGCCCTATTTGTTAGATTTAACCGAAAACGGTTCTATAGACGATGCCATCAGCTACGACAATACCATTAGATCGGGAATTTACATGTACAAAGGCAGTCTGGTTAACGAAGCTATTGCAAAATGGTTCAATCTACCGTTTAAAGACCTTAATTTAATATTTCTATAACTAATAATAGTTGTATTTTTGCCCAAAATTATTTTTCATGAAGTTTCCACAGCGTTTTGCTTACTATTTATTAGGATTATTGATCGGAGGAATTATTGTATATTATTTTTTCGATGCTAAAGATGCCGATTTTTGTTACCTGCCAAACTGCAGAGTTTTAAAAGATTTACGATCAAAACCATTAACCATTTCAGATAAAGCACAGATTAGTTTTGACGACGCTTTGATTAATATGAACGATGTTAAGATGTGCCTTACTCATGGCGATGTAAATTTTGACAAAAGCAATGTTTTTGAACAAGGTGGCAAATTATACATAATTGAAGGACAAAATACTAAAAAAGAAGCTATTACGGTAGAAATGATCAATTACTCGGAAAAAGTCATGATTAAAGACGTATATCCTACCAAAAAATAATTTCACTTTTTTATTTCTGATTATGAAACAGTTATAAAAAAAATAAAAAAAAAGTTACAAAAGCCCTTGCAAAATAGGAAATTCGCTCTATATTTGCATCACAATTAAGGAACGAAAGAACATTAATTGTAAGACCAAGGAGAAATGGCAGAGTGGTCGAATGCGGCAGTCTTGAAAACTGTTGACTGTAACAGGTCCGGGGGTTCGAATCCCTCTTTCTCCGCAAAAATGGCCAGGGGAGATACTCAAGCGGCCAACGAGGACGGACTGTAAATCCGTTGGGAAACCTTCGCAGGTTCGAATCCTGCTCTCCCCACAAAAAAAGCTACCTATTTAGGTAGCTTTTTTTATATTTATTTCTTATCCAAATAAAAACACCTAACCCTTTATAAAGTAATCTGTTTTTAATAAATTTGTAAGATATTAAGCTTTAATTTAAAATGGAAAACAAACAACATATTATTGATCGATTTATAAGTTACGTAACAGTTGATACAGAATCGGATCCAAATTCAGAAACTACTCCATCAACTAAAAAACAGTGGGATTTAGCAAATAAATTAGTCGAAGAATTAAAACAAATTGGTTTAGAAGAAGTAACGATTGACGAAAACGCTTACATAATGGCTACTTTACCAAGCAATGTTTCGCACGAAGTTCCTACAATTGGATTTGTTTCGCATTTTGATACGTCGCCAGATTTTACAGGTGCGAACGTAAAGCCACAGATTGTTGAAAATTATGATGGAGGTGATATCCTTTTAAATAAAGAGCAAAATATTGTATTATCGCCTAATTATTTTGACGATTTATTGCAATATAAAGGTCAAACGATCATTACCACAGACGGAACAACTTTGTTGGGAGCTGATGATAAAGCAGGAATCTGTGAAATTGTTTCAGCAATGGAATATTTAGTTCAGCACCCAGAAATCAAACATGGAAAAATAAGAATTGGCTTTACTCCTGATGAAGAAATTGGTCGTGGTGCACATAAATTCGATGTTGAAAAATTCGGAGCAGAGTGGGCTTATACAATGGACGGAAGTCAGATCGGAGAATTAGAATATGAAAATTTCAATGCTGCCGGAGTTAAATTAATTTTCAAAGGAAAAAGCGTTCACCCTGGTTATGCAAAAGGTAAAATGATCAATTCTATGCTTTTGGCAAACAAATTTATATCAAAACTTCCATTGAAAGAAGTTCCTGAAAAAACTACTGGTTATGAAGGATTTTTCCATGTGAACGATATTCACGGTTCTATAGAAGAAACTGAAGTTCACATGATTATTCGCGATCACAGTATGAAGAAATTCAAAAAACGTAAAAAACTGATCCGTGAAATGGTGAATAAATTCAACAAAAAATATGCTGAAAAATTTGGCGATAAAATTGTTGATTGCGAAATAAAAGATCAATATTATAACATGAAGGAAAAAGTAGAACCTGTAATGTATGTTGTTGATATTGCAGAAGAAGCAATGAAAGAATTAAATATAAAACCAATTATCAAACCTATTCGTGGCGGAACCGACGGTTCTCAACTTTCGTACATGGGATTACCTTGTCCGAATATTTTTGCTGGCGGACATAATTTTCATGGAAAATATGAATACGTTCCAGTTGAAAGCATCTTAAAAGCCACTGAAGTTATTGTTAAAATAGCAGAAATTACTGCGAAGAGAAAATTTTAATATAAAAAAAACAAAAGCTGCTAAATTTAGCAGCTTTATTTTTTCTCTCCATTTAAATTGGTCAGTAAAACATCGGTCATGTAATCTACAAATGGTCTTGATTTTTTGAAAACGTTTGCGGCTTCTTTATAAAAATCAGGACTTAAAACTTCTTTGTCTGTGAATTTATGAATCAGTAAGAACTGTTTTTTCTTTAGTAAAGCAATTCGCCCGTGGGTTTTATCGAAACCTTTTGGAGCCGTTTTAACTTCATCGCCTTCCAAGTTTCCAAATGTAGCTTTAATATCTTTAGAATTCAATATGATCTCTAATTCATCATCTAATTCTATTTCTTTTCGAATTCGCAATAAATCTTCTTTGTTCGGATCGAAAAAACCAATACCAATAAAAGATTTCCCTGGTTCAATATGAAGGTAATATCCACCACGATAATCGGGCTGTAATCTGCCTATGTACATAGAAAAATGATTTTTGTAAGGAGTTTTATCGGCAGAAAATCGAACATCACGATAAATTCTATATATCTTTAAAGGTTCTAAATGATCTGCTGGTTTTAATTCGTTATAAACCGCATTAAACAAACCTGCTGCGACTTCTTTAGCTTCTTCAAAACTCTTCTTATTTTCAACAAACCATTCGCGGTTGTTATTTTTTTCTAACTTCTTTATAAAATCTAAAACCTGTTGCATTTTTTTAATTTAAAGATACTATTAATTATTCCCCTGTAAAACGTTTGAAACATATTTTCCTATGTTTTCGGCAATTTTTGCGGTTGGTAAATCATCGGTTCCTCCATTAAACGGATCTTCAATTTCTTCAGCAATTAACTCAATACTCAACAAAACATAGAAAACAATCATTACCAGCGGAACAATAAAATAACCTGTGGTAAAAACGTACCCCATTGGCAAAGTAAGCACATAAACAAAGATAAATTTTTTTATAAAAACAGCATAAGCAATGGGAATTGGTGTATTTTTAATACGTTCGCACGCACCGGCAACATCTAACAAACCGTTTAAATTCTGATCTATAATTATTTTATCGTGCGGAGTGATTACTTTTTCTTCTTCCAATTTCTGCAAAGCAATGTACATTCTGCTGACTACTTTTGTTGGCGGATGCTGTGCTTTTAAAGACTCTTCGTATTCCGGATGTTCTTCTTCATCAAGCATATATTTTGTTGATTCACTTGTAAGGTGCGTGTGCAATACCTTTGCAAACAACTTTATTTTGTTGGTAAAATAAATGCGTGAAACTTTATCATCTTCTGGCAGCAGAGCGTTCAATTTAATAGCAAGATTACGAGAATCGTTTACGAGTTTTCCCCACATTTTACGACCTTCCCACCAACGATCGTAAGCTGTATTTGTTCGAAAAACCAATAGTAACGATAATACAAAACCAATCACGGTATGCAATATCGATGTGTTTTTTAAGGTAGAATTTTGTTTAAGATCAAAATAATCAAGTTCCAGATATGCAACCAGCCATGATAATATCCCCATGAGGATAATGGATGGCCACAGCTGCCGAATGGTATCCGATTTGTGTACCTTAAAAATAAAACCCAACCAATCTTTTGCGTTGTATACTTGCATATTTTATCTTTTACCTAATTCTATAACTTCTAAATTTTCAATCTTATCTTTATCAATTTCAAATCGAAGCATTGTTCGCATCTGATGAAATCCGTAAATACCTGCTGCACCAGGATTTAAATCCAAACAATTAAACTGTTTATCGAACTGAACTTTTAATATATGTGAATGTCCGCAAATGAAAATATCGGGTTTATATAACGCAAATCCTTCTTTAATTCTTGCAGGATATTTCCCAGGATAACCACCAATATGCGTAATCCAAACCTTTTTATTTTCGCACATAAAAACAGCATCCAACGGAAATTCTTTTCGTGCTTCCGCATCATCAATATTCCCGTAAACAGCTTTTAACGGTTTTATTTTTTTAAGGGCATCGGTAACTTTTAAATCGCCAATATCGCCTGCATGCCAAACTTCATCTGCCTGTTCTGCATAATGCAAAATTCGATCGTCGATGTAACTATGAGTGTCAGACAATAACAAAATTTTCTTCATTACTTTTTTTGCTTGGTTGTATAAAATAAAATCATTTCTTCGATTGCATTGCTACAAACCGGACAAAAATCTTCGGTATTGTTGATTTTCATTCTGCAGGTTAATGTTGGAATATACAGTCCGTTCCCTTTCAATCCTTCAAAAGCTCCGATTTCGATTTCTTTCTGCGTGGATACATCTGTTGGAACAGGCGTTTCAGTTTTTAACAAATTCTTCCATTTAGATGAAAAATCAACCAGCGAAGTAATATTTTTCTCCCAAGGTTCGATACTTAACGTGGCTTTATTTTCAAAAACATCTTCCGCATAAAAATACTCGTCTGCCAAACCTGCAAAACTATGTCCGAATTCGTGAACAACAACCGGCGCAAATTCTTTGTTTTTTGTCGTGGTTAAACTGTACGAATTTAAAATACCGCCACCACCGTAAAAATCGGTATTTGCCAAAATAATAATGTGCTGATACGGAATGTTTTCTAAGTGATTATGAAGCAATTTGGTATGCAATGTGGTTAAGTATCGATTAGAATAAAAAGTATCGAAGTTTGATTTAACTGCCGTATTCAACCACATATCTTTCGATGGTATGCTTATCCCCGATTGTTTTGAAACCGTTTTAACTGCAACTATTTCAAAATAATCCTGATATTTTTTAAAAACCTTATGCTTAAACAGATTTTCAACGGTTTTATGCGCATATTCCATAAAAAGATCCAATTCATTTTCAGCATATCCTTCGGCAACCAATGCAATTTTAATAGGATTTTTAACTTTAGAATGATGAACAACTTCATACGGATTTTGAACATCTGTAGATTTTCGAATTAAAATATCTTTTGGATCGATAAACTGCTGCGATAATATTCTTTCTTGTCTATCAGACGTAAAAAATGAAACATCAACTCGAACCGGTTCTTTCGGAAAAGGAATCAAAAAAGAATTCTCAAAACTCTTAAACTGCTTTTTAGCATCTTCTAACGTTAACCATTCCTGAAACAGACTTCCAAACGGTAAAACGTAAATAAGTTTATCATTTGCAGTACTGTAAACTTTAATTTGTCCGTTACCTTGAATGGACGTAACCGAAAGATTATCAACACGTCCGTGCCATTTACTTAACTGAATCATTTCACTTAAATAAATATTCTGCTGGTTGGCGTTTCCAGCAAAAATATAATCCAAACGTAAGGTTTTATCGGTAAAGTAATCATTGAAATTCTGAGCGCTTGCAATAAAGCTAATCAGTATAAAAATAAGGGATAGAAATTTTTTCATGAAATATTGTTTCTACAAAAATATTAGTTTTTTGTTAATTAAATAATCTAAACTTAAATAGATAATAATCCAAATAAACAATATAGATACATAGATGTTCAAACTATATTAATTTGAGTTTTAAATAGATTTTATCTACTATAAAACATAGCTCAACTATGCGGTGTATTAATCTATGAAATCTTTATAAAATATTGATAATATGAACCTATGTGGTTTTAAAAAGTTTACATGGGTTTAATACAAGCATTCCGCTAAATTAAAGTATATTTGTACGTTTAAATTTTTAATAATTGAGGTACTTTATTCAGTTTGCATATAACGGTACAAATTATCACGGTTGGCAGCTGCAACCCAAGGCAATTAGCGTACAGGAAGTTTTAACAAAAGCTGTAAATGTATTGTTTAGAGATGATTTTGAACTGGTTGCTGCAGGCAGAACCGATGCCGGTGTACATGCCAAATTAATGTATGCGCATTTTGATACCGATATGGTGTTTGATAAGCAGTTGATGGTTCAAAAATTAAATTCGTTTTTACCTGAAGATATTACTGTTTTTAATTTTTTTGAAGTTGCTAATGATGCACATGCGCGTTTTGATGCTGTTTCAAGATCATACGAATATCATATCAACACGTTTAAAAACAGCTTTTTAAAGAATTTAAGTTATTATCAGTTTAGAAATTTAGACATTGATAAAATGAACGAAGCTGCCAAAATTTTGTTGCAATACGAGGATTTTGAATGTTTCAGTAAAACACATACCGATGTTTTCACCTTTAACTGCAGCATAACTACAGCTTATTGGGAAAAGAACGGTTCGCAATTGATTTTTCATATTTCGGCAAATCGTTTTTTACGCAATATGGTTCGGGCAATTGTCGGTACCATGCTGAATGTTGGGATGGGAAAAATTTCGATAAGCGATGTTCATGAAATCATAAAAAGCAAAAATCGCGGTAAGGCAGGTTTTTCTGTTCCGGCACACGGTTTATATTTAACACAAGTAGTATATCCATACATAAATGAAACAAAATAAAACTTCTACATTAAAAAAAGTAATGCATTACGCGCAACCCTACAAAGACAAAATGTTTTGGGTGGTGCTTACCGTGATTACGCTTGCTGTTTTTGGAGCAATTCGCCCTTACATGGTTAAAAATGTAGTTGATGTTTATATTGCAAAAGCCGATTTAAACGGATTAGCTATATACGTGGGTTTAATGGCTTTGGTACTTATTTTAGAAGTTTCGTCGCAGTTTTTCTTTACCTACATTGCAAGCTGGTTGGGACAAAACATTATTAAAGACATACGTACCAATTTGTTTGATAAGATGCTTAAATTTAGATTGAGTTATTTTGATAACGAGCCTGTTGGTAAATTAATTACCCGAAATGTATCTGATATCGAGAATATTGCAAGTATTTTTAGTCAAGGATTATTTATGATTGTGGGCGATGTTTTAAAAATGGTGGTTGTATTGGGAATTATGACGTGGATGAACTGGAAACTGACCATTATTGTAATTGTTGCCATGCCGGTTCTACTATATGCCACTCGAATTTTTCAGAAACACATGAAAGTAGCTTTTGAGGAAGTTCGCTTGCAGGTTGCCAATTTAAACACTTTTATACAAGAACGATTAACAGGAATGAAAATCGTACAATTATTTAATCGTGAGCAGATCGAATACGAAAACTTTAAAAAAATCAACCAGAAACATAACGATGCGTGGCAGAAAAACATTCTGTACAACTCCATCTTCTTCCCTATTGCCGATATTGTTTCGGCGGTAACATTGGGTTGCGTAATTATTTATGGTGGATTTACCATTGTTCAAGGCGATAATTTAACTACAACAGGAGATTTGTTTGGATATACCATGATGATTTCGATGTTGTTTAACCCGTTGCGACAAATTGCCGATAAATTTAATGTAATGCAAATGGGAATTGTGGCTGCAGACCGAGTTTTTGAAATTTTAAATCGTGATGATTTAATTCAGGAGGAAGGAAAAGTTACAGCTCCTGCTTTTAAAGGTGCGATTGATCTTAAGAATGTCGATTTTAGTTACAGCAATGGAAAAAAAGTTATAAACAGTATTAATCTGAATATTAAAGCAGGACAAACAGTTGCGTTTGTTGGAGCTTCGGGTGCAGGAAAATCAACCATTGCCAATCTTTTAAGTCGGTTTTACGATATTGAATCAGGCGAAATTTTGATTGACGGAATGAACATCAACGATTTCACTTTAAACAGTTTACGCGATCAAATTGCAGTTGTTTTACAAGATGTTTTCTTGTTTTCAGATTCTATTTTAAACAACATTATTTTAGATAATTCCAAAATCACTAAAGAACAGGTAATCGCTGCAGCAAAAGAAATTGGTATTAACGATTTTATAGAGAAACTTCCAGGCGGATACGATTACAACGTAAAAGAACGCGGAGTAATGCTTTCATCGGGTCAGCGCCAATTGATTGCCTTTTTGCGTGCGTACATGAGCAATCCGAGTATTTTAATTTTAGATGAAGCTACTTCTTCTATCGATACGTATTCAGAAGAATTATTGCAAAAGGCTGTCGAAATCATTACAAAAGATCGTACGTCAATCATTATTGCACACCGTTTGGCAACCATTGTAAATGCCGATTTAATTGTGGTTATGGATCAGGGCAGAATTGTTGAAACCGGTACACACGCGCAATTGTTAACCAAAGAAAACGGAGCATACAAAAATCTGTACGAATCACAGTACGCAAGTGTATCAGCCAATTGATAATTTTAAATGTATTAGGTTATTAGTTGTAAGTTTTAGGTTGTACAGTTAAACAATTAAATGTTCTGATCTTTTGACCTTACGACTTTTCGACTTTTGACTTAAATAGTTTTTAAAAAAATTCTTAAATTCGCAACGCATATCGTGCACTTAAAAAATAAAACAATCAACGCTTAAGCTTAATGCTTTAAGTTTAAAACAAATAAAAAATGAAATACGATATTATCATCTTAGGTAGCGGTCCGGGCGGATACGTAACAGCCATCAGAGCATCGCAATTAGGTTTTAAAGTTGCAGTTGTAGAGAAAGAAAATTTAGGCGGAATCTGCTTAAACTGGGGATGTATTCCTACAAAAGCTTTATTGAAATCTGCGCAGGTTTTTGATTATTTAAAACACGCTGCTGATTATGGTTTAACGATCAATGGCGAAGTTGATAAAGATTTTGATGCTGTAATTGCACGTTCACGCGGTGTTGCAGACGGAATGAGCAAAGGTGTTCAGTTCTTAATGAAGAAAAATAAAATCGAAGTTATCGATGGTTTCGGAAAAGTAAAACCAGGCAAAAAAGTTGATGTTACAGATAAAGACGGTAAAGTAACCGAAATTTCTGCAGATCATATTATTATTGCAACAGGTGCACGTTCTCGTGAATTGCCAAACTTACCGCAAGATGGTAAAAAAGTAATTGGTTACCGCCAGGCAATGACGTTGGAAACACAACCAAAGAAAATGATCGTTGTAGGTTCGGGAGCAATTGGTGTTGAGTTTGCGCATTTCTATAATTCAATGGGAACAGAAGTTACTATTGTTGAATTTATGCCGAATATTGTTCCGGTTGAAGACGAAGATGTATCTAAACAAATGGAGCGTTCTTTGAAAAAATCAGGAATTACCATTATGACGAATTCATCTGTTGAAAAAGTTGATACATCGGGCGAAGGTGTTAAAGCTACTGTGAAAACAGCTAAAGGAGAAGAAATTTTAGAAGCTGATATTTTACTTTCTGCAGTTGGTATCAAATCAAACATAGAAAATATCGGATTAGAAGAAACAGGAATTGCTACAGACCGTGATAAGATCTTGGTAAACGATTTCTACCAGACAAATATTCCGGGTTATTATGCAATTGGCGATGTAGTTCCAGGTCAGGCTTTGGCACACGTTGCTTCGGCTGAAGGTATTTTATGTGTAGAGAAAATCGCAGGTTTACATGTTGATCCGTTAGATTACGGAAACATTCCTGGTTGTACTTATGCAACCCCAGAAATTGCATCTGTTGGTATGACAGAGAAAAAAGCAAAAGAAGCGGGTTACGAAATTAAAGTTGGTAAATTTCCGTTCTCTGCATCAGGAAAAGCAAAAGCTGCCGGAACTCCAGACGGTTTCGTAAAAGTAATTTTCGATGCTAAATACGGTGAATGGTTGGGTTGCCACATGATTGGTGCCGGCGTTACCGATATGATTGCAGAAGCTGTTGTTGCCCGTAAATTAGAAACTACAGGTCACGAAATTTTAAAAGCAGTGCACCCTCACCCTACTATGAGTGAAGCGGTTATGGAAGCTGTTGCCGCTGCTTACGATGAAGTGATTCACTTGTAATAAGTTAGTTATATTATATAATAAACCTCAAAGGAATTAATCTTTTGAGGTTTTTTTGTATGTTTACTTTTTTAAAATTATACTTATGATTTTCCGAATTTTAGTTACTCTTTGTTTATTGATAGCATCTTTTTCTACTTTTGCACAAGATGAAGAACCACAATGTGTAAGAATCAAGAATTTTTCTGTTGAAGAACGAAATCAAGATTATCCATTTAATAAAGCTAAAAGAGTTGTATTTGCATCCTTTAAAGAAAATCACAGGAAACTTTTAAAGAATAAAGATAGAGTCTATGAAAAGGGTGAAATAAGTAGTTACGTCGAAGGAGAAATTATGCAGGAATATTTTGACTCTCTTAAGGTAGATTTAACAAGATACAATCCTAATGATTTTGAAGAAAAAGTTGATTTAAATGATGAGCAAAGAAATGAATTAACTGATTTGATTTTTAACTTTGGAACTAAAAAAAAGAATTTAACTGTTGAAGGAGCTAAATGCTATACGCCACGAAATGCTATTTTATTTTTTAATGAAAATGATGAACTATTTGGCTTTTTAGAAATTTGTTTTCAATGTAATGGATTTAGAAAAAGTACTAAAGAAATTGATTTGTATAATAGATGTGGGGAAAAATTATACTTGCTAAAAGAACAATTTGCTAAAGCAGGTATTGAGTACGGGATTAAAAAAAGCTCAAATTAAATATCATTTTCCAATTAAAACAATAAATGAAATTAGCTCCAATAATAATATTCTTTTTCTTAAAAATAAATTCAGGTTTTTCTCAAACATATGATGCTCCTTGTAGTAGAGTTAACGAATTTTCAATTGAGCGACGCAATCAGAATTATCCATTTAATCAATCAAAGAAAATTTTATTTGTTTCGTATAAAGAAAGTATTGAAAAATTAGAAAGTTTTCAAAAGAAGAAATCAAATATTAAAACAGAAGAATTCATTCATGGAGAAATTATGTCTAAATATTTCAAATATCTTAAGTACGATTATTCAAGATATGATCCCGATTGTTTTGAAGAGAAAATTGAACTAAATGAAGATCAAAAAAATGAACTAACCGATATCATTTACAACATAGGAAAAAACATTGAAACAAATGGTATGAGAGGAAGCGGATGTTACGCTCCAAGAAATGCCATTTTATTTTTTAATGAAAATGATAAACTATTTGAGTACTTTATAATCTGCTTTAGTTGCAATATAATTTCTCCAAGCGTTACATCGTTTAGTTTTAATGATGATTGTACAGAGAAAATCTCACTTCTTGAAGATTTATTTGAAAAAGTAGGAATTGACTTTGGCGTAAAAAAAGCGTTGTAAAGCTAAAGTTCACAACGCTTTCTAACAAACTTAATATTAATCCTCTCTACTTCCGTCATCAGCCATACGAACCATTTTAGGGGTAAACGTAGCAACAACATCAATCAGGCTCTTTTGAGCTTCCATAACCTGATGAATATCTTTATAAGCCATAGGTGCTTCATCTAAACCGGCACCAATCAAGGTTACATTATGATCTTTTAAAATAGCTTTAAAATCGATTTTTGAAATTTCTTTCTTTGCCTGTGTTCTACTCATTTGTCGTCCGGCACCGTGCGATGCAGATTGAATAGCTTCGGGTTCGCCTTTTCCACGTACTAAAAACCCAGGTGCTGTCATAGATCCCGGAATAATTCCCATAACATCTTTACTTGCAGGCGTTGCACCTTTTCGGTGAACAATAACCTCTTCCCCATTCCACTGCTCTTTCCAAGCAAAATTATGATGATTTTCAACCTTTGCTAAAACTTCTACACCTAACGCTTTCTGCATTTTATGATGGATCACTTCATGACAAGCCGATGCATAATCACCCGCCAAATTCATTGTCAACCAATATTCCTGTCCTTCGGTTGAATTCAAATCGAAATAAGCCAGATTTTTAGCTTCCTGTGGCAACTTACAAACCTTTTTAGCCAACTGCGTATAATGTCCGGCAATGGTGGCACCAAAACCACGAGAACCTGAATGCGTCAATAAAGCCACATATTTACCTTTTTCTATATTCAGCATTTCGTCACGTTCTGCAAATTCAATAATACCAAACTCCACAAAATGGTTTCCACCGCCAGAACTTCCCAATTGCGTCCATGCTTTATCTTTTAAATTCTGTAAAAGCGGATTTTCATTAAACAACTGATTTTCTAAAACTTCATGATCAAATCTGTACTGACCTCGAAAACCGTTTCCTGCACCAAAATTTGATTGCGCAATTAATTCCCGTTTAAACTTCGATTGATTTTCCTCGAAAAACGATTCTTCCATATCATAAATAGAAAGTGCCATTCTACAACCAATATCAACACCCACACCATAGGGAATAATGGCGTTTCTAGTTGCCAAAACTCCACCAATCGGTAATCCGTAACCCTGATGTGCATCGGGCATTAAAGCACCTGCAACCGAAACAGGCAGTTTCATAGCAGTATCCATTTGCTTTCTGGCTCCTTCTTCAATATGATCGTTCCCAAAAACAGCATACTGTCTCGGATTTGTTTCTAACGGAATGGTATCGCTATCCATTTCATTTTGCAACGTAATGATTTGTTGCGCTAAAGGATAAAACTCCGATGTTTCAAATGTTTTTTCGGGTTGTGAAATAACGTTTTTCAAAGTGTTTAACACCTCGCCTTTATTTAAAGATCCTTGGTAGTTTTCACAAAAATCTAATGTTTTTCCTAAAATGATATTTTCTTCAAAACCTATACGCAGTAGGTCTTTTCCTATTACTTTTTTCATGATTAATTGTATAATTTTAAACGAAGTTTAACCAATAAATTTTCAATTTTATTTAAATCTGGACTTGTTATTAATGTCGATTTTTTATAATATTCTTCTATTTCAACTATTAAATCATCAGCCATATTAACAACTTCTTCATAAGAGTATATTCCTGATTTAATTTCTAACAATTCCGTTCTATTGTCAACTTCTATTATTAATTGTTTATTCTTAAAAATTTTCAAAGCCATTTGCAGTAAACGGATCGTATGCATCATGTTTTTAGCATCGTACCCCTTTCCGTGCATTTTATTGGATTGAAATCTATCAATATTTCTTTTTGAAACCCATTCCCAATATTCACTATATTTCTTACAGTAAGTAGAATAAGCATCTTTGTTAAAATACAGTATTATTGCGGAAGAACTGCTTTGTGGAATGCTACTTAACGTAACTTCGTTTGACTCATCACTATTACATATTCCATTATAAACATCCACTTTCAAATCATAAAAAAGATTATAAGTATCTTTTAAATGGTTTAATTTACTTAGACCGCAATTTTGCTGCTTTAAGTTGTTAGCAACTAACCAATCTTGTAAGTCAAGAGTAATTCCATTTTCAACAACATAACAGAAATCTAAAACTGTTTTTCGTTCTTTATCCATAGGATGAAACATTTTCTTGTTTAATCCTTTTGCTTTTTTTATTTGTGATAAAGCGTAACCAACGAAAGTATCTTTAGTTAAAAGTGACAGAAAATCGGCTATCTTTATTTCGTTCATCAATTCGTTTTTGTATAATATACAATGTTCAGGTGTCGCCAACATTTCTAAAATATTTGGGTTGTTTTTAGAAAGAAGTTCGATGAATCTACCTAATTCGTAGTAAACAATATCGTTGGTTTCGTTACTGATTTGTGGAACATAATTAAGTCCGTAAAAATGATTTTTGGGCATATAGAAAACACCTCGAATATCAGTATCCGATTTTTCTGTATTTAAACCATAAGCTTTACTTCCCGAAATACATTCGAAAAGGATCAGGTTATTTTTCTTCAAAAAATCTATTGTCAGCATCTGTTATTATTTTATAAAAAGTTTCATTTAATGATTCAATATCAAATGTTCCTTTACGTTTAACTTTTTCAGAATCCGAAAGTTCTTTATAAATTACCTTTAAGTAATCAATCAGTTCTGAATTTATCTTCTCGGTATATTTTTCACCGGCATCTTTCTTTACAGCCAGCAATCGATTTGTTTCTTCAATAAGTGATTTATCATCTACCAGAATCATTAATTTTGAAAATTCCATTGGCGGAAATTGATTGTTTTCCATTGCAAATCGAGCTGCTAATAACGATCTGTAGATATAAAAGAAATCTTTCAACCGTATATTTTCTTCGTTAAGCACATCCATTTTTTTATGAACTAAACCTAAATAATGGTGAACTAAAGTTTGCTGACAAAAATAATTTGGAAGCAATTCTTCGATCATTTCAAAGAAAATGTCTTCTTTCTGATAAATTACAGGTGACTGCATCCATTCAAATGGTGTTGCATTTGACGCATACAATAATTTTAGAAATTTCTTTAAATCCCAACCGTTGATATCAAGATCATTATTAATTGGAAAATCGAAAAAATCAGCTTGTTCATTAATATACAAATAATGCTTTTTAGGTTTTACATAAACAAATCGCACATCAAAATCACTATCTATAGATGAAAATCCCCAACCTCTACTACCCGATTCTATGGCAAAAAGTATTTTTATTCCTTTTTCCTTTTCTATTACGTTAAGTTTTTCTTTTATTATATCCTTCATAATATTTCTTTTAAGTAATTTAATAGCTTTTAACATTACAAAGATGACCTTGATACTACGCAATTTAAATGCGTAACTAAAAAAATATAAAAATTATTTTATAAACAACTATATTTAAACAACTTACAATTTAATATCTTTTATTTCGGAAGATTTTATTTAAAACTACGCAAATACATTGCGTATTAAATTGTATTTTTGATTGATTTTCAATACCAAATAACTATGGCAACGAACAAATCTGCTTTAATTCGATATAAAACCATTGATAAATGTTTACAAAACCGTTACAGAAAATGGACGTTGGAAGATTTAATTGAAAAAGTTTCGGATGCTTTGTATGAATTTGAAGGCATTACAACCGGAGTTAGCAAACGTACCATTCAGGCTGATATTCAGTTTATGCGTAGTGATAAGTTGGGATATAATGCACCAATTGTTGTAACCGACCGCAAGTTTTATAGCTATGATGATCCTGATTATTCCATCACAAAATCGCCTATTAAAGAAGAAGATGTTGATAAAATGAAGGAAATTGTTTCGCTTTTAAAACAGTTTAATGGTTTTCAGTATTTTGATGAAATGAGCGAATTGATTGCCAAATTGGAGAACAACATTTATAAATCTGCAAAGAAAACGCCGAACTACATTCAATTTGAAGACAATAAACAGTTAAAAGGAATTGATCATTTAAGCAGGCTGTACCAGGCAATTTTACAGAAAAAACCGTTGTTGATTGAATATAAATCGTTCAAATCTAAACAGGCAATTAAAGAAATTTATCATCCGTATTTGTTGAAAGAGTATCGAAACCGCTGGTTTTTAATTACCCGAAACAACAAAGGAAAACTTTTGGTAACCCTTGCTTTAGACAGAATTGAAGCTTTTTACGAATTAGACTCCAATCTTTTTCAACCTTACGAAGGCATCGATTTTGAAACCTATTTCAATGAATGTATTGGTGTAACACGAAGTGTAAAAGACCGACCGCAAAAGGTTATTTTAAAGTTTAATGTTAAAAATGCTCCGTATGTAAAAACAAAACCGCTTCATTATTCGCAACAAATTCTACAGGAAGATGAAAATGGTATGATTGTCCGTATTGATGTTATTCCAAACTTTGAACTAGAGCGTGAAATTTTAGGATTTGGAGAATGCGTTAAAGTATTGGGACCAAGAAATTTAAAAAGATTGATACAATATAGAGTTGCAAAGAATAATAGGATTTATAACACAGAAAATGATTCATAAAAAAGTCCGAAGGAATTCTTCGGACTTTTTATATATTAAAAAGGAACATCGCTGTCATCACTGAAACTGCTTCCAAAAATCTGATCGCTTGGTGGTAGATCATTTGTTAAATTTCGATCGTTCATGCTAGACGGAAATTCATCAAAAGGCATAAAAGCATCATCTAAATTATCAAACTTACCAAATTTACCAAGGAATTTCAATCGAATATTATCTAAACCACCATTACGGTGCTTTGCCACAATAAATTCAGCCTGACCTTCGGTTGGACTTTGTTCATCATCGTCCCAAACATCAATTTTATAATATTCTGGTCGGTAAATAAACGATACAATATCGGCATCCTGCTCAATTGCTCCCGATTCACGTAAATCTGAAAGCAATGGTCGTTTTGATGATCCACGGGTTTCAACCGCACGCGATAACTGTGAAAGTGCAATAACAGGAATATTTAACTCTTTTGCCAAACCTTTTAAGTTACGCGAAATGGTAGAAATTTCCTGCTCACGGTTTCCGCCACCTTTACCGTTTCCACCGGCTGTCATTAACTGCAAATAATCAATAACAATAAGCTGAATATCGTATTGTGATTTTAAACGTCGAGCTTTTGCACGTAAATCGAATATGGATAACGAAGGGGAATCATCAATAAACAAAGGTGCTTTTTCTAAATCTTTCACCTTTACATTCAGCTGTTCCCACTCGTGCTGTTCTAACTTACCGGTTCTTAATTTTTCTGAAGACAAACCTGTTTCCGACGAAATTAAACGGGTAATTAACTGCACACTAGACATCTCTAACGAAAAGAAAGCTACACCTCTGTTCGCATCAATGGCGATATTTCGAGCCATAGAAAGTACAAACGCCGTTTTACCCATACCGGGACGTGCCGCGATGATGATTAAATCCGATGGTTGCCAACCAGATGTTAATCCGTCTAATTTATGAAAACCTGTTGGCAAGCCCGATAAACCTTCACGCTTACCGATTTCTTCGATACGTTTTTTTGCCTGTGCAACTAAAGATTGAGCAGTTTCGGTACTTTTCTTAATGTTTCCTTGGGTAACATCGTATAATTTTGATTCTGCTTGATCTAACAGTTCAAAAATATCCGAAGATTCATCGTAGGCATCTTCAATAATTTCTGACGAAATTTTAATCAGACTGCGTTGAATGAATTTCTGTAAAATAATACGTGAATGGAACTCGATATGCGCCGATGAGGCAATCTTTTGTGTAAGATTAATCAGATAGAAATCGCCACCTACTAATTCTAATTTACCATTTTTTCTTAACTGTGTAGAAACCGTTAAAATATCAATTGGCTGACTGGCTTTAAAAAGCATTTCAATAGCATCATAAATATGTTTATGCGCGTCTTTGTAAAATGCATCGGGTTTTAAAATATCAATAGCTTCGTCAACTCCCTTTTTATCAATCATCATTGCACCCAGCACAGCTTCCTCTAAATCAACTGCTTGCGGCGGAATTTTTCCTTTTTCTAAGGAAATTATATTCTGACTGTTTTTATAATTAGGATTTAATACTTTCTCTGGTTCCATAAAGCGAATTTAGTTTTTTTAAAGGTATTTTACTAACTAAACTTATTAACTATTTGGTAAAATTGAAAATATTTTAGTGTTGATAAATTAATTTAAATAAAACAAAAAGCTGAACAAAATGTTCAGCTTTTTAAATATTTTATAGTTTGAATTACTCTGAAAATTCACCCATATTAGCGTATTTATCCATACGTTCGTTAATTAGGGTATCTATTTTCTTTTTAGATAATTCGTTGTATGTTTTAACAATGGTTTTCTTCACTGTTTCAAAAGTAGCTTCACGATCATAGTGTGCACCACCTAACGGTTCAGGAATAATATCGTCAATAAGTTTGTTTTTCTTCATGTCAACCGATGTTAGTTTTAAAGCATCAGCAGCAATCTCTTTATATTCCCAGCTACGGAATAAGATCGATGAACAAGATTCAGGAGAAATTACCGAATACCAAGTGTTTTCTAACATGAAAACCTTATCACCTACTCCAATTCCTAATGCTCCACCAGAAGCTCCTTCTCCAACAATAATTACAATAATTGGCACTTTAATACGGAACATTTCAAAAATATTTCGTGCAATTGCTTCACCTTGTCCACGCTCTTCGGCTTCCAACCCTGGATAAGCTCCCGGAGTATCAACAAAAGTTACAACAGGCACGTTGAATTTTTCTGCCATACGCATTAAACGCAACGCCTTACGGTAACCTTCTGGGTTTGCCATAC
This sequence comes from Paenimyroides baculatum, assembly GCF_008629655.1. Lineage (GTDB taxonomy): Bacteria > Bacteroidota > Bacteroidia > Flavobacteriales > Flavobacteriaceae > Flavobacterium > Flavobacterium baculatum. The sequence continues at coordinate 64,126 of NZ_VWSG01000005.1, forward strand.
CAAAATTACGGTACTGACGTGTTTTTGTATTGGTTCCTTTTTGCTGACCAATGAACATGAACGACTGATCGCCAATTTTTCCTAATCCGCCAATCATTGCCTTATCGTCTTTAACACCTCTGTCGCCAAAAAGTTCTAAAAACGAATCGCCGCAAATTGCCTTGATATAGTCTAATGTATAAGGACGGTTTGGATGACGTGATAATTGTACTCGCTGCCAAGCATTTAAGTTACCGTATATTTCTTTTTTGGTTTCTTCTAATTTCTTTTCGATATTTTTACAAGTTTCTGTAACATCCACATCAGATTCTTCACCAATAATCTGGCATTTATCCAATTGTTCATTTAACTCTTTAATAGGTAATTCGAAATCTAAATACTCCATAAACCCTTTAATATTTTATGTGTTTTGCAGCTACAAATATAGCGTTTTTATAATTATACCGATGCTTTTTTACGATTTTTAAAATAGGCATTTAACAGCACCGTAAGCAGAATGATTAATGCGCCAAAGTAAAAAGCAGGTGTCATTTTTTCTTGATCCTTAAATAGAAAAACCGCCAGTAAAATACCGTAAATTGGTTCTAAATTTATCGTCAGCATAATGGTGTAAGGCGATAAATACTTCATGATATCAATAGTAGCAATAAACGGATAAGCCGTACAGATTGATCCCAATATACCTAACCAGATATAATCGTTTGGTTGAAAGTTGAAGTTTGCAACGGTAAATCCACCTTGAAAAAATAGGAAACATGCCAAAATAAACAAACCACCTACCAATTCGTAAAAACTTATAACAACACTATCATGCGAGTTTGCCAATTTTCCGTTGATGATTGAAAACGATGCTGATAAAAATGCTGATGTCAATGCTACCAGAATTCCCATTTTGTATTGGGTTTCAAACTGAAAAATCAGTAATAATCCCACAACAACCAAACATCCCAACAAAACTTCGTACAAAATAAATTTACGTTTGTAGAAAATAGGTTCTAATATCGAAGTAAAAAAAGCTCCGGTTGAAATACAAGCTAATGTTATGGATATGTTCGAAATTTTAATGGCATAGAAAAACGTAAGCCAGTGCAAGGCTATGACAAATCCGAAGATAAAAAATCGAAAAATATCTTTTGGTGCAATTGCCAGGTTCTTCTTCTTTATCAGCAAGTAAAACAAAATTACGCTGATACCTATTGCAATTCTGGTAAAAACCAACGGTAAAGCCTGTAAGGTAATCAGTTGACCCAGAATGGCAGTAAATCCCCAAATAAAAACGATTAAATGAAGATGTAACTGATTTTTTAAATTAACGTTTGGCATTATTTAAGAGATAAACAGCCAGGATTCCGAAAATTACGTTTGGAAACCATACTGCAAATAAGGGATTGATACTTGAGGCTTCTGCCAACGTACCGAAAATTTTATCGAAAAATATATAAGTAAACGCCAAACCAATGCCCATGGCAAGGTTCACCCCCATTCCGCCACGACGTTTCATTGACGAAACTGCCACTGCAATAATTGTTAGAATAAAAGCTGAAACCGGAACACTGTATTTTTTGTATTTTACGACCATGTACGCGTTGATGTTTGATGATCCGCGCATTTTTTCTTTTTCTATGAACTGATTCAATTGAGAAAGTGTCATGGTTTCGGCAGCATAAATTGCCGGCGTTAAATCATCAACTTCAAAACTAAATTTCATGCGTTTTTCAGATTCTTTTTCGATCTGATCATCTTGCTTACCAACCGTTCTTTTTTGATAGTTATATAAGGTATAATCTTTTGTGCTGTCGTTATAAACAATTCGTCCGGCTTCGATTTTTGAAACCAAATTCAATCCGTTGAACTTTTCTAACGTAAAATTATATCCTGTTTTAGAACTGTAACTAAAATTACTTACAAAGATGAATTCGTTTTTATTGAGCTGTTTAAATACGTTTTGTGTTTCGCGAATTTCTTTCCGCTTTAAATATTTGTATCTAAAATCGTTATAACCCAAACTTGCTTTAGGGACAATAAAAAAGCCCATTAACAAAGCAAAAATCGATATAAATGTTGCACCAATAATGTACGGACGCAGAAAGCGCATATACGAAATTCCGGAACTTAAAATAGCCACAATTTCGGTATTAGATGCTAATTTTGACGTAAACCAAATAATGGAAATAAACAAAAATATCGGGAAAAGCATGTTGGCAAAATAGATGGTAAAATTGCCGTAGTACTCCAAAACATCAACCAGCGGAATGTTGTTTTCAAGAATTTTATTAATTCTGTCGGCAACGTCAACCGCAATTCCAATAGGAATAAAAAGCAAGATCATTACAAAGAATGTTCCCAGATATCTTTTTAATATGTACCAGTCAATGATTTTCATTATGCCTAATTATAAACGGGTAGCCATTTGTTTTACCATTTTTTCTTTCCATGCGTAAAACGTTCCGGCAATAATCTGTCTGCGGGCTTCACGCACCAACCACATGTAAAAACCAAGGTTGTGAATAGTTGCAATTTGTTTCCCCAAATATTCATCAGACACAAATAAATGACGCAAATATGCTTTAGAATAATCGGTATCAACCCAAGTGTTCCCCATTGGATCGATCGGACTGTAATCATCAGCCCATTTTTTATTTTTTATATTGATGAAACCTTCGCTGGTAAACAACATTCCGTTACGTGCATTACGTGTAGGCATAACGCAATCGAACATATCAATACCCAACGCAATATTTTCTAATATATTAATCGGCGTACCAACACCCATTAAATAACGTGGTTTGTCTTTAGGAAGGATATTTGTAACGATTTCGCACATTTCGTACATTTCATCGGCAGGTTCACCAACCGATAATCCGCCAATGGCATTCCCAACCGCGCCTGCATTTGCAATATATTCTGCCGATTGCGCACGTAAATCTTTAAAGGTTGATCCTTGAACAATAGGAAAAAATGCTTGATTGTAACCGTATTTTGTAGGAACTTTTTCTAAATGATTAATACAACGATCTAACCAGCGATGCGTCATGTGCATTGAACGCTGTGCATAACGGTAATCGCAAGGATAAGGTGTACATTCATCGAACGCCATAATGATATCGGCACCAATCGTACGCTGAATTTCCATTACATTTTCAGGAGAGAAAAAGTGGTAAGATCCATCGATATGCGATTTAAACTTAACACCTTCTTCTTTAATTTTTCTTCTGCCTGATAACGAATAAACCTGAAAACCACCAGAATCGGTCAAAATATTACGATCCCAATTCATGAATTTATGTAATCCGCCGGCTTTTTCTAAAATTTCGGTTTTCGGACGCAAATACAAATGGTAGGTGTTTCCTAAAATAATATCGGGATTAATATCTTCTTTTAATTCGCGCTGATGCACTCCTTTAACAGTTCCTGCCGTTCCAACGGGCATAAATATTGGGGTTTCAATAACGCCGTGATCAGTTGTAATAACTCCTGCCCTAGCTTTTGAGTTTATATCGGTGTGCAATAAATCGAATTTCATACTTGTTGTTTACAAGCTGCAAATATACGCTTTTTGGTATTTAGTTTTTTGGTTATGTTTTATAGATTTTTGTATGAATATAAATAAAAAAATCGCAAAGAATTAATTATTAATAATATTCATATTGACTATAGAAATCAACAACCGGATATTTTAAATGTTCTTTAACTTTATAATTGTCGCTATCATATGTAATGAAATATTCAGCATACGAAGTTCCATTATCAGCAGTTCTTTCTATTAAGATTCTATCGTTTTTATCTATACTTTTTATCGCTCTGTAGGCTTTTGTATATATTATAAAACGGGATTTGTTTTATCATTATAACTATAAGTATAAACTTCACTATAACTTTTTTCAACAATTAAATTGCCATTTAAATAATATTTGTTATTGCTTTTTACACTGCCATCATTATTATATTCGTATTTAATAGTTTGTGATGAGCCACTAGCTTTTATATATTGATGTTCTTCAATAATCTGATTTGATTTATTATAAGTAAAATAATCTTCACTCTCATATTCATTTACAGTATTTTCGATACTACCTTCTGCACTTAAATTGACTATAGAAATAAGTTTATTAGTTTTATCATAGCTGAATTTTTGTATTGAATAACGGTCAAAACCAGAAATATTTTGTCCTCTATATCTACTAAATATAGAATCTATGAATCCTGAAGAGTTATAATAATATTGATGCTCCCCAACTCTATCAACCATTTTTTTGATTTTCTTTCCAAGTGGAGGTATTTCTGCGGTTTGATCATTACGTTGTCTTTCAAAATCATTTCTTAAAAAGTCATCATCTGCACATGCTATTAAACTAAAAATTGACAATAAAAATATTAATTTTTTCATAAGTACTTATGTTTATATGTTAAAGATAATAAAAAAGACCATTCTTACGAATGGTCTTTAATAATTAATCTTATAAATTATTGATAATCAAAGTTAATTGTTACACCGAATGATAACGCTGCTTTTTTAGCAAAAAAACTGGGAATTGGCTCACCGCTAGAATCTTCAGAAAGAGTAATACCTCCTTTGATTAATGGTGCAAAACTTTGTTTATACATTGCGTAAAAACCAAATGTCTTGCTTAAATTATATTTTATACCTGTATGTGCTCCTAATGACTTAATTGTTAAATCACCACCCAAATACAGGTCAAGATTTTCAGGCAATTTCAGCGCCTCTAAAAAGTGAAATCGTATAAATATCCCTGCATCAAAACTATCTAAAAATTTAAAGCCTTTTTCATATCCTAACCCTTCATTATCAACTTTTGTATCAAACAAATAAACTGCTTGTCCACCCCATGAATATAAATCATTCACACCTTTATCGGTTTGATACTCTATTCCAGAATTACCAGCAATATTTGTATATCCTAGGAACATTTTTATATCGTTGTATCCATCATAAGCCTGCGCCTGCGCGTGTGATGTAAAATGCAAACCTATTATTGCAATTGTTAGAGTAATTATTTTTTTCATTATGATTTTAGGTTAGAGTATATTGTATTATTTATTTAATATTGATTCTACATTCAGGGAAATAAATAGCAGAAGTAAGAACAATTGTTCCTAAATAAGAATAGTTTGAAATTCATAAATGTGTTTTTTGTAAATAAAATGAATATTTATGTTAAAATTAAAATTTTATTTAACAAATTATTTAGATTTTTAAATAAAAAAAGTCCATTCTTTCGAATGGACTTTTAACATATTAAGTATCAATATTTTAATTATCTAAAGGAACCGCAGGTAATAATTGAGATGAAACATCACCAAAACCGATACGCACACCATCTTTTTCACAGTAACCTTTCATAATTACAGTATCGTAATCTTCTATAAAAGTACGTGTAGATCCATCGGGCATTTCAATTGGATTTTGTCCGCCCCAAGATAATTCCAACATTGAGCCAAAACTGTCTTTTGTAGGTCCTGAAATAGTTCCCGATCCCATTAAATCACCAGAACTAACCAAACAACCATTCACCGTATGGTGTGCCAATTGCTGTGCCATGGTCCAGTACATATATTTAAAGTTCGATTTACAAACTGTTTTTCCTTCTTTATCTTCTGGCTGAATAATCACTTCTAAATTAATATCAAAAGAATGATCGCCTTTTTGCTGTAAATACGGTAATGGTTTTGGGTCTTCTTGCGATGGGCTTGCACAACGGAAAGGTTCTAAAGCATCCATTGTAACTACCCAGCACGAAATTGACGAACCAAAGTTTTTTGCCAAAAATGGTCCAAGCGGAACATATTCCCAAGCCTGAATATCGCGTGCAGACCAATCATTCAATAAAACCATACCAAACATGTGGCTTTCTGCATCGTCAACAGAAACTCTGTCTCCCATAACGTTAGCATCAGCTGTAATAAACGCCGTTTCCAATTCAAAATCTACTCTTTTAGATGGTCCGAAAACAGGTTGTGTTTCTCCTTTTGGCAACGATTGTCCTAACGGACGATTAACTGGAACGCCTGATGGAACAATAGTAGAACTTCTACCATGATAACCTACAGGTAAGTGTAACCAGTTTGGTAATAGTGCATTTGCCGGATCGCGGAACATCATACCAACATTGGTTGCGTGCTCGCGGCTTGAATAAAAATCGGTATAATCGCCAATAAAAACAGGCAACTCTACATTTACTTCGTTTACATTAAAAATAGTCAGTTCGCGCGATTTTGCATCGTCACGTAACTTTGGATTATTTGCTTCAAAAATTTCAGAAATTCTGTTACGAATTGCTCTCCAAACTTCTTTTCCTTCACTAATAAAAGCGTTCAAAGTTTCATCGTACAATACATTGTCGTCAAAATCTATATCCTTAAAAAAGCCTAAATCGTTTAAAGCCGTTAAACTAATGGCAAAATCGCCAATTCTGGTTCCAATCACTAAATCGTCTTCTTCAACAGAAAAAACGCCAAAAGGTATATTTTGTATAGGGAAATCACTTGCCGGAGCAACTTCTAACCACGATTTTAAGCTAGGATTGTTAGCAGGTATATTCATAGTTTTAATTATTTTTTGTTCTAATTAGATTACTTATGCGAATATAACAATGATTTTTTATAAATTTGAGTTCAATTTAAAGAATTAATAGAAATGCAACGCGACGAACAAATCTTTGATTTAATATTAGACGAGCAAGAAAGACAAGTTAATGGTTTGGAATTAATTGCTTCGGAAAATTTTGTAAGCGACCCCGTAATGGAAGCTGCAGGATCGGTTTTAACCAATAAATACGCAGAAGGATATCCCGGAAAAAGATATTACGGCGGCTGTGAAGTTGTTGATATTGTTGAACAAATTGCTATAGACAGAGCCAAAAATTTGTTTAATGCAGAATATGTTAACGTACAGCCACACTCGGGTTCGCAAGCTAATACGGCGGTTTATGCAGCGGTTTTAAAACCAGGAGACAAAATTTTAGGTTTCGATTTATCGCACGGTGGACATTTAACACATGGTTCTCCGGTTAACTTTTCGGGTAAATTGTACAACCCTGTTTTTTATGGTGTTGATGAGGCTACCGGATTGATTAATTACGATAAAATTGAGGAAGTTGCAAAACGCGAAAAACCACAATTGATTATTGCAGGTGCATCGGCTTACTCTCGTGATATGGATTTTAAACGTTTCCGCGAAATTGCAGATTCAGTAGGTGCTTTGTTAATGGCTGATATTTCTCACCCGGCTGGTTTAATTGCAAAAGGATTGTTGTCTGATCCACTTCCGCATTGTCATATCGTTACTACAACAACGCACAAAACTTTGCGTGGTCCTCGTGGTGGAATGATTATGATGGGTAAAGATTTTGAAAATCCATTCGGATTAAAAACACCTAAAGGTGAAACACGTATGATGTCTGCTTTGTTAGATTCTGCTGTTTTTCCAGGAAATCAAGGTGGTCCGTTAATGCACATTATTGCAGCTAAAGCAGTTGCTTTTGGTGAAGCTTTACAAGACGAATTTATGCATTATGCATTACAGGTTCAGAAAAATGCACAAGCTATGGCAAGCGCATTTGTAAAACGCGGTTATAACATTATTTCTGGCGGAACTGATAACCACATGATGTTGATTGATTTACGCAACAAAAACATTTCGGGTAAAGAAGCTGAAAATGCTTTGGTTAAAGCCGAAATTACCGTTAATAAAAATATGGTTCCTTTTGATGATAAATCTCCGTTTGTAACATCGGGAATTCGTGTGGGAACTGCAGCTATTACAACGCGTGGTTTGGTTGAAAGTGACATGGAAACTATTGTTGATTTAATTGATCGTGTTATAATGAATCATACAAATGAAGAAATAATTGAACAGATTGCCGAAGAAGTTAACGAAATGATGAGCCAACGCGCAATGTTTGTTTTTTAACAAATTATTTTTATAAAAAGTTAAAGAGTCACTAAATGTGGCTCTTTTTTTGTTAGTTGTGTAACAAAATTATACTTTTCACAACAAACACTTAAAATCCTTTTATGAAAAACATTCTACTAGCACTCCTACTCTTTTTAAACATCTCGGTTCAGGCACAGCAATTGGTCCAGGGAATTATTAAAGACACCGAAACCAACAAACCCATTCAATACGTAATGATTATTGGAAATGTATCCGGAAAAAGCACGGTTACAAACAGCGAAGGTCGATTTCAATTCAATCTGCCTGCACAAGATTCAAAATTAATCATTAAACATTTAGATTATTTTACACAGGAATTATCAGCAAAAAACAAAAAATCCTTCAATGTTCAAATGCAGTCTTCTACCGAATCGTTAGAGGAAATCGTTATCTTAAAAACATCGATAAAAGAGGAAATTGAAAAAGCAATTAAAACATCGCAGGAAAAATTCGCAAAGAATTTAAAATTGAATACTTTTTACCGCGAACTGCTTTACATAAACGAAACAATGTATAAATATGAAGATGCTGAAATTGATTATTATTTACAATCTATCAATAAAAGCAATGTAATTGTAAAAGAAAGCCGAAGTGTAAAATTTTCTAATAAAGAAGTTAAAAAATTTGATTCGTTAGCAACTGTTTCTTATTATTGGGGCGATTTTAAAGAACGCGTTTCTAATGAATTTGACTTTAAGCTGATAAAAAGTATCATTTCAGATAAAGAATACGATTTATATATCACCGCTAAAACCGCTGCAGATGGGACAGAATTGTATGTTTTAAATTTCAACCCGATTGATAACGCTAAAAAAGCAACTCTTTCTGGAAAAATGATTTATGGAGCACACGACTATCTAATTCGAGAAATAAAAGTCGATTTAGATACAAAATTCATTACGAATAGTGAATATTTACCAAATAATAATGGACATTGGCGCCAAAGAACATTCTATAATCGCACTACTCTTTTTAATCTGTACAATAACAAATATTCTCTAACTTATGTTTCATACAGGGTGTACGGAGATTCAGAGGTTCGCAACCAATTAAATCAAATCGGAGGCTTTGTAGAGCTTTTGGTAGATTCGGTTGATGAAAACCCATCAAAACCAAATAGTGAGAATTTTTATACAGACATTAAATTAACCCCATTAGGTAAAAACTATAAAACAAAATATTGGAAAAAATTCAATGTGGTACCTTTGACTTTTAAAGAAGAACAAATGCTTAAAGAGATTAATAAATAAACAAAAAGAGAGTTTTTACAAACTCTCTTTTTTTCTAAATAACTGATTTTCTTTAAGAAGCGTTGCAACCGTTTCTGGTACGTCGCTTTCCCAACTGTCATCATTCTCTTGGATTTTTTTAAGTACTTTGTGCGAGAATATTTTTAAGTTTTTCAGTTCGAAATTTTCAATATCAATAATCTGATCACGTTGTTTGAAATAATTGTAAATAGGTTTCATCGTTTCATCGTGTAATTCTATATTTTCGGCAGTAATAACATCTTCTTTTTCGTTTAAAAACGGATATACATAAATTTCCAATCCGTGTTTAAATAATCTACCTAAACCTTCAAATAATCCGCCTGGTAAATTTGTGTAATGTTTGGCATCAAAAATTTCAATTAAACTCGGTATTCCAATGGTAAGCGCAATTTTTTCTTGCGAATAATTCCAAATATAATCTACTGCCTTAAAATATTCTTTAAAGTTCGATATCATAACAGTATGCCCCAACGCACAAAGCAATTCTGCACGATCAAGAAAATCCTGTTCATCCACTTCGCCCAAAGCTAAAAGGTTGTTCAAGGTAATTTCAAAAATAACTGCCGTTTTATCAATAGATAACTGATTTTTACTTAAAAACTGATTCAGTGATTTTTGATACATATTAATGTTTACAATAGTCACCGGACGAAAACTACCGCGTAACAACAACACGTTTTTTCTGAACAAAGTATTTGCAGGTAGAATATTTTGTCCGTTTGGTCCAAACATAACAGCGTCTGCCATTCCGTTTTTCACCAAAAACAAACTCATCAAACGGTTGTCGACATTTTTAAACGCCGGGCCCGAAAAGTTAATAGTATCAATTTCTAACTGATCTTTATCTAAATGATCGTATAAATTATAAATCAGTTTTTTAGGATCATGATATTGGTAAAACGCGCCGTAAATTAAATTCACACCAAGTGTTCCTAATGTTCGCTGCTGTTGTAGAACATCGTTTTCTTTGAACTGAATATGAATAATAATCTCGTTAAATTCACCGCCGGCTTCGTTCTGAAAACGAATACCAACCCAACCGTGACCTTTAAATTTCTTTGCAAAATCTATCGTTGCAACCGTATTGGCATAACTAAAGTAAATTCTTTTCGGATTTTCGGTGTGATCCAAACGTTCTTCCAATAGCTTAACTTCATGATCAAGCATTTTGTGCAAACGGTTTTCGGTAACGTAACGCCCATCTGGTTCTGTAGTGTAAATAGCATCGCTAAACTGTTTGTCGTATGCCGACATTGCTTTTGCAATGGTTCTTGAAGCCGCACCAGCTCTGAAAAAATGACGAGCCGTTTCTTGACCGGCACCAATTTCAGAGAAAGATCCGTATATATTTTTGTTTAAATTAATCTTTAAAGTTTTATCAGATAAAGCTTGTTTTTGATCTGTAACTCGATCGCCCTGTAATACTAAATCGTCTGCAAAAATATTGCTCATATTTCTATTATTGTTTGACTATAAAATTACTAAATTCATTTTTAATGTGCTATTTTTGTAAAAAAGAATCTTAAGTGATAATACATTTTTTAGGTACAGGTACATCGCAGGGCATTCCGGTTATAGGAATTAAACATCCTGTTTGCTTAAGTACCAATCTAAAAGATAAACGTTTGCGGTCATCAATTTTAATCGATTGGAACAATACAAAAATCTTAATTGATTGCGGTCCTGATTTCAGACAACAAATGTTGCGGATTGATAACGACGCTTTAGATGCTATTTTATTTACCCATGAACATGCCGATCACACTGCGGGTTTAGACGATATTCGTCCGTATTGTTTTATGGAAAGTAAAGCTATGCCGGTTTACGCACAAAAGCGTGTTGTTGAAAGTTTAATTCGCAGATTCGATTATATTTTTGAAACAACAAACAGATATCCTGGAGCACCATCTATCGAAATTCATGAAATTGAAGCATACAAAGATTTTTCTGTTAACAATAAAGTAATAAAACCTTTGTTGGTAAATCATGGCTCATTGCCTATTTTAGGCTATCGCTTTGAAAATTTCGCCTATTTAACTGATGTTAAAACGCTTGATGAAGCCACTTACAAACAGTTAGAAAATTTAGATGTTTTGGTAATCAATGCCTTGCGCATACAAGAACATCCTACACATAATAATTTAACCGAAGCTTTAGAACATATCAGTAAAATAAAACCTAAAAAAGCCTATTTAACGCATATTGGGTTTCAGTTAGGTTTTCATGATGAAATAGAAAATATTTTACCTGAGAATGTTTTTTTAGCTTACGATCAACTAATTTTAGATATTTAATGAAACGTATTTATTTATATTTGTTTATATTTTCTCTTATAATTAATATCTTTTTAATTGTAAATGATTCGAAAATATTGAAGGCAAAAGACCAACATATTGAAAGTTTAGAAAAAAGACTGAAACGTTCACAAGATTCATTAAAAGTAATCGAGAAAAGAATAGTAACCAATCAATCTTAAGAATATGAAACGAAACATATTAGGTATTTTAGTAGTAGGATTTCTTACTTTTTCGTGTACTAAAGAGAAAGATAAAACAGATGCTCTTAACACGGTAATGGTAAAAGATTCTTTGGAAATGTATAAGAAATTATATGACGAAGCTGCCTATTTTTCTATTGATAAAAACGAAAATGCACAAAAACAGTTTGCTCCGCAAGAAGTTGAAACCGTTATGGCAAAAGTAGTTCAAGATTTTAGTATATTGAATCAGCAAGAAAACGGCAACCCGTTATTACCGATTGATTCTACAGGAAAACCAACCAAAGTAAACAAAATGTCGGTTATTAATCATAAATGGTTGATTATCGATTTCTTTGGAGAAGGTGTTGTGGGCGAATTAATCATAAAATACGATTACAGTCCCGATAAAACAACTGAATTTACTGTTTTAGATACCGTATTATATTAAAAAAGTTTCCAAATTTGGAAACTTTTTATTTTTCTAGAAATGCTTTTAAATCGTAAAAGTTTTGTGGCGCTACACCATGGCCCACCGGATATTCTTTATATTCAAAAGAAATTTGTAAAGGTTTTAAAAATGCTACTGATTTTCTTGCCCATTCCACAGGAATTACCTGGTCTACCGTTCCGTGCGATCCAAAGATCTTTAAATGATTGTATGCAGAAACATCGGTTTTTGGAGTCATAATTTCCGGGTTAAAATAACCGCTTAAAGCAGCAACTTTATTAATTTTTTCAGGATAAGTAACCGCAATGGCATAACTTAAAATAGCACCCTGACTAAAACCAACCAAGTTTACATTATTAGCATCAATAGGATATTTTGCAGCCAATTCATCAATAAATTTAACCAATAAATCTCGTGATTCAATTGCTTGGTCGTTATCGCTGAATTTATTCATATCGGCATCAAAAGTAATCGCATACCAAGCAAAACCATACGGCGGAACTTGGTAAGGAGCCTGAACCGAAACCACATAATAATTGTCTGGCAATTCTGGTGCAAACGAAAACAAATCTTCTTCGTTACTGCCGTATCCGTGAATTAAAATAATCAGTGGATTTTGTTCTTTAACAACCTTTGGTTCTTTTATTAAATAATTAAAAATTCCTGTCTGCATAGTTAAGTTTTCTTTGTAAATATTTTCTGAATAAAACCGCCAATAAAAGGAATTAGCTTGTATTCGTTAGAAACTGCTCCGGAAAAACTGTAAATCCATAAAATAAAGATAAACACGTAAAAGCCAATCAATGTAGGCATAAACATAACCTCTGGAACAATTGGTAAAATAGCACTAATTAGCAAGAAAAGTAGAAATATTCCAACAGATTGTTTTATGTAAAAACTACCATATTTATCTTTTTCTTCTTGATTTATAAACCACGCAATAACAGGGCCTAAAAAGGTTAAGTGAGCAATTATCGCAGCCAGTTTGCCGTCTTTTGAAATATTGTTTGCTTCCATTACTTAATAATCAATTTATCATTATTGTAAATTCCGTAAACAAAACCTTTCATTTTATGATTTAAAAATGCCGAGTTTTTAGATTTTGACAGAATATCATTTTTGGTGAACATCCATTCTTTTGAAGGATCAAACAACGTTAAATCTGCTTTCGCTCCAACATTAATTCCGTTTGAATCATTCAAGAAAATTGATTTTGCCGCCTGAAGTTTTCCAACAACAACATCTAAAGGAAGAATTTCCAACAACGCACCAAAAGCCGATTCCAAACCAATGGTTCCGTTTTTCGCCATATCAAATTCCATTTTTTTATGTTCGATATCCATCGCGCAATGATCTGATGTAATTACATCTATCGTTCCATCTAAAACTCCATTAATCAAAGCTTTTTGATGTGCAGCATCACGAATTGGTGGATTAACTTTAAATCGGGTATCAAAATCGGTTAAAACAGCATCAGTCAAAACCAAATTATGAACCGCTACACTACAAGTAACATTCAAGCCTTTTGCTTTGGCTTCTTTAATCATTTCTACCGATTTTGCTGTAGAAATTGTTGGTACGTGCATTTTACCACCCGTGTATTCCAACAAAAATAAGTTGCGCGCCAATACAATTTCTTCTGCCAATGGTGGAATTCCTTTTAAACCTAATTGCGTTGATGTTATCCCTTCGTGCACAACTCCTTTTCCTTTAATTAAAGAATCGTTACAAAAAGCTATCACCGTAGCATTAAAATCTTGCGTATATTGTAAACCAATTTTTAACAAATTAGCGTTAGTGGTACTTTTTTTATAGTCGCCAAAAGCAATGGCTCCGGCATTCTGCATATCGTACATTTCAGCTAAATCGGTACCTTCTTCGTTTTTGGTAAAAGCTCCAATCGGGTGTAAATTTGTCGCAAAATTTGCCGCTTTTGTTTTTACAAAACTAACTATTGACTGATTATCTATAACCGGTGAAGTATTTGGCTGGTATGCAATATGTGTAAATCCGCTTTTTGCTGCAACTGTTAAGCCGTTAGCAATTGTTTCGCGGTCTTCAAATCCAGGTTCACCAAACGAAACTGATGAATCCATCCATCCGCTTGAAACGTGTAAGTTTTCTAAAGAAAGAATTTCGAAATTTGTTGAGTTGATTCCTGATGCAATTTCAGCAATCACACCATTTTCGATTTTTATATCGACTTTTTTCTGATTAAATTCACCTGAAGAATCTACAATTGTAGCATTTTTTATAACGATATTCATTGTATGAACTGTTCTGTTGTTTAAAATTGTACAAAATTAAGCATATTATTATACAAATATTATAATTTATAGATGTTTTGTATCAATAAAAAATAAATCTTAAAAAACACTTAAATAACTAACTTTCAATCACTAGCAAAACACTCCTGCTCATTTCACCACTTTCATTAGTTTAAACCATAAAAAAACAGTATATTAGCACGTTAAAATTAGAAATAAAAAAGTATAAAATATGATCTCTGAAGGGGAAAAATTAATTCCTATTAACATCGAGGATGAAATGAAATCGGCTTACATTGATTATTCAATGTCCGTTATTGTTTCAAGAGCATTACCAGATGTTCGTGATGGATTAAAACCGGTTCACCGCCGCGTATTATTCGGAATGTATGAACTAGGTGTTACAGCAAGTAAAGCACATAAAAAATCGGCTCGTATTGTAGGGGAAGTTTTAGGTAAGTACCACCCACACGGCGATTCATCTGTTTACGATGCCATGGTACGTATGGCGCAAGAATGGAGCTTACGTTATTTATTGGTAGACGGACAAGGTAACTTTGGTTCGGTAGATGGCGACAGCCCAGCGGCTATGCGTTATACCGAAGCTAGAATGAAAAAGATTTCTGAAGAAATTTTAGCCGATATCGACAAAGAAACGGTTGACTTTCAGTTGAACTTCGATGATACTTTAGAAGAACCTAAAGTAATGCCTACAAAAATACCAACCTTACTGATAAACGGAGCATCGGGTATCGCAGTTGGTATGGCTACTAATATGGCGCCACACAACCTAACTGAAGTAATTAACGGTACGCTGGCATATATTGAAAATACGGAAATCGAAATTGACGAATTACTGCAACATATCAAAGCACCCGATTTTCCAACAGGCGGAATCATTTATGGTTACGAAGGTGTAAAAGAAGCTTACAAAACCGGTCGTGGACGTGTAGTTATGCGTGCAAAGGCAAATTTCGAAGAGATCGATGGTAAAGAATGTATCATTGTTTCAGAAATTCCTTACCAGGTGAACAAAGCCGAAATGATCAAAAAAACGGCTGAACTTGTTAACGACAAAAAAATAGAAGGAATATCAACAATACGTGACGAATCAGACCGTAAAGGTATGCGTATCGTTTATGTATTAAAGCGTGAAGCTGTACCAAACATTGTGTTAAACATGTTGTACAAGTTTACGCAGTTGCAGTCGTCTTTCAGTATCAACAATATTGCGTTGGTAAACGGTCGTCCACAGTTATTAAATTTAAAAGAATTAATTCATTATTTCGTAGAACACCGTCATGAAGTGGTAACACGTCGTGCCGAATACGAATTAAGAAAAGCACAAGAACGTGCACATATTTTAGAAGGATTGATTATTGCTTCCGATAATATCGATGAAGTAATCCAAATCATCCGTAGCTCTAAAAATGCCGATCAGGCTCGTGAACGATTAATCGAACGTTTCTCGTTGTCAGAAATTCAGGCTCGTGCCATTGTTGAAATGCGTTTACGCCAGTTAACAGGTCTTGAGCAGGAAAAATTACGTGCAGAGTTTGATGAAATCATGAAGTTAATTACTCATTTACAAGAATTATTAGCAAGCAAAGAAATGCGAATGGATCTTATTAAAGAGGAATTAAACGAAATTCGCGATAAATACGGCGATGCCCGCAGATCTCATATCGAATATGCTGGTGGCGAAATGAATATCGAAGATTTAATTGCCGATGAGCAGGTTGTAATCACAATTTCTCATGCAGGTTACATTAAACGTACGCCGTTAAGCGAATACAAAACTCAAAATCGTGGTGGTGTTGGTCAAAAATCAGCAGGAACCCGCGATCAGGATTTCTTGGAACACATGTATGTGGCAACAAACCACCAGTATATGTTGTTCTTAACGCAAAAAGGAAAATGTTTCTGGCTACGCGTTTACGAAATTCCTGAAGGTAGCAAACAAGCAAAAGGTCGTGCAATTCAGAACTTAATCAACATAGAAAACGACGATAAAGTAAAAGCATTTATCTGTACACAAGATTTACGTGACCCAGAATACACAAGCAATAACTACATTGTAATGTGTACCAAACTAGGTCAGGTTAAGAAAACGTCGTTAGAGCAGTATTCACGTCCGCGCCAAAACGGTATCAACGCCATTACAATTAAAGATGGTGATGAGTTGTTAGAAGCAAAATTAACCGACGGAAATTCTAAAGTATTGATTGCTGCCAAAAATGGTAAAATGGTTCGTTTCGATGAATCTAAAACTCGTCCAATGGGTAGAACCGCATCTGGAGTTCGCGGTATTAAATTAGCCGATGAAAAAGATGAAGTAATTGGTTTAGTAACGGTATCAGATCTTGAATCAGAAATTTTAGTGGTTTCAGAAAACGGTTACGGAAAACGTTCGTCTTTAGAAGCTTACCGTGAAACAAACCGTGGTGGTAAAGGTGTTAAGGCAATGAACATTACCGATAAAACCGGAGCTTTAATTTCGATTAATTCGGTTACAGATAACGATGATTTAATGATCATTAACAAATCCGGATTAACCATTCGTTTACGCGTTTCGGATCTGCGTGTAATGGGTCGAAATACGCAAGGTGTTCGTTTAATCAACATCAAAGGAAGCGATTCTATTGCAGCAGTTGCAAAGGTTATGCGTGATGAAGACGAAGAAATTGAAATGGACGAAGAATTGAAAAAAGATCTTTTAGCAGTTGATGAAAACGATGTTTTAGAAGACGTGGTTGACGAAATTGACGAAGAAGATGACCATATTGATTTAGAAGACGAAGAAGATACAAATGAAGAATAATTTAATGATGATGAGCATGTTTTTAATAACATGCTCTTCTTCTTTTGCTCAAAAAAATGAGTTGAAAGAATTAGAAAAACTGGTAAAAAGAAACAATACAACAGAAACTTCGGCATTGCTCTCAACAGTTGAAAAAATGCTTCCACAGGCAACCGATGATCAAAAGGCAGCCTATTATTTCTTTAGAACCAAGAATTTTATCAATCTGGCAAACAGCGGAGTTGATTTTAATGAAAATCGATCAAAAGCTATTGAATCGATCAATCATTTGATTAAGTTTGAAAACGATACAAAAAGTAAAAAATATACTACGGAAGTTACCGAACTTAAAAATACACTTTTAGCCGAATTGGTTGATGATGCCATTGATACCAACCGTAATAAAGATTACAAAAAATCGAGCCGCTTGTTTGAACAGGCTTATAATTTAAGCAATCTTGATACTGTTTATCTGTATCACGCGGCAAACGATGCCGTGAATGCAAAAGATTACGATTTTGCAGAAAGCAAGTTTAAAGATTTAATTAAGTTGAAATACGACGGAAAATCGCAAACTTATGTAGCAACTTCACAAGCTACCGGAAAAGTAGAATCGTTTGGTTTTGACAGAAAAGCCCGTGATTTGGCAGTTAAAAACGGATCGCACACGCAACCTGAAACTATCTTTAATAAAAGTGCTAAAACAAGTATCTACAACAACTTAACGCATATTCTACTTAATAAGGAAAATTATTCTGAAGCCGAAAATTATGCTTTAACGGCTTACGATTTAGATAAAGACAATGTGAACAATTTGTTAAATGTTTTGTTTTTATATTACAATACCAATCGTTTAGACAGATACGAAGAGTATGCTAAAAAGGGAGTTGAGCGTTTTCCACAGAATGAAGTATTGCTGTATAATTTGGCAGTAATCAACATGAAAAATAATCAAAACGAACAAGCAACAGATTATTTGAACAAGATTTTATTGTTGAATAAAAACAATTTTGATGCGTTAAAAGCCTTGGGAAATTTAGAGCTACAGAAAGATGCTGATATAACCAACAAGATAAATGCGTTACCGAATACAACAACATCAAGCAAAAAGCGTAACGATTTAATGCAGGAAAAAAGATTGGTTTATACTACTACATTAGATTATTATAAAAAAGCGCAAGCAGTTAATCCTAAAGACGAAAGTTTAAACGAATTGATTACTCAAATTCAAGATTTTTTAAAGAATAATTAAAAAAATGGCTTCCAAATTGGAAGCCATTTTTTATATAACTTTAGTTTCAAAATACTGCATTACTTCAACTAATTTTTGAACACTTGTCATTGGTAAGGCGCTATACATTGATGCTCTATACCCACCTGCTGTTCTATGTCCTTTTACGCCGTAGATTCCTTCGCTCGAACATAATTCATCAAAAGCCATAGTCAGACTTTCATCTTTAAGGAAAAAAGTAGCATTCATTACAGAGCGATCTTCAACTGCTGCGGTTCCATAAAACAGACTATTTCTATCTATTTCAGAATACATTAAATTAGCTTTGGCAAGATTTCTACGTTCTGCGGCAGCAATTCCGCCTAAATCTTTAAGCCATTTCATTGTGAGATAACTTACATAAACCGAAAAAACCGAAGGTGTATTGTACATACTTTCTCTTTCGATATGCTTTTTGTAGTTCATGATATTCGGAATACTTCTGTTAGTTTTATCCAGCAATTCATCTTTTACAACTATTAAATTAACTCCAGATGTTCCTACATTTTTCTGGGCACAAGCATAGATCAAATCAAACTTTGAAAAATCTAAATTTCGAGAGAAAATATCCGAACTCATATCACAAACCAACGGAACATTATTTTCAGGAAAATCTTTAAACTGCGTACCGTAAATGGTATTGTTCGATGTAATGTGCAAGTAATCTAAATCATTAGGAACTACAATATTCTTGGGAATATAACTGTAATTTTTATCTTTTGATGATGCTACTTCAATAACTTCACCAAAATAAGCAGCTTCGTTTTTTGCATTATTTGCCCAATTCCCGGTATTAATGTAACCTGCTTTACCGTC
Source organism: Paenimyroides baculatum (assembly GCF_008629655.1). Lineage (GTDB taxonomy): Bacteria > Bacteroidota > Bacteroidia > Flavobacteriales > Flavobacteriaceae > Flavobacterium > Flavobacterium baculatum. Next base: position 83,431 of record NZ_VWSG01000005.1, read on the forward strand.
AACTTTCATTAAATTATTTGCAACTCGGACAAATTCTAAACTAGCTCCACCTTGCAGAAGCAAAGCAGAATATCCCTTATCTTGCAAATTCAATAATTCCAAAGCTAAATTTCGAGCCGAATTCATAATTTCAACAAAAGAAGCATCTCTGTGAGAAATCTCAATTAAAGACAATCCCGAATTACTAAAGTTCAAGACCGCTTCTGAAGCTTTTTGTAAAACTTCTGGTGGCAAAATACTTGGTCCGGAACTAAAATTATGAATTTTCATATAGACAGTTTTAGAAAATTAATTTTTATCGAAAATAGAAGCTTACACCCTACCTTTTAAAGCGTTAAAAACCCATGCAATCGCAAAGAAGCCCACGCCAACTGCACCAAATCCCCAACCGGCAACATCGGCATATCGGTAAATAGCCAAACCAACTAAAATGCATCCCATAAGAATCATGATAAATGTTGCCCAGCCTAATATTTTATTTTTATTTAATGACATAGTTTTAGTTTTAAAATTAACGAAGTACTTTAATTAAAAGTTCTTTTAATAAATCGTCATGCGTTAAGCTGCCGTTTACACCTTTTCCTTTTAAATCGATTTCGCGGATTACGGCGATTGTCTGACTTACTTTTTTCATTGGATAAATCTTGCCTGCTGCCTGATAATCTTTTAAACCATATTGATTAATTCCCAATTGCTTTGCAATATCCGCGGGATTTGCACTTGCGTTTTTATAAATCATTCCGTGATATTGCAACAGTTTAGAAAAGAAATTATAAAGCAAAGACGTTGTCACTACAAACGGATTATTTTTTGTATTCAATGCAAAATATTTAGCAATTCCGAATGCTTTTGCTTCATTTTTATAGGCAACCGCATTAATCAGCTCAAAATTATTGTACTCTTTACTAATCCCGATATTTTCCTCAACCAAATCGGCAGTAATCAGTTTATCGTTTTTTAAAATGATTTTTAACTTATCAATTTCGTTAGAAATCTTACTTAAATCGTTCCCTAAAAATTCGACCAGCATAGCAACTGCTTTTGGTTCAATTTCTAATTTTTCATCGCTGATTAAAGTTTTTATCCAACCTTCAACCTGATAATCTTTTAATTTATTACTTTCTAAAATTTCAGCAAATTCAGATTTTGAAAGTGTTTTATAAAGTTCTTTACGTTTATCCAGCGTTTTGTATTTGTAACAAAAAACCAAAATGGTTGATGGCTGAACACTTTTAAAGTACGACGAAAATTGATCAATAGTTTTAACCAATTCTTGTGCTTCTTTAATCACAACCAGCATTTTATCGCCCATAAAAGGATATTGCCGAGCTTGTGACATAATATCGTTCACAGAAACATCTTTGCCGTATAAAATAACCTGATTGAACGATTTTTCCTCTTCAGAAATTACATTATTGGTAAAATGATCACTTAAAAAATCAATAAAATAAGGTTCTTCGCCCATTAAAAAATAAACCGGTTTGTAACCGTCTTTCTTAAACGAAGTAATCATTTTTTTTAACTCACTCATAAACTTTCACAGATTTATAAAGATTTTTTAAAGAGAATGAATAAATTTGCAATATGCGTGATTTAAATTTTCCCGATTTTCAATTTCGTTTCAAAAATAATGAAAATAAACGGTTCATTTTCGATGACATCAGGAAAAAATACGTTTTGTTAACGCCCGAAGAATGGGTGCGGCAACATGTGGTTCAGTTTTTGATTAAAGTAAAAATGTATCCGCAATCGCATATAAATGTAGAGAAAGTTGTTAAAATCAACGACATGAACAAACGTTACGATGTAGTTGTTTTTACGCCGAAAGGATCTATTTTTTTGCTGGTTGAATGTAAAGAACCATCGGTAAAGATAACCCAATCGGTTTTTGATCAAATTGCGCGTTACAATATGAGTTTAAATGCACAGTTTTTAATGGTTACCAACGGTTTAAATCATTATTATTGTAAATTAGATTATGTAAATAAAAAATATCAGTTTTTAACTGATTTACCTTAAAAGTTAAATATGAGTAAAAATTTCATATATATAGGATTGTTGGTAGCATCTGTTTTTGTTTCTTGCAACAAAGAAAAAACATCGGTACCAAACGATTCAAACTCCGATACTATTACAGAAATTCTTTATTCCAGCGATCCAGATTATGTTTTATCGAACAAAAATGCACAAGAATTGGTTGAGCATTTAGAGAGCGAACAAAAGGATTTAAAACGCAAATTAAAAAAAGCCAACAAAAAGGAAGCCGAAGCACTGTTTATTGATTATTACAAGCGTTTAACCGTGATTGTAGATTCTATAAACATGGCAGAAACCAATACTTTAAAGACCTATCACAAATTGGGTAACGAAAAGCACGATACCATTTTGCGTAAGGAAAATACGTATGATAAAGTTGGTTTGTATTTTAGAAAGATCGATTCTACTACCTACGATTTTAAAATTAAACCCGGATATTTCTACAATTTATTCCATAAAAAAATTACTAGAGAGTACGAAGAATATTTAAAATTACGATTCGCAGAGCATAAACTTTTGTACGATTCGCAATTCAACAACGAAAAAGTTTCATTAGAACAACAACGAAATTTGATTATTAGTTGGGAGAAATTCATCGTTAAAAACAAAGACTTCAAGTTTATTGATTACGCTAAAAAATCGTACACAGATGCGTTGATGATGTATTTATTTGGAACATCGAGCAAGCCAGCGTTCGAGGTTTCGAACAAGAAACTTTATGTTGAAAATGAGCAGGAATACATTACGTTTGTAAAGAAAAATCCTAAATTGATTTCGGCTGAAATTACCAAATCGTTCCTGAAACATTTTTATGCGAACGATAAAAACTTCACTGCTGAAGTATTTTATTTAGATTTGAAAGATTTCACCAAAAAAGAAATTTCTGAACGCCTGAAATAATGAAAAACATTGCTGTTGTTTTATTAAATTGGAACGGATTAGAGCTTTTAAAGCAGTTTTTGCCTATTGTTGAAAAATTTTCTACTGAAGCTGTAATTTATGTTGCGGATAATAATTCTACAGATGGATCTAAACAGTTTGTAAAAGATCATTTTCCGTCGGTTAAATGGATACAGCTTGCTGATAATTTCGGCTACGCCAAAGGATACAACGAAGCTTTACAACAGATAAACGAAGAATATATTTGTTTGTTGAATACCGATATTGAAGTTACAGAAAATTGGTTACAGCCGGTTTTAGATTTGTTCAAAAAAGATTATTCTATTGGAATAATCCAACCAAAAATATTAGATTTTAAGAACAAAGAATATTTTGAATACGCTGGTGCAGCAGGCGGATTTATTGATAAATATGGTTTTCCATTTTGTAGAGGACGAATTTTTGATACTTTAGAAAAAGACGAAAACCAATACCAAACGCAGGAGATTTTCTGGGCATCGGGAGCTGTTTTTTTTATTCGAAACAGTATTTTTAAACAGCTAAACGGTTTTGATGACCATTTTTTTGCGCATCAAGAAGAGATTGATTTATGTTGGCGCGCTTTCAACCAAAACATAAAAGTGTATTATTGCAACGAAAGTACCGTTTACCATATTGGTGGTGCTACTTTAAAAAAATCAAACCCGCAGAAAACCTTTTTAAACTTTAGGAATTCGTTGTTTATGCTGTATAAAAACCTTCCAAAAGAAGATCGATTTCCTATCATCTTCAAACGATTGTGTTTAGACGGTTTAGCAGGTGTAAAATTATTTTTGAGTTTACAGCCACTGCACACTTTTGCAATTATTAAAGCACATTTTGCGTATTATGGCAATCTTTCAAAACTAAAAAATAAGCATGTTCAAAATCCTAAATCCAATTATTTTTATACCGATAATATTGTTTTTGATTACTTTTTAAAGGGGAGGAAAAAGTTTAATCAACTAAAATAAACTTACTTTATTCCTTCAAAAACACCCAAACCAAATAAGGCAAAATCATATTTTACGGGATCTGTCGGATCGAATTTTCTTAATGCTTCATCTAATTCCATCAATGCTTTTTGATCGTTTTGTTTTCGGCTTAAAATACCTAACGCTCGTGCTACATTTCCCGAATGAACATCCAACGGGCAAGATAATTCACTTGGAGAAACAGCGTTCCAAATACCAAAATCGACCCCTTTTCCGTCGTTTCTCGTAACCCAACGCAAAAACATATTTATCCTCTTTGACGAAGATCCTTTCAACGGATCTGAAATATGTTTTGTAGTTCGCAGCGGATGATCTATTTCAAAAAAGATTTGTTTAAATTTAGATATTCTGTTTTGCAGATTTATGGAATTGTTGGCAGAAAAAACGTTTTCTAGTCCACCGTGATGCTCGTAAATATTCCGAAGCGATTTAATAAAATAACGAAAATCATCTGAATTAAACGTTCTGTGAACAATATTATCAATGGCATCAATCTGATTATTTGTAGCATTCATAACAAAATCATACGGATTATTTCCCATGGCATCCATCATTTTGGTTGCGCTGTTAATAATCATTTTTCTATTTCCCCAAGCAATTGTAGCTGCTAAAAAACCACTGATTTCAATATCTTCTTTTATTTTATATCTATGTGGAATCTGTATGGGATCGCTTTTAATAAAATTTGGATTGTTATATTGATCTGCTTTAAAATCAAGATAATCTTTTAGTTCTTCGAAATTCATTTTGTAAAAATAAGGAAGATTTTTTAAGGCTAAAAAAATAAATCCTTTAAAAGCTTAAAGGATTTTGTTTATCGTAATTTTTGTATTCTTATAGTACATTGCTTTGACAATACCGTCTGAAAGTCCGATTTTTGGTACGTAAATATGTTTAGCATTACTCCATTTCATTGCGTTAACGTAAATTTTAATGGCTGGAATAATAACGTCGGCACGATCGGTGTTCAATCCTAAAGTATAAATACGTTCTTCGTACGACAAAGAATTCAGATATTTAAAACGTTGCACTAAATATGTTTGTGTTAACGGTTTATCGTTTGTCTTACCCGACATTTTAAATATTTTGTTGATGTTTCCGCCAGATCCTATTATTTCAACATTTGATAAATCTGCAGTATGAGTTTTAATCCATTTTTCAATTTCTTGCCAAACACTTTCGGTAACCATATTGTTCAACAAACGAACGGTTCCATTTTTAAATGATTTTGAAACGATTTGTTTTCCGTTTGAAAACAGCGTAAACTCGGTACTTCCTCCACCAACATCAACATACAGATAATGTCCGTCGTTCTTTATAAAAGATTCTAAATCGGAATTTGCTATAATGGCTGCTTCAGTTTTTCCTTCAATAATATCAATATTAATTCCGGTTTTTTTAGCAATTTCTTCAACCAAATCTTTACCGTTATATGCTTCGCGCATTGCAGATGTTGCACAAGCAGAATATTGTTCAACCTGATAAACATCCATTAACAATTTAAACGCTTTCATGGCTTTTACCATACGTTCGGCACTTTCCTCGGAAATTTCACCCACCGTAAAAGCATCCTGCCCCAAACGAATAGGCACGCGGATTAAATGACTTTTGTTAAACTGCGTAGGCTTGTTTTCTTCTTCGATAACATTGGCTATAAGCAACCGCATGGCGTTTGAACCAATATCAATTGCGGCGTATTTTTTTATTTTTATCATTAATCTAAAACCACTTCTATTTTATTTCTGTAATAATTGTAAAGCTCTTCTTGTGCTTTAAAACGCTCTTCACCTAATCGGCGGTAACGGTTTTCTAATCTTTCAGAATGCAAACGCACTTTCACGTTTCCTTTCCAGTAAATTTTAAAGGTATCAATCAGTTCGGTTTTAATGGCATCGTCGTAAATCGGGCAGGTTACTTCTACCCTTTCATCGATATTTCGGGTCATAAAATCGGCTGATGAAATATAAACTTTCGCTTCTTCATCGGTTCCGAATATATAAATTCTCGAATGTTCCAATAAATTGTCAACAATACTTACCGCTTCGATATTATCGCTTAAACCGGGAACGCCAGGAATTAAACAGCAAATTCCGCGAACGATTAACTGAACTTTTACTCCGGCACGACTTGCGTCGTACAATTTATCAATCATTTTATAATCAGATAAACTGTTCATTTTCAAGCGAATCATTGCTGGCTTATCATTCAAGGCTTTTTCAATCTCGTCTTCAATCAGTTTGGTGAATTTTGATCGAGTATAATGTGGCGAAACAATCAAATCTTTATAACGATAGATTTTGTAGTTTACTTCGAAAAATTCAAACACCTTATTAACCTCTTTCATTATTCGGTTATCTGACGTTAGAACGGTTACATCTGTATAAATATTCGACGTACTTTCGTTGAAATTTCCTGTTGAAAGAAAACCGTAACGCTTAATTTTCTTGCCTTCGATACGTTCTACAACACAAATTTTACTGTGAACTTTTAATCCTTTAACACCAAAAATAAGTTTTATCCCTTCCGATTGCATTGTTTCGGCATAATTGATATTACTTGTTTCATCGAACCTTGCTTGTAATTCTATCTGTACCGTAACCTGTTTACCGTTTTTCGCCGCATTAATCAATGAAGATATAATTTGCGAATTTTTTGCCAAACGATACAAAGTAATTTTTATGCTGGTAACTTTTGGATCTAAAGCGGCTTCACGCAAGAATTTCACTACATAATTAAACGATTGAAATGGTGTGTGAACCAAAAAATCTTTATGTTTTATCTGCTGAATAATGCTTCCTTCAATACTTAAACCGCTAACCGGTAACGGATTTAATTTACCGATTGTAAGATCTTTTCTTCCTAAATTAGGGAAACTCATATAATCGCGGCGGTTGTGGTAACGCCCGCCCGGAATGATACTATCAACAGCCTCGATATCAATTTTATCAAGGAAAAAATCAAGCGTATCTTTATCGATTTTACTGTCGTACACAAAACGTACAACTTCGCCTACTCTGCGTTCGCGAACAGAATTCGATATTTTTTCAAGGAAAGATTTATGTAAATCAGAATCAAAATCTAATTCGGCATCACGCGTAATTTTTATCATGTGTGCCGAAATATTTTCATAATCGAAGATAGAAAAAATGTTGTCTAAATTCATTCTGATCACATCGTCAAGCATAATAATGTATTGCTTGCCGTCTATCGCCGGTAATTCTACAAAACGATTGATTTGCGCAGGAATTTCGATCAACGCATAACGGGTGCGTTTTTTTATTGATTTTATAGGATCTTCTGCAGATTTTTTAACCATTTTAACGGCTAAATATCCGTATGAATCTCTTACCAACGGAAATTCAGCCAAATCGTTCAAGATGATCGTTACTAAAACCGGACTTACTTTATGTATGAAAAATTCGTGAATAAAGTTCTTTTGTTCTTCATTAACCTGCGTTTCATCAACAATAAAAATACCTACATTTTCAAGTTCTGTTTCTATTTCCTGCAAAATAGCCAAACTTTTTGCCTGCTGTTTAATTACAATTTCGGTAATTTCCTGCAACAAAGTTTTTGCCTGAACACCGTTTATTAATTTCTTGTTATTGTCTTTTGACATGGAAATTCTTCGAACAGTGGCGTATCGCACTCTAAAGAATTCATCTAAATTATTCGAGAAAATTCCTAAAAACCGCAAACGGTCTAATAACGGAACGGTATGGTCTGCAGCTTCTTGTAAAACACGTTCGTTAAAAGCCAGCCAGCTTTTTTCTCTGTCAATATATTTTGGTTGGTTAATTTGCATTTATTAAATCTTTTGGAAACAAGGTGTCAATAACTTTACCATTTTTGATAACGTCCCAGCTTTCTCCCTCGAATTCCAATATAACAACTCCGGAAGTAGGAACATTTTCAATGTATTTGTTGCCAAATGTATTAACAAAATCGGTAATTGCATTGTTGTGACCAAAAATAATAAGGCTTGGAACAGTATCTTTACAATTTCTTATTGATTTGGTTAAACCACCCGAATCAAAAGTGTATAAATCGTTTTTTAAAACGGTTAGTTCCTGCGGAATATTCAAAACCTCGTTAAAAATTTTTGCGGTGTCGTGTGCTCTTTTTGCGGTACTTGACCATATTAAAAAGCGCTCGGGCAAATTCTTCTTTATCTCTTCAAAAATGAAGTTAGAATTTTTAATCCCCTTATTTGTCAATGGTCTTTCGTGATCTTCTAAAGGCATTTCCCAAGACGATTTTCCGTGCCGAATCAATATCAACTTTTTCATAACATTCAATTTTTTTAGATAATGATATTTATTTTACTAAATATAAAAAAAATCATTAAGTATTATTTAAGATCAATCATTTTTTTTGTGGTAAAAGTTTGATTATTTTTGTTAAAACTTAATTAACAGTAATGAATAAAATAGGTATCGAACTAAAATGGGCTGCAATAATTACTGCTTTTTCCTGTTTGTGGGCTGCTTTTGAAAATGCTTTGGGTTACCATAAAGATTTTAGTAATATCATTGGAATTGCCTTTGTGTACTACATTATTTTGACTTTTTTATGGGCAATTGCATTTATCGATAAGAAAAAATCGTTGGGTAAAAATGCCGTTTGGGAATTTAAAAATGCTTTTAAATTCGGTTTGTTTATCACCGGTTTAACCACACTTTTAAGCCCAATTGCACAATACATTATTTACGAAACCATTTCGCCCGATTACTTTACCAATATTATAGAATATCAATTATCAAAAGGCAGACAAACACGCGAAAGTTTAGAGTTAATTCACAACATGAATTTTACTATTCGCCAAGGTGTAATGAATGCTTTATCGTTAGGTGTAATTTATTCTGCACTTTATGCGTGGGTTTTTAAAACCAAGAAAACTATTGTAGTTGCACCTGTTACTAACACAAAAAAGAAGAAATAAGATGAATTTACAGAACATACCAAATATTAAACATTTAGAAAGCGATAATTTCTTTTTACTTGCCGGACCTTGTGCTATTGAAAACGAAGAAATGGCTTTTAGAATTGCCGAACGATTGGTTACGATTACAGATCGTTTACAGATCCCGTTGGTTTTTAAAGGATCTTTTAAAAAAGCAAACCGTTCAAGAATTGATTCTTTTACAGGAATTGGCGATGAAAAGGCTTTAAAAATATTGCAAAAGGTTTCTAAAGAATTTAATGTGCCTACGGTTACCGATATTCACGAAAGTTCTGATGCTGATTTGGCTGCGGCTTATGTTGATGTTTTACAGATTCCTGCATTTTTGGTTCGTCAGACCGATTTGGTTGTGGCTGCTGCAAAAACCGGCAAAACGGTCAATTTAAAGAAAGGACAGTTTATGAGTCCTGAAAGTATGAAACATGCCGTGCAAAAAGTATTGGATTGTCAAAATGAAAACATTATGGTTACCGATCGCGGAACCATGTTTGGTTATCAGGATATGATTGTTGATTACCGCGGAATTCCTACCATGCAGAATTATGCTACTACAGTTTTAGATATTACACATTCGTTGCAACAGCCAAATCAGGCAAGCGGAGTAACCGGCGGAAGACCCGATTTAATTGAAACGGTTGCTAAAGCTGGAATTGCAGTTGGTGTGGACGGAATTTTTATTGAAACACATTTTGATCCGGCAAATGCTAAAAGTGATGGAGCAAATATGCTACATTTAGATCATTTTGAACCTTTAATGGAAAAACTGGTTGCAATTCGCCAAACGATTAATAAGTTTTAAGGCTAATTTTCGATGAAAAAAATCAGCATACTTGGTGCAGGTTGGTTGGGAAATCCGTTGGCATTACAATTAAAATCAAACGGACAAGAATTAAAAGTTTCTACCACAACTCCTGAAAAAATTTCTTCTTTTAATGAAAATGGAATAGAGAGTTTTATTGTGAATGTAGGATCAAATTCTGATACTGAAAATCTTGATAACTTATTAACTGATACCGATATTCTGATTATCACTATTCCACCAGGAAGATCAAAACCATCAGAAAGTACGTATGTTGATAGAATAAAATCGATAATTCCGTTTATAGAAAAACACGATATTAAAAATGTTCTCTACACAAGTTCTACCACGGTTTATCTTTCTCTGAAAGGAAATGTGAATGAAGAAACGCCAATTGTTCCTGTTTCGGAAATGGATCAGCAAATCTTCGAAATTGAAAATCTGCTATTAAACAACCAAAATTTTAATGCTACCATTCTTCGTTTGGGTGGATTAATCGGTGAAGATCGTCACCCGGTTAAATTTATCGTAAAGAGGGAAAACGTTGACGACGCTAACAATCCGGTGAACATGATCCACAGAACTGATATTATCCGATTTTTAGAAAAGATCATTGAAAACGAAATTCCAAATGATGTTTTTAATATTGTAGCTCCCATCAATTTAAATCGCAGAGATTTTTATACGCAGGAAGCTGCTAAACTAGGACTTTCTCCACTACCAAAATTTACTGACAATCCCAATGCGGATATGCGAAATGTAAGTGGTCAAAAAATCAGCAAAAAATATGGATTAGATTATTTGTATCTACTAGATTAATTACATTTAACTAATATTCAGATATTTTCCCACAGATTCATAGGTATATACTTTTAGTTAACAATTTTATAACAGTTTGATTTTCAGAGATATTCAGATCACTAAATTCATTTACTTCACAAATAATCGAAAAAAATCCGTGCATCTGTGGTTATTTAATAATTTATTGATACCATTTAATTTATTATTACTATTTTAACCAAAATTTTTAATCTTATGAAAAAAATATTATTTTTTGGCTTAATTGCTGCAACATCATTAGGAACAATTCAAGCAAATGCTCAAGACAAAGTAAAATTTACAAAAGAGCAGCTTAAAATGATGGATGATGATTTGTTTATTGAAATGTTTACGGGTGTTTCTTCAAAGAAAACTTCGACCGTTATTTTAAAAGATGGTAGAAAAGTTGAAGGATCGGCAACTGACATCAACAGAAAAAAGGGGCAAATTTATTCTATTGATATTAAAGATGGATCCGGCAAAAAAACCGAATACAAAGCAGAAGAAATTGCCGAAATGTACCTTCCAATTTCAGGTATGGCAAAGGCTTCTAAAGTAAACAGCTATTTTGGAAATTCTAAAAACTGGGGACGTAAAAGTTTAAATAAAACTACAAATCCTGATGAAGTTTATGTGAAAAACGTAAAAGCTTCGTTGAAAAACAAAAAAGAAGAAAAAGAATTTTTAATGCAGTTGATAAACCCTGATTTCAGTAGTTTAATTGAAGTTTATGCAGATCCAAATGCATCTGAAACATCTTCGTTCAGTGTTGGTGGAAGTCCGTCTTTTGGTGGTGGCGTAACAAAATCGTACTACATAAAAAAAGGCGATGAAGTTATCTGGCTTAAAAAAGGAGAATTTGAAGATCATTACGCTTTTCTTTTTAGCGATAATGAAGAGTTTATGAAAAATTTTCCTTATAAATCAATTAAATGGGAACATTTAAGCTATTTAGTTGCAGAATATACCAACATAGTTTCTGGTCAATAAAAACTTTTTAAATGATATAAAAACTACTCAAATTGAGTAGTTTTTTTGTTTATTTAATCATTGATTATTTTAAGTTTAGAAAAAGAAGCTGGATAATTACGCTCTTTTAACCAAACAGAATCATTTGCTTTTGATGTATAATTCCAAATTAATTCTCTACTAATAGATCTATCTATCATAATTCTATCATTTTCAATTTCATAATTTACTTTATAGTGATTTAATACATTTAAAATACGTTCTTTAAAATAAGAATCCATTAGCATCTGTTTTTCAACCAGTCTTTCATTTTCACGAACAATTGGAATAAATTCAACTTTACTTGAACACGAACAAAGTATCATCAAAATAAAAAAGTACAGTAACTTCATAACCTACATATCCCTTAAAATAACCTGATCTTTCTTTGTCAATCCTTTAACAACTAAATCGTAAGAATTTACAATTAATTCTTTAAGTAGTTTGGTAGAAACATTGCTGTTAAAGTACACGCTGTTCCAATGTTTTTTGCTCATGTGGTAACCCGGTTTTATGCCGTTGTATTGGGCACGTAATTCTTCAGCTTCATCGGGGTCGCACTTTAAATTGCAATACTCAAATTCCTCAATATCAACCAAACAGAACATTTTGTTCATTACATAAAATACCAGTGTTGTTTTATCGAACGGAAATTTCTCTGTAGCTCCTTTAAACGATAAACAGTAATCGCGAAAATCTTCTATATTGTTCATATTAAATGGTGTAAAACGTAATTAAAAATCAAACCAACCACAATAGCGCATCCAAAACTTAAAAAAGTTCCAATTAAAACGTATTCGGTTAAATGGCGTTCTTTTGCATTGTTTAAATCGCCAAACCTGAAAATAGATTTTGCCGCCAGTAAAAAGCCTATTCCTTCCCAAAAATTAGCTACAACAAAACCAAAAATAAACAATCGTTCTAAAATTCCAATATATTTTCCGGCATTAAACATCACTTTTTCAGCCGTAATTTGTACCGAATGTTCCTGTACTTTTTTGTATTGCTGATAAGGTGATAATAAAATTCTGATTAAAACGGCAGTTACCTGCGTAACCAAAATAACTGCGACCAAAACAAGCCAGATAAGAGGTTTGTTTATAAAATCGATAGAGATTTCTAATGATGAAAACATCATTAAAACCACAATAATTGTCGCAATATGTACAATTTGGTCGGCGATAAAAATAACAGGAGCTTTTATTTTTGATGATAATTTCAGTTTGATCCAATCGAACAACGCATGAAAAACAGTTACCAAAATAATAGCCCACCACATAGCATCGTTCCATAAAAACAGACACATTAAAACGCCGTGAATAACAATATGACTTGAAAAATAAACTGGTTTGTGTTTGTTCTGAACCATTTTTTTGGTCTGAAAAACAAAATCGCCCAGAAAATGAGCCGCTAAAAATTTAAGAAGAAGTAGCCACATACTGTTTCATTGTTTGGTTGTAATAATTTATAAACTGATCAATCTCGTCAAATCCGCCGCGTTTTAAGGCTTCGCTTATAGTACTTTGTTTTTTGTTCAATTTTTCGGCAATCTGTGTTTGATTCAATTCCGGGTTTTTCAACTTTAAAAAGATAATTTCAGCCGATTTATCTGTCCATTTATCCATAATCAACAAAGCTAAATCGGTCATAACCCTAAATGTGTCGTTTAACGATTTATTTGCCGTATTTATGGTTAAATTTTTCTTATCTAAAGCATCAAAACCTTCGCCGGAAAGTTCAAAAGCAGTGCCGTTGCCTTCGGTAATTTTTGTTCCTTCAAAAGTTTGTTCTCCAATACCAATGCTTAAACGAACATCGATTTCCTTTAATTGCTTAATCCATGTTTTTAATAAAACAGCGTGTAATAAAGCATCTTCTGCAGTTGTTTTTAATTGAAAACTGTCGCCACGGTATAATTCCCAGTTTAATGGAGAATTTCCAAACATCTGCAAACCTTCTTTAAGATGTTTTAACCAAACTGCAGGTTTTAAAGTGCGCGATGATACAATATCGCCTGTTATAATTGCAACCATTTTATTGATTATATAATTTATCTACCACAGATTCACAGATATATATTTTACAATATAAAGTTTTCAAACATAATTTCACAGATTATTGAATGTACGGTATTCAAATTATTTTTTATAGATATTTTATGATAGTTCAACAAGTAATTTTAAAAAATCTGTGAATCTTTGGTTATTTATAATTATTTAAAGATACAAAAAATATCGTTTAATTAACCGATAATTAAAAATATCGCCTATTTAACCTATAATTCACAATATCGTTCATTTAGCCTATAATTTAGAATATCTGCTTTTTAACCGATAATTAGAATAATCTGATTAAAAACTGATATTGATTTTTATTATATAATCTGTCTAAATTAAAAGTAAAATCTTAAAAATAATTGATTAAATATGAATATTTTTGAAGAATGGAAACACAAAACTTTAAAGGTTTCAATATTCGAGTTTATGCTTTGTGCATTATGAACAACGAACTTTTAACTTTAAAAGAACCTTTTGCTGGAAATATGGTAGTGAAACTGCCCGGTGGCGGATTGGAGTTTGGCGAAGGAACTGCCGATTGTTTAAAGCGGGAATTTAAGGAAGAACTGAATCTGGAAATTACCATTGGCGATGCTTTTTACATTCAGGAAGATTTTGTGCAATCGTTAGCAAAAGACGGCAAACAGCTGTTAACGCTGTATTTTCTCGCCACTATTATAAATTTACACAATTTAGAAATCATTGATAAAAATATTCAGGAAGTAAATTGGATTCCGTTAACAGCGAATAATCCGTTTACATTGCCGGTAGATAAAATAGTTTTCAATAAATTGCAGTCAAAATTAAGTTAGCAAGCCTTGTAAAAGCTATCTTTATTAAAAATGATGTTTATGTTTAAAGACATTCCTATAATATACGTTATTGCCTCATTGTTTTTAATGTACCTTATCGCCTATTTTGTAAGGTTTAGAAACAAAAATGTTGATGCTTTTGATAAAATGAAACTATCGCTTGTTCTTTTCGGAATTTATGCAATAGTTTTATGGCTTTGTTTACCAACAACACCTGCATTAGAAACTTTTGGATATCCTGAAACAGCTAGCGACATAAAAACCGACGGTCAAATTTTAAGGCTTTTACAAGATTATAACAAGGCAATTGTACGAACTGCAAATGTTCTACATTGGTTTTTATTCGGATTTATATTCTTTTTCATGACCAATATTTATCTGTACACCACGCATCGCGAAAACCAGTTCAATTCTAAAAACAAACAATAATAATTTACGTAACGTAATAATGAGCTTAAAATCTAAAGCAAATATTGTTCGCAGAAAGCTAATGCATTCTTTAACCCACAATATTGGGAAAAAATCTGTTGGCGACATGCAGAAAAAAGCACATAACTTTAAAGTAAACCGCGTATTAATAAGCCGTCCCAACCATCGTTTGGGAAACATGCTTTTAATAACGCCGCTGGTTCAGGAAATAGCAAACACGTTTCCAAACTGCACCATAGATCTTTTTGTAAAAGGAAAAATAACGCCGATTATCTTTCAGAATTATCCGCAGGTTAAAAACATTATCGAACTTCCTAAAAAACCATTGAAAGATTTCTCGGAATATCTAAAAGTGTGGTTTTCGTTAAAACGTAAAAAATACGATTTGGTAATTAATGTAGAAAAAGGCTCGTCTTCGGGCAGAATATCAACAATAATTCCATCGGCAGATTTTAAGTTTTATGGCGATGATTTCGAAGAATTAAAAGATAAATACAACGATATTGAACATATTGCGAAATATCCGGTTTATAATTTCCGTCGATTTTTAGAAGTTTTAAATCAAAAACCTTTAGAAGGAGATGTTCCTATTTTAGATTTAAAATTATCAGAAGCAGAATTAAATCAAGGCAAACAAGACTTATTAAAGGTTACGAAAAACGATACACGAAAAACCATTGCATTTTTTACGTTTGCTACGGGCGCTAAATGTTATTCGGTGGAATGGTGGAACGATTTTTACGAAAAATTCTATCCAAAATACGCTGAAGAATATAATTTAATTGAAATTTTACCGGTTGAAGATATTTCGCAGTTAGAACGAAAACTGCCAACTTATTACAGCAAAGACGTTCGCGAAATAGCATCGTTAATGGCAAATTGCGAATTGATTGTTGCGGCAGATTCCGGAATGATGCATTTAAGCAGTGCAGCACTAACGCCAACAATTGGGTTATTTTCGGTAACACGCACCGAAGTTTATGCGCCTTACGGTAATGGCAGTACGTTTATAGATACCAACAAACAGTCACAAACCGATATCATCGAGGAAATAGACCAGATTCTATCAACCAAAAAAAGTTAAAACAAATACAACGTTGTAATTTAATTTAACGCAATTAGTATCTTTAAAAACAAAAAATGAAATTAAAAGATTTATCCGATCAGTTAGGAATATCGTTAGAAAGCTTACAAAACTTTATTTACGACTTTAACATCGATTTAGGTTTTTGTATAGACGACAACTTCAACGTAAAAGAAGAATTTAAAAATTTTGCAGAAAAAAACATTGCATTTTTAAAGAAGTATAGCAAGGATCATGCGAAAGAAAAAACACTTTCAGATATTGCAAAAGTCATAAAAGTAAGCGAAGAAAAGGTGTTGGAATTTTTTGTATCGAACGGAATTCCTGAAGAAGCCGCCAAAAATATAAAAACGAACCTTTCTAGTTACTTGATACATTTATATATTGGGGGTAAGTATGATTTTATAGATAAAGCTTTCCCGGAACCCGACAACTACAACAACAAAAGTTTGGTGGGTTATACCGATTTGTTTTTCTATTTGAACGATATGCTGGATCCTTTTATAAACAAAGAACAGCTGCAAACGTGGGGAATATCAAAACCCGCAGGAATTGTATTGTACGGACCACCGGGAAGCGGAAAAATATTCTGGGCACGTAAAATGGCGCAGATGATCGGTTACGAGTTTGTTCATGTTTATAAAGATTATCTGGCTGGAAACCTGAAAACCAGCAAGAATTCGTTTACTAACTTTTTAAACACCAAAATGCAGCATCCTAAAACCATGCTGTTTATAGATTCGTTAGATGAGCTGGTAAGCAGAAACGAAAACCAAACGTTCTTCTCTGAAAATATAGAATTGATAAATACCATTTTGCGTCATTCAAAAAAAGACATTCATCAGGAATTGCTTGTGGTAGGATCGGCAGAAATATTGAGCTTATTTGATGATGAAATATTATCGCCCGGAAATTTTGATATGCAGATACCTGTTTTTCCACCCAATTCAGACGAACGTGCACAACTGATTATTTACCATCTGGTTCAAAATCTGGTAGAAGATTCACCGCTTTTAAATATTTTAAAAACACACAAAGCATTGTGCAAATCGTTCTGGGAGCCTATTGCAAACGAAATGAGATTGTTTTCAAACACAATGATTATCGATTTTACACAATCGTTGAAAAAACGTTTGTATGCACTGCACCGAAAAGACGAAACCAAAAACATAGAATTGAACGATAAAATTTTATCAGCATCATTCAATGAGGCGAAAGCAAAACTTACAGCAGAATATATTAAAAGATGTGCGGTATTTTTATTGGAGGCAAAGCAAAACGTTGGACAAGACTTTTCTCACAGAATTTTAGAACTGGAAGCCGATCTGGAATCATATCAGGCAAAAAAACCGCCAATCAATAAAATAGGCTTTAAACAGGTGAACGAAGAAAGTGCCGTTATTGTTGAAACACCATCTCCTTCAGCACCAACAGATTTAATAATATAGTACAAAAACAATTAATTAATCACAGAAATATAAAACACCTGCATTACTAAAACAACAATATTTCATTTTTTTTAGGCAATGTAAAACAAGTTTCCTATTTTTGTACATCTAAAAAACATATAATTCAATGAATTTACACGAATTTCAAGGTAAACAGATACTTTCTAGTTATGGTGTACGTGTACAACGCGGTCATGTAGCTAATACGGCAGAAGAAGCAGTAACAGTAGCAAAACAATTAACAGAAGAAACCGGTACAGGTTGGCATGTAATCAAAGCTCAAATTCATGCTGGTGGTCGTGGTAAAGGCGGCGGTGTTAAATTAGCAAAGAATTTAGACCAGGTTAAAGAAATAGCAGGCCAAATTATTGGTATGGATTTAATTACTCCACAAACTCCTCCAGAAGGTAAAAAAGTAAACAAAGTATTAATTGCTGAAGACGTTTACTATCCTGGCGACGGTGAAATTTCAGAATTTTATATGTCTGTATTATTAAACAGAGCCACTGGAAGAAACATGATTATGTATTCTACCGAAGGTGGAATGGATATCGAGGAAGTTGCAGAACATACACCTCATTTAATCTTTACAGAAGAAATTGATCCATCTGTTGGTTTACAAGGTTTCCAAGCACGTAAAATTGCTTTTAACCTAGGTTTATCAGGTGGTGCATTCAAAGAAATGGTTAAGTTTGTTGATTCATTATACAACGCTTACATTGGTTGCGATGCTTCAATGTTCGAAATCAACCCGGTTTTAAAAACATCTGACGATAAAATTATTGCTGTTGATGCTAAAGTAACTTTAGACGACAACGCATTATACCGCCATGCAGATTATGCTGAAATGCGCGATGAATCAGAAGAACGTCCAATCGAAGTTGAAGCTAAAGCAGCAGGTTTAAACTATGTTGATTTAGATGGAACTGTAGGTTGTATGGTTAACGGTGCAGGTTTGGCAATGGCTACTATGGATTTAATTAAGTATGCAGGTTTTGAACCAGCTAACTTCTTAGACGTAGGTGGAACTGCTGATGCAAAACGTGTTGAAATCGCTTTCCGTATCATCTTAAAAGATCCAAACGTAAAAGCAATTTTAATCAACATTTTTGGTGGAATTGTTCGTTGCGACCGTGTAGCTCAAGGTATTGTTGATGCGTACAAAAACATGGGTGACGAAATTAAAGTGCCAATTATTGTACGTTTACAAGGAACAAACGCAGATTTAGCTAAACAAATTATCGACGAATCTGGTATGCCAATTTTATCGGCTATCGAATTCCAAGAAGCATCAGATCGCGTAAAAGAAGCATTATCATAATCAGATAATATTCTAACCAAATATATAGATAAGTCCGATAATTGTATCGGGCTTATTTTTTTGTGCTTTATTTTTAAAAACGATTGTTAAAATAAAAGGTTTTTTTACATTTGATAAAAATTCAGAAAAAGACATGGAAACAAATAACGAACATTTTCAAGAAAGCAAAACAGAAATCAAACCAAAGAAATCTAAAACAGGTTTGATTATTTTACTAGTAATACTTGGTTTTATATTAATTGGCGCTGGTGGATATTTCTTTTTAGATTACAAGCACCGTATGGCAACTATCGAAAATGAAAAAGAATATTCTCAAGAACGTTTAGATGCCATAAACGGAATTTTTTCTGTAGCAGAATACGATAACATTCCGGAAAACTACCGTGAACACATCTATGATTTTTTAGCACACAACAGTTATTTAGACGGAACGTACTTTTTAACCAAAATTGCAGACCGTGCAAAATCGGTTTATGCATTTGGCGATTTTACGGATGATGACAATGATGAAGACGATTTAGCGGTTTTGTTTGAAAATAACGATTACACAAGCAGTATGCTGGTAATCTTTAATCATAAAGGCGAAGGTTTGTACATTAAAAATTTCGAAAATGAATTGCCTACCATAAATGCTTTTAAAGTTGGTGCAAAAATCTACGAAAACGAAGCAAAACTAACACCTGCTTCTTGTGGTGGTTTAATGATTAAGACCGACTACCGAAAAGAAGCTTTGGTTTACAACAAAAAAACAAAAAAATTCAATTCACATTATCAGTACACTGAAGACGATATCAAATCAATGAACGAGCCAGAAGAATATTATGACGAAGGTTATGAGGAAGAAAGTACCGAGGAAGTGCCAGAAGCATCAATCATTAACTCAATAAATCAAGATAGCCATTAAGCTATCTTTTTTCTTTTAACATAGTAGGAAAATAGAAATTAGTTTGTTAAATTAGATAATATCAAAACCAACTGACAAAAAAATTTAAGGTACAGATTTTGATATGTTAATTAAAAAAAACCCTAAATATTATAAAATGGACGACAATTTTTCACCAAGAGTAAAGGAAGTAATTACCTTTAGTAGAGATGAAGCTTTACGTTTAGGGCACGATTATATTGGTACAGAGCATATCATGCTTGGTATTTTGCGCGAAAGCCAAGGCGAAGCAATCACGATATTACAAAACTTATCAATTGATTTGGAATTTCTTAGAAATCGATTTGAAGCATTGATTCCAGAGAACCCTAATAAAATTATTAACACTGAGAAGAAGAACATTCATCTTACAAAACAGGCAGAAAACGCTTTAAAAAGAGCTTTTCTGGAAAAAAAATTATATAAAACCGATGTAATTAACACCGGACACATTTTAATGTCGATACTTAGAAACACAGAAGATCCAACAACTATTCTTTTGAATCGATGCAAAGTTGATTACGACAATTCGAAAGAAGAATTTGTGAGTTTGTTATCAAATTCAGAATCTTTAAGCGAGCAACCTCGTAACAGTGCGTTTGACGATGAGGAAAGAGGTGACAGTATGTCAGATAACTTCAATAATCCGTCAGCACAAAATAAAGCAGGCAAAAAATCTAAAACTCCGGTATTAGATAATTTTGGTCGCGATTTAACCGAACTGGCAGAACAAGGAAAACTGGATCCTGTTGTAGGTCGTGAAAAAGAAATCGAACGTGTTTCGCAAATCTTATCGCGCCGTAAAAAGAACAATCCGTTGTTAATTGGTGAACCAGGTGTGGGTAAATCTGCTATTGCAGAAGGCTTGGCATTGAGAATCATTCAAAAGAAAGTATCGCGCATTTTGTTCAACAAACGTGTGGTAACTTTAGATTTGGCTAGTTTGGTTGCTGGTACAAAATACCGCGGTCAGTTCGAAGAGCGTATGAAAGCCGTAATGAACGAATTGGAAAAGAACGATGATATCATTCTTTTTATCGATGAAATTCATACCATTGTTGGTGCCGGCGGTGCAACAGGTTCATTAGATGCTTCGAACATGTTCAAGCCTGCATTGGCTCGTGGAGAAATTCAATGTGTTGGTGCAACAACGTTGGATGAATACCGTCAGTATATTGAGAAAGACGGAGCTTTGGAACGTCGTTTTCAAAAAGTAATTGTAGAACCTACTACGGAAGAAGAAACAATTACCATTTTGAACAACATTAAAGCAAAATACGAAGATCATCATAACGTAATTTATACGCCGGAAGCTATTGAAGCCTGCGTGAAATTGACAAGCAGATATATGAGTGAGCGTTTCTTACCAGACAAAGCTATTGATGCGTTGGATGAAGCAGGATCTCGTGTACATATTACAAACATTGAAGTTCCGGACGATATTTTAAATCTTGAAAAAGAATTAGAAGAAGTTCGCGAAAAGAAATCAGATGCTGTTAAACGTCAGAAATACGAAGAAGCTGCGGCTTTACGTGATGATGAAAAACGTATTGAAAAAGATTTAGCGGTTGCACAAGAACGTTGGGAAGAAGATTCTAAAAACAATAAAATTACTGTTACTGAAGAGCATGTTGCCGATGTAGTTTCAATGATGACAGGCATTCCGGTAAATAAAATTGCACAAGCCGAAAGTAAAAAACTGGCAAAATTACCAGATGCCATTAAAGGCAAAGTTATCGGTCAGGACGAAGCTGTGGTTAAAATTGCAAAATCGATCCAAAGAAACCGTGCAGGCTTAAAAGATCCTAACAAACCAATTGGTTCGTTTATCTTCTTGGGTCAAACCGGTGTTGGTAAAACGCAGTTGGCTAAAGTTATCGCAAAAGAAATTTTCGATTCTGAAGATGCTTTGATCCGTATTGACATGAGTGAATACATGGAAAAATTTGCCATTTCACGTTTAGTTGGTGCACCTCCGGGATACGTTGGATACGAAGAAGGCGGCCAGTTAACTGAAAAAGTCCGCAGAAAACCTTATTCGGTAATTTTGTTAGACGAGGTTGAAAAAGCGCATCCGGATGTTTTCAATATGTTATTGCAGGTTTTAGACGACGGACATTTAACAGACAGTTTAGGTAGAAAGATCGATTTTAGAAATACGATTATTGTAATGACATCGAATGTTGGTGCACGTCAGCTGAAAGATTTCGGTACAGGTGTTGGTTTCGGAACCAAATCTAAACAAGACCAGCAGGAAGATCTAACCAAATCGGTTATTGAAAACGCTCTTAAAAAAGCTTTTGCACCTGAATTTTTAAACAGAATAGATGATGTGGTTGTGTTCAATGCTTTAGAAAAAGAGCATATTCACAAAATCATCAATATTGAAATTGAAAAACTATACGAACGTGTAAACGCTTTAGGTTATCAGTTAGAATTAACAACCGAAGCTTTAGATTTCATTGCAGATAAAGGTTTTGACAAACAATATGGAGCGCGTCCGTTAAAACGTGCCATCCAAAAGTATGTGGAAGATTTATTGGCAGAAGAAATCATCAACGGAAACATTCATGAAAATGATGTACTGTTAATGGATAAAATTAAAGACGAAGAAGCTTTAAAGGTGACTATTAAAAACACCAATTCTTCTTTAAAGAAATAAAGTAAATTATTTTAAAAGCTGTTTAAATAGCAATTATTAGTCAAGCTGAACTTGATTCAGCTTCTCATAATTTTGTAAATCAGAATAATGAGATTCCGGATCAAGTCCGGAATGACAGAATATAATGTTTTTTAAACAGTTTTTTTATACCTTTTAATCAGGAAAAAAGGCTATGAATCAGATCAGAAAAATTAAACGTATCGGCAACGTAATCAGCATCTTATCCAAATACGGATTCGATGATATCATTGCACGAACAAGTGCAGAAAAGTTTCTGCCAAAGGGTTTCTTAAAATCAAAACGGGGCGAAGAAATTTTTAAGCTTGGCGTTTACAAGCGTGTGCGTTTGGTTTTGGAAGAATTAGGACCAACATACGTTAAATTAGGACAGATGTTCAGCAATCGAGAAGACATTCTGCCTGCCGAAATGATTGCCGAATTAGCCGAACTACAAGACAATGTTCCGCCAGAAGAATTGGATATTTACAAAAAAATAGCCGATGAACTGCTGATAAATCCCGATGAACATTTTGAATACATCAACCCTACTCCCATTGCTTCAGCCTCTATTTCACAGGTTTATGTAGCACGGTTGGTTAATGGCGAAAAAGTGGTTATCAAGGTTAAAAGATCAACTATTGACGAAATCATAAGATCGGATATCATGATCATGAAGGATCTGGCAAAAATTCTTGAAAAGAATTACGATGCTGCCAGAAAAATGAGTTTAACACAGCTGATTAATTCGTTCGAAAACAATATGTATCGCGAATTATCGCTTACAAACGAATTTCATAATATAGAAAAGTTCCGCAAAAACTTTGAAAATCGTTCTGAAGTTTACGTTCCAAAAACTTTTAAAGAACTATCTAACAACAACATTTTAATTATGGAGTTTATCGATGGTTTTAAGGTAAACAACAAAGAAAAAATCATTGAAAACGGCATGTTGCCTAAAGATGTTGCGCAAACCGGTATTGTGCTGTTTATGAAAATGGTGTTAGAAGACGGTTTTTTTCATGCCGATCCGCATCCGGGCAACGTTTTTATAATGAACGATCAAAAGTTCTGTTTTATCGATTTTGGATCTATGGGTCAGATCATGAAAGGCGATATGGAACTTTTAGAGGGAATTATTGAAAGTTTCTTGATTCAGGATGCCAAGAAAATTATTAGATTAATGAAACGTTTGGCAATTGAATATCATATTGAAGACGAAAAAACGCTGGAACGTGAAATTTATGATATTTTCCACATGCTGGAACATACTGCTTTGAACGAAATCAACGTGAACGATATTGTAGCAAAAGTAAAATCGATTATGGCGAAAAATCATGTATTGATGTCCGAATTTATTTATTTGCTGTTACGCGGAATATCGATTATTGAAGGAATTGGTAAGCAGTTAGATCCCGAATTAAATGTTATGGAAAGCATGCGTCCGTATGCAAACGAATTGGCTTTAAAAAAATACGGACCAAAACAAATCGCTCAAAAATCGTTAAAACATTTAAAGATACTTGCTGCAAACCTGCAAAATTTACCCGACGATTTAACTGTTTTATTAGAAAAGATAAAAGACGACAAATTAAAAGTGAACTTTGAAGTAGAAGGTTTAGAAGATATGCGAAAAACCCTTCAAAATGCATCTAACAGATTGACGTATGCCATAATTATTGCGGCTTTATCCATAGGATCATCAATTTTAATGATGGCACATATTCCGCCGCTTTTCTTCGGAAATTCACTTTTAGGCTTGCTTGGATTCATCATTTCGGGTATTTTAGGCATCACCATTATTTATTCTATCTGGAAAAAAGACAAATAGTTTTACAAAACACCAACTTTTAGTACATTTGCACCATGCAGAAAAGTATAAACATATTAAACAAACGTGCCAAATTTGAATTTGAGTTTATTGAAAAATATACGGCAGGAATTGTTTTGGCGGGAACCGAAATAAAATCGATACGTTTGGGGAAGGCATCTATTGCAGACAGTTTTTGCGAGTTTCAAAATGGTGAATTATTCATGATTAATTCGCATGTGGAAGAATATTCGTTCGGAACGCATTACAACCACAAGGCAAAAAGCGAACGCAAACTGCTTTTAAATAAAAAAGAATTAAAATCGTTAAATAAAAGTGTCCAGAATAAGGGTTTAACCATTGTACCACTGCGCTTGTTTACCAACGAAAAAGGCTTAGCTAAAGTTGAAATTGCTTTGGCAAAAGGTAAAAAACTATACGATAAACGCGAAACCATTAAAGACCGCGACAACAAAATTGATTTAGCCCGTTTAAAGAAAGCTTATTAGGAAACTAATAAGTTTTTATTTTTGATAAAAAATGCAACTTATAAATAAACAACTAAATAAAATAATTTTATTGTTATCAATTGTAACTTTATCCGTTTCATGTAAATCGCACAGAAATGAATTGAAGATAGATTTAAAGGATAAAAAATTAACCGAAATTCCGAATAGTGTATTTGAAAATAAAAATTTGACAGACTTAGATCTTGGTGCAAATGAAATCGTTATCTACCCACCATTATCTGTGCAAGTAGATGAAAATCAAAATCAAATTTCAGAATTACCCGAAAGAATATCTGAATTAACTCAATTAAAAAAGTTAATTTTAAACTCAAACAAACTTACGACGCTCCCTTATTCAATTATAAAACTTGAAAATTTAGAAGTTTTAGATTTAGCGTTAAACAAAGATCTAAATATAATAAACGAAATCCCAAAACTTAATAAGTTACCTAAACTTAGAGTCTTAATAATTGCGGATACTAAACTTAATTCAAGTGATCTAAATTTAATTCAAGAAACATTAAATAAGAATATTAAATTAATTTACACAGTTGAAGAGTATTTTGATTATTTGGAAAATGATACAAACTAATAAGTTTTTTTATTTTTGATTAAATTATAACTTATGAATGATTAATAAATCAATTCGATACAGAAAAATTAAAGGAAAATGCATATTTTGGATTTTTTGATGATGATGGATATGATTACATTAAAGCCAATAAAGAAGGCTTAATGTTATATGCGATAATTTAATTATTGCTTCTGAAAAAATTGAAAAAATATCTAATTCTAATGCTATCCGAGAGACTATACCATTTGGGATAAATGAAAAATGGAGAACGTCCAAATGTTATAGAACCCACAAAATCTAACTTTTTTGAAAAGCTCATTCCAATTGGTTGTTTTTTACTTTTTATAATTTTTGGAGTATCATTTTTTGTTGGCTTGGCAGAAATAATTAGTTGGTTTGAGTAAACGCACTACCTATTCTTATCTTCTAACATAGGTACAAACTTAAAATCTCCAAATTCGTGTTGTTCAAAATGCGTTTGCGATGTTCTTACTAACAACGTCATTACCTGAACATCATCTCCCACCGGAATAACCAACCTACCTCCTATTTTTAATTGAGCCAATAAAGGTTGTGGAACAAACGGCGCGCCGGCTGTAACAATTATACCATCAAACGGAGCATCTTTAGGTAAACCTTTGTATCCGTCACCAAATGAAACCACTCGTGGGCGATAGCCTAATTTTGGTAATAAAACCGATGTTTTTCTGTATAATTCATTTTGGCGTTCAATAGTAAAAACCTTTGCGCCCATTTTGCACAAAACCGCCGTTTGATAGCCCGATCCTGTGCCAATTTCCAACACTTTATCATCAGCTTTAACCTGCAACAACTGTGACTGAAAAGCAACAGTGTAAGGTTGCGAAATTGTTTGTCCGGCACCAATAGGAAAAGCAGTGTCTTGGTATGCAAAATCCTGAAAACCCGATTCTAAAAACAAATGGCGCGGCACAGCATTCATAGCGTTTAAAACATTGGTGTCGTAAATGCCTTTTTCTGCCAATAATTTTACCAACTGGTTTCGTAAACCTTGATGTTTTGCGGTGTCTTTCACGTTTTAAAGAAGTTTTTCAGTGCATCAAAATTACATATATTTTCAAAGTTAACACAACGTTTTCGGTAGAATATTTTTAACATCTGCGTAACTTTCAGCTAATAAAACACTTCGGTTTTCAAATATATTCTAACTTTGCAAAAAACATTCATTATGTTAAAAATTGGCGTATTAGGCGCAGGTCATTTAGGAAAAATCCATTTACGGTTGTTAAATCAATCATCAAAATACGAATTGGTCGGTTTTTACGATCCATCTAAAGAAAATGCCGAAAAAGTTTCTGCAGAATTCGGTTATAAATCATTTGATACTATTAGCGATTTAATTGCAGCAGTTGATGTGGTTGATATTGTAACGCCTACCCTTTCGCATTACCATTGTGCGGTTGAAGCTGTAAAAGCGGGCAAGCATATCTTTCTGGAAAAACCAATTTCGAATACGATTGAAGAAGCCGAACATATTATTGAACTTGCAAAAGAATATAGTGTAAAAGGACAAGTTGGTCATGTGGAACGATTTAATCCTGCATTTAAAGCGGTGAAAGATAAAATTCACAATCCAATGTTTATAGAAACGCACCGTTTGGCTGAATTTAATCCTCGCGGCACCGATGTTCCTGTGGTTTTAGATTTAATGATTCACGATATCGATGCCATTTTAAGCGTTGTAAAATCGCCGGTTAAAAATATTCATGCAACGGGAACTGCTGTAATTAGTGATTCACCCGATATTGCCAATGCACGTATTGAGTTTGAAAACGGTTGTGTTGCCAATGTAACATCGAGCCGAATTTCAATGAAGAACATGCGTAAAGCTCGATTTTTTCAAAAAGATGCCTATATTTCTGTCGATTACCTTGATAAAATCTGTGAAGTAGTAAAAATGAAAGATGCACCTGAAGTTCCGGGCGATTTCGATTTGATCCTTCAAAATGCAGAGGGAATTAAAAAACAGATTTATTTCGATAATCCTTCGGTAGAAACCAACAATGCCATTTTAGATGAGTTGGAAACTTTTGCAGATGCCATCAACAACAACACAACACCAATTGTAACGTTAGAAGACGGCACAGAAGCGTTAAGAATTGCGTATCGCATCATTAATTGTTTCGGTAAATAAATTAAAAAAAGTATATTCGCATAAATTCGTATTAAAACATAAAAATGAAAAATATAGCTGTAATTGGTGCAGGAACAATGGGTAACGGAATTGCTCATACGTTTGCACAAAAAGGATTTAAAGTTTGTTTAATTGATATTTCGGACAAAGCAATAGAACGCGGAATGAACACGATTGTGTCTAATTTAGACCGTATGATTGCGAAAGGATCAATTACCGAAGCAGAGAAAAAAGCTACTATTGAGAATATTATTACTTATACCGATGTTAAAGACGGCGTTGTAAATGTAGATTTGGTTGTTGAAGCTGCTACAGAAAACATCAACCTAAAACTGAACATCTTTAAAGAATTAAGCGAGGTTTGCAGAGAAGATGTTATTTTGGCATCGAACACCTCTTCTATTTCTATCACGCAGATCGCTGCGGTTGTTAAAAACCCGGAACGCGTAATTGGTATGCACTTTATGAATCCGGTGCCTATCATGAAATTGGTAGAAATTATCCGTGGGTATAACACTACAGATGAAGTTACCAAAAAAATCATGGATTTATCTTTAGCTTTAGGAAAAACACCAACCGAAGTTAACGATTATCCAGGTTTCGTTGCAAACCGTATTTTAATGCCAATGATTAACGAATCTATCGAAACATTATACAACGGTGTTGCGGGTGTTAGTGAGATTGATACAGTAATGAAATTAGGAATGGCACACCCAATGGGACCATTACAGTTAGCTGATTTTATTGGTTTAGATGTTTGTTTATCGATCTTAAACGTAATGTACGACGGATTTAAAAACCCTAAATACGCTCCTTGTCCGTTATTGGTAAACATGGTTATGGCAGGAAAATTAGGAGTAAAATCAGGCGAAGGTTTCTACGATTATTCTGAAAGTAAAAAAGCAGAAAAAGTTGCAAAAATGTTTTCGTAAAAAAATAGAAAATAAAGTTTTAAAGACGATTGAACACTGTTCAATTGTCTTTTCTGTTTTTTTAATTTATCTTGTAATGATTTCAAAACCTTGTCAAGCTGAACTTGATTCAGCTTCTCATTATTTATATTTGTTATGAGATTCCGAATCAAGTTCGGAATGACAAAAAATAGTACCTATTTATATTAAGTTTTTATTTTAAATAAATGGCAGATATAATTCCTTTTAAAGCAGTTCGCCCGGCGGCAGATAAAGTTTCGTTGGTAACTACGCGTCCGTATGATGATTATTCGGCAGCCGAACTGGCTTCGTGGCTCGATTTTAACCCGTTTTCATTTCTTCATATTGTTAATTTGGCGTTTATCAATCAGGAAAAGATCGATCCATTGCGTCGTTACAAAATGGTTGCAACAAAATATCAGGATTTTAAACGTGACGGAATTTTAATTAAGGAAGAAAATCCGGCAATGTATCTGTATCAGATCAAATCGAAAAAAAATAATTTCGTCGGAATTTTAGCAGGAACTTCGTTGAAAGATTACGAAACCAATGTGATTAAAAAACACGAAAATACCTTACAATACCGCGTTGAAAACTTAAAGGATTATTTTAACGAAACTCGGTTTAATACCGAGCCGGTTTTAATGATGTATCCAAATTGCGACGAATTGGAACTTTGGATTGCTCAAAAAATAAATCAAACGCCTTTGTATGATTTTTCAACAACCAATCGCGAAAGACACGTACTTTGGAAAATTGATTCTGATGAAGAATTGAATTTTATTCAACAGACTTTTAAGGAAATTCCAAATTTATATATTGCCGACGGACATCATCGTTCTGCTACTTCAGATTTACTTTTAAAAGAAAACAGCAAGAATGCCAGCAATAATATGAATTATTTTATGAGCTTTTTAATTTGCGAAAAGCTGATACAGATTAACGAATACAACCGATTAATTCATGATTTAAACGGTATGGAAACCCATGAATTTCTGAATATTTTAAATGAAAAATTCTCGGTTGAAAAAGTGCACGAATATTGGAAGCCCACAAAAAAATATACGTTTGGTATGTATTTAGAAGGATCGTTTTATTCGTTGACATTAAAAAACATTCCGAATAAAGAGCAGATAATCGACAATTTAGATGCGCAAATTCTGTACGACTTAATATTAAACCCTTTATTGAACATAAAAGACTTAAGAACCGATAACAGAATTAGTTATATTCCGGGAAATAAAAATATTATGGAACTGGTAAATAAAGTTGACAACGGTGAATTTAAAATCGGATTTATATTGTATCCATCATCGGTAAACGAAATTAAAACCCTTGCTGATAACGATTTAACCATGCCGCCAAAAAGTACATATATAGAACCAAAACTGCGCAACGGTTTAATTATCTATGAATTTCAATAAACGATTATGTCAATAGCTGAAAACTTACAAAATATAAAAAACACTTTACCTGAAAATGTTCATTTGGTTGCGGTTTCTAAAACAAAACCAGTTGCCGATTTGTTGGAAGCCTATAATGCCGGACAACGAATTTTTGGAGAAAACAAAATTCAGGAAATGACCGAGAAATGGGAACAAATGCCAAAAGACATTCAATGGCACATGATTGGTCACGTACAAACCAACAAGGTAAAATACATGGCACCTTATGTAAGTTTAATTCACGGAGTTGACAGTTTAAAATTATTGGTTGAAATTAACCGACAAGCAAAAAAATGGCGACGTGTAATTCCTTGTTTGTTACAGGTCTACATTGCAACCGAAGAATCGAAATTTGGTTTGGCGCACGATGAATTATTACAATTGATTCATTCAGAAGAATTTAAATCGTTAGAAAACATAAAAATAATCGGATTAATGGGAATGGCTTCTTTTACAGAAGATGCAGACGTAATTCGTAAGGAATTTCAATCATTAAAAGATATTTTCGATTATTTACAACCTTATCAATTGCCAAACTGTCATTTTCAACAACTTTCTATGGGAATGAGCGGCGATTATAAAATTGCGATTGAATGCGGAAGTACTATTGTACGTATTGGAAGTTCGATTTTTGGAGGAAGTTAATATAATTTGAAATTATTTTTTTTGTAAATTTACTATTGAAATTAAATACACTAGTATTATGAATTCAGCAGAATTAAAACTCAATCTAATCAATAAAATCACTCAAATTACTGATGTAGTTCAATTAAAAGAATTGCTACAGTTACTTAAATTTCAGAGTGATGATACTGTTTATCATACAACCGAAGCAGAAAAAAAAGCTATTTTAGAAGGTAGAAATCAGATTAAAAAAGGTGAAATTCTATCACACACCGATGTTGAAAATGAAATTGACGAATGGTTGAGCAAATAGTTTGGACAGTTAAAGCAAAAGATGATTTAGCAGCAATTCTTAAATATTGGAACAATCGAAATAAATCAAAATCTTTCAGTATTAAACTAACTTCTTTGATATTTGAACAGCTAAATCTTTTAAAGGAATTTCCGCTAATTGGCAGAAAAACAGACATTAAAAATGTTTCTGTAAAGGTAATTCATAATTATCTGCTTTATTATGAAATTTTAGAAAACACACTTTATATTCTTACAATTCAACATCAAAAACAAGATCAAAAAAAATAAATACTTCTCTAAAAACAGATTAAACATAATTACTTGCTTCATTAACATTTTTCGTATTTTAGCCTTTAAGAAACCAGCCGTATTTTGGGCTGACAAACCAACAGAGTGTACGCAGTAATAGATATAGAAACCACCGGCGGGCAATTTAATAAAGAAGGAATTACCGAAATTGCTATTTATAAGTTTGACGGTGTTGAAATTGTAGATCAGTTTATAAGTCTGGTTAACCCCGAAATTCCCATTCAGCCGTTTGTTGTTAAACTTACCGGTATAAACAATGCTATGTTGCGCCAGGCACCAAAGTTTTTTGAGGTTGCCAAACGCATCATTGAAATTACCGAAGGTTGCATTATTGTTGCACACAACGCTCCGTTTGATTACCGAATTTTGAAATTGGAATTTGACCGTTTAGGCTACAAATTTCAAAAACCAACGCTGTGTACGGTTGAAATGTCTAAAGTTTTATTGCCCGATGCGCAAGCGTACAGTTTGGGTAAATTGGTTCGATCTTTAGGAATTCCAATCGCTGATCGTCACAGAGCAAGCGGCGACGCCATGGCTACGCTTAAACTTTTTAAACTGTTGTTAGATAAAGACATTGACAAACAAATTGTTAAGCAGCAAATTAAAAACGAAGTTCATCAGGGAATATCGCCTAAATTGTTCGATATTTTAGAGAATATCCCTGCAAGTATTGGTATTTTCTACGTTCATAACGATAAAGGAAACATCATTTTTATAGGAAAAAGCAGTAATATCCGTAAAAAATTAAATCAGATTTTTACTGCAGATACCAAAATTGCCAAACGTATTCAAAAAGAAGTTTATACGGTAACTTTTGAAGAAACAGGTAACGAATTAATCGCATTGTTGAAAGAGCGTGAAGAATTGCTGCACAACAAACCGGTTTTAAATCCAACACAACGAAAATCGCCTTTTTTATGGTCGGTTTATCAGGAAAAACTGGAAAACGGTTACGAAACCTTAAAGATTCATAAAAGCGATGGTCGTAAAAATGCCGTTCAATCTTTTAAAAATCAAAAAGGTGCATTGCAGTTTATCAATGATCTGTATAAGGAAAACGAAATTGTAGAAGAAGTTCAAAACGCACTTTCATCTGCAGAAAACATCAATTACCCAACCGTTTTGCACAACGAACTTTTCAGTTCATTATTAACATCAAACAAATTAAAACACAACAACATAATTATTGTTTTAAAAGGAAGAAACTTAAACGAAAAAAGTGCGGTTGTTATTGAGAACGGAATTTTTAAAGGATTTTGCTTTTTCGATCTGAATTATCAAATTCTAAATGCGCAGGTTTTAAGTAAAATCTTAATTCCGCTTATTTATACAAAAGATGTGTTAAATACGGTTAAGCATTATCTTTACACAAAAAAAGACTATAAAATTATATCGTTTTAGGAATGAAACATATAAAATCGAAATACGAAATACTTCGTCAGAAAATTTACATCGTAATTTACGGATCGGGCACCATTGCAGGAAAAACGTTCGATTTGCTGTTGCTTGCCGTAATTTTGTTGAGTGTACTTTTAATTATGATGCAAAGTGTGGTGCGGTATGACAAGCTCCATCACGATTTTTTTGTTGTAAGTGAATGGATAATTACCGTATTTTTTACGCTGGAATATATCTTACGAATCATAAGTAACAAAAAACCGCTGAATTATATTTTCAGTTTTTATGGTTTTGTAGATTTACTGTCGCTTTTACCCATGTATTTAAGTTTTTTCTTCCCGGGATCAGAAGCTTTGGGTGTTATACGATCTTTACGTTTACTGCGATTATTTGCTATTTTAGATTTAATTCCGGTATTAAATCAATCATCGCACATAAAAGAATCATTACGTGCAAGTGCTAACAAAATTGTTGTATTTGTCTATTTTATCTTGGTTATGTCGGTTATTTTAGGTACCATTATGTTTGTAATAGAAGGTCGCCACAACGGGTTTACCAACATTCCAAATAGTATTTATTGGTGCATTGTAACCATGACAACCGTTGGTTATGGCGATATTGCCCCAATTACACCAATTGGCAAAGCAATAGCATCGTTCATTATGATTATGGGGTACGGAATTATCGCCGTACCTACCGGAATTGTTACAGCCGAATTATCAAGAAATCGCAGAACTAAAAACGTAAAGAATAATTGCCCGCGCTGTAAAACTTTTATTTACAACGAATTTGCAAATTACTGCTACAATTGTGGCGAAAAATTTATTGATGGAGAAGTTAAAATCGACGAATAATTACCTAATTGTAATCGTAGGACCAACAGCTATTGGAAAAACCGCATTATCAATTCAATTAGCCAAACATTTTAATTGCGATATTGTTTCGTGCGATAGTCGACAGTTTTATAAAGAAATGACGATTGGTACCGCAGTTCCATCAACCGATGAATTAAAACAAGCAACGCATCATTTTATTCAGAATAAATCGATCACCGAAAACTACAGTGTTGGCGATTACGAAAAAGAGGTTTTACCTTTGTTAGATGAATTGTTTTTAAAAAATAATATTCAGATTGTTGTTGGCGGATCAGGATTATATGTTGATGCCATTTTAAAAGGATTTGATGATTTTCCGGAAGTTTCGACTGAAATTAAATCCGAAATCGATAAAAATTACGAAGAGAACGGTTTTGAGTATCTTCAACAAAAATTACAGCAATTAGATCCTTTCTATTTTGATTTTCTGAAGACAACTAATCCGCAAACTTTGGTAAATCAACAGCGAATGAAGCGTTTTATTGGAGTTTCAATGGCGGCAAATGCTCCATATTCTTCGTTTTTAAATCAAGATAAAAATAAACGTAACTTCACTCCTCTCGTTATTGGTTTGGAAGCTCCGCGGGAAGTTATGTACAACAGAATCAATCAACGTGTTGATATAATGATGAATAACGGTTTGTTGCTTGAAGTTGCTAATTTAAAAGAGCATCAACAATTAAATGCCTTGCAAACAGTTGGTTACCGAGAATTGTTCGATTTTATCGATGGAAAGATTTCTTTAGATGAAGCTGTTGAGGAAATCAAGAAAAACACTCGCCGATTTGCCAAACGACAGATTACTTGGTTTAAGCGCAATGAAGCTACCGAATGGTTTTCGTATCAAATCCCAATAAAAAATATTTTAAGCTACATAAATGAATTTACCCGATAAGTTTTCATCAAAATACAAAGGTTCGTGCCAAGTAACAATAGATAAATGCTCTGTAAATTCTAAAATTCGCATTACCGATTTATTGAATTTACTACAGGCGGTTGCCGGGAAACATTCAGATTTAGGTGGAATGAGTTATTTTGATATGCAGCAAAAAAATCAGGCTTGGGTTCTAAGCAGCATGCGTATCGAAATTGAAAATTTACCGCAATGGCACGAAACTATTGAAATTGAAACTTGGATTGAAACACTTGCGGGCATAAAAACGATTCGTGATTTTGATGTTTTCTTAAATGATGAAAAAATAATCGGTGGAAACAGTCTTTGGGTAGTTTTAAATACCGAAAAACGCAGACCCGAAGCTATTGCAATTTCTCACGATCATTTAGAAAAATATCCTGAAAAGAAAGCTACATTAAAAAAATTCAATAAGATTGATTTATCGCAAAACGCAGAATTAGTGAGTCATCATAAAGTCGTATTTTCCGATTTAGATGCACTGAATCATGTAAACAACGTGAAGTACATTGAATGGTGTTTAGATTGTTTACCGATTGATATTCTTGAGAAAAATCGAATCAATGTAATCGATATTAATTACTTAAAAGAATTAACTTTTAAACAAAAAACTGCGATTTATTCTTCAATTAATGAAAAAGAAATCTATTTTTATATTAAATTAGACGAAATTGTTTGTTTTGCAATGAAACTTGAATTAACCGATATCTTATGAAAAAAATACTTTTTTTAGCTTTTACGCCTTTACTTTTCTCAAGTTGTACAAACGACTTTTACGATGGTGATACCCGAACAATAATAGAAGGAAAAGTTGTATACAATAATGTTCCTTTAAGTAATGCTGAAGTTAATTTTTATCCAGTTTACAACAAACCTAAAAATGGAACAATAACAGAATTATCGTCTAATGAAATAGTTTATGACCAGTATCAAGATGAGCCTATAAGTATTTCTAAAACAACAACTGATGCATCAGGTAAAATAAGTATTTCTATCCCCAGAAATGAAGACACAAGTGTATATGTTGTAAAAGTAACACGTGGTAAAAATAGTAAATATTACGGTTACATATCTCACTATAACACAAATAACTATTACATTAATTTAGGCACTTTAAACTATTAATTATGAGAAAGATAATCATTTTAATGT
This sequence comes from Paenimyroides baculatum, assembly GCF_008629655.1. GTDB lineage: Bacteria > Bacteroidota > Bacteroidia > Flavobacteriales > Flavobacteriaceae > Flavobacterium > Flavobacterium baculatum. The sequence continues at coordinate 118,713 of NZ_VWSG01000005.1, forward strand.
GCGTATTACTTTCGTTATCAAGTTATTCACAAGATGAAAAAAAATCAAAAGTTGATTTTGTTGATACTTTTCAATTTACTTTTGGATTTTCAAATTTAGCTCCTAATAAAAGTATGGTGGGCGATGCTCATTCCGAAGCATTTCCATTGATTTCGGCACGTTTAGGAATTTTTAGTTATAGTCGATTTACTGCTGGTATTCATGCATCTTTACACAGAATGGAAACTAAAAACAATAACTATTTTGGTTTTTTTCATAGAACAACAGCCTTTACACCTGGGCTTTATTTAAGTTATTATCAGCCAATAACAACAGAAAGTTTAATTGAACCTTATGTCTCATATGATTATACAAAGTATACATCAACAGGCTATGGTAGCAAAGAATTAGATTTTGAAAGTGACGGATTAGGTTTAGGTATCGATTATCAGCATAAAATTGGTAGCAGAGCTTATGTAACTTTTGGATTAAAATATTCGTTTAATAAAATGAGAACAGAAACACATCCAAATTGGGAAAAATATATAAACAATTACAACTTTATGTCTGCAAAAATTGGTTTTACTTTTTCTAAAAACCGACTTTAATCAAATTTAAACTCCCTTTTTTTGAGATTGAATTTTTATTAACGCATAACTTTTGATATTTTTACAAAAAAAATCCATGTCAGCATCTATCTTAAAACTACATAATGTAACCATTTTTCAAGAAACCGAGCCTATTTTAGCCGATGTTAATATTGATATTCATAAAGGTGAATTCATTTATTTAATTGGAAAAACCGGTTCAGGTAAAAGTAGTTTAATGAAAACGCTTTACGCCGATTTAGATTTAAAACAAGGCGAAGGTGTTATTGTTGATTATGACTTACGCACTTTGAAACAAAACGACATTCCTTTTTTAAGACGTAAATTAGGAATTGTTTTTCAGGATTTTAAGTTACTTCCAGACAGAAATATTTTCGAAAATTTACTATTTGTTTTAAAAGCAACCGGCTGGACAAACGAAGTTGATATGAATACACGTATCGAAGATGTTTTAGATCGTGTTGGTATGTTACAGCATATTCGTAAAATGCCACATCAAATTTCGGGTGGCGAGCAACAACGTGTGGCAATTGCACGTGCTTTGTTAAACGACCCCGAGTTAATTTTAGCCGATGAACCAACAGGAAACCTGGATCCACAAACAAGTGTTGAAGTTATGGAGGTTTTACAGCAAATCAATCAAAACGGACGTACAATTTTAATGGCAACACATGATTATGCTTTGTTGTTGAAATATCCTGCTAAAACGTTGAAATGTGACGAAGGAAAAGTTTTTGAAGTAGTTCAGAAAACGGTTTAAAATGATTCGATTACTTACAAGAGAAGATTTTATCGATGTTTATACCAAGCTAAACCAAAGAGGTTTTGGTTTTATTGCATCAAAATTTTCTTTTAAAAAAGAATCAAGAATAAGTAGTGCCTTTAATACTTTCAGATTAGAAAACACCAATTGGTGGGATATTCCTGCAGTACAAACCCGTTGGAACAAAATGATTTCACGCGATGACAATACTGATTTCAGAGATTACTTAATCAACCACCATTTAAAAGATAAAAAAAATTTAAAAGTTCTTTCGTTAGGTTCAGGTACTTGTCAGCATGAAATTTATTATGCAAGCTTCAACAATACTTTCAGTGAAATTTTATGTGTCGATCTGGGTTTAAACAACATAGAGAAAGCTCAAAAAATCGCACAAGAAAAGCAATTAAACAATATTCATTTTAAGTGCGAAGATATTTACAAAACCACTTTTAAAGAAAATTATTACGATTTAGTAGTTTTTCATGCATCGTTACATCATTTTTCGAATTTAGACCAATTATTCAAAGACAAAATAATTCCTGCTTTAAAAAATAATGGTTGTTTGTTTATCAACGAATATGTTGGTGCAAACAGGTTTCAGTTTCCAAAGAAGCAAATTCAGACTATCAATAGTGCTTTAGATATAATTCCCAAAGAACATAAAATTAGAGGAGCTACTAATCTGGTAAAAAACAAATTTTACGGCAACGGATTATTTCGAGTTTACCTTGCAGATCCTTCAGAAAGTGTTTCGTCAGCAAATATTTTAGACACCGTTTACAAGTATTTTAATGTGGTTGAAGAAAGATCTTTCGGCGGAAATATTTTAATGAGTGTCTTTAAAGATATCGCTTATCATTTTGTTGATTTAAATGCTGAAAAACAGACTATTTTAAATAAGTTGTTTAAGATTGAAGATGATTATTTAAAAGAAAACAAACCCGATTTTTTAGTCGGATTTTATCAAAAAAAATAAAATGCTTTCTATATTAATTCCTACATATAATTACAATGTTTTTCCTCTTGTTAAAGAAGTCAGAGAACAATGTATTGCTGAAAAATTAAGTTTTGAAATAATTGTTTTAGATGATGCTTCTCAAAATTTTTATACTGAAAACAATGAAATTAATAGTTTAGATAACTGTTCGTATTCTGTTTTAAATCAAAATATTGGAAGAAGCAGTATTAGAAATTTATTATCAACAAAAGCATCGTTTGATAATTTACTTTTTTTGGATGCTGATGTTCGAATAATCAGTAATCAGTTTATCAAAAACTATGTGAATTTTATTAAAAGTAATTCTAATTACGGTGTTGTTTATGGTGGAATTATTTATCAGGAAAGTAAACCTAACAACGATCAATTACTGCGTTGGATTTATGGAAACAAACGAGAAGCATTATCTGCCGAAAAGCGAAATGAAAATGTTTATGTTTCCTTTTTAACGCTTAATTTTTTAATTAAAAAAGAAATTTTCAGGAGTGTTCGTTTTAATGAAGACATTCCAAATTTACGTTACGAAGATTTGTTGTTTTCGTTCGATTTAATGAAAAATAAAATATCCTTACAACATATAAACAATCAGGTAGTGCATAATGGAATTGAAACCAGCGAAGTGTTTATGCAAAAAACAAATGATTCGCTAAAAGGCTTAAAGTTTCTTTTGTCGAAAAACTATCTAACAACCGATTATGCAAAAATAAGCGCTGTATTTAATTTGTTAAATCAAACAAAATTATTGTTTTTAATAAAATTTATCTACAAAATGCAAAAAAATAGTTTTGAAAAAAACTTGTTAAGCAGCAAACCTTCCCTATTTATTTATGATATTTACCGTTTAGGATATTTCAGCCAATTATAAATGACACCTTTCTTTTCAGTAATAATCCCGCTTTACAACAAAGAAAAATACATTCAAAATACGTTGAATTGTGTTTTCAATCAGTCATTCTACAATTTTGAAGTTATCGTTGTTAACGATGGATCAACTGACAGAAGTTTAGAAATTTTAGAGGAATTTAATGACATCAGATTAAAAATTATCTATCAGAAAAACCAAGGAGTTTCTGTCGCTCGAAATACTGGAATGGAAAATGCTAAAGCTGATTATATTTGTTTTTTAGATGCAGACGACTCTTGGAAAACAAATCATCTGCAGGCATTTCATGATACAATCACTAAATTTCCCGATGCCAAAATGTATTGTAACAGATACGTTACTCAAATATCAAAAAATACCTTTATTAAGAATAATTTTATTGATATTGAAGAAAATTATGAAGGCTATGTAACTGATTTTTTTAAAAGTAGTTTAATAAACAGAGTTGCATTAACATCGGCAGTTTGCATACATAATGATATTTTTAATGAGATTGGCGGATTTGATAAAACAATTTCAAGTGGTCAAGATTTAGAATATTGGATTAAAATAGCAATTAAATATAAAACAGCCATAACAAAAAACAACACATTGATTTATAACTTTTTAGACGAAAACATAAGTCTATCGAAAACTCATATAAACAATAAAACCATTCCAAAATTTAGTCAATTTTTAAGTGAGGAAAAAATAAATAAAAGCTTAAAAAAGTTCTTGGATCTTTACAGAATTGAGTATGCATTAAAATATCATATTGCAGGAAACAGCGAAAGAACTAAAGAATTGTTACAAAATGTTGCTTCAGAAAACTTAAAGTCTAAAACAAAAATACTCTTTTATTTTCCGTCGATAATTTTAAGACCATTATTAAACTTAAAACACTATTTAAAAAGTAATGGTATTGATTTTACTGTTTATCATTAATAACTTTTCTCCATTGCTTTTTAATAGCTTCAATTTGAAATTTCTCAACAGATTTGTAAGCATTTTTCTGTAGAAATTGATAAAGTTCATCTTTATTAATCAACTCATTCATTCCTTGAATCATTTTATCTTTATTTTGATTTTCAATCAACAATCCATTATATCGATTTACAATAATTTCGTTAGGACCCGTTTCGCAATCAAAAGAAATCACAGGCGTTTCCATTAATAATGATTCAACTAAAATGGTTGGTAAACCTTCGTATTTGCTTGTTAAAACAGAAAATAAAGCGTTTTTTAAGTAGCTTTCAGGATTTGGTTCAAATCCTTTGAAATCTACAAAAGCTGAAATATTTAATTCATCTGCTAAAGATTTCATTTCTTCTAATCGAACGCCATCACCCAAAATAACTAATCGGATTTCTTTTGCTGGAAGCATACTTTTTGCATAACACTCTAACAACAAATCAACCTGTTTTACATTTTCATAATCCATTCTGGCAATAGATAAAATGTACTTGTCAGATTGCTGTTCAGATTCTACTTTCTTTTTAAAATCGACAAAATTATAAATGGTTTGTGTATTGAAAAAAGGAAATTGTCTTTTTACTTTTTTTTCAATACCTAACGAAACACAAATAAATAGTCTGTTTTTAAACAAGAATTGATTCAATTTATCAGAACTAAACAAATAACTACTAATATTAGAACTGTGAATGTAATTAAAAACCTTTTGTTTGCTGTAAATAAGTTTTTGCCAAAGAATTTCGGTTATAAAGTTTAAGCGGTATCTGTGGTCGATTACCAATGTAAAATTATTTCGCTTAATTGATTTTTTAATATTTAAGTAAGTTTTGATTTTGGATAAAAATCCTAAATGATCAATATTATAATGATGTAATTCTCCTGTGAACGGATAATCAATTTTCGATTCTAAAACATACAAATGTACATCGTAGCCCATTTCTTCGAACAAAAAAGTACTGTTTGCCACTACCCGCTCCAAACCACCAGACGATAAAGAGTATGTAACCAATGCTATTTTATTTTTTTTCAATATATTTGCTGTAAATTAAAAAAATGTCTTTACCTGTTGTTTCTGTAATTTGTATTTGTTTTAACCACGAAGATTTTGTGCAACAAGCTATAAATTCGGTATTAAATCAAACCTATAAAAATATAGAATTAATCGTTATTAACAATGGAAGTTCAGACAATTCTCATGATGTTATTACAAAAATAGCAAATAAAAATCCATCGATAAAATATATCCAGTTTACCGAACTTGTTAGTTCTACAAAAGCTTTTAATTATGGATTTAAACAATGTAAAGGAACTTATTTAATTGATCTTTCTGCAGATGATATTTTGCTGGAAAATTGTATTGAAAAACAGGTGAATTTCTTTACAAAGCAGACTGATAATGTAGGATTGATTTTTGGAAATGCTTTCAATATTAACGAATATGGCATGCGAACAAAACCGTATTTTGAAGTTGATAAACAAAATAAAGTAACCGATTTATTATTGCACAAAACCAATTATTTAAGATTACTTTCAGGCGGAATAATAATGTGCTCAGTTGCTTCTATGATTACACGAAATCATTTTGAATTGTTGAAAGGATACAACGAAGAATTATTTTTTGAAGACTTAGATTACTGGTTGCGACTTTCAAGATTGTATGAAATTAAATTTCTTGACGATTTTTTGGTCGAAAAAAGGTTTTTAGAGAACTCATTGGGAAATCAGTTTCATAAAAACGATGAGTTTTCAAGAAAAATAAATAAATCAATTCGACAAATTTATAGCGAATCAATCTTAAGAAATAGATCAAACATAGAAAACCAAGCATTACTTAAAAGGATTCATTACAGCATGCAACAATGTTTAAAAAATAAACAGTGGGTAGAGTTTCTTAAATTTTCTTTAGTTGAATTAAAATGTAGAATTCGATTATTTTAGATAATTCTTGAAATCATTAAAATCACGTATGTAATCACTTTCATCAAATTCATCAGAAGAAACTACCAAACAAACCGATCCTGATGAAAAATTTCGCAACTCTCGCCAAGTGTTAATAGGAACATACAGACCTTCATTGGGTTTAAACAGATGATATACTTTTTCTTCGGTTAAATTATGTAAAACCACTTCAAAACTACCTGAAACAGCAATTATAAATTCCTGCTGATTTTTATGTGCATGTCCGCCACGTTCTGCTCCGCTTGGTACATCGTACAAAAAATAAACACGGTTAATTTTAAAAGGAATGGTATTTCCTTGAATTACAGATAAATTTCCTCGAGGATCTTCAATTTTTGGTAGTGTAATTATTTTGCTCATACTATTTTTGGTTATTTATTTAGTACAGATTTTATTTTTCGTATTAATAATTCATTTAATAAATATTTATCTAGTTTGAAACCGCTATAAATGATTGATAATATAAAAAACAGGACAGTAGATACACGGTAGGCTAATTCATTAAAATAAAAATAGCATAAAATAATTATTAAACATGAAATAATAGTAAAAAGTAAAAGTTTTTTGGATTGTTTATCTAAATTAAAACTATAATTAATCTTCGCAAAATAATAAGTATATATAGCAGATAAAATATAGTTTATTGTTATAGCCAAACCTATTCCGTAGAGTCCAATGTATTTATAAAATACAATCGTGAATAATATGTTAAATATATCGCTTATTGAATTGATGTAAAAATATTGTTTAAAATTATTATGCGACAAAATGATATATCCTACAATATAATTAAAACCTCTAAAAAAAATTGAAACAAGACCAAAGATTAAAATCTCATATACTGGTAAAAAATTCACTGAAAACAATAATTTAATAAAAATATCACCTAAAAAATATAAAAGAAATATTGCAGGCATCAAAATTATTAAACACAATTCAAGCTGATTATTTATTAATTTATTGATTTCAAATTTATTATCAGTTTTTAAAGACTGTGTCAATTTTGGAAAATAAAATTTATTAATCCCAATGAATAAAATCCCTACGTACGAAACCATTAAAATATTACCTACATGATAATAACCTAAAACTACTCCTTCATCAATAGGTTTTAAATAATAACGGATTAATAAATAACCTGACAATCCAATACAAGTATTTAATGCCAATAAACTACCAGATTTTGTAAATCGTTTAAAGTTATTTTTTAATTCCTCTTTAGGAATTTTAACTGAACTTATATTGTATTTTTTTGTACCTCGCCAAAAAAACATCATATTTATCACCGAAGTTAAAATCATTGATAAAATAATACCTTGAATATTGTACAAATAATAACAACTTATTATAATAACAACATTTATAACGTTGGTAATAATATTCAATACAAGTAGCTTTTTAATTTCCTGTAAACCTTCTAAAATGATAGTTCTACTCTGAACAAAGCTTGTGCACACAAAATAAACTGCCAAACATACAAACCAAATAGAGTATTTATCTGTCCCAAAAGTTCCTCTACTTAAATAAGTGGAAAATAAAATTGAAATAATTGCAGCTAAAAAACCTGTTGCAAGTGAAAATAGATTTATAAATTTAATAGAAGATTGTAATTCATTTGATAATTTATTAGAAGCAATCTCTCTAATACCAGTAAAATTTAAACCAAAACTAGTCAAAGAGATTATTAATTGTGTAGTGTTTTCAACAAATCCAATTAAACCTACCCCAACAGGTCCTAAAAATTTACTCGCGAACATGTTCACAATTACACGAAGTAGAATTCTAATAAGCTCTACAATGCCAAATAGTCCAGTTGCTTTAAATAAAGATTTATAATTAGAATCACTCATTATATTTCACTTCCAATTTTTTTATATGATAACCTAAATGCTTCATACCATGTTTCCCAGGTAGAATATAAACTTTTATTTTTAGTAATCTTTAAAAGACTCTTACTAATCCAATCAGTAGAAATATCTGAATTAAAATCATCTATTTTGTAGGTATTCCCATTTAACCATTCCTCATTTAATATTTCATTAATTTTGAAAATATCAATAGTTATTCCTAAATTTTCTTTTGATATTAATGTAGCAGTGGTTTTCAACGTGGTTTTTAAAATTTCTTTTTTAAAATTTCCAATATTAGTATCAATTTTACTTTTTAAAAGTTGGCTGATTTGTTTTAATTCATCAACATTATCTTGGCTAGATTTCCAACAAGTTTCATAATATCTTTTTGAAAAAACGCCCCCAGCAACCATGTATAAACGGTAATATTTTAAAAGTTCTAATTTATGATTGAACAATTTAATAACTAAACTACCTAATTTAAATTTGTTTGTTCTAAAAATGGCATCAAACAAAAAAGGGTTTTTAGTCAGAACTTTTGGTTGAACAATATTAAAAAATGCTGTTTTTTGAATGATATTATCAGAAATCAGCTTTGTATTTTTTAACCATAAAAATTTAATCATGTCCATTTTTAAATCATAAATCTCTTTTGTGAAATCTTTATAATTTACTGGTTGAGTAAACCACATATCGTCTTCTAAAAGAATAAAATATTCTGATCCTTTTAAAACTTCATCGCGCCAAAAATCGGCAGGAATAACTTTTTTAGGTACTTTAATTAAAGAAATATCTTTACTTTTCTGTTCGTAATAAGGTGATTTTATAATTTGAATATCAGGAAATAATTCAACAATTTTATCTAAATATTTTTGCGGAGTACCATCGTCTAAAACAATAATTCTTCCATCAAAACCATTTAAATAATAATAGATACTTGCTATTGTTCTGTGCAATAAATAGGCACGATTAAACGATTTTATATAAATGTCCATTTAATGTGAATTTTTCTTGATTTCAAACCTAATTTTTTTAGTTATAAAATATTGATGTTCAAAATTACTAAAAAAAAAAGAGTGGTATTACCACTCTTTTTTCATTTCTAAATTATTTATTTTTTTATTAATTTGAAACTTTTTTCAAGTCCTTGATTAGAAGAGACTTTAAGAACATATATACCCGAAGATAATTCGTTTAATCTTAATTGTTCAGTATTTCCTCCATTAAATCTATAATCTTTTACTTTTTTACCATGTATATCATAAACAACTAAAGTAAAATTAGTATCCTTGTTATAGTTACTTAAATCTAAATTAACAAATTCTGAAAATGGATTAGGATAAACTTTAATATCATCAGTCATTTTAATTATTAGCTCATCTTTACTAGTGCTTTCATTGTTAGATGTTTTATTAAAAGGTTTTGGTAAAGGTGAAGTACAATCATCTATTTTAAAAACAACGTTTGACCCTGATTTTATGCTAAAACCTTTTGAGAGTACAATACTGTTTCCTGCTTGGTAGTAACCTTTAGATGATGAATTCATTGTATGATTTAATACAATACCATTAATTGCTGATTTATTAACTTCACTATTAATTATTGATATATTAGATGAATATATATCTTCAACACAATTATAATCTGGAACAAGTTCAGGAATTGTTCCTAATTTTTTATGCAAAAGATAACTTTGATCCCTTGTGTAAACTATATTATTTAATAATGAAGTATAATTTGAGTTTATATTCATCCCTAATAAATCATTTGAATTATCAATTTTATATATTTTATCAGAACTATAAGTATTTCCACTTACCGACAAATTTGTAAAATAGATATTTCCATCCGTGGCACGTTGCAAATTATCCTTTTCTATTGCAGATGGGTCATATAATGTGGTTTCAGGATATGCTATATTTGCAAGATTCCTAACAACAATATTTCCACCTATTAGATTGTTGCTTTGTTTACCCATCAGTATATATAACAATGCTGAATTTGACGAAAATTCAAAATCTTTAATACGTGTTGATGAAGTTTTAATTAAATTAATATTTGTCACTTTCCCAGTAATATTATCAAAATCAGCAATATACAAATTCCATATATTACTATCATTTCCATACAACACCCCTAAAGTAGAACCGTCTGGACTTATTTTCAACATTGAATGTGAGAAAATAGACTGTGGCATATTACTAATAGATGTATTACTTACAATGTTAAATTGAGGATAACCTTGAATATATCCATTAAATTTAAAGGTTTCTATAATTCCATTACTAGTACTTACCACTTGAAAAAATTCATTACTATTAGCTTTTTTTAATGTAGCCAGACCAGAAAAACCTATATTATTTTGTAAACCTCCTAAGCTTGTACTGCTTGCTTTAATATTTCCTAATGGAAAAGCTGGGTCATTAAAATCTAATACCCAAACTGAATAAATATGAAATTCAGGAATATCACCTAAAAGTACTTGCGATCCCATAGTAGTAACAAAATACTCACCCGGAATCCCTGGATTAGGTGTAATTATTGCATTCTGTAAAGCAGAATAAGTATTCTTTAACTCAAGGCTGCCATAATAATTATAATTTGGGGAAATTATTCCTCCATTTTTATCATAAAATTTATCATCATTACCTAGGTAAAAAAGTAAATCACCATTTTCGTCACTAACAATAGTGCGAGAACCTGCAGGTGTTATTCCATTTGGAGGCAATGATACACTTAAACTACCATTATTAAATTTTACTAAATTATTACCAAGAATCCAATTATCATTTATAGACTGGGCATTACAATAATAGTTAGAGGCTATAATTGTAAAATACAAAATTATTTTTTTCATAAAGTTGAATTATTTATTATTTTGTAATTCCTCAAATCTTTTTTTCAAGTTTTCGATCTCTTTGTTTTGCTGTATTAAATACAAAGTTAACTCTTCAATTTTCTCTTGCTGAATTTTAGTAATTTCGCCTAATGGCAATCCTTTTTCTTCAATTTCTTTAGCTGAAGGAAAATTTTGCAAACGGTTATTTTCTTGAATAAATTTTTCAACTTCATTTAAAGGAGTTAAAACATAATCATCTGCAAATACATAATCAGCCCAAGTATTGTAAACTTTAATTTCTTCTGCTCTTACTTTACCTTTTACAGCCAATCTGTAAATATCTGAACCATCAACAAAATTACTTGTTCCAATACCTAAATAAGAATCAGCTTTAGGCAGAGTTAAATAAGCACTATTTCCATCTTCGTTGAAATGTAGCATTGCTTCCTGCTGCTTACTAAAAAGTTGAAATCTACCGTTACCACCTGTAATAGCATCATAATTAAATCTTGCCATATTATTTCTATCTTCAATAGCAAAATAGGCCCAAGCAGTAGTTCTTAAATTTGATGTAGGATAATCAATAAACCTTAAACTACCATAACCATCTGCAAGCACAGGTCCAGCAGATAAAACCATACTTTTTGCTGAATTATCAGCTCCATTAATAAAAGTTTGATTGTTAGAAAGTCCTCCTACAACTATTTGGTTTGTATTTGTTTTACCTTCTACTCTTAGATTTCCATTCTTAACATGAAGTTTTTCAGAGGGTGCATTTGTTCCTATTCCAATATTTGTATTAAGTGTGAAAGAATTTGGTTGGATTTGACTAGCTCCTCCAGAGCCTGAATAAATTTGTGCAGTTGAATTAATAGAAATTCCTAACAAGATAAGTAATGGTAATTTTTGTGTTTTCATGTGTTAATTTATTTTAAATTTCATGCAATTTAGTAAAAATTAACATAATTAAAAATTAAAACCCATTTATTTTTTCAATGATAAAATCTTGTTCATCTACAGTTAACGACGGATTTAATGGAATACTTACAATTTGCTGATGAATTAATTCGGATATAGGAAATTGCAATCCATTAAATTCCTGCATAGCTTCCTGTTTGTGCGGCGGAATTGGATAATGAATTAACGTTTGAATGTCGTGCTGCAACAAATAATTTTGAAAATCTGCCCTATTTTCAACCCTTACCGGAAAAATATGAAAAACATGTGCTTCAAAATCGGCTACAAAAGGCATAGCAATTAGCGGATTTGTAATTTCTGAAAGATATCTTTTTGCTATTCCTTGCCGTGTTTTATTGTCGAAATCCAAATCAGGCAATTTCAAACGCAGAAAAGCCGCCTGTAATTCATCTAATCTTGAATTAATTCCTTTGTAAATATTGTGGTATTTTAATTCAGAACCATAATTACGTAAACTGCGAATACAGTTTGCTAACTTGGTATTATTCGTTGTAACAGCGCCGCCATCGCCAATACATCCTAGATTTTTTCCCGGATAAAAACTAAATCCAGCAGAATCGCCAATTGATCCCGCTTTCATATTATCAGCTGTTGCTCCGTGTGCCTGCGCAGCATCTTCAATAAACAATAAACCGAAATCTTTACAAAAAGTCTTAATTTTCAACGCATCGTTCACTTGTCCGTACAAATGCACCATTAAAACCGCTTTTGTGTGTTGTGTAACTTGCTGCTGTAAAACATCTAACGTTAAATTGTAGTTCAGTAAATTTGTGTCGACTAACTTTGGAGTTAAACCTGCATTAATAATTGATAAAATACTGGCTATATAAGTGTTTGCAGGCACAATAACTTCATCACCTTCCTTTAAAATACCTAATTCTAAATACGCTTTAAAAATTAAAACCAACGCATCCAGTCCATTTCCAACGCCTATACAATGCGAAACATTGCAGTAATCGGCAAATTCTTCCTCGAACTTCAACACTTCGTCACCTAAAATGTAATGTCCCTTATTAAAAAACAGTTTCGTTTTCTCAAGAAAAGCATCTTGATAAGGCTCATTCAATTTTTTTAAATTTAAATACGGAATCATATTTTTGGTTGGTTAATTTTAAACGTGTAAGTTGGAAATACAATTGTTCGCGCACCAAACTGCTCTTTCCATGCCAACAGATTAGAATTTTCGGCAGTTGATAAATCTTCAGACGATGTTCCGAAATCAAAATAATTGGTCTTTAAATTTTTAATGATTTCATAATGAAGCAAATCTAAACCGCCTAATTTATTATAGCTTGATTTACTTGCGATGTATTGCGATTTTACAAAATTTTTATTGTTGAATAAAATGGTTCCTGCAATCATTTCGTCATTTAAAAAAGACGCGTATAATTCAATTTCATCAGGAAAACGCTCTTTTAAGTAAATTATTTCATCTAACGAATGAATTGGTTTTTTACTAAAGCGTTCTTCTAATCTTGGTAGTAACAAATCATTCCAAAAAGTTTTAAAATCGTTTGATTTTCTTATTTCGATTCCTTTCTTCTGCGCATTTTTTGCATTTCGAACAACAGATTTAGAAAAAACAATTTCTTTTCTGTTGTAAATAACCGATCCTATATTCATTTCTACAGAACCACCGTAAAACTGATGTAAAAACGTCAATTCGTCATTTCCTGCTTCACAATAGATTGATGGTATTGTTTTAATGATCAATTCTGTAAAATTTTGATCCCTTAAAAAATCAATCAATGCAGTAAAAATATCTTTATATAAAGCAAATTTACATTCCTTTTTAACAATCAAACCACCATACGTCAATCCTTTATGACTGTAACAAATAGTATCGATCTTACAAGCCGGCAGCAAAGCAACCAATTCGTTATCTGAAAAGAACATAAGTGAAAAATCATCAAATCGGTCGCTGTGATATTCCATAAAATCACGCTGAAACAAAAAAGTGCCATTTTTTGCTTCGCTTACAAAACTATCCCAGTTGTTTTTTAACTGATTTTCGTACCTGATAACTTTAATAGAATGCTTCTTAACCATTACAACAACGAAATAAAACAAAAACTATAACATTTCATAATGAAAGCGTACTATTTTTTGTTAACGTAAAATAATTCTTTAGTATATTTGCGTGATAAATTTCAATAGTAAGATGATTAAAATAACATTACCAGATGGTTCGGTGCGCGAATACGCTTCAGGCGTAACTCCGCACGATGTCGCTTTAAGTATAAGCGAAGGTTTAGCACGTAACGTAATTTCAGCAAACTTTAACGGTACAACCGTTGAAACGACTACGACTTTAACCACCGATGGTAGCTTAACGTTATATATTTGGAACGATGCCGAAGGTAAAAAAGCATTCTGGCACTCAACTTCTCACGTAATGGCGCAGGCTTTGCAAGAAATGTATCCGGGTATTAAATTAACTATTGGACCAGCAATTGAAAATGGTTTTTATTACGATGTTGATTTTGGAGAGAACAAAATATCAGAAAACGATTTCAAGGCGATTGAAGATAGAATTTTAGCAATTTCTAAAGAAAAGCACGAATTTAAAATGCGATCTGCAACAAAAGCAGAAGCTTTGGAATTATATAAGGATAACGAATACAAAACCGAATTAATTCAGAATTTAGAAGACGGAACTATTAGTTTCTGCGACCACGCTACGTTTACAGATTTATGTCGTGGTGGGCACATTCCAAATACCGGAATTATAAAAGCTGCAAAAATTCTTTCTGTTGCGGGCGCTTACTGGCGTGGCGACGAAAAAAACAAGCAGTTAACACGCGTGTACGGTATATCGTTCCCTAAACAAAAAGATCTTACCGAATATTTAGAAATGATCGAAGAAGCAAAACGCCGCGATCACCGTAAATTAGGTAAAGAATTAGAATTGTTTACTTTCTCTCAAAAAGTAGGTCAAGGTTTACCGTTATGGTTGCCAAAAGGTGCCGCTTTACGTGACAGATTAGAACAATTTTTAAAGAAAGCACAGAAAAAAGCAGGTTACGAGCAAGTTGTAACGCCACATATAGGTCATAAAGAATTGTATGTAACATCAGGTCACTATGCAAAGTATGGTGCAGATAGTTTCCAGCCAATTCATACACCTGTTGAAGGAGAAGAATATTTATTAAAACCAATGAACTGTCCGCACCACTGCGAAATTTACAACGCAAAGCCTTGGTCGTACAAAGATTTGCCAAAACGTTATGCAGAATTTGGAACGGTTTATCGTTACGAACAATCGGGCGAATTACACGGATTAACGCGTGTTCGTTGTTTTACTCAAGACGATGCGCATATTTTCTGTACACCGGATCAGTTAGATGAAGAATTCAAAAAAGTAATCGATTTGGTACTTTATGTATTCGGATCATTAGGTTTTGATAATTTCACAGCACAAGTTTCTGTTCGCGATTTAGACAAACCAGAAAAATATATCGGATCGGTTGAAAACTGGGAAAAAGCAGAAAATGCCATTATTAGTGCAGCAAAAGATAAAGGATTGAACTATGTAGTAGAATCTGGTGAAGCGGCATTTTACGGTCCTAAATTAGATTTCATGGTGAAAGATGCTTTAGGTCGCCGCTGGCAGTTAGGAACCATTCAGGTAGATTACAATTTACCGGAACGTTTTGAATTGACTTATAAAGGATCTGACGATAAAATGCACCGCCCTGTTATGATTCACCGTGCACCTTTTGGTTCAATGGAACGTTTCATAGCTATTTTATTAGAAAATACAGGTGGTCATTTCCCGTTATGGTTAATGCCCGAACAAGTTATTATCCTGTCTTTGAGCGAGAAATACGAAAAATATGCTAAAAAAGTTTTAGATTTGTTAGAAAATCACGAAATTCGCGCCAAGCTTGATGATCGAAACGAAACAATAGGCAAAAAAATTCGTGAAGCAGAATTGCAAAAGTATCCGTTTATGCTGATTATTGGTGAGGATGAAGAGAACAATGCAACCGTTTCTGTACGTAAACAAGGAGAATCAGGAAAATCGAACACTTCTATGAAAATTGAAGAATTTGTATCTTTAATAGAAGAAGAAGTTAGTAAAACAATAAAACAATTTTAGTTAAACCGCTTTAATAAGCATAAAATCATATTACCATAGCAGTACATAACAGAAGAGGCTTTAGACCTCTTGAGAAAAAAGAAGATGCACACAGAATAAACGATAAAATCCGTGTGCCGGAAGTTCGTTTAGTAGGCGATAATGTTGAACCAGGTGTTTTTAAAACAACCGAAGCAATGGCTATGGCCGATGCTCAAGGATTAGATTTGGTAGAGATTTCTCCAAACGCTACGCCGCCGGTTTGTAAAATCATCGATTACAAGAAATTCATCTACGAGCAAAAAAAGCGCGACAAAATGTTGAAAGCTAAAACTGCTCAAGTTTCTGTTAAGGAGATTCGTTTTGGTCCACAGACAGACGAACATGATTACGAGTTTAAAAAGAAAAATGCTATGAAATTTCTAAAAGAAGGTTCAAAATTAAAAGCATTCGTATTCTTTAAAGGTCGTTCAATCATTTATAAAGAACAAGGTCAGATTTTATTGTTGCGTTTAGCACAAGATCTTGAAGAATTTGGTAAAGTAGAAGCTATGCCAATTCTTGAAGGTAAAAGAATGACAATGTATATTGCACCTAAAAAGAAAAATTAGTATTTTTGCAAAATATTGTTAAGTAAGATAACATAAATACCTAGGAACAAATGCCTAAAATGAAAACTAAATCTAGTGCCAAAAAACGTTTTACCGTTACTGGTTCTGGAAAGATCAAAAGAAAACACGCTTTTAAAAGCCACATCTTAACAAAGAAGTCTAAAAAGCGTAAATTAGCTTTAACTCACTCTGGTTTAGTACATAAAGCAGACGAAAGAAGCATCAAAGAACAATTAAGAATAATGTAATCGTTCTTTCGGTTAAAACAATTTAATAACCCTGGAGTGGGCTGATCATTAAAAATTTCGATCAAAAGCGATGTGTTTTGCATCCGCCCTACTACAAAAAAAATTTAAGAATTATGCCAAGAGCAAACAATGCAGTAGCATCAAGAGCAAGAAGAAAAAGAATTTTGAAGCAAGCCAAAGGTTTCTTCGGAAGACGTAAAAACGTTTGGACAGTAGCTAAAAACGCGGTAGAGAAAGCAATGTCTTACGCTTACCGTGACAGAAAACAAAAGAAAAGAAATTTCCGTGCGTTATGGATTATGCGTATTAACGCTGGTGCGCGTTTACACGGAATGTCTTATTCTCAATTCATGGGAAAAATCAAAGCTAACAACATCGAATTAAACCGTAAGGTTTTAGCAGATTTAGCAATGAATCACCAAGAAGCTTTCACAGCTATCGTTAATAAAATTAAATAAACGTTTGTAAAACCCCGTTTATCTTACTTACATATAGAAAAAACCTGCTTTACGGCAGGTTTTTTTGTTTATATCTCAACATTGAATTTATATCAAACAGAAAGATTTAATATATTTGTAAAAATAAAAAATCAGCATGCAAGAATTAAAAAAAATTATAGAGCAAGCTTGGGAAAACAGAGAATTGTTACAACAAGAAGCTACACAAAATACCATTAGAAAAGTTATCGATTTAATTGATAACGGACAATTACGAACTGCAGAACCTGTTGATGGCGGTTGGCAAATTAACGAATGGGTTAAAAAAGCAGTGGTTATGTACTTCCCTATTCAAAAAATGGAAACATTAGAAGCAGGAATTTTTGAATACCACGATAAAATGCCATTAAAACGTAATTATGCCGAAAAAGGGATTCGCGTAGTTCCTAATGCAGTTGCGCGTCATGGTGCTTATATTTCTGCAGGTGTTATTTTAATGCCATCGTATGTAAATATTGGTGCGTATGTTGATGAAGGTACTATGGTTGATACTTGGGCTACTGTTGGATCTTGTGCACAAATTGGCAAAAACGTACATTTATCAGGTGGTGTTGGTATTGGTGGTGTTTTAGAACCTTTACAGGCTGCTCCAGTTATTATTGAAGATAATGCTTTTATAGGATCGCGTTGTATTGTTGTAGAAGGCGTTCGCGTGGGTAAAGAAGCTGTTTTGGGTGCAAATGTATGCTTGACTGCTTCAACCAAAATTATTGATGTTACAGGCGAAACTCCTGTAGAAATTAAAGGATATGTTCCAGAGCGTTCTGTTGTAATTCCAGGATCTTACACTAAAAAGTTTCCTGCAGGAGAATTTCAGGTTCCTTGCGCATTAATCATTGGAAAACGTAAAGAAAGTACCGATAAAAAAACTTCTTTAAACGATGCGCTACGTGAGCATAATGTAGCCGTTTAATTAAAAATCAAATATAGCATCAAAGCAGTAATTATTTAGTTACTGCTTTTTTAATGATCTAACGAAGTCTGATTTATAGTTTCTCTTTTATTGTGTAAATATTTCATACATTTGCAAATAATTACAACTTAAACAAAGAACTACAGAAAGAACTTTCGTTATAAGTGAGTTAAAACACGAAAAATTCAATATATGACATTTCAAATTTGTTCTTGCAAAGGTTTAGATTCTAACTGTAAAATGTGCTTTGGAAGCGGTTATGTAAAATCCCTAACCGCAGATAAATCTTCGAATCAAAAAGATAAGAAATCGGTTGAAAAAAAGAAATTGAAAAGCGTTTCTGAACTGCCTTTAAATATTGATTCTTTAGGTAAACCAGAACTTATAAGTATTACAACAGAAGTAATTGCACTTTTAGATTTTAAATCTAAAAAACAAATGCAAATACTAAATTCAATTCCATTCAGCTCAAACACCTTCAGAAGAGATTTTAAAGAAAAATTTGCTAATTTAAAAGATCTTGAAGACGAAAAAATACTTTTAAGAGACAAACTTACAGCTATTGAAAAAGAATTGGTTGCACAAAAAATATCAGGAAATTTTAGGTTTAAACACTACTTGTCTGATATAGAAATTGATGTAGATTCTAACAGACAGCTTAAAGAATTAATTAAAGAATACAAAAGATTGAAAAATTAAAATTGGCTTTTAAGCAATTTTTTTAAATAAGAAAAATCCCTTTAAAATATTTTAAAGGGATTTTTGTTTTTTTAGGTTACAATCTATTTTCTATAATTGATGAAACCACTTCGGGATTTATCATTGTTGATGTATCGCCAAAATTATCTAACTGATTTAATGCAATGGATCTTAAAACGCGACGTAATATTTTACCCGAACGTGTTTTAGGCAAATCGTCTACAAACTGAATTTTATCTAGTTTACCGATTGGTCCGTAATGATCTGCGATCAACTGGTTTATTTCTTTCTTTAAATTATCACGGTCACGCGTGCTTCCTTCTTTCTTTAATGAAATAAAACCGTACAACGCATTTCCTTTAATATCGTGTGGAAAACCTACCACTGCAGATTCTGCCACAGCCGGATGGTGGTTAATGGCATCTTCAATAGGTGCTGTTCCAAGATTATGACCTGAAACAATTACCACATCATCTGCACGACCTGTAATTCTATAATAGCCAACTTCATCACGTAAAGCATTATCGCCTGTGAAATAAGTTCCCGGAAAATCAGAGAAATAGGTTTTTACAAAACGTTCATGATCGCCCCAAATAGTTCGTGCAATTGACGGCCACGGAAATTTAACGCATAAACTTCCCATAACTTGGTTTCCTAAAATTTCGTTGTTTTTTTCATCCATTAAAACCGTTTGTATTCCCGGTAATGGTAAAGTTGCGTAAGTTGGTTTTGTCGGTGTAATGCATGCCAACGGAGAAATCATGATCGATCCTGTTTCTGTCTGCCACCAAGTATCCACGATCGGGCAACGTTTTTTTCCAATAAAATCATTAAACCAATGCCAAGCTTCTTCATTAATCGGCTCGCCTACCGAACCTAAAACTCGTAACGAAGTTAGATTGTGCGATGCCACGTACGAATAATCGTTTGTCATTAAAGATCGAATGGCTGTTGGTGCGGTGTAAAAATGCGTAACCTGATATTTATCGATAATATCCCAATAACGTGATGGGTTTGGATACGTTGGAATTCCTTCAAAAATCACAGTTGTTGCACCGTTTAGTAATGCGCCGTATAAGATGTACGAATGTCCGGTAATCCAACCTAAATCGGCAGTACACCAGAAAATATCTCCTTCTTTATAATCGAATACATTTTGAAAAGTATATGCCGTTTGAATCATGTAACCTGCAGTTGAATGCACCATTCCTTTAGGTTTTCCTGTTGATCCTGAAGTATATAAAATAAACAACGGTTCTTCGGAATCCATGATTTCAGCGATGTTCGATGCTTCAGCAGCTTCATACAATTCATCAAACCAAACATCTATTTTATTATTAAAAGACACCGGTTCGTTTGTGCGTTTTACAACCAAAACTTTTTCAACCGATGTTAACCCTTCAATCGCTTTATCTACAACTTCTTTGGTTTTGATTGTTTTTTCGCCACGGAAACCTCCGTCTGAAGTTACAATAACTTTTGCACCGCAATCTTCTACACGAGAACGAATAGCAGCATCGGAAAATCCAGCAAAAATAACCGAATGTATCGCTCCTATTCTTGCACAAGCCAGCATTGTTACAGCTAATTCAGGAATCATTGGCAGATAAATGCACACACGATCTCCTTTTTTAACTCCTAACGATTTTAATACATTTGCTGTTTTTGAAACTCTGGTGTACAGTTCGTTATAGCTGATATGCTGTGGTTCTTCGGAAGGATTGTTCGGTTCAAAAATAATTGCCGTTTTTTCGCCACGTTTGGATAAATGTCTGTCGATACAATTTTTAGTTATATTCAATTTTCCGTTTAAAAACCATTTAATATCGCCTTTACCCATATCAAACTCAAAAACTTTATCCCAAGCCTGATACCAGATAAAATTTTCTTCAGCAATTTTGCCCCAGAATTTACGTGGTTCGCGAACTGATTTTTTATAATGTTTAAAGTACTGCTCTAAATCGGCAATTTTATAGTAACTCATGCTAGTATTCTTATATAGGGTACTAAATTTAATAAAAAAAGGAATATCTAAAAAAATATTCCTTGCTTTTTATGGGTTTATTGTGATTTTAGAACGAAAAAGTTGTGGCTACCGATTTTTCAAAATCAGCAATTATTTCCTTCATAACTTCACTTACCGGTTTAATTTCGTTAATCAAACCTACAATCTGACCAATTTCTAATTCACCGTCTTCCAAATCGCCTTCAAACATACCGCGCTTTGCTCTTGCTCTACCCAATAATGTTTTTAGATCATCTGTAGTTGCACATTTCCCATAAGCTTCTTGAACTTCGTTAAAAAATTTGTTGCGAATTAAACGTACCGGCGCCAGTTCTTTTAAGGTAAGATAAGTATCACCTTCTTGTGCATTTACACAGGTATCTTTGAAATTTTGATGAGACGAACTTTCGGTTGTCATTGCAAAACGAGTTCCCATTTGAACTCCGTCTGCACCCAGAATCATTGCTGCGTGCATAGATTTTCCCGTTGCAATTCCACCAGCAGCAATCAAAGGAATCTGCAAATGCTGTTTAACCATTGGGATTAAAGTAAGTGTTGTGGTTTCTTCGCGACCATTATGTCCACCGGCTTCAAAACCTTCGGCAACAACGGCATCAACTCCTGCTTCCTGCGCTTTTAACGCAAATTTTGACGAACTAACCACATGAACCACAGTAATACCTTTTTCTTTTAACCAAGTTGTCCAAGTTTTTGGATTTCCTGCCGATGTAAAAACGATTTTAACACCTTCATCTACAATAATATTCATTATTTCTTCGACATTTGGATACAGCATGGGAACATTTACACCAAAAGATTTATCGGTTGCTTTTTGGCATTTTTGAATATGTTCACGCAAAACTTCAGGATACATGGATCCTGCACCGATTAAACCCAAACCACCTGAATTACTAACCGCTGCTGCCAATTTGTAACCGCTGTTCCAAATCATACCGCCTTGAATAATTGGATATTTTATATTGAATAATTGTGTTATTCTGTTCATAATATTTTTAATTAGTGTATTTAAAATCTTTTTGTCCATCTTGAACAAAAACTTTCGATATTGTACTAAATGGAACTTTGTGTTTAATACCTGAAATAAATCTTGATCTGCTTCCTGTTAATGTGTCATTTATAATAACCACCGTATCAAAGTACATCGTGAACTTTTCGCCTTCATTATTTATTAAACGCATTTCTATTGAAGGGGAATTTTGCAGATAAAATACTGTTCCTTTTTTATCAAAAACCTCCAATGAATCAAGACTCACAGCCATATAAGTTGAATTAAAAAAAATGGAAGCATTATTTAATTTAACACCTCTTTCTTCTACAGAACTATTCTCTAACTGCGTTTTTAAACTTAAGGGTGTTAGTTCGTAAGTTTTGCAGGAAACAAAAAGTGTTAAAATGTAGAGAGTTACTATTTTTTTCAAGATATAAAAATTAAAAACCAAACTAAAAAAATTAGTTTGGTTTTGCAATTATAATTTCAATTTTATTAAATCTTCGATATTACTCCGGATCCTATTAATTCTTCATCGAGATGCCATGAAACAAATTGACCTTCTGTAATGGCTGATTGTGGCTCATTAAATCGTACAAACAATCCTTTTTCGGTTTGATACAGAGTTGCTTTCTGTAGTGGCTGACGGTAACGAATACGAGCCATGACTTCCATAGATTCTCCATTTTTCAAGCGCAAATCTTCGCGTATCCAATGAATTTCATGTGGTTGAACTAACAACGTTTTACGGAATAAACCGGGATGAAATTGTCCTTGACCTGTGTAAATGGCATTTTCGGTAACATTGGTATCAATAATAAACAAAGCTTCTTGAGTTCCGCCTACATTCAACCCTTTACGCTGACCAATTGTAAAATAATGCGCACCATTATGCTCACCAACTTTTTTAGCCATTTCGGGAGTATATTTTACCGAAGTTGCTTCCCAAGTTAATTCATCAATCAAAGAATCAAAATTCGGTTTTTGATCAGTATATATACCATGATCTTTAGAAACTTCGTAAATAATTCCTTTTTTAGGTTTTAATTGTTGCTGTAAAAATTCAGGTAAACGAACTTTGCCGATAAAACACAAACCTTGCGAATCTTTTTTGTCAGCAGTAATCAAATCGTTTTTCGCTGCAATCTCACGAACTTCAGGCTTTAAATATTCGCCAATCGGGAACAAAGCTTTCGCTAATTGTTCCTGTGATAACTGACATAAAAAATACGATTGATCTTTATTTGGATCTTTACCAGCCAATAATTTATAAACCGTTTTTCCGTTTACAACCGTTTCTTCTTTTCGACAATAATGACCAGTTGCAACAAAATCGGCACCCAATTCAAGGGCAATTTTCATGAAAACGTCAAACTTAATTTCGCGATTGCACAAAACATCCGGATTTGGTGTACGCCCGTTTTCGTATTCATTGAACATATAATCTACAATACGTTCTTTATATTCTTCACTTAAATCGACTGTTTGAAAAGGAATTCCCAATTTATCGGCAACAAGCAAAGCATCATTACTATCTTCTAACCAAGGACATTCGTCGGAAATAGTTACGGTGTCATCGTGCCAGTTTTTCATAAACAAGCCAATAACCTCATAACCCAGATCCAAAAGCAATTGCGCTGCAACGCTTGAATCTACACCGCCTGAAAGACCTACTACTACTCTTTTTTTCATTTTTTAAAAATCGAACTGCAAAGTTACGACAATTGGTTGAGTTGTATTTTATTTGGTTGTTTTTTTAGATACAATTAGCTTTCCGTTAACATATTTTGCTTCGTCGGTAATTTTTCCGTTTTCGTCGCGAATAATGATTTTACCGTCCAGATTTCCTTTAACGTACTGCGTTTCTTTAATTTTTACACCGTTTTCAGCATATTGATTAGAAATTCCGTCTTCAATTCCGTTTTTATATTCTAGTTCTTCCGATAATTTGCCTGATATGTAATACCCTTTTTTAATGCCGTGGATTTTATCGTTTTTATAAGGTTCTTCAGACATTACATGTTGTCCATCAATATGATAAACCTTCCAAAGTCCTTCTCGTAATTTATTTACATACAAACCTTCGGACATTTTCTTTTTTCCGTTGAAGAATATTGCATAAACACTACCATCAGCCTTAAACTCTTTGGTTGCAATTAGTTTTTTTTCGGGTTCATCGGCATAAAACTTAAAAGTTCCGGTTTCTTTTCCGTCTTTAAAAGTTCCTTCATATTTCACGTAATTGGTTTTCGGGTAATAACCAACCGAAACACCTTCACGTTTGCCCTGTGCATTGGTTTTGTTTACGTCTTGCGCATAAAAAGCCGTTGATACTGCTAAAACTGCCAATGACGTTATAATATACTGTTTCATTTTTGCTTGCTTGATTAAATTGTTTCAAAAATACATTTTCTAGTTATGTATTTGCAATTATTTTGCCAGAAATTGTAGTTTCATTTTTTCAAATTTAATTTTGTAGTTCATTTATAAACTAAAAATCAAAAATTTATAGTTTGAAGTTGAAAATTATTCAAAACAGCTTATTTTTGAAACAAATAACTTCAAAATGAATTTAAGTTTTTGGGAACTCGAAACCTATTTTAGAAATGTTGACTTTACCATCATCGGAAGCGGAATTGTTGGCTTGAGTACTGCATATCACTTACGCAAAAAACATCCTGAAGCAAAAATCGTAATCATTGAAAAAGGAATGTTGCCCGAGGGCGCAAGTACCAAAAACGCTGGTTTTGCTTGTTTTGGGACTTTGTCAGAAATTCTTTGGTATTTGGAATCGAATTCTGAAGAAGAAGTTTACAAATTAGTAGAAAGAAGATTCATAGGTTTGCAAAAGTTACGATCATTAATTCCTGATGAAAAAATGGATTATCATCAACTCGGCGGGCATGAAATTTTTCGTGAATCTGATAAATAATTGATGGAAAGTAGTTTAGCCAATTTAGATAAAATTAATTCTTGGCTCAAACCTATTTTCAACCAGAATGTTTACAGAAAATCTGATAAATATTTTGGTTTTAAAAACACAATCGGAATGATTGAAACTGATTTTGAAGGTCATATTCATACAGGGAAAATGATGAGATCTTTTGTGGAATTAGTGATTTCAAATCAAATTTCAATTTTGAACAATGTAGAAGTTAAATCCATAGGCGATTTGAATTCAGAAGTGGAAATTGAATTGGAAAATGGATTTCATTTCAATTCAAAAAAAGTTTTTTTGTGTACCAATGCCTTTACAAAAAAATTATACGATTTGGACGTCGTTCCTGCTCGCGCGCAAGTTTTGGTTACCAAACCGATTGAAAATCCACCTTTCAAAGGTTGTTTTCACATGGACGAAGGATTTTATTATTTCAGAAATGTTGGAAATAGAGTTTTGTTTGGCGGTGGTAGAAATCTGGATTTGGAAGGAGAAACCACAACTGAATTTGGTACAACAGATTTAATCCAAAATCAATTGGAAACTTATTTAAAAGAAGTAATTCTGCCGAATCATTAATTTGAAATCGATCATCGCTGGAGCGGAATTATGGACATGGGCGCGCAACGAGATCCGATTGTGAAACAACTTTCTGACAATGTTTATTGTGGCGTTCGTTTAACAGGAACGGGAATTGCAATTGGCTCGTTGGTAGGCGAAGAGTTAGCAAATTTGGTGGATTAGATACTTTAAGCTATAAACCTAATGTACATTAACCTTGCTTTAATATCATAAGATATTAATATGCAATAAGATTTAAACTAATTTTTGAAAGTTATATAAGAAAGGAATTGCTACTGTATTTAAAAAGTGTATGTAACCGATAAAGTTTAAAATTGTTGACTCTGTATTGTTTTTATATTGAAATGAATCATAGTGTACACCATCTTCATTTATTTTATGATACTTTTCAAATACTAGTTCTCTGTGAATGAAAGTATTTCTTATTTTAGAGATGTTTTGATAATAAGAATTATCAACTAATGCATAGAATGAATTTGATAAAGATTCATCTTTATACTGTTCGCATATAGCATTTTTTATATTACGTATTGTTATGTCCCTTTGATTTATGTTCAGACTATAATATATATTTACTAGATGTAAAAATCTATCAAAGGAACTTGATAATTTTGAATATATTATTTCGTAATAAGTTTCATAAGATATGCTGTTAGCGGTGCGAGAGCCTCCTTTAAACCTATTTGGTTTTTGCGTTGAATGAAACCATAAATTCGTTAAATACATTTTACTAATTCCTACACATTGTATAATTTCACTAATGTATTTTTGTTCTTTTAACAAACCATACTTCATTTTATCTAAATCATACAATTGAATTTCATGAATTTTTTTTATAGGTTCTAAAAAACATTTACTTAATGCCGGATATTCTGAATTAAACTTCTTTGCATCAGATAAATTTGGATTAACAAAATTTTCCCATTTAATTTCTATTTTCATTTTAGAAAGTTTGAATAATATATTAAAATTGTAAAATTTACAAGTATTACAATATTTACATTACAAGATAAAAAAGCACCCTTTTTCAAGGATGCTTTAAATGTAATTTATTTTATTGAATTACTTTTTATTTTGATTCGCTTTTTGCTGTTGTGCCTGTTCCATTAATTCGTCCATTTTGCGTTGGAATTTAGATTTAGGCTTGTCTTTTGATTTGTTAGTTTCGATAATCACTTTCACTTTGTCTTCTGTAACAATCTTGTTTTTAATCACATACATAATTCCTATGGTAATTAAATTCGATATAAAATAGTACAACGATAAACCTGATGCGTAATTGTTAAAGAAGAACAACATCATGATTGGCGAAATGTAAATCATTACTTTCATGATTTTACCCATATCCGGCATACCTTCTTGTTGCGGAGTCATTGCAGCCTGATCGCCTGTTGTCATTTTCATGTAAAAGAACGTTGCTAAAGCAGCTAAAATTGGGAATAAAGCTACATGGTTTCCATAAAAAGGAATACTAAATGGCAATGTATAGATGCTATCATATGACGATAAATCGTCTGCCCAAAGGAATGCTTTTTGTCTTAAATCGAACGCTGATGGAAAGAAACTGAACAATGCATAGAAAATTGGCAACTGAATCAACATTGGAATACAACCTGCCATTGGATTTACACCGGCTTTGTTGTACAGCTTCATTGTTTCCTGCTGTTTTTTCATTGGATCTTTCGCATACTTTTCATTCAATTCGTTTACTTCCGGACGAATTAATTTCATTTTTGCTTGCGATACATACGATTTGTATTGAACCGGAGACATAATTAAACGTATTACAACTGTGAACAATATAATGGCAATTCCGTGTGGTATAACTTTTATAAGTAATGTAAAAATTGGGATCACAAGCAATTTATTCAACCAACCAAAAATTCCCCAACCTAATGGTACAATCTCGTCTAAATTTTTTTCGTAATCGTTTAAAATGTTATAATCTGTAGGTCCCATATAAAGGTTCATGTTGTACGAAAGTTCGCCACCTTTATATTCTAACGGCATTACTGCCTTGAAATCTTTTAAGAAACCTGCATTCTCATCTTCCTTATCTACCAAATTTTCCTGACTTAAGTTTGCTGTCTTTATAGGAGTTTCGGTTAATAAAACCGATGTGAATAAGTGCTGTTTGAAAGCTACATACGTTAAATCTTTAGCGTCTTCGGTAGTTGTTTTTGCCGGATTTAAATAATCGTCTTTACCGTCTTCGTATTCATAAATAATTTCTGCGTAACGATTTTCGTAAGTGATCGATTTTTCGTTACGTGTAGCTTTTAACTGCCATGTTAATTCTGCAGGTGTTGCCGTGTTAAGAACAGAACTTAAACCAACCGATTTTATGCTTAAATCTAACATATATTTGTTAGGTTTTAATACATAGCGATATTCCAAATAAGTAGTTTCCGATGTTTTCAACTTCATAGAAACCACCGTATTTTCACCTTCTTTTGATTGAGTAGGTTCAAACGACAAATCTTTTGTATTTAACAAACGGTTGTCTTTGGTAGTAAATCTAAGATCTAATTTAGAGTTATTGTTGGCGATGATTTTTACCAAATCTTCGTTTTTGCTCGAAATTCTTTTTTGATCGTTAACGGTAACTTCTTTGATGTATCCGCCTTTATTAGAAAAAACAACAGTAAGCACACCATTGTTTACCGTAATATCTTTAGCACCTGTAACACTTGGTAAAGCCGCGCCGTAAGCAAACGATCCCAACTGATTTCTTAACTGCGCATTTGCAACGGTATCGTTTTGTGCATTTGCAGCCAACTGATCAATCGGAGTTTTAGCAGCCGTTTCGGTTTTAGCTGTTTCTTTTGTTTTATCGTCTTTTTTATCATCAGAAAACATTGTTCCTGACAACATCCAAAACAATAAAACGGTAATTATAGCCATACCTATAAGGCTACTTTTGTCTAATTTTTTTTCTTCCATTCTTGAAAATATTTTTCTTCTTTTAAAACTGAAAAAAAACAAAAAAAGTTCGGTCATTTTTAAAAACAACCAAACATTTTAAAGTTTTACAGGGTATTTATCTTTTTATCTACTGCCGCTTTTACAAACGCAGAAAATAACGGATGCGGATTTGCTACTGTACTTTTATACTCCGGGTGATATTGTGCTGCAACGAAAAACGGATGATTTGGTAATTCAATAATCTCTACCAATTTTGTTTCAGGATTCACGCCCGAAAGCACCATACCTGCATTTTCAAACGCTTCGGTATAATAGTTATTAAACTCATAACGGTGGCGGTGACGTTCGTTAATCAACGTATTTTGGTAAATATCAAACGCTTTTGTACCTTCTTTAATTTCACAGTCCCAACCACCTAAACGCATGGTTCCACCTTTATCGGTAATTGTTTTTTGCTCTTCCATAAACGTAATTACCGGATGCGGTGTGTTATCGTTCATTTCGGTTGAATTCGCGTTTTCGTAACCTAAAACATTACGGGCAAATTCTATAACAGCCATTTGCATTCCCAAACAAATTCCCATAAACGGAATGTTATTTTCACGTGCATAGCGAACCGTTTCTATCTTTCCTTCTATACCTCTTGATCCAAAGCCTGGAGCAACCAAAATACCGTCTAAATTCTTCATTTTATCGGCAACATTTTTAGTTGTCAAATATTCTGAATGAATACTTACCACATTGACTTTAGTGTAGTTAGATGCACCTGCATGAACAAATGATTCAAGTATCGATTTGTATGAATCCTGCAATTCAACATACTTTCCAACCAAACCAATATTGATGGTGTGTTTAGGATTTTTTAATCGGTGTAAGAAATCGTTCCATTTGGTTAAATCCGGTAATCCTTTTTCAGGAAGATCCAATTTTTTCAATGCGACAATATCCAAACCTTCATCTAACATATTGTTTGGAACTTCGTAAATTGTTGAAGCATCGATTGACTGAATAACCGATTCTTCTGAAACATTACAGAAAGCTGCCAGTTTACGTTTAATGTCTGATGATATTTCGTGCTCTGTTCTGCAAACCAAAATATCAGCCTTAATACCGCTTTCCATCAACGTTTTAACAGAGTGCTGTGTCGGTTTTGTTTTTAATTCACCGGCAGCTGCCAAGTAAGGCACCAATGTTAAGTGAACCACAATGGCATTTTTATCGCCTAAATCCCACACCAACTGACGTACAGATTCAATATAAGGTAACGATTCGATATCGCCCACAGTTCCGCCAATTTCGGTAATTACGATATCGTAATCGCCCGATTTGCCCAACAACTGCATGCGTTCTTTAATTTCGTTTGTGATGTGCGGAACAACCTGAACCGTTTTACCTAAAAACTCGCCACGACGTTCTTTTTCGATAACCGATAAATAAACGCGACCAGTTGTTACGTTGTTCGCCTGCGAAGTAGGAACATTCAAAAAACGCTCGTAATGACCCAAGTCCAAATCGGTTTCGGCACCATCGTTTGTCACGAAACATTCGCCATGTTCGTACGGATTTAAAGTTCCAGGATCCACATTAATATACGGATCGAACTTTTGAATAGTTGTTCTGTAACCTCTAGCCTGTAATAATTTTGCTAAAGATGCTGCTATAATTCCTTTTCCAAGTGATGATGTTACACCGCCCGTAACGAAAATATATTTACATTGTTTCATTTGTAAGGTATGTTGTGTGTTGTGTTGTTCTATATTAAACTTGGCAAAATTACAACTATAATTCGGGTTTTGAAAGTTTTACTATTAACAATTATTCTTGCTTACGGCTTTGGATATTTGTTCTTGATATTTCGTATTAAAACTTCTAAACCATTCAGCTTTATTTCGTACATCATTGCCAGTTGTTTACCCAATTTACCTGACGGAAAACCTTTGTTTCTATACCAAACGTAATAAGGTTCGGGTATATCAACCAAAAAACGCCCCTGGTATTTACCAAAGGGCATTTTTGTATGTGCTAATTCTAATAATTCTTTGTTTTGATCTTCCAATATTATCTCCAATTAAAACTAACAGTTTTCTTGACATCAGGATGAAGACTTAAAAACACCGGACAAGTCATAGCAGATCGTTCTAAAATGATTCGTGATTTTTCATCATCAACACCCTGCATATCCAATACTACAACAATTTCACTGATCATTCTTGGTTCAGTCTGCATAATTTTGGTAACATCAGCGGTAGATCCATCAATATTAACGTTCATTGCGTTTGCTTTGATTCCCATAATACTCAACATACAGGTTGCTAGTGAATTTGCAACCATATCGGTTGGTGAAAATGCTTCTCCTTTACCGTGATTATCAGTTGGTCCGTCGGTTAAAATCACGGTTCCCGACTGTAAATGTGTCGATTCTGTTCTTATATCGCCTTTATAAACTACTTTGCTTGTGCTCATTATTTTGCTTCTTTAATGGTTAAATCTTTATCGTAATACAAAATGTAAACCGCGTTGTTGTAAACGCCTCCATTTTCATTTATGTAGGCAAATTTATTTTCTACCTGTTGCGAACCATAATCGAAAATATTAGAATCTTCGTCAGATTCAAACATTCTGGTAATAATATCGTGTGTAACATCGTAACCACGCGTTGCAAATCTGCTTGGATTTTTGCCGTAAACAGCTTTATATTCTTTTACAAATTTTTCCTTTTTATTGCCTGATGCATCATTTGTTACAGATGGAAACGTATATTTCAATGCAATTAGATCGTTCATTTCTACATCAGACGATTCTAAAACATCTAATTTTTCCAACGATACCAACTGAATTTTAAATTCTTTCTGTAACGATTTCAAGGTATTGATTAATTCTACCGTTGTTGTCAGCGAAGTGGCATCGTAAACTATGTAATTGGTTTCGGTTTCTGATAACAAATTCTTTAAAACCGTCGGACTTACTTTTTCGTCTGTTGTAACACTCAACGTTGTTATTGCAGGATAATTGGCGCTGAAATATTGACTTGATGTTTTCTTGCCATCGGTAATCGCAACCACTCGTTCTTGTTTTGAAATAACGTATTCTAACATTTCCTTCTTAACAATTTCGGTATTCGGCATGGTATGAACCTGACGTGGAAACGGTTTCCCTTTTTCGGTTGATAATGGTGATACGATAATGGTTTGC
Organism: Paenimyroides baculatum; assembly: GCF_008629655.1. GTDB lineage: Bacteria > Bacteroidota > Bacteroidia > Flavobacteriales > Flavobacteriaceae > Flavobacterium > Flavobacterium baculatum. Next base: position 150,220 of record NZ_VWSG01000005.1, read on the forward strand.
TGATTTTTAAAAGCTTCGGAAACCGCATCTACGTTCTTCTGAAAAAACGGTCCAATAATCACATCGGCTGCAGAAAAATCGAAATCGCCTTTTAACGTATTTACATCTAAAGCACGGTTTGTTTCTTTAGAATCTACAAATTTTATGTTTAAATTGTAGTTTTTCTCCTTTAACACATCAATTGCCATTTTGGCTCCCGAATAAAAATCCAACGTCATATTTAAAAAGACATCTTCTTTTATACTTTGATTGATCGATGGATTATTAAAATTATTATTCGAAACATTAAACGGTAGTAATAGTACCAAATCTCTCGTAGATCCATCGTTTGGCAATGACAAATCAATTCCTTTTTTAACTGGAGTTGATGTATTTTCAACCGGTTTTGGAGTAGAATTATCGTTAAACGGAACTTTCTCGTAAGAATATCCTACAATTAACGTCGATCCATCTTTTAAACCATTTTTTAAATCCGGATTCCATTCCATTAACTGTTCCTGCGAAATATTGTTTGTTTTTGCAATATTGTAAATGGTCTGCTTTGGTTGAACAACAATTGTTTTGGCTTTTGTTTTTTTAGATGTATCAGCAATATCCTTCTTAATTTCTCCACTCACAGGAATATTGATCGGCTGCCCTACCTTCAAACCGTTTTCTAACAAGCCCATATTCAATTCATATAAAACAGAAACTGTAGTATTATTTTTAACCGCAATACCATAAATTGTTTCGCCTTTTTCAACAATAACCGTAGTACTTGCAAGATTTTTTGCTGGTTGATTATTGTTTGGAACCGTTGTGGTATTTTTTGATGTAGTCTCTGCTAAATTTAAAAACTGACCAATTTTTAAACCATTTTCTTTTAATCCCGGATTTAAATCGTATAGCTTTTCAATGGCAATATTGTACTGCTTTGAAATTCCGTAAACCGTTTCTTTTGCCTGAACCTGATGTTGCACAGACGATGTGGTTGGTATCTTAATAATCTGGTTTTCACTAACACCGTCAACAGCTTCAGGGTTCAGTAAAAACAACACATTATTTGTAGTGTTATATTTTTTTGCAATCTGCGTAATGGTTTCGCCTTTTGCTACGGTATGTGTTTTTGTAGCAGTTTGCGCAAACGAAACAGTTGCACAAAATAAAGTCGATAGTGTAAAAAATAATCTTTTCATAGTAACAAATATAAAAACAAAATCGTTGCATTTTTATGTCGTTTTGATTTTATTATGATATACTTTTTAAATTGAAATATGCTTGTGAATTGTGGTTTTATTTCGGATATTTAAAGATTGAAATTTTAGCTCTAACAAACAAATCATCCTTTAACAATGGAAAACAAAACGATCTATCACGAAAATAAAGAGTTTAAAAGTATTGATTATTCCGAGAAAACTTTGCGCGATAGAGAGTTTGCAAAATGTACGTTTATAAGCTGTAATTTTACCAACAGCGATTTACGCGACAATAATTTTGATGATTGTGTGTTTGAAAACTGCAATTTTTCCATGACTTTGATTGGGAATGTAGGTTTAAGCAACGTTGTTTTCAGTAACTGTAAAATTTTGGGTGTCGATTTTTCTAAATGCAGCAAATTTATGTTTTCGTTTAATTTTGATAACTGCATGCTTGATTACAGCATTTTCTTTGGATCGAAATTAAAAGGAACATCTTTTGTAAAATGTTCTTTGAGGGAAGTCGATTTTTCTGAAAGCAATTTAACTTCTGCTAATTTTCAGGATGCCGATTTAACTGGAACACGATTTTCGAACACTGTTTTAGAAAAAACCGATTTTAGAAATGCTAGAAACTTCTCGATTGATCCCGAATTCAACAAAATGAAAAATGCTAAATTTTCTGCACATCAGTTAGACGGCTTGTTACATAAATATAAGTTGGATATTGAGAATTAAAACCTCCAAGCCAAAATTCGACTCTTTTTGTTGCCTTGCGCCATATCAATAACTTTGATTTCTTTAGCTGATTTTTTTAATTCGATCTGTAATGGTTTCAGATTATCTTCGTTCGATATTAAACTTGTAAACCAACCAACTTGCGTTTTAAACAGAACACTTTCTTTAATGTAGTTCAACACAAACGATAATTCGCCACCATTGAACCACAATTCATTGCTTTCGCCTGAAAAATTATTAATTAGTTTTGGAGTTTTCCGTTTATCCAACCCTTTTAACTTGCGAATGGTTTGTGCTTCGGCTTCTTTCTTCGATTTAAAAAACGGCGGATTACACATCACTGCATCAAAATAATCATCCTTAATAATAATGCCCGAAAGTATCTGTTTTTTATCAGGTTGAAGTCGTAACGTGATTTTTGAAGATAAATGCGGATTTTTATCAATAATTTCCTGCGCAATTTCTATTGATTTTGGTTCGATATCGGTTGCAGCAAAGTTCCAATTATAAACCGAACTTCCAATTAACGGATATACCAAACTTGCGCCCGTTCCAATATCTAAAACAGTATTTTTATCAGAATCATCAACCTTTAATAAATCGGCTAGATAATGAACATAATCCGCACGACCCGGAATTGGGGGAATAAGATTTTGATTGGGAATATCCCAAAAATCCAAACTATAAAAATGCAATAACAAAGCTTTGTTCAACAGATACACCGCCTTTGGATCAGCAAACTGAACCGTATCAACTCCCTCACGATTTTTTACAATAAACTGCTTTAATTCGGGAACTTTTAAAATCAATTCCTGAAAATTATACGGTTTGTTGTGAAAACTACGAGGGTGTAATTTATCTTTTGAATTATTCATTTAATTGAGAATTATATCTTTCTATTTAAAACAGAGAATATCAAGTTAATCGTCGGAATTAAAATACAACCTAAAAAAGCAATAAAAATACCGATATTAAACCACTTTAAATTATCATAATTACTTTCAAAATTCAGAAGAAATATTAAAATCGAAAGAAAAATAACTACGAACAAAAAATGCAGTTTTATTAATAATGAATAAAGTTTCAATTTCATCTTCTCAATGATCAAATACAATATTCCTTGACAAAAAATAAATATTGAAGCTATTAATGTTAGATTTAAATTTGCTGTGATAATAAAACTATCACCAGAGTTAATATCAAAAGATGAATAATATTCACTTTTAAAAATCACAGAAATTAAAAAGTAAACAATTGCAGTTATTATAAAAATATAAGATGCTTTAATTGACATTTGAACTAATTTTAAATACAAATAAAAAACAAAACCGTTGCTTTCACAACGGTTTTAATATTATTCCCACTCAATTGTTGCTGGTGGTTTAGAGCTGATATCGTAAGCAACGCGGTTAATTCCTTTTACCTCGTTTATGATTCGGTTCGAAACCAATTCCAAAAACTCGTAAGGTAATTTACTCCAAGTTGCCGTCATAAAATCAATAGTATTTGCAGAACGCACAACCGCCGTATATTCGTACGTACGCTCATCGCCCATTACACCTACCGATTTTACCGGTAACAATACTACGAACGCCTGTGAAACTTCGTCGTACAAATTATGATTGTAAAGCTCATCGATAAAAATCTGATCAGCTTCTTGTAAAATTCTAACTTTTTCTTCGTCAACTTCACCTAAAACACGAATTCCTAATCCTGGTCCCGGGAACGGATGACGGTAAACCAACTCGCGAGGAATTCCTAACTCCACACCCACTTTACGAACTTCGTCTTTAAACAATTCACGTAACGGTTCCAACAACTGCAATTTCATGTGTTCTGGTAATCCGCCCACATTGTGATGCGATTTTATAGTTGCCGATGGTCCTTTTACCGACTGTGATTCAATAACATCAGGGTAAATTGTTCCTTGAGCCAAGAACGAAGCATCTCCGAATTTTTGAGATTCTTCATCGAAAACAGCTACGAAATCACGACCAATTGCCTTACGTTTAGCTTCAGGCTCATCAATTCCTTTCAAACTGTTCAAAAAGCGTTCAGAAGCATCGACCATTTTAATATTCATGTGGAAGTGCTTGCCGTAATTATCCATTACTTTTTTGCCTTCGTCTTTACGCAATAAACCTGTATCAACAAAAATACACGTTAACTGATCGCCAATGGCACGGTGGATTAAAACCGCAGCAACCGAAGAATCAACGCCGCCAGAAAGTCCTAAAATAACTTTTTTGTCGCCAACAACTTCTTTAATTCTTTGTATCTCGGTTTCGATAAAATCTTTTAAAACCCAGTTTTTCTCTGCCCTACAAATATCAAAAACAAAGTTTTCCAACATTTTAGATCCAAATTCAGAATGTGTTACTTCCGGGTGAAACTGAACTGCAAAAATATTTCTGCTCTCGTTTGCCATTGCAGCAATATCGATGTTCGATTTTCCTGAAACAACAAAACCTTCCGGCGCTTTCATTACTTCATCAAAATGGCTCATCCAAACAGTAGATTTTTCTGGAACGCCGTTAAACAAACTGTTTTGAGCCAAAACGGTTAAATCAGATTTTCCGTATTCGCCTTTCACTCCTTTTTTAACTTCACCACCTAAAAGATGTGAAATTAACTGCATACCGTAACAAATTCCTAAAACAGGCACGCCCATTTCAAACAGTTCTTTATCAACCAAGGCAGCTTCATCTCCAAAAACCGAAGAAGGTCCGCCCGATAAAATAATTCCTGTAGGATTGTGTTTTTTAATTTTGGCAATTGGAGTATTGAAGGGAATAATTTCGGTGTAAACTCCAAATTCTCGAATTCGGCGAGCAATTAACTGATTGTATTGCGAGCCAAAATCTAAAATAATAATACCTTGTGTCATTGTGTTGTGTATCTTTATGCAAAAATAAGCTAAATCTTGCATTTTTAAAATATATCCTCGGTTTTTTAGACTATTTTTTTTTTGATTTGCTAATAATTGGAACTATTTTTGTTAAGTACATGATAAATTCAATTAAAAACAAACAGCTATGAGATGGGTTATTAAAACGTTACAAGTGCTAATTATTATGCTTTTTTTTACAGCTTGTAAAAAAGATAATAATGCAGTTGTTGTGATAGAACAACCACTTTTAGACACTATTTTCTGCAATACTTTTGAAGGAATTATTCCTTGTCCCGATTGTCCCGGTATTGAAAGTTCGATTAGAATTTATAAGGACAGTACCATTTCTCGAACCGTTTATTATCAGGATAAAAACGAACTTCCAACAACGAAAGTTGGAACATGGAAGTTGAAAGACAGTGTTTTTACAGCTACTTTTGACCGTGAAAAATTATTTTTCAGAATAAAAGATTACAATAAAATTTTGCGTGTAGGCAGTGATTTAAAAGAAGTTAAAGGCGAATTTGCAGATGATTATATTTTGCATAAGAAAACCAAATTTAAACACCAGACAATTGAAGGAACTTACACTGTTGGCGACACGATTAATTTATACAATAAATTAAAAATCAAATATTTAAAAAACGAGAAGTATAATTTAGAATTCACTTTTTACAACAAGTTAGATTCTTTAACAAACTGTAAAACAAACTTAAACGCTAATTTAGATAAAGGAAATCAGCTGAATGCACCTTTAAACAATGATGGAAATTTAAGAATTATTTTCACCAAAAAAGAAGCGCATGTGTTGTATGAAAACATTCAGAAAGATTCGGTAAAGTTTAAATGTAACGATAGTTTGCGATCTATTCCTTTTCAAGGATCGTATAAAAAGACAAAAAGTGCTTTGTAATAAAGTGCTTTTTTATTTGGAAAATTAAGTAACTAATCTGCTTTTTTAGTTTTGATTTTCTGTTTAATTTCCGCTACAATTTTATCCTTATTCTTAATCCAGTCTAAAGTCCAAATTCGGTGGATATTCCAACCTAAACCATTTAAAACACTCGGGATTAACAATTCGCGGTCGTTGGTAGTTTGTGTTTGTACATAATTTTCGCCATCGACCAAAATACCCAAAACGTACTGATCTTTATTTTGCGGATCAACAATTCCAATATCTAATCGGTAAGCCGATGTACCAATATTTGTTTTTACTTCTAATCCATTTTCATTCAAATATTTGGAAATACTTTCAATTAAATTCTGCTTTTGAACATTGTTTGCTGAATTGAAATTGGTTGGTAACAAACCTTTTTGTGCAAAATTTAAAAAGCCTTTTAATCCTTTTACACCTTCGGCCTGTGTTCGATTCAAGTCGATCTGATCAGCTTTTAAAGACGAAAAAACTTTCATTTCATAACGCGCACGTGTAACGGCAACATTCAATCTTCGCCAGCCTCCTTCCCTATTCAAAGGACCAAAATTCATTGATAATTTACCATCTTCATCTGCTCCATATCCAATAGAAAATAAAATAATGTCACGTTCGTCACCCTGAACATTCTCAAGGTTCTTAATAAAAATAGGTTCTTCTGCCTGCAATGCTTTTTCTTCTAAAGACGTATTTTCCTGATAAAGTTTCTGAAGTAGATCTTCAATTAAAACCTGCTGTGTCTGACTAAAAGTAACCACACCAACCGATTCTTTTTTACCCGATTGCAAATGATTTTTTATACACAAAACAATCGCCTCAGCTTCTTGCTTGTTGGTTCGCGTGTTGCCTTTATCGTAATGTCCGGCAATGTATTCAAACGTAACTTTTTTGTCTAAATCGTCGGCAGACGGAAAAGTAAGCAGTTTATTCTCGTAGAAATTGGCATTGCTAAAAGCAATTAAACTTTCGTGTTTACTGCGGTAATGACGCAACAAATATTTAGATGGAATGGAAATTGCCAAAGTATCGTCTAAAATACTTTCCAAATCTTCTAATTCCATGTTATCCTCATCAATTTTAGTCGATGCAAAAAAACTTGTCGGTGGCATCTGTTTCGGATCTCCAACAATAATTGCCTGTTTTGCACGCGCTAATGCACTAATGGCTTCTGATGTTGGCAATTGCGAAGCTTCATCGAAAATAACTAGATCAAAATGGTTGGTATCTACATCAAAATACTGAGCCACGGAAATCGGACTCATTAACATACACGGTTTTAAACGCGGAAGCAACGTTGGAATCTGGTCGAAAAGTTTACGGATGGATACACCGCGCGATTTATTGCGGATTGCCTTTTGTAAAATTCCAATTTCTGAACTTGAAACCGCTTCCTGTGTTAAATTCGGAATATTATTGCTTAATTGAAACTGCAACTGATTCTTTGTAATTTCGGTAAATTCCTGATACGTTTTTTTGTATTGATCAATCAACGCTTCGTAAACATTCGCGTCAAACGTGTTTAAAATCGCAGAAGAATTTAAAGTTTGCACAAACAAATTCAAATGAATCAAATCTTCGAACTGTTTTGACAAACGGTCTTTTTGGATCTTGTTTTGCTCTAATAAATCAATAAACCACTTCAAATTTAAATCGACCGCTTTTTGTTTGTAATGGTTGTACGTGATCCAATCTTCCAGCAAATGCAGATTATTTTTCACAGTTGATACCATGGTACTGTCTGCATTTTCATTCAAGTAAAACTGAATATCTTTATGAGTTTTTTGGTACGATTTTAATTGTTGAACAGCATCATTAATTCCTGCTTTTAAGAACGAATTATCAAAATAATGCTTCAACCACGATTGAAAATCTGTTAGATTTAAACTTTCTGCGGTTTGCTTTAAATGACCTAACTGCTTAATGTGTTGCTGTAATAAACTAACATCAAAGCGTTGATTTTTAAGATATTGATTTATTGTACTGTAAACACTTTGATATTGCAGTTCGTTCAGATTTCGTTTTAATGAACTACAAGAAGATAAATCACTAAAGATGTTATCAATCTGAAAAGCATCACTTATTTTTTGTTTTGAAAATCCGTTTAAAAACTGTTTTACTTTTCGCTGTTTTAACCACTTCGGCAAAAACCAGGTGTGTTTTGACTGATTCCAGATTTGTTCGAATTCTGAAGTATTTACAGTTAAAATATTTGGATTGAAGTTTAAAACAATTTGATCTTCTTTTGCCTGAAATTGCGTTTGCAGTTCCAACCAATTATTCAGAACATTTAATTGCGAAGCATTAAAAAACACATCAACAACAGATTGATCTGTATTGAAATTCTGTAAATTATCCAACAATTCAATAATGCCTGCAACCTGATGATTGTAAGGTTCTTTAAACGGAAAATTATAATCGGAATTTAATTTATCAACTTCCTGCGTACTTTTTTCAAATTCTGAAATAGCATCTTGAATGTTATTTTTATGAGAAAAGTTCTGTTCTTGCAAGGAGATAAATCGCAACGGATGTTTTGAAGGATGATCGCTCATTTTAGCAGTTAAACCTTCCATCTGAATACTCCAATCTTTCCAATTGTTCCAGGTAGAAGCATCAATCAGCAATAAATTTTCTTTTAAAATTAATTCCTGATTAACTACAACTTCATTAATATCCAAATACGAAATGGTATCGTACAAAGTCCAACCAATTGTTAACGGTTTATGCAGCAGATTAATGTATTGACTTAATTCGGTTTTTCGCTGATCGATTCTGTTAGCTTCTTCGTTAAAATTAATCTGATTGGTATCTTTCGGCACTGCTAAAGATTGCGCCAACTGTACCAAAACATCGCTTTTTTTAGATTTGTTAGAATGCAGTTCCAAACAAAAAGCACCTAAACCAATTTTATCTAAACGCGTGTGCACCACATCTAACGCCGCTTTTTTTGCAGCAACAAAGAGTACTTTTTTATTATTTGCCAATGCATCGGCAATAATGTTTGTTATGGTTTGCGATTTTCCTGTTCCCGGCGGTCCGTGCAGCACAAAACTTTTATTAGCATTGGCATTTAAAACGGCTTCTAACTGTGAATGATCTGTAGCAATGGGCAATGTTAACCAGTTTGCCGGCAGCGTTTCCAGATCGATATTTAATGTATCTGTATTTAAACTTTCGTGTAATTTTCCATCGATCAAACTCTTAACAATCGGACTTTTTTGAATTTCTTCTGAAAACTTAGAAATATCCTGCCATAAAATAAGTTTATTGAATGAAAAAGTGCCTAAAACAGTTTGCTCTAAAATATCCCAACCTTTTAAATTTAAAATTTCTTTTCTAAAAAGCGTCAGAACTTTTTTAACATCAACACCGGCATCGTCCATCGGTAAATTTTCCAATCCCGACAAATCCAACTGATATTCCTGTCTTAAATATTCCAGCAACGTAATGTTAATCATGGTTTCTTCTTCACGACTTCGCAAAGTAAAAGCAGCATTGACCGATTTTCGGCTTAATTCAACCGGAATCAGCAGCAGCGGAGCCAAACGTGGAATGTCTTTGTTTTTTGGTTCGATCCATTTTAACAGACCAACACCCAAATAAAGCGTACTTTTTCCGTTTTCTTCTTCGGCAAGTTTGGCGTTTCTAAACAAATGCGTTAAAACAGCATCGAGTTCTATTTGGTGGTAATGTGTATATAAACGGTTGTATTTGAATTCTGAATCGGCGAATTGGTACAACGGGTCGCTTTCGTGCAACGGTTCTGCATAAAAATTGTATTTACCTGCAATTGGTTGACTGTTGTTGGGTTGAAGCGTAAACGATTTGCCGTTTGCCAAGTGATCTTCCAGCAGATTTATGTTTAAATCTACCAGTTGTAACATGCTTTTTGTAAAGCGAATGTTTAGCAAATTATTGCGCAACGACAAATCTAAAAGCTTGCGTTCCCAAATTTTTTGTTTGGTCAGATTTTGTGATTCGCCTAAATCGAGATCGTCGTAAATTGCACCGATTTCGAATTTTTTATCAATTTTATGAGAGGTTATGTTCGATTTTATATCATCGTTCGATACTTCTTCTGCCACATAAACAGGCAACGGACGAATAACTTTTGAGCGTGCATTCTTGATATCGATTGCCATTGAGAAATTGTGAATCTGCAACATTTGTGCTTCGGCTGAAACCATCGCATCTTTAAATTTCAACTGATTTCCCTTGCACAAACTGGTAGCTTCAATAAGGGCAATTTCCTTGATTCCAAGGGCAATACGTTTGGTTAACGCAGTAGCATCGTAAGTAACCGTATCGTTAAAACGCTGATCGTCTAACCAAACACCAACGAATGCGTGCCCGCGCGTAATTACCAGAATCGGGTTTAAACTAACAGCTTCTAAACACGCCGCAAAAAGCAGGGAAATATCAATACAGTTCCCAAATTTTGTATCTAAAACCTGATCACTCAACCGAATTCGTTGTCCTTCTGTTTCAAAACTTGCCGGCATGGCGCTGTAAACCAACTGTAAATTCACAATTGCCTGATACAAAGCCGAAACCATTTGTAACACGCGTTCTTTATTTTGTGACTGATATCCTTCAAAAGAAGCCGTCAATTTATTTTTTTCGAGAATTGTAACCGCATCTGATTTTATCTGATAGATCAACGGATGATTCGCTAAAACATAGCTTGCCAAAAGTTCGGGATGTGTGTTCAATCCACCAAAATAATCGACAGGAAGAACAGGTAAATCGAATGTTGTTTGAAAAACCAATTCATTATTACTGAATATTTTAAACGAAATAACATCGATATCGCGCTCAACCAACTGTTTTAAAAACGATAAATTATAGTTGAATTTTATATTTTGTAAGGAATGATTTTCAACGGTCATTAGGTCTTGATGCTCTTCAAACTGATCGAACAAACCTAATTGCGAAGCTATTTCAATTCGAACGTTTTCTAAAGATTTCCCCTCTAACTGCCAAACAACACTTTCTAAAAACGAATAGTTGTTTACGCAAAAGCTATAATTAAAATACGGTTGTTTATTTATATTGATAAGTTTGATTGCTGATAATTCGCCCATGTTTTTTTGGAATATTAATAGCTATAAATATAAAAAAAGTTTTTAACAATTGTTGCAGACATTTTTTGTGGTTTGATCTGTAAAATACAGTTGTTATTTAGTAACTTACAAATAAAAATGAAAATTAAATTCCTTTTCATCTCAACTTTGATTTTCACAACAATAAGTTGCAATAAAAGCGATACAAAGTCCGCCAGTAAAAAGACGCAAGATGTGAGTGATACTATTGATACCACACTAGTACATGAAGAAAAAGTTGTTGATAATGGTAAACCAAAGAAAGATTTTATTCCAAAAGGATTTGTAGTTTACAGTGAATATTTTGGTGATTTGAATAAAGATGGAATCGACGATTGTGTACTGATTATTAAAGATACCAAACCCGAAAACATTGTTACCAACCGATTTGAATCAGAAGTAGACCGCAATCGTAGAGGAATTGTTGTGCTTTTTAAGAAAGGTAACGGTTATGAATTGGCTGTTAAGAATTACGATTGTTTTTCGTCTGAAAATGAAGATGGTGGCGTTTATTTCGCTCCCGATTTAGATATTCGTCTTGAAAAAGGAAACCTTATTTTACATTATGCACATGGCAGATACGGATATTGGGCATATACTTTCAGACATCAGAACCACGATTTTGAATTGATTGGTTATGATGCAAGTGATAATTTTGGTCCTATTACAGAACGGTTGATAAGTATCAATTTTCTGACCAATAGAAAACTGATAAAAACCAATTTAAATCCACAAGAAGGTGTTGATGAAGAAGTTTTTGAGAGTAAATGGTCTAAAATAGAAGCTGATAAATTGATTAAATTATCAGAGATTGAAGATTTTGATGAGCTTAATATATCCGAATAAAAAACGCCCGATTTGATCGGGCGTTTTTTTATATAATAACTTCAAAAATTATTGAGCTTCCATGTCAACAGTAGTTTCTGCAGCAATCTTTTTGTAAGTTCCATCTAATAATTTTCCGCGAATTGCTTCGAATGCAGATAATGTTTGATCGATATCTTCAAAAGTATGTGACGATGTAGGAATTACACGCAACAAAATGATTCCTTTCGGGATTACCGGATAAACTACAATCGATAAAAAGATTCCGTAGTTTTCACGTAAATCATTCACCATAATCATAGCTTCAGGAATAGATCCTTCTAAATAAACCGGAGTTACACACGTGTTTGTATCGCCAATATTAAACCCACGATCTTTTAAACCATTCTGCAAACGGTTAACATTTTCCCACAACTTGTCTTTTAATTCCGGGTGGTTTCTTAACAATTCCAAACGTTTTAAAGCACCTTTCACCAAAATCATTGGCAACGCTTTTGCAAACATTTGAGAACGTAAGTTGTATTTTAAATAATCGATAATGTCTTTATCGGCAGCAATAAATGCCCCAATTGAAGCCATTGATTTTGCAAATGTAGAAAAGTACACATCGATACCATCCTGACATTCCTGCTCCTCACCTGCTCCTGCTCCTGTTTTTCCTAATGTTCCAAAACCGTGTGCATCATCAACCAACAAACGGAAATTGTATTTTTCTTTTAAAGCAACAATTTCTTTTAATTTACCTTGCTGACCTCGCATACCAAAAACACCTTCGGTAATAACTAAAATACCTCCGTTTTGTTCTGCTGCCATTTTAGTAGCACGCTGTAAATTCTTTTCTAAAGATTCTACATCGTTATGTTTGTAGGTAAAACGTTTACCCATGTGCAAACGAACACCGTCGATAATACATGCATGCGAATCAACATCGTAAACAATTACGTCGTTTTTAGTAACCAAAGCATCAATGGTAGAAACCATTCCCTGGTAACCAAAATTCAACAAATAAGCAGCTTCTTTTTGAACAAAAACAGCTAATTCGTCTTGTAATTTTTCGTGCCAATCTGTATGTCCAGACATCATACGTGCGCCCATAGGATAGGCTGCACCAAATTCTGCCGCTGCATCAGCATCTGCTTTCATTACTTCAGGATGCGTAGCCAAACCTAAATAGTCGTTTATAGACCAGTTTAAAACTTCTTTTCCTTGAAACTGCATTCTTGGTCCTAATTTCCCTTCTAATTTAGGAAATACAAAGTAACCTTCTGCCTGTGAAGCCCATTTACCTAACGGACCTTTATTATCGTGAATTCTTTCAAATAAATCTTTAACCATTTTATTTGTTTTTTAAAACCGTGCAAAGTTAGTGAATTTTTTAATGTAATGTATTTAATTTAATCTGGTTGCAACAATTAAAATTTTAAATAATGTACCACCGTAATACCAACCACCAAATAACTGTAAAGTAAAATAAGTAAAATAATATAGGCTGATTTTTGTTCTTTTATATTTGATGATTTTACTGCTGCTGCCAATTGTTTAAATCGATAAATACAATAAACCGTAAACGATACAAACAGAATGTACGTTATTAACAACGTAATTTGAAAACCTATGGAATGACGCAGTGCAAAGGCATCGTTCCCTTTAAAGACCTTCATTTTATCTTTTGACGGATGCTGATACACATTAATCGCTTTTTTATTGATCAATTTATTTAAACTGCGACTGTGGATGTAATCCAGCTCATTTTCGATTGTTTTTTTACTGAACAACGGCTCAAATCCTAAAATAGCGTAATGCTTGATTTCTTCGCCTTTAATTTGAATTTTTCCATACTCATCAATATAATTTACAGATATAGAAGTATATTCTTTCTCTAAAAAATTAAATGGTGTGGATACTTTTTGAGTTACCGATTTTTCTACTGAAACAATCTCTAGTTTTTGCCAGCGCGGATGCGAAATTTTAAACTCGATCGATCTGAAAAAAGGCGAAAAAGTATAAAATAAAGTAAAAATCGACGTAAAAGTTAAGAATAGATTTAAAAATTGTGTGTCGGATCTTTTGCGTGTTCCAAAAAAAGCACGATCGATAATCACAATCATAAAACTGATTACAAAACCGTAAATAAATAAGCGTACGCTGTTTAGCAATACAAAAACTAAAAACAGCACCCAGATTATAATTTTAAACGGATTGTATTTCATTATAGATTAATAATTTATCAAATATAAAAAAAAGCACCTAAATAAGGTGCTTAATGTAATAGAAACTATTCATGATAAAGTGAAAAATAAACGATTAACAAGTTAGTCTATCATCTTTCGCCTTTTTATCTTATATGTTTAGTATAAACTTGGATATTTTTTTGGATTAGCTTCACCCATAATTGCATACACTTTTTCGAAAACATCTTCTACAGATGGCTTAGAGAAATAATCACCATCAGTTCCATAAGACGGTCTGTGTGGTTTTGCAGCCAATGTTTCTGGTTTGCTGTCTAAAAATTTGTATCCTTCTTGAACATCTACAATCTGTTGTAAGATATAAGCCGACGCACCACCAGGAACATCTTCATCTACCACCAACAGACGATTTGTTTTTTGAAGCGATTTTACACAATCGTGGTTTTTATCGAATGGTAATAAAGATTGGGCGTCGATAATTTCAACATCAATACCGATTTCCATCAATTCTTTTGCAGCTTGCTCAACAATTCTTAAGGTAGATCCGTAAGAAACAATTGTTAAATCAGTTCCTTGCTTTACGGTTTCAATCACACCAATCGGCGTAGTAAATTCACCAATATTATTAGGCATTTTCTCTTTTAAACGGTATCCGTTCAAACATTCAATAACCAACGCAGGTTCATCGCCTTTTAACAATGTATTGTAAAAACCAGCAGCTTTTGTCATACTTCTTGGAACTAAAACGTGCATACCGCGAATGGCATTAATGATCATTCCCATTGGCGAACCCGAATGCCAGATACCTTCTAATCGGTGACCACGCGTACGAACAATAAGCGGTGCTTTTTGTTTACCGGCAGTTCTGTATTGAACCGTTGCCAAATCGTCGCTCATAATCTGCAAAGCGTACAATAAATAATCTAAATACTGGATTTCTGCAATTGGACGTAAACCGCGCATTGCCATACCAATTCCCTGACCTAAAATACTTGCTTCGCGAATTCCCGCATCGGAAACTCTAGCTTCACCGTATTTTTCCTGTAAACCTTCTAAACCTTGATTCACATCACCAATATTTCCAGAATCTTCTCCGAAAATTAATGTTTCAGGATAGGTTTCGAATATCTTATCGAAATTATTACGGATGATTAAACGTGCATCAACTATTTCTGAATTTTCATCGTAAACAGGTAAAATTTCTTCTACATTTTCTGCCTTTCCTGCTGATTGCGACATTAAATGCGAACTGAATTTTGGTTGAATTTCGTTGGTATAATTCTTAACCCACGTTGCTAAAGCACTCTGACCAGCTTCGCCAATAACCATACGTAAAATTTTACGTGCAGTTGTTAAATTATCTTTGCGGATTGGTTCTTTGATACTGCTTAAATCGGCAATCATTTTTTCGATAAACACTTTGTTTGCCGATGATGATGCTACTTGATTTAAAACTTCAACTAACGCTGTTCTTTCTTCTTTTATAGGATTCAAATATGCTTCCCAAGCTGCTTTTTTACCTGCTAAAACCTCTTTTTTCAATTCGGCATCTAACGTATCTAATTCTTCGCTTGTAGCAATATTATTGTCGATCATCCAAGAACGCATTTTAACCACACAGTCAAAATCGCCTTCCCACTGTAAACGGTCTGCAGATTTGTAACGTTCGTGCGAGCCAGAAGTTGAGTGACCTTGCGGTTGCGTTAATTCCTTAACGTGAATTAAAACCGGAATATGGTTTGTACGAGCAATTTGCGCTGCTTTTGCGTACGTATCAACCAAGGCAGGATAATCCCAACCAAGAACGGTTAAAACTTCGTATCCGTTGGTATCTTCTTCTTTCTGGAATCCTTTTAAAATTTCAGAAATACTTTCTTTTGTTGTTTGATGGCGTGCATGAACCGAAATTCCGTACATATCGTCCCAAACACTCATTACCATTGGCACCTGCAATACACCTGCTGCGTTGATTGTTTCGAAAAACAATCCTTCAGAAGTTGATGCGTTACCAATTGTTCCCCAAGCAACTTCGTTACCGTCTACAGAGAATTTTTGATTTTTATCTGCATTTGGGAATTCACGATAAATTTTTGATGCTTGAGCCAAACCTAATAAACGAGGCATTTGACCCGCTGTTGGAGAAATATCTGAACTTGAATTTTTTTGTTGTGTAAGATTTTTCCACTCGCCGTTTTCGTCTAAACTGTGTGTAGCAAAATGCCCACCCATTTGACGACCACCAGACATTGGATCTTGGGTAATATCGGCATGGCCGTATAATCCTGCAAAAAACTGCTGGATGTTTAACGCGCCAATAGCCATCATAAAGGTTTGATCGCGGTAGTAACCCGAACGGAAATCTCCGTTTTTAAAAGCCTTTGCCATTGCCAGCTGTGGAACTTCTTTTCCGTCGCCAAAAATACCAAACTTTGCCTTTCCGGTTAAAACCTCTTTTCGACCTAACAAACTACATTCACGTGATGTGCGTGCTGTTGTATAATCGTTTAAAACCTCTTTTTTAAAGTCTTCAAAAGTTAAAGCTTCCTTTGTAGTTGCCTGATTCATATTATATAGAAACTGTTTGAAACAAAATGTAATTATTTACGAAATTACACAATCAATCGCTAAAAAACTAATTTTTTTTAAATTTATCTCTGTCGAATTATAATTTCACTACCATTTCAATAAAAACAAAAGTCGCTCAAATTGAGCGACTTTTTATTGTATGAATACTAAAAAAGCTTATTCTGCTTCTTGAGTATTTTCTTGTTTGTTCTGTAATGCAGCCGCACGTTCACGTTCTGCAGAACCTTTAATAGTATCAACCAAAATTGGAGTTGAAATAAATAACGATGAGTACGTACCTACACCAATACCTAATAACATTGCAAATACAAATCCACGGATTGATTCACCACCAAAAATAAACATGATTAATAATACCACGATTACAGTTGCAGATGTATTGAATGTTCTTGATAAAGTAGTGTTGATCGATTTATTTACTACTTCTTCAAAAGATCCTTCTGTATCACCTTTAATGTACTCACGTACACGGTCAAATACAATTACGGTATCGTTCAAAGAGTAACCAATTACGGTAAGCAATGCTGCTACTAATGATTGATCAACCTCCATATTAAACGGTGCAAATTTGTAGAAGAACGAATAAACTCCTAAAACAAACAACGCATCGTGTGCTACTGCTGCAACCGCACCTAATGAATACTGCCATCTGCGGAATGATATTGCCAAGTAAACAAATACAATTAACAATGCACCACCAACTGCCCAGTAAGCATCAGTCTTAACGTCTTTTGCAACGGTTGGACCAACTTTTGAAGCTTGTACAATACCCAAACCACTAGCTTCAGGATGTGTAAACTGCTCATAAGTTAACGGAGTTTTAAAGAAAGGCTTTAAATTGTTGTACAATACCTGATTTACCTCTAGGTCAACTTTAGTACCTTCTTCTTCTACTCTATATTTTGTAGTGATTTTTAATTTGTCACGATCTCCAAAAACTTTAGCCTCAACATTACTGTCGAATTCTTGAGATAATTTGTTTGAAACCGCTGAAGCATCCACTTCATTATCAAATTGAACCTGGAATGTTCTACCACCGGTAAAATCGGTTCCGTAATTCAATCCGTTAAAGAATAATGTAGCAATACACAATAACATAGTAATTGATGTAAAAATATAGGCGATTTTCTTTTTTCCAATGAAATCGAAATTCATATTTGTAAACCAGTTACGCGTAATTTTTGTACTGAAAGCTAATTTAGAATCTCTTGCTGCCGCTGTATCAACCAAAATTCTGGTAATAACAATTGCAGTAAATAATGATGTTACGATACCAATTAATAAGGTAACCGCAAATCCTTTAATAGGTCCTGAACCAAAAATAACCAACACGATACCTGTTAAAGCGGTTGTAACGTTTGCATCTACGATAGCAGACATTGCACCACTCCAAGAGAATGAATGTTTGATAGCTTCTTTAGCCGAATGACCTTCACGAAGCGATTCTTTAGCCCTTTCGTAAATAAGAATATTAGTATCTACAGCTGTACCAATTGTTAAAACGATACCTGCAATACCTGGTAATGTTAACACAAAACCAAATGCAGTAAATACAGCAAATAAGAACAATAAGTTAACTGCCAAGGCAATGTTTGCGAACCAACCTGCTTTACCGTAGAAGAAAACCATCCACGCTGCAATGATGAACAAACCTACTAATGACGACATAATACCAGCATCGATAGCTGCTTGACCTAATGATGGTCCAACAATTTCAGATGAAACGATATCTGCAGAAGCTGGTAATTTACCTGCTTTTAAGATGTTTGCTAAATCTTTTGTTTCTTGAACAGTGAAATCACCAGATATACTTGAACTACCACCTGCAATTGGCCCTGTAGTTACACCCGGAGCCGAGTACACGATATCATCCAATACAATAGCAATGTTTGATTGCTGGCTGTGTGCTTTACCTGTTAATGCTTCCCAGATTTTAGCTCCGTTTGCATCCATCTGCATAGAAACAACCGGTTTACCTGTAACCTGATCGTAATCGTCACGAGCTTCGGTAACAACAGATCCTGATAATGGCGGAATGTTTTGTGCGTTACCTTTTAAAGCATATAGTTCAACAATGTTTGAATTCTTTTTAGCTTTTCCCCAAGCAAATTTCACATGACGTAATTCGCCACTTAACAAACCTCTAACCTGTTGATCTTTTAAATAGGTGTTGATTTGTGCCGTATCTTTAGTTGCAAAAAATGCAATGATAGGCGAACCTTGATAACCCGGAGCTTGGATTAAAGAGATAATTGGTCCTAAATCTTGTGTTTTATTCGCAGTTGTATCTTTAGAAACACCTGTTAATAATTTATCAACATCGCTTTTTGGTGCTGCCGTTGCAGTAGTATCTGTTGCAACTGCTGCCGGTTTTGCTGCCTTATCTTTTAAAACATTGTTGGCAGCCATTAAAAACTGTCCAACTTCGTCACCTTTATACGTTTCCCAGAACTCTAACTGTGCTGTTGACTGTAATAAGTTTTTGATACGATCGATATCTTTCGCACCCGGTAATTCAACCAAAATTCTGCCCGATTCACCAACCATTTGAATTGTTGGAGAAACCACACCAAATTTATCGATACGCTCACCAATAACTTTGTAGGCACTTTCTACTGATTCTTTTACCTTTTTGCTTAAAATTGTTTTTACCTGAGCATCGCTCATAGAAGTGTTGATTTCCTGTAAATTTCTGTTTGCAAAAATTTCCGAAGAAGCCAATTTCACTTTTCCGCCAGATATTTTATCGAAAGATTCATAGAACGATTCTAAAAATGTTTGATTTCCTTCACGATTTTTCTCCGCTTCCGCGATCGCCTGATTGAAAACTGCATTTTTTGAATCGTTAGACAATCCTTTTAAAATGTCTTTTACAGAAATTTGAAGCATCACATTGACACCACCTTCTAAATCCAAACCTTTTTGAATTTGCTTTGAACGCACTTCAGCAAAAGTTTGACCTAAATAAACCTTTTCGTTTGCAATTGAATCTAAATAACGAGATTCTTTGGTTAAATCACCATTGGCAAATTCTTTTGCCTTACTCTCGTAATGATTCGTAACAAACGTAAAGGACAATTGGTAAATACTTACCAACGCAAAAACAATCGCAATAAACTTAACGAGTCCCTTATTCTGCATTTTTAAAAAATTAATAGTTTTTAAATGATTTTGTTCTATGGATTTTTAAGTAGAAAAACGAAAAAATTATATAAAACGGACAAATATATAACTTCACAAAAGATTTAACAATAAAAAAAGGTGTTTATTTGAACACCTTTTTAGATTTTATTAACAATTTTATAGAAATAAAAAAACCAGCTAATAGCTGGTTTTTGATATATTATTAAGCATCAATTTTTGCATAAACTGCATTTTTCTCGATAAATTCTCTTCGTGGTGGAACTTCATCGCCCATCAACATAGAAAAAACTCGGTCTGCTTCACCTA
The DNA here is from genome assembly GCF_008629655.1 of Paenimyroides baculatum. Classification (GTDB taxonomy): domain Bacteria; phylum Bacteroidota; class Bacteroidia; order Flavobacteriales; family Flavobacteriaceae; genus Flavobacterium; species Flavobacterium baculatum. The sequence goes on from NZ_VWSG01000005.1 coordinate 170,109, forward strand.
AATTATCAACGGTAATCTGGCGTAAAGTTCTAAATTCAGGATTCATTGTAGTTTCCCACAACTGTTCTGCATTCATCTCTCCTAAACCTTTATATCGCTGAACCGATGAACCCTGACCTAATTGCTCCATGAATCCCAAACGTTCTTCATCGTTCCATGCATAGTGCTTTTTGGTACCTTTTTTTACCATGTACAATGGCGGCGTTGCAATATAAACACAACCTTTTTCAATTAATTCACGCATGTAGCGGAACAAGAACGTTAAAATTAAAGTAGCAATGTGGCTACCGTCAACATCGGCATCACACATAATAACTACTTTATGGTAACGCAATTTAGAAAGGTTTAACGCTTTGCTGTCTTCTTCGGTTCCTATGGTAACACCTAAAGCTGTATAAATATTTCGGATCTCTTCGTTTTCGAACACTTTGTGCCCCATTGCTTTTTCAACATTCAAGATTTTACCACGTAACGGCATAATTGCCTGAAAATTACGGTCACGACCTTGTTTTGCAGTTCCACCTGCGGAATCTCCCTCGACAAAGAAAATCTCACATTTTTCAGGATTTTGCTCTGAACAGTCAGAAAGTTTACCAGGTAAACCACCACCGCTCATAACCGTTTTACGCTGCACCATTTCGCGGGCTTTTTTAGCTGCATGGCGTGCCTGTGCTGCTAAAATAACTTTTTGAACGATGATTTTTGCGTCTTGCGGATTTTCTTCCAAATAAGCTTCCAACATATCGGCAACACCTTGCGATACCGGAGAAACCACTTCACGGTTTCCTAGTTTTGCTTTGGTTTGTCCTTCAAACTGAGGTTCCATTACCTTAACAGAGATAATTGCCGTTAAACCTTCACGGAAATCGTCACCCGAAATTTCGAATTTCAATTTTTCCAGTAATCCTGAAGCATCGGCATATTTTTTCAAAGTACGGGTTAATCCCATACGGAAACCTTGTAAGTGGGTTCCACCTTCGTGCGTATTGATGTTGTTTACGTACGAATAAATATTTTCTGAATAACTATCGTTATAAATCAAGGCAACTTCTACAGGAATTTCGCCTTTTTCACTTTCCATATTAATTACATGGCTAATGATCGGAGTACGGTTTCCATCTAAAAAGCGAACATATTCACTTAATCCTTCGGTTGAATGAAAAATTTCGTGTTTTGCTTTTCCTTCTTCATCAACATCGCGCAAATCTGTAAGTGTAATGGTAATTCCTTTATTAAGGAACGACAATTCACGTAAACGTGCCGCCAATGTATCGTATGAATATTCTAAAGTATGCGTAAAAATAGAAGCATCGGGCTTAAAAGTAACTTTTGTTCCTGTAATGTTTGTTTCGCCAATTGGGCGTGCAGGATAGATTGCCTTACCACGCTCATATTCTTGCTCCCAAACTTTACCATCGCGGTGTACTTCGGCACGTAAATGATCAGATAAAGCGTTTACACACGATACACCTACCCCGTGTAATCCACCAGAAACTTTGTAAGAATCTTTATCGAATTTACCACCTGCACCAATTTTTGTCATTACAACTTCCAACGCAGATACGCCTTCTTTTTTGTGCATATCTACCGGAATTCCACGACCGTTATCTTGAACCGAAACAGAATTATCTTGATTAATAATTACCTGAATAGAATCACAGTGACCCGCCAAAGCTTCGTCAATAGAGTTATCTACAACTTCGTAAACCAAATGGTGCAAACCGCGAACGCCCACATCGCCAATGTACATTGACGGACGCATACGTACATGCTCCATTCCTTCTAATGCCTGAATACTATCGGCAGAATACGAATTTTTCTTTATTTCTTCACTCATAATAATATGTGTACTAAATAATAAACTTAACTACAAATATACGAAATTTTAGCGAATTTCTTATATCTAATAGCATTTATTCTTTGTGTAGTTATGAACACTTAAAATACACTAAACTAGAAAATTTCAACTATTTTGTGCGAAATATTATTAAAGGTGACCTCTATCCCAACTTCCTTATTCAATAAATGTTGAATTAAAGGTGCATGTATCGACACGCAAAAAACCTTTATATCTTTATAGGTAACTGGCTGAATTGGAACACTTAAATAAAAAACAGCTTTATTTGTTTTAACGATTGATCCCAACACCACTTTTTCAATTGTTTTGTTTTCTGATAATTTTAAAGTAATTTGCTGCATATCTAAAAACTCCATTAACTTGGTGTTTAATTTTTCTTGCTCTAGATGCATCATTGCCAAACCTGTTTCGTGTTTATCGCCGGCAGAACTTTTGGCGTCGTTCTGTGCATCTTCTGATAAAGACGAAATTTGATTTTGTATGACTTCAATCTGCTTGTTTAAAGTATCTAAAATCAGTTGTTTTAATTCTTTTCTATGCATAAAAAATAAAAAGCCCTTTTCAGAGCTTTTTGGTTTGTTATTATTTATACTTTTTTTATTACATAAACTTCCCTAATATCCAGTATAAAATAATAAATACAATAATGGTTCCAAAGCAGCCAAAACCGGCTTTCTTTGCGCCCCAACCAGCTAACAGCGCTCTTAATAAATCTTTCATAGCTTAAATTTTATTTAAATATATGAAATTTTTATTGCGATTCAAACTTTTTTACTTCGTTCCAATAAACATCTAATTCTTTTAAAGGTAGGTCGCCAATTGTTTTAGAATCCTGCTTTATTAATTCTTCCATTCTGGTAAATCGGCGAATAAATTTCTGATTGGTTTTATTCAACGCCTCTTCCGGATTGATATTACAAAAACGAGCGTAATTAATCAGTGCAAATAATACATCGCCAAATTCCTGTTCCTGTCTTTCGAAATCGTTATTAGCAACTTCAACCTTGAACTCATTCAGTTCTTCTTCAACCTTTGCCCAAACATCTTCTTTATTATCCCAATCGAAACCTACACCTTTTACTTTATCCTGTATACGGAATGCTTTAATTATTGCCGGAAGCGATTTTGGAACGCCACTTAAAACAGATTTGTTGCCTTCTTTCAACTTTAATTTTTCCCAATTCTCCAGAACAGCTTTTTCATCTTCGGCAACGGCATCTCCATAAATATGGGGATGTCTGCTGATTAATTTTTCGCTGATTCCCTTACACACCGCTTCAATATCAAACGAATTTGTTTCACTGCCAATTTTAGAATAAAAAACAATGTGAAGTAAAAGATCGCCTAATTCCTTTTTAATTTCGGTTGTATCGTTATCGGTAATAGCATCGTTCAATTCATAAACTTCTTCAATAGTCAAATGCTTTAACGATTGAAAGGTCTGTTTTTGATCCCACGGACATTTTTCACGCAAATCGTCCATTATATCTAACAATTCTTCGAATGCTTTTAATTGTGCTGCTCTGTTGTTCATAATAAAACGGTGTAAAAAAACCGGCAAAATAGCCGGTTTAAATATTATTCTTTATCTTCTGTTTTCTTTTTTGTTGCGCGCTTTGCTTTTGGCTTTTCTTCAACAACTTCAGCTTCTACAGTTTCCTGCTCTTCTGTATTGTTATTGATTGTAACTGTACCAGTTGTTGTAACTGACGGTGCTGTTAAAGCTGCAATGTAATTAGCTTGCTGTAAAATGTTGTACCAGTTTAATACTTTTTTAATGTCTGATACATAAACGCGGTCACGATCGAAATCTGGAACTACTTCACCGAAATAAGCCATTAAATCGTTGTTTGTTGCTTTATGATCTAAAGCTGGTCCGTTGTTTTCTTTGGTTGCAATTTTTGCAAAAACTTCGAATAATTTTAATTCTCCTGTTTCTGTATAGATCGAAATTTCTGATAACAAGCTTACATTGCTGCGTAAACCAACTGTTAATCTTTTTCCGTCAATTAATGATTCTGCAATAAATCCTGATCTTGTTTGGATTTTCAATTCGTATAATCCTGGTTTTCCAGATATAGCTAAAACTTTCTCTACGCTCATTATTTTATTTTTTTCAAGGTCACAAATATCCTAATTTGAATTTAATATCCAAAATTATCTACCTTTTTTGTTTATAAATTTCATTTTGTAATCGGGATAAACTTTCCCTTCCATAATATTCTGTAATCGTTTGCTGTTTAATTTCTTCTTTAATGTAGAAATTTTATCGGTAAACAACACACCTTCTATATGGTCGTACTCATGCTGAATTACACGCGCTGCGTATCCTGAAAAATCTTTAACGTGTTTTTCAAAATTCTCGTCGTAATATTCAACGGTGATATTCGGTTTGCGGTACACATCTTCACGAACACCTGGAATACTTAAACATCCTTCGTTAAAAGACCATTCTTCGCCTTCTTCCTTCAAAATTTTTGCATTAATAAAGGTACAGCTGAAATTCGATAGAAAATCGCGCTCGCTTTCAGGCAAATCTTCATCTTCGCCAAAAGGTTTGGTATCTACAACAAATAAACGAACGGGTAAACCTATCTGCGGGGCTGCCAAACCTACGCCATAAGCATTATCCATAGTATCGTACATATTGTTAATAAGCTCTTTTAACTGCGGATAATCTTTAGAAATTTCTTCGCATTCTTTACGTAAAACCGGATCGCCGTAACCTACAATAGGTAAAATCATTGTTTCGTATTTTAAATATTGATGCAAATTTACAAAATATACTAAAGTTTGCAGCTAATTAATTAACTTTAATGTTTGTATAAGCCCACTTTTTATTAAATGATCTTTTTATAATGTTCGATAAATTATTCTTGAAATTTGGTGATAATCAGTTTTATAACGCAATTAAGATTACGTTTACTGCCATTGTTGCCTTTTTTATTTTTTACAGTTCTGCCGATTTTACCGCAGCTTTTACTGTTACTTTAGGCGCTTTGCTGTGTGCTCCTATTGATATATCGAGCAATTTTAAGCATAAAATTATAGGTTTGCTGCTGGTTTCGTTCTTAATTCCCATTATTTCATTTTCGTTAACCTACACCTATCCGTACTTTTATATTTTCGCGCCGCTTTTTTGCGTGCTTGTATTTTTATCGGCATTTATATCGCTTTTTGGTCACAGAGCCAATTTGTTGTCATTTACATTGTTGTTAACGATCAGTTTATCATTTATTCATCATGATGAACCTGAAATTTTACTTCAAAACTGTCTGTATTTATTATTAGGTGGATTGTTTTACACATTGATATCGATTGTTTTCTATTTTATCAAACCAAACCGATACATAAATCTTGAAGTTGCCGAATGTATTGAAATTACCGGTGAATATTTAGAATTACGTTCGAAATTATGGGTTTTGAATGCCGATAGAGAAAAAATCAACAGACAAATGTTGGAGAAGCAAGTCAGGATTAACGAACTGCACGAACATATTCGCGAATACTTGGTTTATAATAAAGCACGCACATTAAACTCTAACAACAACAGAAAACTATTGGTTGCATTGTCGTCATTGGTTGATATTTTAGAATTAGCGATGGCAAATACGTTCAATCATAAAGAATTTATCGAGTTTTTTAAAGAAGATGGTTCTATTTTAGCCGAATATAAAACGTTGGCAAATAGTTTTTCGATCACTTTAAAAAGTTTGGCTTTTCATATCAAAACAAATAAAAAGCACCATTCAACCGGAAGTTTGGCTAACGATTTTAAAAAGCTGAAACTGCGAATAAACGATTACGTTAAAAATCAGAATATATCAATTTACGATGAAAATGCGGTTAATGTAAACAATTTGCTTTTTTATGCCGATAAACAGATCGAAAAGATAAAAGGCTTGGAACGTGTGTATAAAGAACGTGTAAACGCCGATGAATTAAGAGGAAAGTATCGTGATTTAGAAAAATTTTTTACACCAGAACATTATCGTTTAAAAACGTTTTTAGATCATTTAAACTTTAAATCGTCCACTTTTAGATATGCTTTGCGCATTACCCTAACCATGTTTCTAGGATTGATTGTTGGCAATATTTTTAATTTCGAAAATGCCTATTGGATTTTACTGACCATTGTGGTAATTATGCGCCCCGGTTATGGTTTAACAAAACAACGATCTACACATAGGGTTATTGGAACGATTATCGGCGGAATTTTAGGAATTTCGGCGCTGATTTTAATCGACAGTAATATTGCATTGAGCGTGCTGGCAATTATTTCGATGCTTTTGGGATATTGGTTTTCGGGTATCGATTATAAAGTCGGTGTAACTTTTGTAACCTTTTACGTGATTTTAATTTACGGATTGCTTACAGATAATGCAGAAACACAACTGGTTTATCGAATTTTAGATACGGTCGTCGGCGCACTTCTAGCCTTTCTAGCTACCAGATTCGTGTGGCCAACATGGGAACTGAATTCTATGAATATTCATTTGGAAAATTCTTTGAAAGCCATAAAATTGTATATTATTGAAGTAAAGTATTATTATATAAAGAAAGGCGAACCCACTACATCTTACAAAATAGCTCGAAAAAATGCGTTTATTGAAGTTGGAAATTTAATGGCAAGTTTTCAACGAATGATACAGGAACCTAAAGGTAAACAAGTAAACCGAGCAGAATTATACGAATTAACCGTTTTAAATCAAACCTTGGTTTCATCGGCAGCAAGTATTGGAACGTATATTCAGTTTCACAAAACTACCGAAGCTTCAAAAGCGTTTAAACTGGTTATGGATTACATTAATAATAATTTAAGTCAGTCGTTACATAATTTGGATTTTGATGCCGAAATAACGTCTGATATCGAAGAAGATTTTAAAATCAGCATTACCGAATTAAAAGCCATTCGCAGACAAGAAGTTGAAAAGTTGGATATTAACGAAGCTTCTAAAATTCAAAAATTAGAAGAATCTCAATTAATCATCGACCAATTAATATGGATGAGCAACTTATCAGAAAAAATAGAGAAAACTACGTTGAAAATGAAGTAACTATTTAACGGTCTTTAATCAGCCTTTAAAACCAATCTTGTTGTGGTTTCCATCACAAAACGGCTTATTTGCTGATGCCCCACAACGACACAAAGCCGTATTGTTTTGTTTTTCTTCAATCCGTCCGTCCGGGTAAACAATTGTAATTTTACCACTACAAAGCAACGGGCCATTTTCCAGCACCGTAACATTAATTACTTGGTTTTCAACACTAAACTACTCTTTTCCATCAACTAAACTATATGATAAAGCGCCACTTGGGCATTGTTTGATATGTGCAATAATGGTTTCGATAGATTCATTTTCAGGTTTAATCCATGGTTTTTCTTTAGGATTAAATACGGTTGGCAACCCTGTAGCTCCTCGCCAACACTTTGGCAGAGTGTATGCATTTTTCAGGTTCCCAATTAATTGTTAGTGCTTCTTTTTTATAATGTTTCATGGTTTTGTATTTTCTAAATTTAACACCCTTAAATATAATAAAAAAACAGCTCCGTTTTATGGAACTGTTTTTAAATAATATTATAAAATGTAATTAAGAATACATTTTTGTACGTAATTCTTTAATTTTTGGATCATCTAAATATTCGTCGAATGTCATGTAACGATCGATAACTCCGTTTGGTGTTAATTCTAGAATACGGTTACCAACAGTTTGTGCAAACTCATGATCGTGTGTTGTAAACAATACCGAACCTTTAAAGTTTTTTAATGAGTTGTTAAATGCCGTGATTGATTCCAAATCCAAGTGGTTTGTAGGTTCGTCTAACATCAATACATTGGCTCTAATCATCATCATACGTGAAAGCATGCAACGCACTTTTTCTCCACCCGATAATACCGAACCTTTTTTCAATGCTTCTTCACCAGAAAAAATCATTTTACCCAAGAATCCACGGATAAAAACTTCATCACGTTCTTCTTCTGTTTTTGCCCATTGGCGTAACCAATCTACCAACGTTAAATCTTCGGTAAAAAAGTGGTGGTTATCTGCCGGTAAGTAAGACTGTATCGTTGTAATTCCCCAATCAAACGTACCTGCATCTGGTTTTACATTATTGTTTAAAATTTCATAAAACGCAGTTGTTGCACGAGAATCTTTCGAAAAAACAACAATCTTATCGCCTTTTGCCATGTTAAAGTCAACATCTTTAAATAAGATCTCTCCCTCTGATGAAGCTTCCAAACCTTTAATATTTAAAATTTGATCTCCGGCTTCACGTTCCTGATCAAAAATAATGGCAGGGTAACGTCGAGACGATGGTTTAATATCGTTAACATTTAACTTCTCGATCATTTTTTTACGTGAAGTTGCCTGTTTAGATTTTGCTACGTTAGCAGAAAATCTACGGATAAATTCTTCTAATTCGGCTTTTTTCTCTTCGGCTTTCTTGTTTTGTTGTGCACGTTGTTTTGCAGCTAACTGCGATGATTCGTACCAAAATGTATAGTTACCAGAAAAATGATTGATTTTTCCGAAATCGATATCAGAAATATGTGTACAAACTGCATCTAAAAAGTGACGGTCATGCGATACAACCAAAACAGTATTTTCATAGTTTGCCAAGAAATTCTCTAACCAACCAATTGTTTCAAAATCAAGGTCGTTGGTAGGCTCATCCATTACCAAAACATCAGGATTTCCAAATAAAGCCTGTGCCAATAACACACGAACTTTTAATTTTGGCTCTACCTCACCCATCAATGTGTAATGCAAATCTTCTGAAATTCCTAAATTCGATAACATTGAAGCGGCATCAGAATCAGCATTCCATCCGTTCATTTCATCAAACTTTAACTGTAACTCACCAATTCTGTCTGCATTTTCGTCAGAATAATCGGCATATAACTCGTCCATTTCCTTTTTAATAGCAAACAGCACTTTATTTCCCATTAAAACAGTTTCTAAAACGGTGTGCTCGTCAAACATATTATGGTTCTGGTTTAAAACCGACATACGTTTGCCTGGTTCTAAAATTACGTGACCAGAAGTTGGATCGATATCGCCTGCAATAATCTTTAAAAACGTAGATTTTCCGGCACCGTTTGCACCAATGATTCCGTAGCAGTTACCTTGGGTAAATGTTGCGTTTACCTCATCAAACAATATACGTTTTCCAAATTGAACAGATAAATTTGAAACTGTTAACATATTTATATTTTTTTATAAGCTGCAAATTTACGAAAATATATCCAATTAAAGGATCGAATTAAAATTAGTTGGAACAAGCCGCGTGAGTATTTTACTCAACTTTTCATAATTTTTAACTATAAATTCGTTTTTTCTTAAAATTATATTAAATTTAACTTAATTTGAAATTACAAAATGGTGTTGCCTTAATTTTGATGTTATGAAAACAATAAACATAATAGGTTCTGGTAATGTGGTTCATCATTTGGTGAGGGCTTTAGCCGAATTATCAAATTATAAGATTCAAAATGTTGCGGTTCGTTCTATAGATAAGGTTGGAGATTTTTTTCCGAAGGATTTAATTGTAACTGCTGTTGAAGATTTAAAAGCGGCTGACATCACTTTGATTTCGGTTACTGATAGTGCCATTGCAGAGGTTTCAGAGAGAATTTCGTACAAAGATTCATTAGTGGTTCATACATCGGGTACAACAGCATTAGAAGTTTTGAATGATAAAAACCGAAAAGGTGTTTTTTACCCTTTACAAACATTTTCAAAAAACAAGGAAATCAATTTTAAGGAAGTTCCATTGTGTTTGGAAGCAGAAAATACGGACGATTTAATCAAATTAAAACTATTAGCAGCGGAATTATCAGAAAAGGTGTTCGAAATATCGTCTGAACAACGAAAAAGTCTGCATGTAGCAGCAGTTTTTGTCAGTAATTTTATCAATCATCTGTATTCAATAGGAAATGAAATCTGTCAGGAAAACAACATTCCTTTCGATATTTTAAAACCATTGATTAAGGAAACCGCTGATAAGATCAATTATTTAAATCCGAAAGATGCACAAACGGGTCCGGCGGTGAGGTTCGATCAAAAAACAATAAAAGCACATCAGGATTTTTTAAAAAATCAAAACTATAAATCAATCTATAATTTAATTACACAAAGCATACAAGAAAATGTCTAAAAGTTACAAAGAATACCTGAACAACATTAACACGTTTATTTTTGATGTTGACGGCGTATTAACAAACGGAACAATACAAGTTACACAAGCAGGAGAATTATTAAGAACCATGAACATTCGCGACGGTTACGCAATGAAAGCAGCAATAGAAAAAGGATACAATGTTTGTGTTATTTCGGGCGGATCAAGCGAAGGTGTTAGAGTACGATTAAGAAATTTAGGCATTTACGACATACATTTAGGGGTTATTGATAAAGTAGAAATTTATCAGGAATATATTGATGTTAACAACATTAAACCCGAAAACGTTTTATACATGGGCGACGATTTGCCCGATTATTGGGTAATGCAAAAGGTAGGTTTACCCACTTGTCCGCAAGATGCTGCGCCCGAAATTAAAAAGTTGAGCAAATATATTTCGCACATTAAAGGCGGTGAAGGTGCCGTGCGCGATGTAATTGAGCAAGTTATGAAGGTTCAAGGGAATTGGCTTGAGCACTTCGAAGCAAAATTCGATTAACAGTTAAATACATAATCTTATGAATGTTCTAAAGAAAGATCAAGCACAAATGATGTTACAAGTTATTGTAGCCGTTTTACTTTTTAGGTTTGTTTTATTTGAATCTTTGATTGATGATTTAGGACTTTCTTTGGTTCATTATTTTGCCTTTTTAATTGCCATTGGCTTTATTTTATATGGAGGCGTTTTACTGTACAAAATTGTTTTACAGGAAGAGTTTCCCGATAAAAGTATCGAAAAAAGTGTTGAAAAAGCTTATTACAAATACTTGGGGTTTAATGCCGTTGGTATTGGTATTTCGTTTTTTGCAGCAAGCGATATTGACCGCACCTATTATTTCGGATTTTTTCTGGGTTTGGCAGCCATTCTATACTTGTATATTACCCAATGGCGCAAAATTTTAGTGTTCGATAATATTGTGTATTCACTAATAATCTCATTTCCGTTTTTTATATTAATTATTATGGATTTAATGCCGTCGTTACAAACAAACGAGGCTTTAGATCCTATGAAAGATCAGCTTTTAAACATCTCATTACAAATATGTATGTTGCTGTGGCTGCTATATTTCATAAAAACAATTTTGATCGATCTAAAATTTATGGAATTGGATATTAAGCACAAACGCAAATCGCTTGCAACCATTCATGGCAGAGAAATCGGAGCAAAACGAACAACCGTTTTATCGCTGATTCCTTTAGTGTTAATCATTCTGTTTTGTGTAATTCATTTAAACCTTACCATTTTAATAGGATATATTGGTGCATTGGTGGTACTTCCCTATCTGTTTTACCTTGCAAAACTGTGGAATGCCAAAACTACCGAAGATTTTAACCGCATAAACAATATTTTAAACATAATCATTTGGTTAACTATATTTTCTATTGTAGTTTTATTTTTCAATTTAAAATGAAATGATATTACAAGAAAAATATAACGATTATCAAATAATATTAGCATCAAATTCTCCCAGAAGAAAACAGTTTTTAACAGATTTAGGTTTAGCTTTTACCATTAAACCTGCTAACGTAAACGAAGAATATCCTTCCCACTTAAAGGGCAAGGATATTGCTTTATATATAGCACAGCAAAAAGCATCTGTTTTTAATAATTTAGATACGAATGAGCTTATTATTACCTGTGATACCATTGTTTGGATTGACGATGTAGCTTTAGGAAAACCCGAAAACAGCGACGATGCAAAACAAATGCTGCAGCAATTATCTGGTAAAACGCATGAGGTTATTAGTGCGGTTTGCATAAAATCGAACCAAAAAGAACATTTGTTTTACGATGTAACCCAAGTAACATTCAATACATTGAATTCTTTAGATATTGATTATTATGTGGATACTTTTAAACCTTTTGATAAAGCAGGATCATATGGAATTCAGGAATGGATTGGTTTAATCGGTATTGAAAAAATCAACGGATCGTACACCAATGTGGTGGGAATGCCCATGGAAAAACTGTATAACGAATTAATGAAATGGTAATGTTTAAAGATTTTCATTTACACGATTATTACGGAAAAATAATAGCGACACTGATTTTAATCATCGTTATTTATGGTTTAAGGCTGATTATTCGAAAAGTAGTTTTAAAATTCTCTGAATATTCTTCAAAATCTGACAATCGAAGCAAACTAATCATTAAGTATTTTAATTCGCTACTTAATATTTTGTTCGTGATTTTTATCATTTTAATGTGGGGAGTTGATACAACACAGCTTTTTGGTTTTGTGGGTGCAGCAATTACTTTTATTGGTGTAGCATTTTTTGCACAATGGTCGGTTTTAAGCAACTTTACCGCTGGTGTTATTATGTTTTTTGCCTTTCCTTTTAAAATTGGTGACCGTATAAGAATCCAAGATAAAGATTTCCCCATTGAAGCCGAAATTGATGATATTAAAGCATTTCACACCATTTTAATTACAGCCGAAGGCGAACGAATTTCGTATCCAAATAATCTATTTTTACAAAAAGCTGTCGTGGTTTTGTAGGATTTTATTTACCACAGATTAAGAGAATTCTATTGAAAATCTTTAAAATCCTTTAATCTGTGGTTTTAAAATTAATGGCTAGTTACTATCAATATTTATCACAAAAATGAAAAACAACATTATATATATTTTTTGTGCGTTATTTATGCAAAACATCATTGCACAAAAACCACAAACTCCTACTCCGTCTGAAATTTATTTTAAGATCGAAAAACTAAATGTTTTGGCAAGTGCCATGTACATAGCTGCGCACCCCGATGATGAAAACACTCGACTAATTACGTATTTAACGCATCACGATAAAGCATATACAAACTATTTATCGTTAACGCGTGGTAATGGCGGTCAAAATTTAATTAGTAATGAATTAGGAACCGATTTAGGTATCATTAGAACCAACGAATTGTGGAACGCAAGAAATATCGATGGCGGAAAACAGTTTTTTTCTACTGCCGATGATTTTGGTTTTTCAAAACATCCGAAAGAAGCTTTTGAAAAATGGGATAAAGATTTGCTGTTGAAACAAATGGTTTACATGATTCGAAAAGAACAGCCCGATGTGATTGTAAATCGTTTTGATCACAGAACCGAAGGAACCACTCACGGACATCACACTGCATCGGCGCAATTATCTAAATTGGCATTTAATTTAGCAAACGATAAAAACTATAAAGATTTATCACAAGAAAATGCTGAAATCTGGCAACCAAAACGATTGTTTTTTAATGTTTCTTGGTTCTTTTTTGGCAGCAAACAAGCATTTGATAAAGCTGATAAATCAAAATACATTCCTTTGAATATTGGCGTATTTTACAATCAATTAGGAAAAAACAATCAGGAAATTGCTTCGTTAAGTCGCAGCCAGCATCAGTCGCAAGGGTTTGGAGATATGTCATCTCGTGGTGAAGAAATTGATTATGTAGAATTGCTAGATGGCGATGCGTTGAAATCGAGCAAGTTGTTTGAAGGTGTTGATACAAGTTGGAATCGTATAAAAGGTGGTAGCAACATTCAACCTTTGGTTACACAATTGATAAAAGAATACGATTTTAAAGATCCATCGAAATCTATCACTTTACTAACAAAAATTTATTCTGAAATTGATAAATTACCTGATACCATTTGGAAAGCCCGCAAGCAAAGCGAGGTTAAAGAATTGATTAAAAACTGCGCCGGTTTATTTTTAGATATTACTACAAACGAACCTTACACTACTCCAAACCAAAGTGTTGATGTAAAGGTTGAAGTTGCCAACAGATCAAACCAAAACATTGTGATAAAAGATGTTACAATCAATAATAACAGAACAATTGTAGATAAATCTTTAACAAATCAGGAAGTTTACTACGATTATTTTCAAACAAAATTCACCAATCAAGATTATACGAATTTTAAATTCATAGACACTTTTAATGATTTTAAAAATCAATTTAATGCAACCAAAAAAAATGAGATTGGTTTAGAAGTTAACGGTGTATATTTATCTTACAATTTACCTATTCAGTATCATTACAAAGATGTGGTAAAAGGCGAAATTTATAAACCTTTTCATATTGTTCCGGCTGTTTCTGTTCGTTTCAATCAATCAACTTACATTACTAATAATAAGCAGGATCAAAAGGTAGAAATTGTTACAGATAATTATTCTGATGAAAATCTAAAAGGCATTTTGTCTGTTACAAATTCTAAAAATGAAGAGGTTTATCAGAAAGAAATCATTCTGAATCAAAATGAAAAAAACAATAGTCTCATTATCAATAAAAACTTTTTAAACGATACATATAAGGCGCATTTCAAACAAAATGTGAACAATTATGATAACGAAACAAAATGGGTTGATTACAATCATATTCCTGTAAATTATTATACAAAACCTTCTGAAACAAAAATTGTATCATTCAATAAAAGTGTTTTAAAGAAATCAAAAATCGGATATATTGTTGGGGCAGGCGATGAAATTCCACAAGTTCTAAAAGATGTTGGCTACAACGTAGATTTTATTAATTTAGAAACTGTAAAGGCTGATGAATTATCAAAATACGAAACTATTATTGTGGGTATTCGTGCATTCAACACCGAAAGTTCGTTAAAAACTAAAAACAAATTATTGTTTGATTATGTAAAAAATGGCGGAACCGTTATTATGCAATATCAGACCAATGGCAATTTACAAACCGATGAAATTGCTCCGTACAAATTAACCATTGGCAGAACAAGAATTACCGATGAAAACGCGGTGGTAAAATTCATTAATGCGAACGAACCTGTTTTAAACAAACCATTTAAAATTACACAGGAAAACTTTAAAAACTGGGTTCAGGAACAAGGTTTGTATTATGCCGATGACTTTGCAGGCGAATTTCAGCCTGTTTTTACATCGCACGATTTTGACGAAAAAGAAACAAACGGCGCACTGCTTATTGCAAAACACGGAAAAGGACATTATATTTATACGGGTTTAAGCTTTTTTAGACAGTTACCCGCAGGAAATACTGGCGCTTTAGAATTATTTATTAACCTAATTGAATTAAAAAATGAGTGATTTTAAATGGATTAAATGGCGAAGAAGCTACAGCATTGTGCTTTTAATTAATGTTTTTTACATTATTCTTTTTTATTTTATAATGCATTTTAGCAATTAATATGGAATTATTAGACTGGATTATACTTTTAAGCACCTTGTTGTTTATTGTTTTATACGGAACCTTTAAAACCCGCGGAAGCAAAAACATTCAGGAATATATTTTGGCAAACCAAAGTACCAATTGGTTTACGGTAGGTTTGTCGGTCATGGCAACGCAGGCAAGTGCAATTACTTTTTTATCGACACCCGGACAGGCGTATCACGATGGAATGGGTTTTGTGCAGTTTTATTTCGGATTGCCGTTGGCAATGGTAGTAATCTGTATGGTTTTTATTCCGGTTTTCCATCGACTGAAAGTTTACACGGCTTACGAATTTCTGGAAGAACGCTTCGACTTAAAAACTCGGACACTTGCTTCGGTTATTTTCCTAATTCAGCGAAGCATCGGTACAGGAATCACCATTTATGCTCCGGCAATTATTTTATCTTCAATCTTAAATTGGGATCTAACGTTTATCATTGTATCAATTGGTATCGTAATTATATTTTACACGTATTTTGGTGGAACAAAAGCATTGAACATCACACAAAAGCAGCAGGCTTTCGTGATAATGGCAGGAATGTTTTTAACGTTCTTTATTATTTTGTTCCGATTGCCCGAAGAAGTAAATTTTGTGAACGTTTTTAATGTGGCAAAGATTGAAGGAAAGTTAGAACTGCTGAATTTCTCGACCGATTTTACTGAAACATATACGCTTTGGAATGGTTTAACGGCAGGTTTCTTTTTAATGTTGGCTTATTTTGGAACCGATCAGTCGCAGGTTGGTAGATATCTTTCCGGAAAAAGTATCAAAGAAACACAGATGGGCTTGTTAATGAATGGAATTTTGAAAGTTCCAATGCAGTTTTTTATTCTGTTGGTTGGAGTCATGGTTTTTATCTTTTTCCATTTTTATCAGGCGCCATTGCATTTTAACCCGGTAAATACATCGAAGGTTTTAAACTCTGAATATCAAGCCGAATACCGCAATTTAGAAATTGAACTGAAAGATTTATTGAACGAAAAGAAAGAAGTTACACAGATTTATACCGGTCAGTTAAACCAAGGTTTCGAAAACGAAATGTTAGAAGAAAAATTGGTTACTTTAAATGAAAACGAAGTTCAGTTGCGACAAAATGCCCGTGATATCATCACTAAAGTTGATAGTAAAGCCGAAACAAACGATAAAGATTATGTTTTCATTTATTTTATATTGAACTACCTGCCTCATGGAATTATCGGATTTTTATTAGCGATGATTTTTTCAGCAGCCATGTCAAGTTCCGCTTCGGGATTATATGCAGTAGCATCAAGCTCTGCTATCGATATTTACAAAACCTACAAACCCAATCAAACCGAACAACATTATTTAAAAGCTACAAAATATCTGGTTATTTTCTGGGGAATCATTTGTATCTTGGCAGCATGTGTAATTAATCTATTTGAGAATTTAATTCAATTAGTAAACATCATAGGATCTATTTTCTACGGAACCGTTCTTGGAATCTTCTTAATAGCTTTCTTTATAAAATACATAAAAGCAAAAGCAATTTTTTGGAGTGCCTTAATTACTCAAATTCTTATTATTATTGTATACTTTAAATATATTCATGAGGAAAAATTAATTAGTTATATGTGGATGAACCCAATTGGTGTATTCGCTGTAATAATTCTCGCATTTATTTTACAAATAGTATTCAGCAAAAAAAATCGAACGTAATGTTCGATTTTTTTTGCTTTTATGTTGTAATTATATCCCTATCTCAATCTGGAAACGTACATACCAGTTGTTCTTTTGATCGCCTGTATGATACTTTAAATCATCATAAGTAACTTCTGCCTGAACTTTAAAGGCATGTTCCCAAATGTATTTTGTTACACCAAAACTGTATTGTTTTTGGTTTGGTACATTCAATTTATAAATAGCATCATTTACGTTTTGAGTTGAAAATCGACCAATAATTTCATAATGTGTAACCGGAAAAGTATAACTTAACTGATAATCCATACCTTCACCCGCAAAAACATATCTGGTTTCTGGTAGCCCTTCGCTGTTTTCTCCAATTGTTAACGGATTGTCTGTTGTACGGTTCATGTATGAAAACATACCTGCCCAACCGTTATATTTACCAATTGCATCAATAAAAACCGACTGTAAATTTCTGGTTTGATACAATTCTTCTCCTTGCTGACCGCGTGCTGCATTGGCATCAAAGTTTTTATGTAAAACACCCGAAACCATTACTTTTGGCGTTTCTTCGCGCTGAATATCTCCTTCAAAATAATCTCCACCTTTCTTAAAAGTTCCAAAAGGCAGTAATTCTAATTTTCCGGTTAAAGCAACGTTGGTATCTTTTCCGCTCCAATTTCGTCCGTTACCAGACGATGCTGCTGTTTTAACGTTGTATGAAAATTTATCTTTACTTTGTTCGTAATAATTCACCTGAAATCCAAAATCACGATCAATATTAAACTGTGCATTATTTATAGATCGATCTGTTAACTGTAATGATCCCGATGAATTTACACGTTGACGGTTTCCAGGTAATTTGGTTTGTCCGAAAAGAAAACTCCAATGTTTGTTTGGGTTATAACTTACAACCGCATCACGAATAATGTTCAAGTTTTTTCCTTCTTCAATTTCACCAACATCTCCCGGTGCAAATGAAAGTTGTAAGGCATACTGAAATTTAGGATTTCCTACATATCCGTCTAAACGTAAACGCAACCTTCTAATCTGTGCATCGTAATTTGATTCCTTGTCCTCATAATCATAATAAGTAACGCGGTTTTGCATTCTAAAACGAATATTCAGCTGAAACAAACTGTCTGCCGAAGTCATTCCCAATCCCTTACCATAATTGTAGTAAGGTAAAGCAGACATCTTGATTTCCTGAATCTCTTTTTTAGTATCGGTTTGACCAATCGCAGAACCAAAACTTAAGATACTTAATAGAAAAATAATCTTTTTCATACGTTTTATTAAACTTTTCTGCAAAAGTATGAGTAATTTTGTAGCGTAATCAAAAGTAATATTAAATAATCGTTAAGGAATTGTAAATGGAATCTAAATACATAGCATATCATTTTAAAATAGAACCAAAAGAGCCGGGTGCAGAGATATTATTAGCCGAATTAGGAGAATTAGCGTTCGATAGTTTTGTTGAAACCGAAGAAGGATTGTCGGCATACATTCAAGAACACGACAATACAACAGATTTATTAAACGATGTTTATATTTTGAATAATCCAGAGTTTAAAGTTTCGTATGAAACCGAAGAGATTGAACAGGTTAACTGGAACGAAGAATGGGAAAAAAACTTTGAACCTATTAATGTTGATGATTTGTGTTATGTACGTGCGCCTTTTCACGAAGAGAAGAATGTACAATATGAAATTGTGATCGAGCCTAAAATGAGTTTTGGAACAGGGCACCACGAAACTACCTTTATGATGATGAAACATCTGTTGAATATAGATGTTATCGATATGGAAGTATTGGATATGGGTTGTGGAACTGCAATTTTAGCAATTTTAGCATTGATGAAAGGAGCCAAACATGCTGATGCTATTGATATTGACAATTGGTGTTATTTGAATTCTATTGAAAATGCGGAACGCAATAATATTACCAATATTGACGTTTATGAAGGCGATGCAGCATTATTGGCAGATAAAACAAACAAATACGACTTGGTTATTGCCAACATTAACCGTAATATTTTACTGAATGATATGGAAGCTTACGCCAAAACATTAAAAATAGGTGGTATCATTTTATTCAGCGGTTTTTATACAGAAGATATTGATGCGATTGAAGAAGCTGCAAACCAACAAAATATGTTTTTAGATAATCAGTTAGAAAGAAATAACTGGGCGTCGTTAAAATTTATAAAAAAGTAAAAAATGAGTACAAAGGAACAAATTCTAGAAGAAGTAAAAATTGAAGAACTTTTAGGTAACCAAAACACAATTGTTCTTTTTAATGATGATGTAAATACTTTTGACCACGTTATTGAAACATTGGTTAAAGTGTGCAATCATGAAGCTTTACAGGCAGAGCAATGTGCAATGCTGGTTCATTACAAAGGCAAATGCGATGTTAAATCTGGCGAAATTAACGATTTAGTACCAATGTGTTCTGCTTTGTTAGATGCCGGTTTAAGTGCCGAAATACAATAAAAAAATCCCGAAGTTTAAGCTTCGGGATTTTTCATATTTTTATACCTGCAGCTAACAATTCGCGATAGCTTGGATTTTTCTTAAAAAATGCAACAATACCAGAATTTACCGGAACAATTCGTAAACGTTTTTCTTCTGCCTGATCTAAAATTCCTTTAATAAAATCATTGATTAAAACCTCGTCCTCGCACCCATTAGGATTTAGCTTTGTTAAAAACAATTTTCGTTCTTGTATAGAATATTCAATAATAATCAGTCTTTCACCACATCTGCACTCAAACTGTCGTAACAGTTCATTGTTTTTAAATTCCATATAACATTTTTTTCTAATTTTATATATTTCAAAGGTTCTTTCGGTAAGAAATGAATTTTAATGAAAATAAAGCATTATTAAAAATTAAAATATAATTTCTTATTTATTTTGATTGCAAATTAATGAAATAGTTTTTAATAATGCAAAACAGTTATTGTAATTACAAATTTATTTTAGATGAAAAACATCTACTTTATGCCCGGAATGGCTGCCAATTGTGACATTTTTGAAAATATTAAACTCGATGATTCAAAATACAAGCTTCATTTTATTGAATGGTTTGAGCCAGAGAAAGAAGAATCACTGCAAAAATACAGCGAGCGCATTGCCCTGCAAATTACTTTAGAGAATCCTATTTTAATCGGTGTTTCGTTCGGCGGAATCATTGTGCAGGAAATCGCTAAAATTATAGCTGTAGAAAAAGTGATTATCATATCAAGTGTAAAAGATCCATCGGAATTTCCGGTTAGGATACAATGGGCTAAAAAATGGAAACTGTATCGATTTTTTCCAACATCATATATCAATTTAATTGAAAATGTTACAAAAAAAATAGTATCTTCAAAAAAAATCCATCAGCGTATCGATATGTACAATAGATATTTGTCTATTCGTTCGGTGAATTACCTGGATTGGGCATTTAAATCTGTTATTTCTTGGGAAAACATAAATCCGATTGAAAACGTATATCATTTACACGGAACAAAAGATCATATTTTTCCACATAAACGAATTAAAAATGCCGAGTTTCTTGAGAACGGAACGCATGTTATGGTACTTGTAAACGCTAAATGGATCAATAAAAAGCTATTGGAAATTTTAGAAAAATAAATATGAAAAAGACGTATAAAAAAATTGCTTTAATTGTTGGTGTAGTTGCATTGTCGGCTGGTTTTTATCAGTTTACAACTGTCGATAAAAATGCATCTGAAACAAACTTCTACATAAAAAATGCCGATTTCTGTGGTGAACGTGTGCCTTTGGAAATCATCGATGTAAGAGAGCGTTTAGATCGTGAAATGATGGTAAACATTAATCTGCATTCAGCAACAAGTCTGATTATTAAAAGGGCAAACAGACATTTTGTTGATATAGAACCTATTTTAAAACGCAACGGTATTCCGAACGATTTTAAATATCTGTGTGTGATTGAAAGTGCGTTAACCAACGCCACATCTACTGCGGGTGCAAAAGGTTTTTGGCAGTTTATGCCCGAAACGGCTAAAGAATATAATTTGGAAGTAAGCAGCACGGTTGATGAACGTTACGATGTGATTAAAGCTACCGAAGCGGCCTGTGTTTATTTAAAAAGAGCGTATGCCAAATTTGGAAGTTGGACATTGGTTGCAGCAGCTTACAACAGAGGAATTGCAGGTGTTGAACGCCAGCAGATTGCACAAGGTGTTACCGATTATTACGATTTGTATTTAACGGAAGAAACATCGCGCTACGTTTTCAGAATTTTGGCTTTAAAGGAAATTATGACCAATGCAGATAAGTACGGTTATGTTTTTGGTAAAGATGAATTGTATCAGCCTGTAAAAACTAAAACCGTTGCTGTAAATTCGAATATAGATGATCTGCAAAAATGGGCATTGGATCAAGGTATTAACTATAAACTTTTAAAGTTGTACAATCCGTGGTTAATTGATACTTCGTTAATTGTTCCGCAGAATAAAACATACAATATACAGATCCCTACAGAAGGGTTTAAAAGAAAATAAATAAAAACATCCCAAATTCATATAGAGTTTGGGATGTTTTTTTATTCTTGATAATCAAATTCAGCAGCGTAACTATCGGTAAGCTTTCCTTTTTGATAAAAGAAAACAGCTTCTTTAACCAGTTGTGCGCGATCGAACTTAAATTCTTTAATAATTTCGTTTTTACTAGAAATGAACCCATATTTGTTGTTCTTTTTAGCAATAAATTTATTCGATGCATAAATAGGTTCTAAATAATCGTATTCAAACGGAATAACAATTTCTCCTTGGTAATTTACAACACCATATTTATCACCTTCTTGCAATACAAAATAATTTCGTTTAGTAATCCAAAAATGATTTTTATCGCGGAATTTGTAGTTTGAATTAATTTTTAAAGTTAATTTATCATCAATATTAAAAATCATTAATTGATTGTTCTGTTCAACTAAATAAAACGATTTGTAATATTCGTAAATTTTATATTCTTCGGGTATTATAACATTTAGTTCAGAATCATACAAGCCGCTTAAATCATTATCGTTTACAACATATAGATAATCACTCAAAAAATTCGTCATATGCTTATATTTCAAAGGCAAAATCAATTTACTTAATTTATAAAGACCACTTATCTTATTATTTTCTACCATAAAGTAATCATTCTTAAACTGATAAATGCTTAAGAAATCTAAAGGAATAATAATCTCGTTTTTGTATGTTACAATTCCTATCTTATTGTTATTTGATACTTTTAGAAAAGTACTTATAAATTCAATCTGGTTATAATCTGATTCAAAAAGATTCATGTTTTTTAAATCACGCAGAAACATTTTATTCGATTTTTTATTTAAAACAATTAATAAAGAATCTTTCATGTCTTTAATCTCTTCATCTTTATTAACACTATAACTAATAGCACCTTGTTTATTCATAAGAAAATCGCCTTGACTATTTTTTAGTAAAATATAACCTGGAAAGATATCAACCAAATCGTCATAAATAAATTCAGAAATAAACTTGTGGTCTTGAGAAAAAACGGCAATTTTATTATTCTTTTGAACTAATGTAAACTCGTCATAATTTCTAATTAAATCGTAATCTAAAGATAAAATGTAGTTTCCTATTTTATCTAACATACCATATTTCTTATCTTTTTCTACAATTAAATAATCACCAGATTGGTAAACATAATCGTAAATAAATGGTGTTATTTGTTCCCCTTTATAATTTATAAACCCTCGTAAGAACTTCTTTCCCTTTTTTACACCAGCTTCAGCTATTTCATTGCTATTTTTAATAATTGCAATATACTGAAATATAGGTTCGGTAATAAAAACACTATCTTTACTTATAAGACCACTGTTTCCGCTTTTAGTTCGATACCAAGTAACATCAGAATCCGAAAAATCAGCCATATATTCAATGTCTTTAAAAGTAACTTGCCCAAAAGATTCTAAAGTAAAAATTAAGAATAGAATGCTTATATATTTCATGTAAAACAACTTTTTATAAAAGTAACAAAAAAAGCTGCTCAAAATTTGAACAGCTTTTTTTATATTTTAAAGAAATTAAAAACCTCTTTTCTTGCTATGATTGTACCACATTGGTACTTTTTGTCCGCGTGCTTGCTTCATTTGCCCTTCAATCATTGAAATCTGCTCTTTCAACATGCCTTTGGTATCGTGTTGTTTTGCTTCGGCAATTAATTTTTGTGCTTCAGCCGGACGGTTTTTACTCATTACAATACCAGCTAACTGTAATTTAGATACAGCCAAATCTTCTTTCTGGTTCAAACCTAAATCAATTGCTTTACGAAAATCTTTTTCTGCCTGATTTAAATTGTTTTGTGCGTTGATAATTCCATTTAAATAATGATAATATCCCTGCTGACTTTTAATCAGTGCCGTTTCCGGATTAATTTTATCTAAAATCTTTTTAGCACCGTCCATATCTTGTTTTCTAAATTTAAACAAGGTCATAATAAGCATTTCGTTCTTAAAATAAATCAGTGCAATTAACAGCACCAAAATAATCAGGAATATACCGTTACCAATATTATTTTCTGTAAACTGCCAAATTGCTGTTGCCAATAAAGCGGCTACAACTATAATTTTTATATTTTTGTTAATCATATCAATTTTACGTTTAATTTTGCAAATGTAGTAAAATACTGCAAGCCACAAAACCTGTTGGCAATAATAACTGCAATTGATAACCAAAAAATAAAATAAATTTTAAAAAGAATTTGCAGTTATTAAAAGGATTTGTATATTTGCACTCGGTTTTGAAGCTACTTGCTTTCAAAGCTGAACATTCGTAAAATTTTATAGATTTAAAGATAAGAAGCAATGAGTAAGAGAACGTTTCAACCATCAAAAAGAAAAAGAAGAAACAAGCACGGTTTCATGGACAGAATGGCTAGCGCTAACGGTAGAAAAGTATTAGCACGTAGAAGAGCTAAAGGAAGACATAAGTTAACGGTTTCTAGCGAACCAAGACATAAAAAATAATGATGTTTCATCATAAATAAAGGCGTTACTTTAAGTGTATCGCCTTTTTTTATACCTTTTCGTTTTTCTCTTTTTTTAAGATGAATTTCAACTAATTATCAATAAATTTACCTAAATAACAACACCAATTATTTACAATGCCTAAAGATAATTCAATTAAAACAGTTTTAATCATTGGCTCTGGTCCAATCATCATTGGTCAGGCTTGTGAGTTTGACTATTCAGGGTCGCAATCGGCACGTTCTTTACGTGAAGAAGGAATCAAAGTAATCTTGATCAATTCAAATCCCGCAACCATCATGACGGATCCGTCAATGGCAGATCACGTTTATTTAAAGCCTTTAAACACCAAATCTATTGTTGAAATTTTAAAAGCACATCCGGAAATCGATGCGGTTTTACCAACAATGGGCGGACAAACAGCTTTAAATTTATGTTTGGAAGCTGATGAAAAAGGTATCTGGCAAGATTTTGACGTGAAATTAATCGGTGTTGATATCAATGCCATTAATGTAACCGAAGACCGCGAGCAGTTTAAACAATTGTTATCAAGAATAGATATACCATTTGCGCCTGCTAAAACAGCAACATCGTTTTTAGAAGGAAAAGAAATTGCACAGGAATTCGGATTTCCACTAGTAATTCGTCCGTCGTTTACTTTAGGTGGAACCGGTGCGGCTTTTGTACACAGAGAAGAAGATTTTGATGGTTTATTAACCTACGGTTTAGAAGCATCGCCAATTCACGAAGTTTTGATTGACAAAGCTTTATTGGGTTGGAAAGAATACGAATTAGAATTATTGCGCGATAAAAACGACAACGTTGTTATTATCTGTACCATTGAAAATATGGATGCAATGGGAATTCACACTGGTGATTCTATTACTGTTGCACCCGCAATGACTTTATCAGACCGTACGTTTCAGCGTATGCGCGATATGGCAATAAAAATGATGCGTTCTATTGGTAACTTTGCCGGCGGATGTAACGTTCAGTTTGCTGTATCACCAGACGAAAAAGAAGACATCGTAGCAATTGAAATCAATCCGCGTGTATCTCGTTCATCTGCATTAGCATCAAAAGCAACGGGATATCCAATTGCTAAAATCGCTACAAAATTAGCTTTAGGTTACACATTAGACGAATTACAAAATCAAATTACAAAATCGACTTCGGCTTTATTCGAACCAACTTTAGATTACGTTATTGTAAAAATTCCTCGTTGGAACTTTGATAAATTCGAAGGTGCAGATCGTACGTTAGGTTTACAAATGAAATCGGTTGGTGAAGTAATGGGAATTGGTCGATCTTTCCAAGAAGCCTTACAAAAAGCTACGCAGTCGTTAGAAATAAAGCGTAACGGAATTGGTGCAGATGGTAAAGGATACACTAATTACGACCAGATTTTAGATAAATTAGAGCATGCTTCATGGGATCGCGTTTTCGTGATTTACGATGCCATTGCATTGGGAATTCCGTTAAGCACCATCCATCAGATTACAAAAATCGATATGTGGTTCTTAAAGCAGTACGAAGAAATGTATGCTTTAGAACAAGAAGTTTCTAAACACACGTTAGCTTCATTGCCTAAAGATTTGTTATTAGAAGCGAAGCAAAAAGGTTTTGCAGACCGTCAAATTGCTCACATGTTACGTTGTTTGGAAAGCGAAATTCATGCATTACGTGAGCAAATGAACATCAACCGCGTTTATAAATTGGTTGATACGTGTGCGGCAGAATTCGTGGCTCAAACACCTTATTATTACTCAACTTTCGAAGCTGATATCGAAAAAGCAGACGGAACAACTTATTCTGCAAACGAATCTGTTCGTACAGATAAAAAGAAGATCGTTGTTTTAGGATCGGGACCAAACCGAATTGGACAAGGAATTGAATTTGATTATTCTTGTGTGCACGGTGTTTTGGCAGCATCGGAATGTGGTTACGAAACTATCATGATTAACTGTAACCCTGAAACGGTTTCTACTGATTTTGATACGGCAGACAAATTGTACTTTGAGCCTGTTTATTGGGAACATATTTACGATATTATCCGTCACGAAAAACCAGAAGGAGTTATTGTACAATTAGGTGGACAAACCGCTTTGAAATTAGCTGAAAAGTTAGACAAATACGGAATCAATATTATTGGAACGAGCTACGAAGCTTTAGATTTAGCTGAAGATCGCGGACGTTTCTCTGAATTGTTAACCGAATTAAATATACCGTTCCCTAAATTTGGTGTGGCTACAACTGCAGACGAAGCATCGAAGTTAGCAGACGAATTAGATTTCCCTCTTTTAGTACGTCCGTCTTATGTATTGGGTGGTCAGGGAATGAAAATTGTAATCAACAAAAAAGAATTAGAAGAGCATGTAATTGATTTATTGAAATCGATTCCTGGTAACAAATTATTGTTAGATTACTATTTGTCTGGTGCTGTTGAAGCAGAAGCTGATGCAATTTGTGACGGTGAAAATGTTTACATCATCGGAATCATGGAGCACATTGAACCATGTGGAGTTCACTCTGGGGATTCAAATGCAACTTTACCTCCGTTCAATTTAGGTGAATTTGTTTTACAACAGATTAAAGATCATACTAAAAAGATCGCAGTTGCTTTAAAAACTAAAGGTTTAATCAACATTCAGTTTGCAATTAAAGACGATACGGTTTATATTATCGAAGCAAATCCACGTGCATCTCGTACGGTTCCATTCATTGCAAAAGCATACGGCGAGCCTTATGTAAACTACGCAACAAAAGTAATGTTAGGTGCAAAAGTGACCGATTTTACTTTTAATCCACATTTAAAAGGATATGCTATAAAACAACCTGTTTTCTCTTTCAACAAGTTCCCAGGTGTAAACAAAGCATTAGGACCCGAAATGAAATCAACCGGAGAAAGTATTTTGTTTATAGATAGTTTAAAAGACGATGCTTTCTACGATTTATACGCTCGCAGAAAAATGTATTTAAGTAAATAATCTTACTTATTAGTTATAAAAAAATCCGTTTCTTAATTGAAACGGATTTTTTGTTTTTATATATTTCCTATTATTTTTTAATGATTTTGATAAATTGAGATCCTTTTGCAGTCATAACCTTAACCATGTAAGTACCAGAACTAAATCTAGAAAAATCAATAATGATAGATTTACTTTCATACTTCTGTTTGAAAACACGTTTACCGGTAACATCATAAATCTCTACATTTTCTAAAGGATCAATATAACTTATTACCAATTCGCTATCTACTGGATTTGGATAATATTTCAATTGTTCCAAATCAAGATCGTTCGTACCTAAAGTAACTCCTACTTTAACAGCCGTAGGGTAACTGTTACAAGAATTTGCATCGACAATAACTCCGTAATAAGTAGTTCCATCAACCAATAAATCCGACGCATCTAAAGCATTCATTTTATTTACAGCATCGTTATAACTTAAATACCAAACAATATTCGGCTGATTCATTACCAAATTAACAACTTTTGCCTGATAGTTAAAATTCTGAACTAAACTTCCTGTAGGAGAAGATGGTCGCGTATTTACCTGTACCTGAACGCTTGTTCTGTTAGAAATACATCCGTACGATTCTGTTGCCACATAATAATAACCGCTCGTTAAAACATAGGTATCAGGTAGCTTTGTAGTTGTTGTTCCGTTTAAATACCATACATACTTTGTTGTTGTTGATCCTGCCAAATATAAATCGGCAACAGTAGCACCTTCACATAATTTAAAATCGGTCATAGTTGGAGCGGTTGAAGAAACCACACGAACTGCAACTGCTATTCTTGGAGATTTACAAGGCATCATTTCCTGCTCTACATAATATGTACCGTTGAACAATTGTGTAGATGTTGTTAATGGTGTTGTGCTTTGTGCTGAATTATACCATTTTATTGATGCTCCGTTAATACCTGTTGCAACCAAATCGCCAACTGTAGCTGTACTACAAAATGCCTGCAATGTACTTGTCACCGGAATAGGTACATTGTTAGACACTACTATTTGAACTGCTTTGCGAGCTGATTCGCATAAATTATAGTTGAATGTACTTATGTAATAAGTTCCGCTTGTTAAAACCTGAGATTGGCTTAATGGCGTTGCTGCAGTTAAACTGCTGTACCATTTTAATTGTGAACTGGTGTAACCTTCAATAGAAATATCATTAATTGTTGCAACATCACAAATTGCTAAATGACCTGTAACAAGTTGCTGATTTGGATAAACATTTACTTTTACCGCAAATCTTGTAGTGCTTTCACATCCGTTTAATGTTTGTGACGCGTAATAAGACGATCCGTTAACCAACGTACTTGCATTTGTTAAAAGCGTGCCGCCTACAGCTGCTGTGTACCATTTTATATTGGTTCCTGTAATTTGTAAATCGGATATTTTTGGTACAAAAGGTTCACAAAATTCCTGAACACTATAGCCTGATGGAATTGGCGTACTATTAATCACCACATTAATTCCTGTTCTTGCAAAACTTTCACAGCCATTAATAGTTTGTGATGCAAAATAATCTCCTGCTACTAATAAATCATTAGCATTTAAAGGTGTACCGGCAATAGCCGATCTATACCATTTAACATTTGTTCCACTAACAACCAAATTACTTACGGTTGCATTATTATTAAAACAGAAAACCTGATTAACTGCTGTTGGCGTAGGAACATCGATCGGTTGAGTAATGGTTACCGTGTGAGCCAATGCACAGTTATTACTATCGGTTACAACTACTGTATAAGTACCTGCTGGAATCTGATTTAACGAAGCCGTTTTAAATCCGTTTGACCATTGATAGATATATGGAGCTGTTCCGCCTGAAACCGTTAGAGAGATACTTCCGTCTGATAATCCGTAACAATTAACGTTTGTTTGCTGATGAGTAGCTGTTAAAATATCAGGTTGAGTTATATCAACGGTTTCCGTAACAGTACATCCATAATCATCTGTAACTGTTAAAGTATAAGTTCCTACTCCTAAATTATTTATAGACGGATTGATCGATCCTGTTGACCAATTGTAAGTAAACGGAGCTTTACCACCAGTAACAACTGCTGTTGCACTACCATTTGATAATCCATTACAACTGATATTTTTCTTACTAAAACTTAAAGCTAAATTTGCAGTTGCAACCACAGAAACTGTTTCGTTCACTTTACATCCATTCGCATCGGTAACTGTCAAATTATAAGTTCCCGGTAACAAATTATCAGCGTTAGCAGTCGTGAAACCATTAGACCATAAATAAGTATATGGTTGTGTTCCGCCTGTAACTGTTGCTATAACCGAATTTGTTGTGGCACCATTACAACCTGTTTTTGTCTGTTTGGTTGAAACAGTTAATACAGTTGGTTCTGTAATAGTAACAGAGCTGTTTACTGTACATCCTTTTGCATCGGTTACCGTCACAGAAAAAATTCCTGGTCGTAAACCCGTATTTGTAGCAGTAGTAATGCCGTTATTCCAACTGTATGTGTAAGGCGCAGTTCCTCCTATTACGTTCACGGTAGCTTCACCTGTATAGGTTCCGTTACAACTAACATTTTTTGAAGTAATTGTGGCTGTTAATATATTTGGTTGCGTTATTATAATTTGCTCGGTTTTTATACAGTTGTTAGCATCCTTAACTTGAACATTATAAGTACCTGCTACTAATCCCGTAATTGTTGCAGTTGTAGCATTGTTGTGTGACCACAAGTAAGTGAACGGAGCCGTTCCACCAGTAGAAGTTACTTCAATATTAGCATCATTCCCTCCATTACAGCTAACATTTTTAACTTTTAAAGTGTTTGAAATTACTGCAGGTTCGGTAATGACTACGCTTTTGTTTGCTGTACATCCGTTTGCATCGGTTATAACAACATTGTAAGTTCCGGGTGCTAAATTGCTAATAGCTGCAGTTGTAGATCCGTTTGACCATAAATAAGTGTAAGGTGTGGTATCTCCTGAAACAACCACTGTTGCAGATCCGTTTGCCAGTCCGAAACAAGATGCTTTTACGGATGTGATCGTTGCATTAACTTCGGGCACAGACAAAATAACTGTATTAGAATCTAAATGAGGCAAACAATTACTTTTTACTATAAGCTTATAACTGTAACCGTTTAAACTTCTCGTTGCATTTGTTATGGTTAATGTATTCGTAGTGACACCAGAATAAGTAGCATCATTTACTAAATCGATAAAGCCACTACCTGAATTAACCTGCCATTGATAACCAATTGCATTTATTGCGGTTGCACTGAATGATGTTGTACCACCGATACATACCAACTTGCTTATTGGCTGAGTTGTAATAGTTGGTGTTAAAGTAACTGTAAGATTAATTGTCGCAATTTTTGAACAATCGCCAGAAACAACTAGAACATAAACCACTCCACTACCCGACAAAAATGCTGCTGGGTTTGTAATTGTATTTGTATTTTGTGCAACAGCATCAGCTTGATTTTGATAGTATTTAAAAATAATACTTGAAACAGAACTTATTTGAGATTGAACCGAAGTAAGATCAAAAGTAGTAGTAGCCGAAGTTGAACAGATATTTATAGAAGGATTTTGAACAGAAGCTAAAGGGTTTTGATTTACAACTACTGTTTTAGAAAAAGTACAATTGTTACTATTGGTAACATTAACGGTATAACTTCCTGATGTTGTAACTGTAATATTTGGCGTTGTAGCACCTGTTGACCATACATAAGAAAGTCCGCTACCTGTACCTGACGCTGTCAATATGGTTGATCCACCATCACAAAAAGTAAGGTTACCAGCTATCTGAACATTTGGATCAACGCTTGAATTAATTGTAACACTTGCAATACTTGTACAAATTCCATTCGTATTTGTCAAAGAGTATGCTCCACCACTAACAACGGTAATTGATTGTGTAGTAGCACCGTTTGACCAAGTGTTTCCTGTTGGTATATTAGAAGTAAGTGTTGCAACATGGCCAGGACATAGGTTTGTAGAACTGGCAGTTATAGCTAAAGATATAGATTTGTCTACAAACTTAAAAGCCCCAATTTGCCTACACGAAACCGTACTACCATTTGGATCCTGATAACTAATACTATAATAATAGGTTGTTGTTGTATTAACTGTAACAGGCGAAGTTATTGGACTTGTTCCTGACAATGCATTGTTTGATGTTGTATGATAACTAACAGCAAAATTTTGATTGTTATTTAAGATCGAAGCAGACAACGTACTAAAATCAAACAACAAGGAGTTACTACATAAATTGATTTCTCTAGGCGCAGATGTGTTGGCTCCTGCATTTCCAGGAGGTAAAAAGGGATTTGGAGCAGTTGTACTATTCAAAAAAGGATCATGCAATGTTGCGGTACCACCCCAAATTAAACTAAATGGTGCTACTCCGTTAAATCCTAACCCAACCCAGTTATCAATAAACAAATAATAGGTTTCGCCCGC
The DNA here is from genome assembly GCF_008629655.1 of Paenimyroides baculatum. Lineage (GTDB taxonomy): Bacteria > Bacteroidota > Bacteroidia > Flavobacteriales > Flavobacteriaceae > Flavobacterium > Flavobacterium baculatum. Next base: position 201,431 of record NZ_VWSG01000005.1, read on the forward strand.
AATAACATCCATATACTTACAGAAAGGAACATTAGACCCCGGTGCACCAACTGTATTGGTATTCGTCATATTTAAGCCGGTGTTACCATAAGTCCCTGCAGCATTACAGCGTATTGGCGTTCCAATATTAGCGCAACTTACATTAGGTCCAAAAACAGCCCAATCATAATCTACAGCAGCAGTAGGCGAAATTACAAATGTTAAAGTTCCGCTTGTGGCAACTTGAAATTTATACCAAACAGAATTATTCTCACCACCTACAGACAAACACCCACCTAATGATTCGTAAGTATTACCAAACCCAATTGGTGAATAATTTATATTTGAATTACCACAAATACTTAGTGCAGAACTACAATCTTGTTGTGCATAAATTAAATGTGACAGTAAAATAAATAATAAGAATGTAATTTTTTTCATATCAGTTTACTATAAAGTACAAAATCATTTTTTTCTATTGAATTAATATTTCAACTTAATTTCTTATACTCATTGAAAATTTACCCAATTAATGATATAACGTTACAAGAATAACTTAAGTATTAGAATATTAAATATTTTTGCTAATTTTTTTTCAAATATATAATTAAAAGAAATATGGTATAACATATTATTATTTTTTAATAAAAAATGAGGTGTATAGATTGTAAAATGAGGTATATAAAAAAAGAGAAAACTTAGTTTTCTCTTTTTTTATTTTAAATATTTTTATTTTACTTCTCTAATTAGTTGTATATATCCCGTTTTATAAGGATTATTCAACATAAACACAGAATAAAAATAAGTACCCGATGGTAATATTTTACCATTGTTATCCTGTCCGTGCCATTCGTTCCTATAATTAGCTTTTGTGTAAACTGCATTACCGTATCTATTATAAATAGTAAGCTTACTTGCAAAATATTCAGACAGATCCAAATAATCGTTCTCACCGTCGCTGTTTGGAGAAATACCTTTTGGAATTTCAAAATGCGGAAGGTTAGTATCTGAACATCCAGTACATTTTTCAACAGGATCTACAATATAAATAGAACTTATATCCACATTATTTGTAAACATTCCTTTATGATCTTTTGGAACTTTTAATTTAACCGTATAAATAACCTCTTGTTTTACATCTAACGAATTAATTATATCTACTAAATCGCCAGTTCCAGATTTTCCGTTTCCTTCCCAAGTCATTTCGGTTGTTTGATGCGGCATTGGGTCATTGACCTCAACATTCAATGCTTTTTGTGGACCGTTATTAACAACTTTTATGGTATAGTTTAAATATTCGTCTATAAAAAACAATTCTTTACCATCTGTTTTAAAAGCATCAATATCGGCAACAAATGCATCAACAGTAGCAGAGCTTTTGTTATTTTTCAGGTCAGTATCTTCCAAAACCCCCTTAGTTGTTGCAGTATTTACATAGTCGCCAGAATTTCCAATTCTACATTCTACAACCAAGGTTTCGCTTTGATAAGGAGCTAAAGATCCGATGTTCCACAGACCTGTTACATTATTATAAGTTCCTTTTGAAACAGTAGAATTAACATAAATTAATCCTGTTGGAAGTAATTCTGTAACAGTAGCGTTAGGTTCTGCAAAATGTGGATTTAAGTTGGTTACTGTAATTGTAAAAGTAATATCTAAATCGTCTTGGAAAGTGCGTTCTTTTATAACTTCCAAGTCAGAACAAGGTATAACCTCCACATCTAAAGCTATAGATTTACCTGATAAACCACAATCTCTTCTCACTTGAACAGTATAGGATCCTGATTCTGTTACCTGTAATGAATTTCTTGTTGTAGTTTCGTATTCAATACCATCTTTGTGCCAAACATATTCACTATAACCTGATTCTGCTTCTAAAGTTACACTACAATCACTGTTCCTTTTTGCAAACACAGGAGGGTCTGCTGCTTCACCAAACGAAGAGAAAAATGCCGACATAGAAAAACCACCTCCTTGCTGCACCAAACTAGTTGTTAACGGCATAGCTGATGTTATTATTAAATTCGCTGGATTATTAATCTGTATATTATCAAAAGTAATCAAATAGAAACCTGTAGCCCCAATAGGCACTCTTAAATTACCGGTTACAACTTCAATATTCTGTCCGTTTACAAAAACCGGGACCGTGTTACTTTCAATTACGCAAAATCCAAAATAAGGAAGATTACCATTGTTATAATCTATAAATTTTTTTGTCTGGATATTTAAAGACCCTGCGCAACCGCCAATTGGTAATACAGTAGATATATCAGTTTCACAATCAACAGCAGTACCAGAATAAACAATAACTGGATTTTCGGCAGTGATTAATGACGATGAAAACAAATCTATACCATTTCCGTGATAAAATGTATAAGAATCACCAGCTAACCCCATATTTATATTGATAGGCGCACCAGCAACAGTTCCATTTGTATTAAAGTTTTGTATTGTAATAATGGTATCGTCTTTTGTTGTTACAATTGTAGTTTGCTCTGATCCATACCCTAATTGAGTTTGTTGTAGGGTTGGTACAGTTCCTTCTCCCCTCACTACCAGATATCTGATACCCAATGACTGTACTGGAGCTATTTGATCAAACGTCCCATCTTCTCCATTTCCACCACATGTTTGGGGTATATCGCCGTAACTACCTGTATTCATTACTACACGTTTATCAGCAGTAACTAAAGAGCCTATTGGTGCATTAAACAAATAACTCTGACCTGTGTTTAATATAATAGTAGTAGCCGGTAAGTTAACAGTTGTATTATCTTCAGTTGCCATAACCGAATACACAGGCGCGCCTGTATCTAAACCTAAAACAGAATTTCTGTAATAGCCTACCCGGAATTCCAATCCTAAACCTTCCCGACCAAAACTTACCAATGAAGCATTTCCCTTAATATTTGCAACCGAACTCCCTGCCGTATCCGACGCAATATTCCGCAAATTTACAATAACAGGATGACTAGCTTCTATTATCAAACCTTTATCATTTTCAATCAAGTTTATTGCGTTCTTTGGAGAGGTTGCAATAGCACCTGCAAAACGGTAAGACACCGGATTGTTTTCTGTAAGGGTTAAAGTGGTAATAAAAGTTCCATCACTTTTACTGATATCAACAGTAACAGTTGTATTTGGTTCAACAGTACCAATAACAATTTCATTTGCGTTGTTCCAATATTGCCAAGGTGCTGGTGCAATATAATGTTGAGTATAGTATTGAGCAAAACTATTACTGGTGCAAAACAGTATAATAAGAAAATAAAAATATTTCATAAATGAACTAAATTTTAACAAATATAATATTAGTTTTAAAAAAAGTATCAATTATACATATTTTTTTACTGGTAAGAATATGATGTTTAGAGACATTGTGTAATTAAGATTTTAACTATTTCATATTAAAATCTATCAAAATTAAATAATAAAGAATTATTTCAGTACTGTAAATAAGTATGAGGTATCTTATATTTTTTCTATTAAATAGTAATTTATGTAATTATTTAGTTAAAATAATAAACAATAAACTTGTAAAAAAGTATACAAGTAACAGTATGGTAGATGAATTATGTATGGGAGTAGAAAAAAACTATTCTAATTTCTATAAGCATTATTATATTCTACACATTTGCAGCATCTACTGATAGAACTTACTGGAATAAAAAGACAAATTTCAAACACAAGTGAAGTAAAACATTATAAATGAAATAGAATTAATTATTTCTTCTTTAAACAGATTGACTCAATTGTGATTTTTAGCATTTTTATCAACAAAAATCACCTTTTAGATGTTAAAATTCAAAACAAGAGAGCTTTAACAGAATTTTATTAAATATAATGTTGTATTTTTATGGATTATGAACAACATATAATCTAAAAAATGAAAGAGAAAATCAACCTTTTTCAACGTCAAATTAGTTGGCTTCTGCCCAAAGCTTTCTTAATTTTGATGTTACTTGCGTTTAATGAAACGCATTCACAGCCCCCCTGTACAGCAATTGCAACAAATTTCAGTGAAAATTTTGACACAACACCTACTGGTGGCACAACCAACCCTTCTGTACCAACTTGTTGGAGCTACATTGACAATATGTCTACAACAGGTTACGGATACACTGCTACTTCCGCAACAACCGTAACATCATCTCCAAATTTTTTCAGGTTTTACAGAATGTGCTCTACAGCAAATGTAAACGAAGATTTAACACTTGTATCACCCGAAACAGTTAATCTTGGTAATGGAACAAAACAATTACGCTTTTACGCCACAGGAAATTCGGCAACTGTAACAAGTATTTTAGAAGTTGTAAGCTTAAACGGAAATACATCGGCTGCAACTGCAACTGTTTTAGCCACTTTTAATATTACAGGAACATCTTATAATGAATATATTGTTCCGTTACCTGCAACAACAGACGATTATTTTGGTTTTAGAGTACCTCACAACGGATCTGCTACAACAAACTATCCCTACGCTTTTATTGATGATGTTTTTTATGAGGATTTAGAAACTTGTTTTTTTCCTACAAATGTTACTGTTTCTGCAATTACCCAAAATACAGCTACAATATCGTGGACTGCTTCGATAGATCCAAATGTAACAACCTATGATTACGAAGTACGCTCAAGCGGTACTCCTGGTTCTGGAACAACCGGCTTAGCAGCGTCTGGTAACACCACTGGGGTTACAGCAAACATTACAGGCTTATCTCCGTCTGCAAATTATACAGTTTATGTACGCAGTGTTTGCGGGTCTGCTTCAACAGGCAGGTGGAATCCTGTTTCCGTTTCATTTTTTACCTTGTGCGGTGTGGTTACAGGTAATTTTTATGAAGGATTTGATACCACTGCAACCGGAACTACATCAAACAACAATTTCCCAAATTGCTGGAGTTACGTTGATGATGTAACTACCACAGGTTACGGTTATGTAAATGCAGCAAACGCACAATCGGGCAGTAATTCGTATCGTTTATATAAAACCAATACTACAGCAAATCAAGGACAGAATTTAATTTTAATTTCGCCCGAAACATCAAATTTAGGCAGCGGTACCAAACAATTGCGTTTTTCTGTTCGTGCCGGCACAGCTACGAATGTGAACAATTTAGAGATAGTAACTGCAAACGGCGACGATGCAAACGCTACATTTACCGTGATACGAACCATAAATGTTGACTATGTAACTTATCAAGAATATATTATTCCGTTACCTGCGACTACCGACGATTACTTTGGTTTTAGATTGGCGCATAACGGAACAACAACGCTATCTACCATTCATCTAGATGATATTTATTACGAAGATTTGTCAGACTGTTTTTTCCCTACTGCTTTAACGGTAGGTAATATAACACAGACAGGTGCCGATTTGTCTTGGACAACATCTGTTTCAACAAGCGTAACCAGTTATGAATACGAAGTTCGATCTTCTGGCGCACCAGGATCAGGAACTGTTGGATTAGATGCTACGGGTATAGTTACGGGTACTTCAACAACAGTAACCGGCTTATCACCTTCGCTAGAATATACAGTCTACATTCGCAGTATTTGTGGAACTACAGAAGGAATTTGGAATCCCGTTTCGCAGACTTTTAATACCTTATGTGGAGTAGTTACCGGAAATTTATATGAAAATTTCGATACAACAGCTGCAGGATCAACATCTAATGCTACGTATCCTAATTGTTGGAGTTATATAGATGATGTTACTTCAACAGGATACGGATATGTTTTGAATAGCACTACTTATGCACAATCACCAACCCAATCGTTCAGATTGTACAGAACAAATTCTACTACAAATGCCGCAGAAGATCTTGTTTTAATTTCGCCTGAAACAGATAATCTTGGAAACGGCACTAAACAGTTACGTTTTTCGGTTAGATCTTACTTAACAAGCTACACAAACAAATTAGAAATAATATCGATATCGGATAATACCACAACTTTAAATGCAACAGTATTAGCAACGATATATAAAGACGACACTTCTTACCAAGAATACATTGTTCCGTTACCTGCAACAACCGATGATTATTTTGCTTTTAGAATGGCATACAACGGTGTTACCGCTGCATCATCGGTAGTAATAGACGATGTTTACTACGAAGATTTATCGCCTTGTATTTTCCCAATGAACATAAAAACAAGCGCTATTACCGGAAACACAGCAACCATATCGTGGGATGCTTCTTTAGCAACAGGTGTAACCGGTTACGAATACGAAATACGTACTTCTGGCGATGCCGGTTCCGGAGCTGTAGGTTTAAAAACAAGCGGTACCGTTACAGGAACATCTGTAAATATTATTGGTCTAGATCCTGCTACACAATATTTTGTTTATGTTCGAAGTATTTGTGGATCAACCAATGGCATCTGGACAACATTTCCTGTTAACTTTTACACTTTATGCGGAATAGTTACCGGAAATTTCTATGAAGGTTTTGATACTACCGAAACAGGCACTACAACAAACAATAATTTCCCTTATTGTTGGAGTTATGTTGACGAAGTAGTTTCAACAGGATATGGCTATGTAAATGCTGTAAATGCACAATCACCAAGCAATTCTTACAGAATGTATCGTACCAATACCGTTGCTAATCAAGGTCAGAACTTAAGGTTAATTTCACCTGAAACAGATAATTTAGGAAACGGTAATTGGGTAAAACAAGTACGTTTTTCGGTAAGAGGAACTAGTACTTCTCCTCAAATCTTAGAGGTATTCACGGCGAATGGCACTACATCGGCAGCTAATTTCACTGTATTAGATACTATTATTATAAACAGTACAACTTATCAAGAATATACTGTGTATCTTCCACAAACAACAGATGATTTCTTTGGCTTTAACTTACCACATAACGGTACAACTATAGCAGGAACTGTTCATATTGATGATGTTTATTATGAAAACACCCCATCATGCAAACCTGTTTTATCTAAAGATATCATCTTAAATAACGTATCTAAAAATGGAGCAGCGATTAGTTGGATAGATAACATGAACCTTAGCAGTGTTTCTTATATGGTTGAAGTACGTGAAATTGGTAATCCGGGCGATCCTGGCGCATCATTCATTGGCACAACTGCTCCTGGTGTAACAACTATAAATGCTACAGCATTAAACCCTAATACCAAATACAGCGTGTATGTAAAAGTACTATGTTCTGCTACCGATGAAAGTATCTGGACTTATGGAGAAGATTTGCAAACATTATGTGACTATCCAGATTTTGTATCTTACACTACTTCGTTGGATCTATGTGGTTCTCAAAAAGCAGTTTTAGATGCAGTATTAACAGATCAAACAGCAGAAGCAGCTTGGTACGATACCGAAAATGACATCCTTCCATTATATATAGGTCAAAATTTTGTTTCAGACAACGATGTAACTCAAGATAGGAGTTTTTGGTTAAGAAGCAGAAAGTTAGTAACAGATTCTGATGTACAAATTGGAGACGGAACATTAACTGCAAGTGGTAACCAAACTTTTCTTTATCATTTATGGGGAGGCTATAAACATCAATATATTTTTACTGCTGCAGAGTTAAGCGCAACAGGTTTAACAGCAGGACCTATTACAGCTCTAAAATTTGATGTAGTAACTGTTGGAACACCTAACAGAAACGACTTCAGTATTTCATTAGGAACAACCACACAAACTGCAGCTACAACAACTCATATTGATAATAACAATTTATCACAAGTTTATAGTAATGTTTCAGAAACTTTTGCTGTAGGTATTAAAACATTTACTTTCACAACTCCATACCTATGGGACGGCGTAAGTAATATAGTAGTACAAATTGTTTGGAGTAACCAAAACACTGGCGGTGGTAGCACCGGTGGTAGTGGTGCCTTAAGGTATCATACAACAGATATAAACATGAATACCTACACTTGGGCTGACAATAGAACTGCTGCTGAATTTATAAGCACACTTACTGGGAACGTTAACGGCAGTGGAGGAACATCTACCAATAGCGGTAGACCAAATACAGTATTTGTTGGAGTTGCCGGCTGTATTTCTCCAGCTATAGAAATTCCTATTACAGTGGCACCTAAACCGGCTTTTGAACTATCTACAGATAAAGTTATTTCTTGTGATGGTGATATTTCGTCTCCTGTAACTATTACGACTAATCTTGGAGGATACGATACTTTTGTATGGACACCAAGTACAGGAGTTAGTGGAGATGAAGTAAATGGCTGGACATTTAACACCAATCAAGAGCAGGAATATACTTTAACAGCAAGCCAATCAAACGGAATTTGCGAGCAGATAAAAACAGTTTTGGTTATTTCAGGCGTCAAACCAGAGCCAAACCCTAATTTAGCAACTGTTCATGATGTGTGTAAAAACACCGTTACCGAACTTAATGTATTAGAAAGTTTACCCAATAGTGCTACAATTGGTAACTTAACAACAACTACAGCTCCAACGAGCGAAGTATCGGCTTTTGTACAAAGTTCAGCGTATTCTAAGCAGCAATACATTTACAGGGCCGCTGAATTACAAACACAAGGCTTAACAACAGCTGGATATATTACAGAGTTGGCTTTTGAAACGATAAATTCAGGATCAAGCATGACCAATGACAATTATGCTGTCAAAATGATGTTAAGCCCAAACACAACTTTTCCTGACAATAATTTTGTTGACGGAAACTTCCATACGGTATATTCAGCTACTACACATACACATACTTTTCAGGGCGCACAAAACATTGTGTTAGATCATCCTTTTTATTGGGACGGTCAATCGAATATCATTGTACAGATTACGCAACAAGGTACAGGTGGCGGTAACAATGCAGAATCGTACTTTACTTCGGCAACAGGTAATGTAGGTATTTATAATTCAGGCGCTACTGATGCAGATCCTGTAAGCGGAACTACAACTACCAATCGCCTTGATTTAAAATTTAGTTTTGAACAGTCAACCGCTACATGGTCGCCAGTATCAAACTTGTACTTAGATGCAGCTACAACAATTCCATACACCAGCGGAACAAATGCTTTAACGGTTTATAGCATATCAAGCTTAGGTGGAACAAATGTTTATACGGCATTACTTACGGCTCCGAGTGGTTGTTCAACAAGTGTAGATTATACTATTAATGTTGCAGATGTTGGAACACCAGTTGTTCAAGGTCAAACATTTTGTGAGGCGACACCTGTAACCAATGTAGTTGTAACGGGACATCAAGGAGCAACATTAGTTTTTTATAATGATGCTACAGCAACTACCCCAATCACGACTATTTCACAGACAGGTACTTATTACGTAGAAGCAGTTTTAGGGTCATGTAAATCGGCACGTATTCCGTTTACAGCCACCATTACACCATTAGGCTTACCTACAGCAACATTTACTCAGGTAATTTGTGGTACAGGTACAATTGCTGATTTAACAGCAACAGGTATAAACGGATCGCAAATAAACTGGTATGATTCTGCGACTTCTACAACTGTTCTGCCAAGTACGCAACCTTTAGTGGATAATACTACCTATTATGCAGCACAACAATTAGGAAATTGCGAATCGGGAAGAATCGCTATATTGGTAAGTATCAACACAACAGCACTTCCAACATTAACACCGCAAACAATTACCGTATGCGGAGATTTAACTTATGGAAGTGTCGATCTAAATCAAATAAGTGGTTCAGATCTGTTATGGTATCCATCAGCAACATCGCAAACACCAATACCAAATACCGATGCTATTGTCAGCGGAACTTACTATGTTTCACAGAAATTAAACAATTGTGAATCGGGTCGTGCTCAAATAACCGTAACAAGCGCTCAAAGTAATGTTCCTGCTCCAACTGCGGGTGTTCAAAACATTTGTGGTAGTGGTACGGTAGCACAATTATCGGCAAACATTCTACCTAATGCTATCGCACTTTGGTACAGCGACGCTACATCAACCACACCATTACAACTTACAGATGTATTGGTAAACGGAACTTATTATTTGGCTCAGCAAGAAGATAACTGTATATCACCAAAAATACCGGTTGCAGTAAGAGTAATAAGTACTGTAGCTCCAGCGGTGTCTCCATTCGTATTGTGTGAAGGTTCAACTGTGGCAGATTTAGATCTTCCCGTAACATCTGGTACATCGTACAAATGGTATATCAACAGCACATCGACTACCGAATTGCCATTAACAGATATTTTAAACAGCGGATATTATTTTGTTGTTCGCGTTGAAAACGGTTGTGAATCTGGCAAAACACAAGTACAAGTTACCATTAACAGCAGACCCGAAGGTCCAGTAGGTGCATCGCCACAGACCTTTACAGATTATGCAGAAATAAGTAATCTGATTATGGATGAACCTAATGTGATCTGGTATATAACTTATGACGATGCAATAAACGGCATAAATCCGTTAAACCAAGATATGCCTTTGGTGGATGGAACAACCTATTATGCAGTAATTATCGGTGCAAACGGATGCCCGAGTTTACCAACACCGATTGAAACAATTATTGTTTTAGGTGTAAACGATTTTGATTTAAGCAAGTTGAAATATTACCCTAACCCAGTAAACGATTTGTTAACAATTACTTATACTGATGCAATTACAAATGTAGAAGTGTTTGATTTAAACGGACGTTTAGTAATAACCCGTAATTTTGACAATCAAACTGTTCAGTTAGATTTTAGCAACTTAAGTTCTGGAACTTATATGCTGAATATTAAAACAAAAGAAAATAGTCAATTTGTGAAAATTGTAAGAAAATAATTTAAAATTCAGTCAAATATACAGCCGTTCTTTTGAACGGCTTTATATTTTAATTTAGTGCATTTCGTTTAGGAAGAGTTGAATTCATGAATTGGCAGCAAAGTACCACTTCATTTCGTACTACAGTTTATTACCTACAACAGCAGGCGAAGTAATCATGATAACAAAAGTAAAATATAAACCATCGAATAAAAATCTTTTGTTTTTGATCTTGCTTCAGTTCAAAAATGGTTAAGCTATTCTTCTAAAGCTACCTGATCGAATATTATTCATTCGTTATCATTTTTTATAATTATTTATTCATAAAATTTTCTATTTCACTCTGCTCACCAATCATCTTAGGCTTTATTTATCAGCTCAACCTCATTTTTCTCACTAATGAAACCTTTATCCATTTTAGTAATTCATTCTATTCTCAATCAGAATATAATAAAGCTTAAAAATGGACTTTTCCGCATAGCCGAAAACAGCTTTAAGTTTGTGTTTTTTTTTACTTTTAATAATCATTATATTCTCTTTTACTTTAAATTATTTGACTTTTCAGAAGCTAATCTCAATCTACAGCTAGTAGATTCGATTCTTGTTGTTAATCTTACAGTTTTCAATCAAAAATAATATACTATTACCATCATCTAAATCAAGGTAACTCCTGATATATTAGCAACGTTATATTTTAAACAACCACAAATTATTCGTATTCACAAATTAGAAAAATATTATGATTAAAATACTACTCTTATTGATAGGATACCCCTATCAGTATGTTGATAGCTTTGTTTGGAAAAGTAATAAAATGTACCGATCATTAGTACTTAACAGAATACTTAAACAGCAGAAAGAAATAGGTTTCAATAAAGAAGAACTGGAGAACAAATATGGACCGGCAAATAAAATATACAGTTCAGGTGCGTGTAGCTATGATGTACCCAAATTGTGACTACGTAAAAAGAAATGTGTACTTAACTTCTATTTTGACCTGGAAGATAAGGTTTTTTAAATCAGGCGAAAATACACCGTACTTTATTAATTCGATGATCTGCCGTTAACATGTCAACTTATGGATGACATGGAATACTACAATCCTTAAGAATAATCCGGTACAACTACTAAAAAATGAAGTTTCCTCAGCATGCTTTTCACATTCAGTAAGTGTCAATGAACAACCTCGCCTTAAAGGTGTATAGGCACCCTAAAAATATTTTTTCTAAACGTTTCACGATTCCCTAACGAACAGCTTTTACACCGTAAATTGATAAAAATTCCCGATCTTTAAGTTGTATATGCTTACGCATTCAGTGAGTACAAACCACAACAGCACCTCACGCGTGTCTAGACACCCACAATATATTGTTTCTAAATAGTAATAGTTAAGCAATTATTGATTTAAGTCTGATACTGTACTTTAAAAAAAAACTGACAGGGTTTTAAAAGCACCTTTTAAATAATTTTGCTATATATCAAATGGTATAAGCTTACTACCTAACAAACAGCTTTTATATCTTTTAGTAAAAATATTTCCGAACTTTTACAGTTGGTCTGTCTATCCACATCTTTTTTATCTGATGCTGTTAGTACGTGAATATAGAATACTCTTGTTTTTATTTATTTAACTTCTATTCAATCTGTACGTCACTATGAACCGAACTTTTTAACTTTTACCTGTTTCTGCTGTACTTCAATAATAAAATCGGCAGCGTTGGTTATTTTTCCGGATTGGATTAGCAATTGCTGTTTTGGGTTAGAACAAAATGTATTTTCAGAAAGGGAGTTGGTGTCCAACATGATTTCATAAGTTCCTGTAGGTAAGAATGCTACAAAATTACCGTCATCATCTGTACCAATTCGTTGTACCAAACTGCCATTTTTTGTAATAGTAAATACAATGCCGCCCGCTTTTACATCGAAATTTTTCACTGTTTTTTGGTCGTAACGATATTGTATTTTTCCTTTCAACGAACCATTCTGATGTAGCGCAATATTAACATTCTGATCATAGCCGTTCATAAGGAACTCTGTTCCCTCTGCAAACCAACCATTTTGTTGAACAGACTGTATTCTATAACTGTTGAAAGGCAGGCTTCTGTATTTAATCTTTCCATCTGTATCCGATTTAAATGTTGTTCTATCAATTGTAATAAAAAAGTCAGGAGCCGGTTCATCATCTCCATCAAACACATTGTTACCGTTTTTATCATAAAAAACGAATGCAGACAAAGTGCCTTTTTTCCCCGGAGATGCTGCCTTACTGCCTAAATTCATGCTCATTCCGACTTCAATAACATACATTCCGGCATTTTGAAAAATGGTTGCCTTACTGTAATGAAACCAGGAAGAATTCAGATAAACGCGGTATTTATCTGTTGGCAGATACTGCACATTCACAAAAGCCGAAGGCGTTTCCCCCGAGATAAAATCGTTAAGATACGCTGCCCCGCCCCTTACAAGCAATTTATTCGACATAAACTTATGATCACTTGCAAGTGATAGCGTCAATCGGTTAAAATCACTCTGTTTTTTCTCCATTAACAACAGTGAAGAATATTCTGACAGAAAGTAACTACCGTGCTGATATGTTGCTGTGGCATTAAAACCTTTATAACTGTAGATGGAATTCACCTTTAGTTGCGGAAAAAGCTTTGCAGCATCAGACATTTTTACCAAACCTTCTTCAATTCCCAACATCACAGAATGCTTTTGATTGCTGCTTAACCAGTTAAAATTTTGGGTTACACGAAAAGCCTCCATCGACAAAAAACCATTGGGAACAATCCATGAGAAAGCATTCCCCGTCTCTTTATAATACTGCATCCCAAAAGCACTCCCCACCGATTTCAGCCTAGGAAGCGATATGCCCGTATCTATCCTAAAACCAGTAGTTTTCATATTAAGACTGTAGGTGTACGATTCCGGTGCAAAATCAGAATAAAAAATATTTGCATATACCATACGATCCCTTTTCAGGGTTTTCATAAAATTCTGCTGTAACTGAATCACTCCTCTGCGGTTTCCCGGAAAGTAGCTGCTGCTTACATAATAATTTCCAGACAAGCGTACATCTTTAACCAAACCGTTATACTGTGTTTCCAAAGCGTAAGAAGGCTGGTTTTTATTTACTATTACATAATTACTGAATGCCCCATGCGCCTTTAACCTTATGTTCCAGTCATTATTTATCTGCTTAACATTCTCGACACCTACTACATGATGCGATGCCTTTTCTAATTTATCTTCTTTAAAAACATAGTTGAAACTTTTCTGATTAGAAGGATTATTTGCTCCAAAAGTTCCCAATGCATACATACCGTATCCCCTTTTAAGAAAAGCATCTTTTTGAGTAAGGTTAAAATTTTCATCAATAAATCCCAGTTGAATGCGGTTATTCTGTGTTTTATCTGCAGTATCAAACTGAACACCGCGACCAAACAACGGAACTTCCAACTGCTGACTGATGTTTCCTATCTTAACCTGATGGGTATCCAAACGATAGGCAAGATAGGTGTTGCTTACCAGCGGTTCATTCTGACTGTTTGGCATATAGATATTTCCGCTAACCGACAAGTATCCCGCAGGCAAATCTATATCGCCCGATCCCATCAACTGATACACACCCGAATCTTTTCCGCTGTTACGGTAGCTTGCCGTTACATTGTTTTTCTGATAGTATTGATTATACGCCAAACTGTTGATGTCTTCGTAACGCTTTACGGAAGATACATTCTGTACATTTATGGATAGACTTCCGAATAATATTTTCTCTGTCCCCCTCATTGCCGCTACGTTCACTGAAAACTGTGATTTGTCCAGCAGCGATTTAGGTACCCAGAACTTAAAATTGAATATTGAATCTTTACGAACGTCAATAACTGCAGTTTGTTCAAAAAAACTTTCTTCACCGGTAAGATCCGGAATATTGAATACCACAAAAACCTGTTGGGATCTGTTGCCCAGATTGGTTACGTTTACTTTTATAGAAAGAGAGTCGTTTGTATTGGTTAGGAAGACCGTAGGAGCAACTGCCTGCAGGAGCATTGCGTCATCCACTTCTACCTGCTGCGTAATACTTTTTTTTAGTATCGATTCTTTTTTATTATTCAAAAGATCTATTAAAATATCTGTAGTTCCGGCCGTAGCACCTTTCCCTCTAATAACTTTTAAGGGTACAAATTTATGTTCACCCGGTTTTAATTCCACCAGAATTTCCGAACCCGAAATACTTTTGAAACCCTCAGGAGTTGTTATCTGCAATATTCCGTTAAAACTGCTTTCCAAAGTGTTTTTTAATTCTACCGTAAGATCCAATAAATTCTGATGGCCTGTTGTAGCATTTGTTTCCACATTCATTTCCATGCCAGCCTGTGCCTGTACCTCATAGCAAGTTACAGTACAGCAAAAAACAAGCAGCAATTTTAAGAAAAACGAACGAAACATTTAATTGTAGTGGTTACTGTGGAACAATCTCGTACTGCAATGTAGTAGTGTACTGTTCCGGTTTTGCATTTATAAGATTTGCATCATTTACTTTAGTAGCATAAACTATATCAAAATAAACCTGTGCACTCTGAGTTGATGGTCCCGATGCTATCTTCTGCGCATTTGCAGACAATGCTACCGGAAATACTGAAGCCTGATTTGTAGAAACAGGTATAAGTGAAAGATTTACAGTATTTAAAGGCAGAGTATTACCCGTTGCAGATGTAAAATTCGGCTGCAATGCCGTTACCTTCAACTGATAATTTGTATTAGCCGATACCATTAATCCGTTGGAATATTTCACGTTGACACCTTGCAGGTAATCCTGTTTAGTTTTAAGTTCTAATAAACCATTCACTGCATTTGAAGCTACCTTAATAGCCAACTGGTTAGCAGGTGTTTGCGGACTTCCACTTAATGTTGCAATCTGCAGCGTGTAGTAACGCTCCTGCAGACCCCGTAGCTGGTTTTTATTATCGTAAAATCTAAATTCAAGAATCATTGTGAATTGCGACCAGGTTGTGAATTGTGAAAGATAGGCTCCTCCTTCAACTTTTAGATCGAACGGGATATGAAAATTGTAATACGGGTTTCCACCCCCCGCAATGTTGAACAAGCCAGCCTGCGACTGCGGCACCAAAAAAACCTCCTGCCCTTGCTGCAGAAAACTCTGTAATGGCATCCCTATCTGGGTGATCGTTGGTATGGCAGAACCGTTTAACTGACCGTATGTTGTGGTTGGTAACAGACTTATTTTATCGGCAGGAAAGATTTGATTTCCGTTGGAAATAGCTTGTTTCACACGTACCGATACTCGCCACGTAGGCAGGTTCAGGTTACCGTTTCCATCTAACCAAACTTTATAGGCATTACTTTTTACAATACCATTGTAAGAATCAATACTCGCATAATTGTTGCTGTCAACATTTAAATTCTGCGCTTTCGCAGTATTAACCAGCAAAACGAAACAAATAAAAAGAAAACACTTAGTCATTGGTAAAAGATAATTCTCCCATTTCTATGGTATTTTCGTCGCCGTAATCAATAAGAATATTTGCCGTGTATTTTCCTTTTTCCAAATTTTCAGGCAAAGAAATCAGCATTTTACGTTTGTCTGCCGGCATGGTGTAGAACACAATATGATCTAATACCGTTTTTTTTCCAGTAGCTGTGTTTAACAATTCGGGATATACGATACCGTCTGCCCAAATATTTCCGTTATTAGAAAAATAAAGTACTACGTGATTCGATTTTTTATCGAACAGAATATTTTCAATTTCCAGCTTGCGGTTTTGTATTTCGCTTGTACGGTGAAACAGTTTTATACCAGAGCGTATGCTTACTTTTATATTAGCTCCTTTACTATCCACATCATCTACAGGATTCATCTGCGTAACATACAGCATAGCGGTATGTGCAGAAAGATTACCTTGAAATGTGTTGGGTACCGTTATGTTTACCTCCACCTCTTTGTTTTCACCGGGTTTCAATGAAAAATAGCTATCTTCTTTACTAATATTTACCCAACCGGCACATGATGTTTCCAAACTGTCTGCAGGATACATCATGTTTTCACCCATTTCACTGTACTGCCAGTCGCCCGTACTTAACGCCAGATTCATTACGTGGGTTGCGCTTACATTTGTAACCGTGACCTTTTGTCGGCTGCTTTTACCGGCATCCGATTCAAAATAAAGACGCGGAGGCGATACCGAAACACCGGTTTGTGCCAACATACTGGAGCCCCAACATAAAGCAATTAAAAATACCGCAAATCCTTTCATCACTACAAAGTTTATATTTAAAAAAAGTGCTACAGATGATTGCAGCACTTTGATAAAATAATTATTTTAATACTGTTATTTAGCGTATATTGTATAAGTTACAGTAGTAGTAAATGTTGTAGCTGTACTGCTTGCCACATATTTGTCAAGATATGCGTCATTACCTGCTGCTTTATATTCAATATCAATATTTTTATCTCTAGCCCCTTTTGTAGAAGAAACAATGATACCGTCTGTAGCCGACAATTCAACATTTTGCTTATAATCAGCATCTGTTAAAGCATCCTGAGTTCCCTGAGTTGCAATAATTTTTATGGTTGACGCAGCAATATTTCCATTGCTTCCAGCAGTACCCTGATTGATTAATTCGGATCCGCCTGATTTTACTTTAACCTCAAATCCACCAGTACTGAATATATTCAAGTGGTTTGCCTGTTTAGAAGACACACCGTCTTTATAATGATCTTTCGTTGTATAATCAATATTAACTGTTTTTTGTTGTGAATTAACCACTAAAGTCTGGATAGGATTTAATCGTACATTTAAAGTTGCGTTGTCTGTTTGTGCTTCTGCTGCGATTCCAATTAGCATCATTAAAGATGCAATTACTACTTTTTTCATTTTTTTGTTAGTTTTTCCTTTGTTGCTTATGAACTTTTTAGTATATTTGATTTTACAACTTTTACCCCCCCTGTTGTAAATCGGATACAAAAGTACCTTATAGCATGTTTATGCTACTTATCAAAATATACTTAAAACTTGTAGTTTTTTACAAAGCAGCTTTTATACAAAAAAATTAATCGACTTTCATATCATTACTCAAAACCTGCTCAATGTTAAAGGGATAAAGTTTATAATGAATCAAATATATTTTAGAGTTGCATTCTTGAAGTAAAATCGTATTGTGCACCTTTGGATTGAAATTTTCATACAAGCTTGAACGGAAGAAAATTTTGAGAAATTATTTTTGGTGTAAAATTTCTAACCGGTTTTAAAATTATTCCAATTTAAAATGTATAATACTAGTTGTATATACTTATGTGTGTTATAGACTTTATTGAGAAACGATGGTATACAATACCGTATAAGTATGGTTTGCAGGTGTATTGTTTTTAGTAAGTCCAACAAGGGCATCATTCCCTGCACCTTTATAACTGATGTTTACATTTTTATCAATAGCACCTTTAGTTGCAGAAATTATAGGCTGTTCTATTTCCGAGATATTTTTACCTGTGTACATAACATGTGACTGCTCCAAGGGTTTAGATCCTGACGATGGCATTATGATGATATTACTTAACATGTCCTTATCAATTGCAGCAGTTACTGCACTTACTTTCACCTGAAATCCGCCGGTACTGTATATTATTAAATGGTCTTGCTGTTCAGATACTACTCCATTGCGGTAGTCTTCACGGGTATTGTATTCAAGATTCACTTCTTTTTGTGCCGTATTAACCAATAATGTCTGGATCGGATATAAATTCACATTCAAAGTAACACTGTTCTGTGCGTATAGTTCAAATGATAAAAATCCAAATAAAAATGCAGTCATTATAATTCTTAAAAACATACGCCCGTAATTTAGCAGGTTTTATATTCACTGATCTAAATATACAAAATTGTTTTGGAAAAAAATATAACTATTCCTATTTCTTTACATCAAAATAACGTGTAAGTGCATGTTTTTAATATTGTTTATGCAGTGCTAACAGAAATTTAACCTGCATGCCTAATCATCCGCGGATTTTTAGCGGTATGTTTTTTTATGAATGTACTAAAGTTTGCCTCGTCATTAAAACCAAGCTGATAGGCGACTTCAGAAACGGTAAAATTGGAATGCTTCAGCATACGGATACCTTCGCTAACCACTTTATCTATGATTACCTGCTTGGCAGTGCGGCCAAGAACAGACTCTGTCATTTCACTTAACCTGCGGGGGGTAACAAACAGCAGTTGTGCATAAAAGCTCACATGTTTTTCAATCTGGTAATGTTTTTGCAAAAGTACTCTGAATCTGTTTACAATATCAATAAAAGTAAATTTTCGAACATCATTCTGCTCTTCGTACGCTTTTTCATCCACACAAAAGAGACCATCCAACAGCAGTGCTTCCACACAATTGTGCGCCACCGAAATATACAATCCATTATTCTGTTTGGTTTTGTATAGATTAAGTCGGTTAATTATCAATTTCACTACTTCATCAATAGGAATTGAAGCTTGAGTAACGACAACTTGAGAAGATTTATCAAAAAAAAGATCGGAATTAAGGACTAATGAATCTTTAGCAGATTTTTCAAAAAAAGACGCCGAAAAGGTCAATGCATAAATACTACCTTTTTGAGAAGCCTCTTCACAAAAGACCATATTTTTGGAAGGTCCTATAAAAACAAGACTACCTCTTTTAATTTCGCACCCAATTCCATCAATTGTGACAGCTGTATTCTGTATAACAATCAATATACAATAATAATCCATTGTACTAAATGACCTACTACCGTTATTCCTCTGGATAAAATAATCCATTGAATTTGCACTGAACCCATTAATACTAAGTTCATCAGTTATCTTATACATATACAATTACAAATTTGCATAAAAAGTTAATTCTTTAAATATCTTCACAACAATTATGGGTTTAAATATAGTGTAATTCCTGTACTACTGCAACATTTTAATTTTTTTTACCAAATCTTAACAATAAAATAATTTTTTAAGAATCACCTCAGGTACTGCTGCCAAAATTTTAACAATTTGGTTTTAAAACCTTTCTTTTTATTAGGTTACACCAATACTATTTTACATAGTTACTTCTAAATTTTTATCAGATTAAAAAAGTCTGGAATTGCTTGCAAACTAAAGCTAAATAAAATAACTCATCAAAACATTCAATATCTTCAAAAACGCTCACAATAACATCGTCTAAAATTAAAATTCGATTAGAAATTAAAATAATTTCTATCTCATCTTAAAACTACAATCAACACTAAAAAAACCTACAACCGTGTAGCATCATGCGATAATATTTTTTTATTTTTACAATAATCAAATAGTTCAAGTAGCTATTAAGATTAGTGAAACCCCGTAAGGAAAAGCTTTATATGGCAAAAAATACACAGACAGAATTTAACAGCAGAAAACTGTTTACCTATATAACAAAAGAGAAAAAAGATGTAGCTAGTATTTATATCTATGCTATTTTAAGCGGTTTGGTACAATTAAGCATACCTTTGGGCATACAGGCAATTGTAAGTTATGTAATGGGTGCCACTATGGTAACCTCTCTTTATATTTTAATTGGTTTTGTTGTGTTCGGAACTTTTTTGGCGGGATTTTTCCGTATTCGTGTGATGCAGATCATCGAAAAAATTCAACAGAAACTATTTGTTGAATATTCTTTGGCATTTGCCGAGAAACTGCCAAAGACCAATCTGGCAACAACCAAAAAATACTATCTGCCCGAATTGGTCAATCGTTTTTTTGATGTACCGAACCTGCAAAAAGGTATTTCTAAAATATTGCTCGAAATTCCTACTGCCTTAATACAAATCGTATTCGGAATTATATTATTATCGTTCTATCACCCGTGGTTTCTGGTTTTCGGAGCGTTGGTATTTATCCTTGTCATCGCTATTTTCAAATTTACCTCTAATTCGGGTATCGAATCAAGCTTGAAAGAAAGCGATAAAAAATACGAAGTGGCATCTTGGTTAGAAGACATTGCCGGATCGGTAAAAACATTCAAGATCAATTCTAAAAGCGATACGCATCTAAAAGGAACAGACAACCGGGTGTTAGCATACCTTACACATCGTACCAGCCACTTCAAAGTACTGCTATTGCAATATTGGACCATTGTGCTTTTTAAGGTACTTATTACACTGCTAATGCTTTCTATTGGCACCTACCTGCTTATCAATCAAGAGCTGAATATTGGAGCTTTCGTTGCAGCAGAAATTGTTGTGTTAACAATACTTACCGCCGTTGAAAAACTGATTAAAAGTTTGGAAAGTTATTATGATGTCATTACATCACTAACCAAGTTGAGTAAAGTAACCGAATTGCATGAAGAGAACGATTCCAACATTGAAATTCCTGACAGTAAAGATGGTATGGAAATTATTTTTAAAGATGTAAGCATTCATTTTAAAGATCAGAAACCTATTATCAACAACATTAATTTTGAAATACCCAAAAACAGCCTAACCGTTATAAAAGGTTATCTGGGATCGGGCAAATCGTTACTTTTGAACATGATGGCTGGTTTTTACGAACCTACCAGCGGAACTATTTTATTTGATAAAGTGCCGTTAAGCAACATAAACAAAGCTACTTTCAGGGAACAAACCGGTATTTATCTGGAAGACATGCACATTATTAAAGGCACACTTTTAGGCAATATTACGCTTGATAAAGAAAATTATCAAACACAAGATGTATTGAATTTAGCCGAAGAATGGGGTATCGAAGATTTTTCGAGTCAGTTTACCCAAGGATTATTAACCCAGTTAAGCGATACCGATACCGAACTTTCTTTCAGCTCCCGAAAAAAAATACTACTGTTACGTGCTATGTTAGGTAAAAAACGACTGTTGTTACTGGAAGATCCTGTTGACGGTATGGATCAAGATTTTGCAGAGAAAATGACTGCTTATCTAAAAAAGATCAAATCGCAAACAACCATTGTAATTGTTTCAGAAAAGGAAGAATTAGTAAATGCGGCAGACCATATTTTTTCTGTACAAAACGGCAGCGTCATCCATATTAAATAAATTAAAGAAACAACATCGATGAAACCAAAATCGTTTGAAAATATATACCATGTTCACAGAAATTCACGAGTAAAAAGGTGGTTCTATATTATTATGGCACTCGCTATTATTACCCTTTTTCTGCCGTGGACTCAAAATATAAAAACTACGGGCACAGTAACCACGCTTTATCAGGAACAACGTCCGCAACTGCTTAATTCGCCAATTCCCGGTAGAATTACCAAATGGCATGTAAAAAACGGAGACTTCGTTAAAAAAGGCGATACCATACTGCAATTATCCGAAATTAAGGAAGATTATATGGATCCCTTACTTATTTCTCGAACATCGGATCAGGTTGAGGCAAAAAAAGGCGTGCGTGATTTTTACGAAGCCAAAATCGGAACTACCGATGCCCAGCTTGATGCACTGAACAGTTCCCGTGAACTGAAACTGCAGCAGTTAAAAGTAAAAATACAGCAGCTGAACAACAAACTGGCTGCCGAAGAAGCCGAATTAAAAGCAGCAAACAACGAAATGAACCTTTCGGCAGACCAATACGAACGCCAGCAAAAAATGTACGATGAAGGCTTGGTATCACTTACGCAATTCCAACAACGCAGTGTATCGTATCAAAATGCGCTAGCCAAGAAAACCGCTGCCGAAAACAAACTGGCACAAACGCGTCAGGAAGTTATCACCGTAAACATTGAACAAAATGCCACCGTGCAGGATTATACCGAAAAACTGAGTAAAATTCAAGGCGAGCGTTTTACAAGCATGGGGCAGATTGAAAGCAGTTCGGGGGAAATTGCCAAACTAGAAAATCAAATGTCGAACTATAAAATTCGTCAGGGATTGTATTTTGTTTTGGCATCGCAAGACGGTCAGATCGTTCAACTAACCAAATCGGGTATCGGCGAAATACTGAAAGACGGCGAAAGCATCGGATCAATCGTTCCGTTGAATGTTGATTATGCCGTTGAAATTTACATAAAACCGGTAGATCTACCTTTAGTAAAACCCGGGCAACGTGTGATGTGTATTTTTGACGGTTTTCCTGCAATCGTATTTTCGGGATGGCCCAACACAAGTTACGGAGTCTTTGCAGGTAAAGTAATTGCCGTTGAAAGCAACATAACCACTAACGGACTTTTCAAGGCACTGGTTGTTGAAGAGAAAGGTAAAAAACCATGGCCGCCTCAAATAAAAATGGGTGCCGGTGTTCAGGGAATCGCTATTTTAAACGATGTGCCGATCTGGTACGAACTGTGGCGAAACATCAATGGTTTCCCTGCTGATTATTATACCGTGAAAACCGATAAATCTACCCAGAAGAAATGATAAAGTTCAGCAATATCGTTTTTACCTTACTAATGTTTGTTAGCATTGCCGGTTTTGGGCAGGATACATTGCGCATGAGCCACAAAGAATTTATTTCTATTGTTAAGAGTTATCATCCGCTGGCTTACAACTACCGTTTGCAGAATCAGATTGCCGAAGCTGAAATTCAAAAAGCCCGCGGAAATTTTGATCCGTTGGTTGATGCCAAAAACGGTTCTAAAACAATAGACGGAACAGAATATTACAAGCAGACCAATGTGGGTTTGGAAATTCCTACCTGGTACGGTATCGAACTAAACGGAAGTTACAACTACATTAACGGACAAAAACTAAACAATAGCGATACCAGAGGCGGTCTGTATCAGTTTGGTGTAACGGTTCCATTGGCAAAAAACCTTTTATACGATACACGTCGGGCATTGTTAGATCAGGCAAAATCTGCTTTGCAAATGACACAGGCAGAACAGAAATTGCTCACGAATGAACTATTGCTTAATGCTGATAATGCCTATTGGAACTGGGTGCGATTATACGAAAATTATCTATTACAAAGTCGCACCGTTTCTATAAACGAAGAACGTCTGATTCTTACCAAAAAAACCTACGAATATGGCGAACGTGCAGCCATTGACACTACCGAAGTGGTTTCGCAACTGCAGAGTTACGAAGTAGAAAAGCAGGATGCTTACCTTAAATTTGTAAAGGCAACACAAGAACTTTCGCTTTATTTATGGACAGAAAACCAGCAACCTTATGACGTGGAACAACTGATAATTCCATCGCAAAAAATAACACAGGCAGAATCGTATGAAAATTACGGTATGTTGCTTGCATTAATCGATCAACGGGATATTAACCGCCATGCTGCATTGCAATATTATCAACAGAAATTCAATATTCTGGAAAGTCAGCGCAGGCTGAAGCGACAGAGTTTGCTGCCAAAATTAGATTTTACCTATAACTTTTTCAACAAAGAAAGTTACGAAACCGAACTGCTGCCCCTTTTTGAAAACAATTACCAGTACGGTTTAAAGCTCGAAATTCCTATATTTTTAAGACAGGCACGCGCCGATTATCAGATTGCCAAATATAAAATTGAACAAAACCAGTTTGATGCCGAATACAAACAGCAGGAACTGAATGCAAAAATCACGGCATATAAAAATGAGGTTATAAGTTATCAGTTGCAAATAAGCCTGATGCAAAACAACATTGAAAACTATAAACGCTTGTTAAGTGCTGAAGAAATAAGGTTCAGCAACGGTGAAAGTTCTCTTTTTTTAATAAATACCCGTGAAAATAAATTATTAGAAGCAGAACAAAAGCTGTTAGACCTTCGGTTGAAATTCATTAACAGCTACAACCAGTTAAAATGGTTTAACGAAAATTTTGAAGGTAAATAATAAGGATTGTACTTTTTAAAATAAATATTATTAGTTATTGATTGATATTAGGTTTGGCATAGGTTTAAAATACAAAAAAGTAAAATAGTACATTAGAGATTTCCCGGCAGATCAAATTGACGAATCGCGTCATTTTTAATGGGTATGATATTTATATATGGCTACAAGTGTAAATGGGTACGTATAAAAATGGATGTAAACCATAGTGAGATTTACTTTTTTAATATTTTTATAAAAAAATCACTAATTTTAAATATAAAATAAAAAATTATTAGAATTTAACTTAAATTTACAATATAATTTTTAGATATTTTTTATGATTAAAATACTACTTTTATTGATAGGCTACCCCTATAAGGATGTTGATAGCTTTGTCTGGCAAAATAATAAAATGTACCGGTCTTTAGTACTTAACAAAATACTTAAACAGAAGAAAGAAATAGGTTTTAGTAAAAAAGAACTTGAGAACAAATACGGACCTGCAAATACCATATACAATTCAGGTGCATGGAGCTATGATGTGCCCAAATTGTGGCTAAGAAAAAAGAAATGCGTACTTAACTTCTATTTTGACTTGGAAGATAAGGTTTTTCAAATAAGGCGAAAATACCGCGTGCGTTATTAATTCTATGATCTACGCTTACCATTTCGACAACTTAGCTGAATAACCAATCCACCTTTTGATACAAATAACTATCTTAAAGTTGTATATGCCTACTACATTCCGCGAATGTTAACCAACAACCGTACCTTACGGGTGTACAGGCACCCTCAATATATTTTATTAAAAACATCACTTAAACAATTCTTGAACAATTTTTTTTATTTTACTTTTACAAAACGGCGTCAAGATCTTAAAGCACAATTAAAATTATTTAGCTACATATCAAATTGTAATATGCTTAGTACCTGAAAAACATCTTTTATATCTTAGTAAAAAATTTTTCGGTTCAGCTATATATGCTTGCACATTCAGTGAGTGTTAACCAACAACCTCACCATACGGGTGTATAGGCACCCTCAATATATTGTATTAAAAACATCACTTATACAATTCTTGAACAATTTTTTATAATTTACTTTTACAAAATGGTCAGTAGATCTTAAAGTACAATTAAAATTATTTAGCTACATATCAAATGGTAATATGCTTAGTACCCGACAAACATCTTTTATATCTTAGTAGAAAAATTTTCGGTTTCGCTATATATGCTTGCACATTCAGTGAGTGTTAACCAACAACCTCGCCTTACGGGTGTATAGGCACCCTCAATATATTTTATTAAAAACATCATTTAAGCAATTCTTGAACAATTTTTTGTATATTACTTTTACAAAAACGGCCAGAAGATCTTTAAGCACAAGTAAAATTATTTAGCTACATATCAAATTGTAATATGCTTAGTACCTGAAAAACATCTTTTATATCTTAGTAAAAAATCTTTCGGTTTTGCTATATATGCTTTCGCATTCAGTGAGTGTTAACCAACAACCTCACCTTACGGGTGTATAGGCACCCTCAATATTTTGTTTATCAGGCAGTAATCAATTCAATACCCGCCTTTTCAGCTTTATATTTTATCTTGCTCATCAGGTCGTAATAACTCCAGTTACGCAACACGAACTGTTCTTCTTTAGCTATTTCCGAATTTTGCTGCATATCCATCAATACCAGCGTCGCTGCCTGGTGTTTTACACAAAAATCAACCAGCCTCCGGCTGTACTCATGCAACCGGCTGGCTATATAATTACTTTCCAAACTTTTAAACCTATCAAGTGCCTTTAATTTTCGTTCCTTTCCTTTACCACCCCTACAATAGGTAACTGCTGCCTTGGTTCGGCTGTGTGCTGCCTGTATTGCCAGCCTTCGGTGTAAAAACTCTTCCTTATTACCAATCATCAAACTGTTCCTGCCTATGCGTACAAAAATGGGATGTTCTAATGACAATGAAGCTTCTGCTACTACAGCGGGTTTCAGGCGGTGCTTTTCTTTAGGTATTTCAAAAACCGGCATCCAGAAGATTTTCCCTTTTTCAAGCTTCATTCTTGAGGAGCAAAGTTTAACCTTCCCGTCAACCACCTGTTGTAATAATGCGTGCTTGTCTGTAAAATCCCTACCCAGATAAGTTTTAAACGGAAGCGAGAACAAAAGGAAACAAAATGCCTTTTTCTCCTCGTTATACTGCAGCCGTTTAATGCCTGGCACGCCGAAAAGGAACCCCTTGTCGGGTTTGAAATTATCTAAAGATCGCTTACCTGTAACATATTCTATATAGTATCTATTGAACTTTTTGATCAGCTCATTATTAAGTGAATTAAATATATTGGTAGGTATTTCCCCTTTAAAACGGTTACTAAGCATTCTGTAGGTACTACTGATGTGTGAACATTTAAGCATGCCGTTTGGATCTTTCTTTTCATCTGCCAACTTATACTTAACACCTTCAGACAGGTATAAAAAATCTTTAATCATCGACTGCACATACAGGTGGCTCATGATAAGGTTTGCTGAACGCATGCACCTGTCCTGCCAAGTATATAATTTGTGCCAAACTTCTTTTTTTTCCTCAGCTGTTGGCAGATCAATGGTTATCTGTATTTTCCGGGCTAGTTTCATGGTTTCCTTACTCATAATAACAAATTTAAAGTGATTGTATTTTATGCTGCTGCGCAAACTTATATGCTGCCATAAATTCTTCGTGCACCTGCGTTTGGGAAAGGTTGAGTTGTTCGGCGATGGCTGCAAATGAAAATTTCTTTTCACAGCGCAGCTTTAAAACCTGTGACTGCCTTTCGCTCACAGCGTTCTGCTCCAATTCTGGGTTAAACTTCTTTTCGTTCCTGTTTCTTACAGCAACTATTTTTTTTATATCTTCAATTGCCCTATTTACCTCGTCTACCGTTTGTCTGGTATTTTTTCCCATCACCTGCGCAATTTGTTTATATCTGAAACCATATTTCAGGCAAAGATTGATAAGTTGCCTTCGTTCCGGCTTAATGAGCGGCAGTACGTTGGTTATCAAATCGAACAATTTTTGTTGCGATTCCTGATACTTCAGGTTTTCAATTCCATCCGCGGGATCGTAACCTGCAAGATAGTTCTGAAAATTTTCATAGCTTTCCAAGGAATTTACCGTTCTAAAAAATTTATTTCTTGGTTTGTAATAATGCGACAAACAGGATCTTTTCATAACATATTGCAAGAAAAACAGTATATGCATTGGGTCTTGTATTTTTTCGCGACAATCCCATAACCTTAAAAAAGTATCCTGTACCAGGTTTTCCACCTCATACTCATCATCTATTATTCTTTTACCCAACCAAAAGATTCTTCTGCTGTATTGGGCATGAATTTTTTCTAATGCAGCAGGGTCGCCTTTTTTTAATAATTCAAAGTTTTGTTGTGGCATAATAGTGGGGTTTTATATTATACAAGTTGTGTTTCCTCTCCTGCAAGGTTTTATAAACCTTGTAGGTTTATTTTTTTAGATTTCTACTTTTACTGCACTCCTTTTTTAAATCAAAAATCCAATAGATCTATCCGCACTGTCATGCTGCACTCCGATGCAGCATCGCGTCCAATTTTTAATTTCTATTGTTCATTTTATCTTGATTATTCATGCTATCACATTTTAAGTATAGGAATTCATGAACCTAAAGGTTTCAAAACGAACCAAAAATTACTCAGTGATATTATTATGCTTTAGTGTTCGTGAATCTGCGAGCAAAGTCATTTAGACTATAATAACAAATTCATGTGCTCTTGATTTCAAGACTCTATAAAAAAGTCTACTCTTCATATTTTTCCACTAAACAAAATAATACTCGTTTCACTTCAAATGCAAACGACAGTGCAGCATTCATGAGAACAAAAACAAAATAGAAACGCTCGAATAAAAGTCTTTTTTTTTAATCTTGCCTCATCCTTAAAACGGTCAATTTAAATTTTGAATACTATAGAATCGAAACGTCAATTTGTTCCCCGATTCTTTTACGCATTCCTCAATTAATTGACACTCGTTTTACTGATAATGGCGCTTTAATTCTCGAAACTAAACCATTTCATTGGTAATCAAAATCCAATAGATCTATCCGCACTGTCATGCTGAACTAGTTTCAGCATCACATCCTATCTTTATATCACTTTCAGCTTCGGAATATAATAAAGCCAAAGCTTAAATGAGGCTTCTCCACATAGCCCAAAAAAAGCTTTGGGTTTATGTGTTTTATTCTCTTTTTTCAGAGCTTCGGCACACAACGCTCCCGGTTTTTAACTACTTCAATCAACTAACTATATTAATATTTATCTATTATGGTTTGGAAGCTGTTATGTGCTTTGCTCTACTTACAGGGCTAACTTTTTGTATATTGTAATTGTTTTTTAGCTGTAAGATTTATCTTCTTATATTTTGCTTTTTTATATTGCTTCATATCATTATAATTTTCTGTTTAGGTTGTCATTTTGAACTAAGTGAAAGATCTCTTCTGATTTCAATCCCTATTGATCGTAATTCATAGAACTATTTTCCAGTCAAAAATCGAATAAAGCTATACATCCGGTCATGCTGCACTTCCACTAAAGCGAGACAAGCCATGCAGCATCGCATCCTAACATATCTCCACCTTGTCATCTTGATTTCTATGACAAAAGCAAGCTATTTTTATATATAGTTTGATTTTTAATTAGTGCATAAATACGATGAATAATCTTGTTCCTAACATCGTTTAAAACTGACATTTTATTTTTTCCTTCTTCCACTTTACGATGATAATAAATAGCTAAGTCATTTTTTAATCGAATGGCGCTCATTGCTGCTAAGTGTAATAATTTTTTTAAGTCTTTGTCTGCCATGGACGAAACTTTTGGTTTTCTCCTTATAGAAGTTCCAGACTGAAAATCAAATGGAGCTATTCCTGCATAACAAGCCATTTGCCTTGGACTATTAATATTTGTAAAGCCATCTGTTTTTATCAGCATATTAAATGCTAAAACTTTTCCTACTCCTGGTATAGATCGTATTCTATCATAATGATTATTAAGTTCTTCATCTTTAAAAATTAATTGATATATTTTGTTTTCTATTTCACTAATTTGCTTGGTTAGTACATCTATGAGCTTAGTGTTTAATCGTAAAATACCTTTATCAATACTTGAACTTAAAAATAGTTCATCTTGTGATTGAGCTAATAATCCTGCACGTATTTTAACTCTATGCTTTCTTTCTGCATTTAATAATTTAATTTTTTCAATGGCATGAGAATTTGGTTTCCATTGCTGAAGATCCATATAGTTTTTTGATAAAAATAAAGCGATGCGTTCACTGTCAACTTTATCGTTCTTCCCTCTAACTAGCCCTATACTTCTTTTCAAATGAAAAGGATTGATCACATAAATAGCATAAGAATAATGCATCAGTACTCTGTAAAGAATAGCATTAAATCTACCTGTGTTTTCCATTCCAATTATAATCTCGTGTTTCTTGTTAAGCTTTCTAAAAAACGCTTTGATTGCTTCTTCGGTATTAAGAATGTTTTCATAATGATTAGATCCATTGTCTTGAATGCAGATATCTAATGTTAATTTACTCACATCAATACCAATAACTATTTTTTCCATAAATTTGAATTTTAATCAGAAAAGACACTTATCAATAACTCGATTCCTTAATAATGGGTTTTAAGCCCGAATTTCTATTTGAGAATTTGATAAGATAGAGTAGAGTCTTAATCAAGATTTGAGATTAATAAAGCTCTGAAAGTAGGATAGTGTACTCAAACTCTATTCTCTTCTTTTTTCTACAATTTAATATTTTTTAAATCTAAAGGAATCCAGTGGAAGATCTCTTTCGATTCTCAATATCCATTGTCCGTAATTCTAACTTTTCGGTTTTCCTGTACTTTTCATGCACGAAAAGTACCAAAAGTGCTTTTATTGCGGTCAAGCTTTTAACGGTCAAAATCTTGTTTGTTGCCTAGTCCATCGGAACGATCGCTCCGCGACCCGATGTTCCTTAACGCCAACTTCACCGTTTTGACGCTCGTTTAAATCTTAATACCGCTTGGTACATAGTCCATCTCTGTTATCAATTAAAATCCTCTTGTTGAACAATTGGGGATTTTAAAGCGACATTATTTTTTCAGCGAGTGTCAACTCTTTGAATAAAAGGTATAGATCAAATACGACCCAAGGGAGCGAAATCGCAGATTCATGAATACCATATCATTAAATAAGCGATATTGAATAATATTTGATTGCCTTTTCGAAAAGTTTGTTGACCGTTGAAAAAATAGAGTCTTGATCTTTTGTAACTTTTGTATCAAGACAAAAGTTAGGTAAAGAGTTTTAAAAACTAATTTTCTTCAATTTGTGAATCTGGTTTCAATGAACTCAATCTCAAAGAACAAATTGTATTTATCGTTTAAAAAGCATTCTTGCAAACGGTGTTTTCGCCGTTTTTTTTTTTATTTGTTATTTTTAACTGTTTTACTTCTTAAACACAGTAATTTTCACTTTTTTAAATTTTCCGTATTTTGTGCCTAAACTCCAATATTTAGAATAAGCCACTATTTTTTACGAAAATGTAATTCATGAGCTATCAATACTGTATCCATACAGTATCTACCTAGTATTCCCACTGTTGAGATTTAGAAAATTTTTCGGTTGACCCGTCCTAAAATAACTATACATATTTTTAATTAAATCCTGTTATAGTTATACACCTATTAATCTTATTAATAGTTCAACGATTAGACGATTAAACAAATAAACAATTCAACAAATCTCGTCCCGACCCTCGGGATCCACGATTAAACAACTAACGATTAAACGATTAAACAAATAGTAATTAGTGCCTGTACACAGCACCATAACCGGCAAAAGGTTGAGTAAAAAGCAAAAAAGGCGTGAAAACTCAACAATATCCGAACAGAGGTACTGGTATACCGGGGAACAGATAAGTGAGCTCACGCCATGGTCGTGAGCTAATCTACTTATCATCTCGTTCCTTAAAATTACCAGTTTTCTGTTCGAGACTCTAAGCAATAGCTTAATATTTTCTATATAAAGTATTGCAAATTTACAGTTAATAATTAACTATAAAAATCAAATGTAAACATTAATATTATAATTGACAAATATGTCAATGATTATTTTGTCATAAATGTCATATTTACCTAATGGAAAATTCTAATGATAAATATTTTATAGCATTATCCGCTCAATTAAAAAACATAATGGAGCAGAAAAATATTGAAGTAGTTGATTTGGCTGCTGCTGCTAACATAGATAGAAAACAGATTTACAGATTTATTAATAGCGAAAATGTTCCCAAAATAACAACGCTTATACGTATAATATTAGCTTTAGGATTGGAACCTAAACTTTTTTTTGATTTTACATTTGATTTTAAAAGTTATTCGCAAGAACAGAACATCGAAAAAATAAAACCGAAGGAATAATATTTAAGTTATATAATATCTGCACAGTTTTAATACAACTTGTGTATAATACATTAATTGTTAAAGGTATGATTTTGCTTTTTAGTGTATCAATTTTGAATAAGTGATGTAAAAGAAAATTACAGCTTTTCTGAATAATCTACCAATATTCTCAATGTGTATGACATTTCTAAGGTTATTTTTGTCCTATTTGCATAACAAAATTCAATCTAAAATGCTACAGCTTCCTCATACGTTAAGCTGCTAGGCAAATAGAATTCAATAACCGATAAATAGCTGTTATCCCGTTTATATTACAGTTGAATACGAGATTGAAAAATTCACTTTTCAAGTAAAACCAAATAAATATATGCGCTGTTTATTATACTGGAAGTAAAGCTAAACAAATTTTACAATGTACTTGCTTTCTTGTGCGATATCTTATGAAGCGAAGCATTACAGTGAATAAAAAAACAGGCTGTGCAGCCTATTTGAATTATACTTTTTTAATTTCCTGATAAAATACGGTTGTTGAACTGTCTATAGTAGGAATTTCGATTGTTGACAATGTGCCTTTAAGCTGCCAACCATCTTGTAGTGCTTTTTTGGTCTGTTTTCAAGGTCTTTTACCCTTGATGCTGTTAGCACGTGACATTCCATGGAATTATTTTATTTGTTGTTATTTCAAAAATATAAAAATATCTGTAAATCAAAAAACTACACTTTATAATTAACAAATTTTAAACATTTAATAATGAGTAATTAATTGCAAAAGCAGATATTTGATAAATTACAAATTAAATTATTTTGTTTTCCGAATATTTAAGAAATACTAATTGACCACGATGCTGACCAACTTTCTTTTGGTTTAAGTGTGTTGATACCTGTTTTGTTTTCCAGTTGCTGATCGTGAGAATCAAAATCTGCTACACCAGCCCAAGGTTCCAAACAGATAAAACCAGAATCCTTCATTGTCCAAATACCAAAATAAGGAAAGTTTTCAAATTCAAAACTCAAAATATTTTTGTCAGTGTTATTCAATAAAGTTACTTTGTCAGATTTCATATCCAACAGTACTAGCGCATCATTTTCGAATAATTCATAATTTAATTGAATTTTTTGGTTAGTTAATGTAATAGTATTTTTATCTGTAGTTAGTAATCCATCTTTCAAACAGGTTGCTTTGAACTCATTATCCTTATTGAATAATAATGAATAGTCAAAGAAATCATCAGCGTTACTACCAACTTTAAATGCCGGATGCGCACCAACTGAAAAATACATGGTTTCAACATCTGATAAATTTTTAACCTTATATTCAACCTGTAAAGTATTATCCTTTAACGTATAGATAATTTCCAATCGAAACAAAAAAGGATATACCTCTATTGTTTCCTTAGATGATTCTAAAGAGAAAATTAATTGAGAATCGGAAAATTCTTGTAATTTAAAATTGTAATCCCTTGCAAAACCATGTCGAGGCAGTTTATATTTTTTTTTATCATAAATATAAATACCATTTTTTAAGGTGCCCACAATAGGAAACAACACCGGGCTTGACTTACCCCAAAATTCTGGATCTGCCTGCCACAGTAATTCTTCTTGATTAGGTTTATTAAATACAGATTTTAGTTCTGCACCTTTAGAATCAACAGCAATCTTTATATTTTCGTTTTCTAAGTGATGTATCATCTTTTTTGAATCTATGTGTTGTATAGTGTAAAATGTATATTGTAGTGGTTGATTTGTTGAACCGTTGATTTGTTACATGCCATTAACACTTTCAAAGGGAATATTTGTGGGTAATACAAAAAACGACCGAAGTATTTTCGGTCGTTTTAATCTATTTTGTAAATACTTCTTTAATTTTTAAAGCAATACGCTCGCGCTCTTCATTATACCTTGACTTTTTAACCACAGATAATATTGATTTACATAGATTTGCTTTTCAGTGTACAATAATACAATCTACAAAATACATATAAAACCTAAAATCATAAAGGTTATAACTTTAGACCTTATAAAATTTGACTTTCACTTCGCTACCCTATCACCCTGACCTTTACCTCCTACTGTTGCAAAAATATATTTAAAGTAATCTGCCATCGTAAGACTTTGCAACATCTCAGCATCTTTAATAGCCAATTCCTTAGGAGTTGACATATCAATTTCGTTGATCTGTGCCAATCCGGTAATCCCCGGAACTACATTATAAACGCCACGGCTGTCACGCTCTTCGATCAGTTCTGTTTGGTTAAATAAATTAGGACGTGGGCCTACTAAACTCATATCCCCTAACACCACATTAATTAATTGCGGTAATTCGTCCAATTTTGATTTACGCAGAAAACTCCCAAACTTGGTAATTTCAGCCGTATTGGCCAAATGAGTGGCAACAGATTGTGCCTTTACATTCATTGTCCTAAACTTATACAGCGTAAAAGGCTTTTTGTTTTTACCTACACGCTGTTGCTTGAATATAGGTGAACCGGTGTCGAACAAGCCTATAACATACAACACCAACATTATTGGTGATAAAAACAATACTCCGAAGAATGAAAACAAGAAATCGAACAATCTGATCATAATTATTTTTTAAAACTTTTAATGGTTTTTATCAAACCTCCTTCAGCAGACAAAGGTAAATTATTTAATTTTATAATTCTCTAAAACATTTAATGGTTGCCAACCCAATTCTATCTTGGCTTTATTATTCGAAAAAGTAAGCGATTCTGTAATTTTTTTAAGCTTCAACGAATTTATCGGAGCTTTTGAACCTAACAGATCACCCACCAATGCCATAACTTTAGCTATAAAATAGGGAATTGATTTAGGTAGATTTTTATCTAATTGTTTAGCGATAATAGTTTCTAATTGTCTAAAAGATGGCTGTATATCATCGCAAACGTTGTAAACTCCCCCTTTTTCTACTAATAAAGGAATTAAAGTAGAAATATCTTGTACCATTAATACACTTTTGCGTGCAGTACCTCCTCCAATTGAAAGATATTTACCTGTTTTTATACCATTAACCATTGCGCCTAAGTTTCCCGGAGCGTTTGGCCCGGCAATTAAAGAAGGACGAATAATTCCTAATTTTACATTATTTTTGGCACACCAGGTGGTTAAGTATTGCTCAGCCTGTATCTTACTTAGTGCATAAGGGGTTTTCCCTTGTAAAGGATAATCTTCTGAAATATCATCTCCAAAATCTACACCATAAACCGCTACCGTACTAACAAATATAAATGCCTGAGGAATTCCTGATTGTTCTAGTGCGGTACATAAATTAACTGTTCCCTGATAGTTCACATCAAAAAAAACTTTATCTTCCCCTTGAGAATTAGGAATACTATGCGCTTTACCAGCTGCATGGAAAACAATATCAAATGTTTCTGTAAGTTCTGGAATTTCTGTAGACAAATCTGTTTTAAAATCATCAACTTCAGTTAACCCCATTGTCTTGACTTCGTATTTCTTTTCTAATAACGGTTTAACATTCTGACCCAAAAAACCAGATGCACCTGTGAAGAGTAGTTTCATTGAGATTATTTATTTATAACGGTAAAAAATTGATTTTTTATTATGGATGAGTTGAACTTGTTTATAGCTAACTCTTGATTTTTAATTCTAAATTCATTTATATCAGACGACTTTATATTAGTCAAAAAAGTTGTAAGTTGAGCTTTTTCTTCCCAATTAAAGGACCATCCACAATTATTCTCTCTAATCATTAAATCTATCTCTGAACTTGAATCACCAATATATAATATTGGTTTTCCAGATTTTAATATATTGTAACTTTTTGATGGTACACCTAAACCATACATTCCTTTGGCTAGCGTTACTAATGAAATGTCGAATGCATTTAAAAAATATGATTGTTCATTTCGAGGTTTATTACCAAGAAAATATATATTGTCCTTATCACCGTATTTTTCTTTTAAAAATTTCATCATTGCGCCGTCACCTACTGCAACAAAAACTAATTTATTATCACTAACCTTAGTGAAAGACTCCAAAAAATCATCTAATCCTTGAACCCTCCCAATATTTCCTGCAAATCCAATAACAACTTTTTTATCTAAATTTGGTATACCTAAATAGTCCGATCGATTAAAGTCAGGTGAAATTAAATCCTCATCATACCAATTAGGGATTATGTTAATAGAAGAATCTGATACTCCCTTTTGTACTAGTAATTGCTTCATATCTTCACCTAAAACAATCAATTTATCTGCTTTTCGGTAAGACCAATCAAAAACTAACTTGATTAATTTGTAACTAATACTCTTTTCACTCTTAAGACCTGCAGGAATTGTGTTTTCTGGAAATACATCATGAACCAATAAATTATATTCAAATTTTTTAAATACTCGTATTACGGCTATAAAAAAAATTATTAAAAAAGGGTTTGTTACTACTAAAACTTTTTCTCCCTTTTTAACATTTTTTAGTAATTCAAATGCTAATAAAAAGCTACTGCCGACTGCTCCTTTAATTCTACTAAAAAAACTATTTTTATCAACATTGCCAACTTTTTTTCTAATAACATTATACTCTAATTTTTCTACATTTTCAGTTATATTGCCATCATATCTTATGTTAGTTGTAATTACTGAAACTCTATATGAGTTTACCAAATAATTCGCAATCTCTGTCATAATATATGCAGTAGAAGTTTTATTTGGATAAAATAGTTCAGATAAAATATATAGGTTTTTCATCTTTACTAAATGTCTTCCGACCAAACAGTCCTTTTAATATAATCTGTGTAAGAAATAATAATTCTTACTACTTTTTGTGAAACATTTGGCATAGAATAATCTGCCACCGGTCTAAAATTTCTTTCTGTACCCACATTTTGTTGTAAAACTTGAGTTAAACCTTGCAAAATGCGTTCAGGAGACAAACCAACCATCATTACAGATGCTTCTTCCATTGCTTCTGGTCTTTCATGAGCTTGGCGAATATTTAATGCTCTAAAATTTAGTATCGAAGATTCTTCTGAAATTGTACCTGAATCTGATAAAACCGCATACGATCTTTTTTGCAATGCATTGTAATCATGAAAACCTAATGGTTTTAAAAATTGAATTTCCGGACGCATCTCAATCTGCATTTTATCGATCATGTTTTTTGTACGAGGATGTGTTGATACAATGATTGGATATTGGTACTTTTCTGCAATTGCATTCAAAGAAGCCATTAAACCTCTGAAATTCTTTTCAGAATTAATATTTTCTTCTCTGTGCGATGAAACAACAAAGAATTCACCTTCTTCTAAATTCAATTTACTTAAAACATCAGAAGCTTCAATTTGAGGTAAATAATGATTCAAAACTTCAAACATTGGCGAACCTGTTTTAATGATTCTATCAGCAGGAAGTCCTTCTCGCAACAAATATTCTCTTGCAATATCTGAATAAGTCAGATTAATATCTGAAGTATGATCTACAATTTTACGGTTGGTTTCTTCTGGAACACGCTGATCGAAACATCTGTTACCAGCTTCCATATGGAAAATAGGAATATGTCTTTTCTTTGCAGGAATGGCACATAGACATGAATTCGTATCACCTAAAACCAAAAAAGCATCAGGTTTTAATTCTTCCAACAAAGGATCTATTTTTATTAAAATATTTCCTACTGTTTCTGTAGCTGTTTTTCCTGCAGCTTCCAAGAAATAATCTGGTTTACGAAGTCCTAAATCCTCAAAAAATATTTGGTTTAACTCGTAATCATAATTTTGCCCGGTATGAACAATGATATGTTCTACTGCTTCAGAAGCATCTAAAGCATCTAAAACTCTTGATAATCTTATAATTTCTGGACGGGTTCCTACAACCGTCATGACTTTTAGTTTTTTCATGTCTTAATTTTATCGCGCAAAGGTTTAAAGTTTTAGGGCAAAGGTTTAAAGTAAAATAATTTACTGCTTAACTTTCAACAAAATTGCACCAAATATATTTTTTAACTCTTTACTCTCTTGTATTAATTTATTTAAATTTTCTGAATCATAACCGACAGCTGCAATTAAACGTAACCAATAATTTGATTCTCTGGCTTCTCGAAGCACAATTCTAATTTTATTATTAAAGTCTGCTTTAGAAGAAGCACCTTGAGACTCTTCGTAATTAGCACCCACCGAAGTTGCCGATTTAATCAATCGGTATTTAATAATCTTCAGTTCCTCGTTAGAAGGCAAAGTTCTAAGAAATAAAACAATATTCACACTAAAATCAAAAGTTCTACCCAATAAACTATTTTCTTTCATAACTTTATCCTTTTTACTTTCGAATCTTGACTTTTCCTTTTGACTTTTTACCTTTTGACTTCTTTTTTATACCTCCAAGAAATAAGTGTCAGCATTTTCAGGATTAAAAGCTTCGTTGATCCAGAAAATGGTATATAATTCTTCTTCACCTATATTTTTTATATTGTGTGTATACCAAATCGGCATATCTACATAAGCTGGTTCCGTTCCATCTAAATAAAAATCCAATACTTCGTCTGTATCAATTTTTCTTAACTGAATTAAAGCTTTTCCTTTAATCACTGCAAATCTTTCTATCTTTCTTGAATGATAATGATTTCCTCTTGTAATTCCCGGAACGGTTGTTGAGAATGAACATTGACCGCCAATTCCCAGACGAATTACCTCTACAAAAGCTCCACGAGGATCTGTATGCTGAGTGAATTTTACAGGGAAATGCGTTTTATAATCGATATATGATCTATAGGTATTAAACAAATTATGTTCAAATGTATTAGTGATAACCGGAATTTCTCCGCCGTCGAAATATTTCGATTTGTAATCATTCAGCAATGACAATACTTCTGATACTTTCTTGGTTGCAGTAAATGGTATCTCGTAAAAATAATTACTTGCTTCAGACTGAATTTGATCTATTATTTCCTGAACCAATTCACCTACATAAATTAAATTTACTTCTCCATCGTTGTCTATATGAGGAACTTCTCCATGTGTTAATTTATGGCAAAAAGTTGCTATGAAAGAGTTATAATTTGGTTGTCCGAATGATCCGAAAACATTTGGAATGATCAATCCAGTAAATTTTCCGGCCGATTTTTCTGCCCAATTAATTAGTAATTCTCTTCCCTCTTTTTTAGATTTTCCATATAGATTATCTCTTTCTTCTTGTGAAGAAGAAGAAAACAAAACATGCGCTTTAGAGTTTGTGTTATCTAAAGACTTAATCAATTTATTTACCAACTCAATGTTGGTATTGTAAATAACTTCAGGATCTGGATGACGATTCATTGCAGCCAAATGGACAATCACATCACATTTTGACACAAAATCATTCATTAACTCTTCGTTCTGAAAGTATTCTATATTAAATTCAATACGTTCATAAAGATCCGGATTTAACCCCAACGTATTATATAAATGCTTCCCAACGAAACCGTCTTGACCTGTAATACCTATTTTTTTCATAAAGCTTTTTTAAAATAATCTATTGAGAATCTGTATTCATCATTAATTTCACCCAAGTTGAAATCAGCTAAAACAAGTAATTTACTATCCTCTTCTTTTGCTTGAATCGCTGTAATACAGCCTGATGGAATATGCAGGTAAGTTAAAACATCATTCTTTAGAAGATATTTCTGAATTGTTAAATCTTTTGAAGGGTTTTCAAAATCATCAACCTCAATAACAGAAATCTCAAAACTTCCTTGCATACAAGCGAACCACCGCTGCTCGACTTTATGTCCCTGCCAACCACGAATAAAATTGTTTGATAAATTTTCAATGGTATATATTCTTTTAACTTGAGACGCATCAAATTCATTATTGAATGTAATTATACCTCTCTCGTCCTGATGTTTCTTTCCTTCTAACAGCATTAATCTCTTTAATTTGACCTTTTTACTTTTGACCTTTGCCTTTTACTAGATTAATAAGGATATTGCATTACGTCTTCTCCAAAAACTTCTTTGCGGATTAAAGGTAATGTTGAAATTAAATTCTTTAAACCTTCAACACCTTGCTGCTCTGTATTATGCGAATGATAGTCTTCAATTACTGCAATCTCTTCTTCTCCTTCAGAAAAATATTGAGCGTAGTTCAAATCACGGTTGTCTGCAGGTACACGGTAAAAATCCCCCATATCTTCAGCCTTCGCCATTTCCTCACGAGTACAAAGAGTTTCGTATAATTTCTCGCCGTGACGTGTTCCGATTACCTTTACAGGAACTTCTTTACCTGTTAATTCGATTAACGCTTTCGCCAAATCGCCAATGCTTCCTGCTGGTGCTTTGTTTACAAATAAATCTCCAGGGTTTGCATGTTCAAAAGCAAACAAAACCAAATCTACAGCGTCTTCCAACGACATAAAAAAGCGTGACATATTTGGATCGGTTATTGTAATTGGTTCTCCCTTTTGAATTTGATTTAAAAACAATGGAATCACTGATCCACGAGATGCCATTACATTTCCGTAGCGAGTAAGACAAACTACAGTATCTGTAAGATTTCTTGATTCTGCAACCGCTACTTTTTCCATCATGGCTTTTGAAATTCCCATAGCATTGATTGGATAAGCAGCTTTGTCGGTTGACAAACAAATTACTTTTTGTACTTTATTTGCTGCTGCTGCACGAATGACGTTTTGTGTTCCTTCTACATTTGTTTTTACCGCCTGCATTGGGAAAAATTCACAAGATGGTACTTGCTTTAAAGCAGCAGCATGAAAAATATAATCTACTCCTCTAGTTGCTGGTTCTACACTTGAAAAGTCACGCACATCACCAATATAATATTTTATTTTATCGTTTTTATACAAGTTTCTCATGTCGTCCTGCTTTTTCTCGTCACGAGAAAAAATGCGGATTTCTTTGAAATGGTCTGTTTGTAAAAAACGGTTTAATACTGCTGTTCCGAATGAACCTGTACCGCCAGTGATTAAAAGGGTTTTATTTTGAATTTTCATAACTAATCTTCAATTTTCATATTATACATTTTTTCCCATACGGCAATATTATACAATCTCCACTCTAAATCTCTATCTTTTATTATCTTAAAATCTTTTTTTACCAATTTTCTAATAATCGTTGACTTATTAATTGTATTTATAATTTCCATTGATTCAGGCCACCACTCTTGTATAGGCGCATTAAATCCTATTTTTCTTCTATTGTAAGTAATGCTGTTGGGTAAATAATTTTCCAAATTCCTTCTTAATAAATATTTTGACCAACCATCTTGTATTTTGAAATTGTTGTTTATTGACAAACATGTTTCTACAAAGTTATAATCTAAAAATGGTAACCTTGACTCTATCCCATGCTGCATAGCGTTTTTATCTTCCCATTTAAGAAGCTCTGGAAGCTGACACCAAAATATCTCATTTTTATGAAGTTCAAAGGTGTTTTTATATGATTGTGTTAAATCTTTTATTTTGGAGAAATCTAATTTATCTTTATAAATCTTCTTAAGAAATTTAGCTCGATTAAGAAGAAAAATTTTACGTATGATAAACGTAGAATAATAAAAATAAATTTTAATTGCTTCTATTGCTGAAATATCATAATGACTTTTAACATTACGCAAAAATTTAATTTTTTTCATTAATCCATTCCTGCGTAAATAAGTAGCTGCATACCGACTATATCCTAATAAAATTTCATCTGCGCCCTGACCATCTAACAAAACTTTTGTTCCTAGAGATCTTGCTTCTTTCATTAAAAATTTTTGCATGTATATTGATGGACCCCCGAAAGGTTCTTCAATAGAATAAATAACATCGTCTAGTGAATCTTTAAACTCTTCAATTGATGGAATTACGATATCATGGTTTACACCAAGTGTACTGGCAATTATTTTTGCCGCAGATGATTCATCTTCTTCTTTATTTAAGGACCCAACGGTAATGGCTGTGAAAGTATCTTTACCATCCACATTTTCTATATTTTTTTTTGCCATTGCTACCATATAAGAACTATCTAATCCACCGCTTAAAGCAGAAGCTATTTTAACATCGGAACGAAGTCTTAATTTTATAGATTTTTCAAATTCATTATGGAATAGTTTTATTGAATCATCTAAATTTAATATGCTTATTTCTTTTTTAAATTTTAAATCATAATATCTATAAATTGAATACTCACCCATTTTCAAATCATAGATTAAATTGTGTGATCCAGGAAGCTTTAAAATTTTCTCAAAAAAGGTTTCTTCTGAAATATCTGAAATATTAATAATTAAGTATTGTAATAGAACTTTAGTATTAACTTTGTTAATGGGCTGTATTTCTAAAATAGGTTTAATTTCAGATGAGAATATAAATTTTTTTTCATCTGAATAATAATAAAATGGCTTTATGCCAAAACGGTCTCTGGAGCAAAACACTATATTTTTTACTTTATCTAAAATAGCAAATGCCCACATTCCATTGAATTTATTTACACAATCTTCGCCCCAACAATCGTAAGATGCAATTAACACCTCTGTATCTGACTGCATTTTGAATTTATAACCTAATTTTATCAATTCTTCACGAATTTCAATATGATTATATATTGCTCCGTTAAAGATTAAAATATACTTTTCTTCAAAGTAAAAGGGTTGATCGGCTGCTGAACTAACATCAATAATAGAAAGTCTTCTGTGTGCTAAACCTACATTTTGATCAATATGAAAGCCTTCGGCATCTGGTCCACGATGCTTGATCTTGTCTGCCATCTTTTTTAGTGCAGAAATCTGTATTTCAATTTTACTATCTTTATTGATTATTCCAGCAATTCCACACATCTAAGACAAATTATAGTATTTCTGCAAAAGTTGTTTTTTTTCATCAAAATTTGGGTAATTAATTAATACCCCTTTTAATTTACCTTTGTAAACAAATAAACTTCCGGCTGCTGCACCAATAATACCAAATTGTTCAACCAATTTGCCAATGTCATCCAAATTCCCAACACCTCCCAATACAGTTAAAGGTAGTGTAGTAGCTTTACGTGCCTTTTCTACTAATGATAAATCATATCCTTTCATCATACCATCTTCATCAATGTTATTAATAACAATTTCGCCTGCACCCAATTCTTGAAAATGGGTTATTAATTCAAAAGGGTTCTTCCCAATACTTTTTTTACCATTATGAGTGTATACATCATATCCACCGAAAAGTTTCTTCTTTACGTCTAAAACTATAACTACAGACTGTGCACCTACTTTATCTGCTAAATCTGTTATAAGTTTAGGATTAGTAAAAGCGACTGAACTTAATGCAATTTTTTCAACACCTAAAGAAAAAATTTTTTGTGCTTCTTCAACTTTCGTAATTCCTCCGCCATAACATAAAGGCATTCTACATTCCTCTGCTAGATTTTCAATAAGTTTTAAGTTTGGACCTTTACCGTTAACTGTAGCAGAAATATCAAAAACAGCCAATTCATCAACTTCTTTTTCATTAAAAATCCTTACAGCATTCATAGGATCGCCTAAATAGCGTGGTTCTTTAAACTTGGTTGTTTTAACTAATCCGTTGTCTTTAATTAAAAGACTTGCAATTATACGAGGTCTTAACATAGTTCAGCGAAATTTTTCAATAATTGAATTCCATATTTATGGCTCTTTTCTGGATGAAACTGAATACCATAAATATTTTGATTGTTTGCCGCACAAGTAAAACTATTACCATAATTAGTGGTTGCTATTGCATTCTCTTGGTTATGACAAACAAAATAGTATGAGTGTAAGAAATAAAATTGAGCATTACTCTCTAAGCCGGAAAGAATAGGAGAATTTTTTAATGCTGCAACATCATTCCAGCCCATATGTGGTAATGGTAACTTTGCTTGACCTAACATAAGGTTAGAATCAAATTTTTTAACTTCTGCATCAATCCAGCCTAAACCTGACAATATTCCTTCATCGCTTCTATTTGCCATCATTTGCATTCCCACACATATCCCTACAACTGGCACCTTTTCATTGATGACCATTTGATTTACTTTTTCTACCATTCCAGAATCTTGGAAACG
Source organism: Paenimyroides baculatum (assembly GCF_008629655.1). GTDB lineage: Bacteria > Bacteroidota > Bacteroidia > Flavobacteriales > Flavobacteriaceae > Flavobacterium > Flavobacterium baculatum. Next base: position 245,382 of record NZ_VWSG01000005.1, read on the forward strand.
TGTCATTGCATAATCAAAATGTCCTACACCTGGCAAAATTAATTTAGTTACATCTGTAAGTTCACTTTCTGAACTTACCACTTTAATAGGAATATTAAGTTGCCTGTAAATATTTTTAAATGCACTTATATTTCCCACTCCATAGTTAATAATACCAACCATTATTTGAATGCTCTTTTCTCCAAACCTAACAATTGCATTACCTTTGTGCCTAACTGTATTAGTTTGTGATTGTTTTTATAATCTTCGAATGTTTTATTTGGACCATTGAAGTATGACCATAATTCTTCTGTTGTAAAATCTAATTTTTTAGCAACATATTCAAATTCTTTCATTAATTCATCTTCAGGAAGTTCAGGACGTGATATTCTGTCTAAAACTTGATCGCGATCCGCCTGTCCTGTAAGAATTAAACTAGATAAGTGATTTTTTCTTTTGTCATAGCCAAATTTTCTTGGTAACCAAAATGATTCATAGAATCTTGTAAACCTTGACTCGTGATGTTTATGTTGATATCCTTGCCAACCATACAAATCTTTTAACAATTGCTCAGCCTCTTTCTTTATAAAGGGTATTGAATCTAAAGGTTTAACAACTCTTACTCCATTAAGTAGTCTATATTGAATTTTGTATTTAAAGATATCACATCGTGGAAAAGTTTCAAATTTTCTTTCACCAAATTTATTGTGAATATCGTTTACATATTTCATATCTGTTTGATAGTAAGCTCCCCATGCTAAAGGTTCACGAACACATTCAGTAGAATAATTACCACCTGTAATAATGTATTTATGACCATGCTTTGCTGCATAATTATACAATGATGAGAAGAAAACTAAATCCTGTGGGGTATCAATATCTGGAACCTGTGACTTTATGAAAGATCTTTGTAAATCTTTCATTTCTTCCCAGTTTACAACTTCTGTATACAAATCTACTCCCAAGCCGTCCATTAATTTTTGGATATTGCTTGTAGAAATATCTGAATTCCATCCTGCATCAACATGGAAAAACAAAGGTCTTAATCCAAATTCTTTTACGGCAACGTGGGCTAAATAACTACTGTCTAATCCGCCACTAATACCGATCATACAGTCGTAATCTTTATTTTTACCTTCTTCTTTAATTTTATTAACAACTTTCATAATTTCTGCACGACCTCTCTCATCGGTATGCCAATTAGGAAGTATATTATCATAATAGTTATGACAATAATCACACATACCTTTATCATCAAAGATTATTGTGGGATCTGTGCTATCCATAACACAGTTTACACATACTTGAATATTTGTATCTTGTTTCATTTAATTGAATCTTAAAATTATCTATATTTATATTGGATTACATTACAAAAATAAAACCTTTCTTCAAAATAACGTAATATTACGAAATTACGTTAATAGAAATTAACCTTTTATCTTTATTTCGCTAATTTGCTTATATAAGGAAATATATCTGTCAAAACAGTTATTTTTATTAAAATTTTCATCAATTCTCCTAATACAATTTTCTGAATATTTTTCTTTCCCATTATCCAATACAGTTTTTATTGCATTAACTAAAGATATTTCATCTCCTTTAGCAACAATTAAACCGGTAGTATCACTAATTGGTTCTACACTTCCACCTGTCTTAAAAGTTATAACTGGCGTACCACAGGCCATAGCTTCCAAATTAGTTGTTGGAAAAGAATCTTCAAATGTTGGGTTTACAAAAACATCAGCAGTTGAATATAATTCCACTAATTCGTTTAAATTAGTTGTTCTTTCAATTCCTAAAATATTTTTAGGTAAATTACTTATCTGTTTAGCAGATAAACCAACTAATACTACTTTCTCATTTTCTCCTAATTGATTACTAATATTACAAAAAATCTGAAGACCTTTCTTTTCTGTCCAAGGACTAGCTACCCCAAGAATTATTTTTTTATTTTCTAAATTATATTTTATTCTAAAATTATTTAGTTCTTTAGGTTTGAATATCGTAGTATCAACTCCATTTTGAATTACATCACAAGGAAGATGAGATAGAAAAGATTGTTCAACCTGACTTTTAATCCAGTGAGAAACAGCAACAATATGTATATTTTTAACGCCTGTAAACAACTCTCTTTTTACTTTAAAATTTTGAAATGAATTATCTACAAAACTTTGAGGGTATTCATTTAATTGGGGGCACTTATTACAATGCGATTTCCATTTTTCACATCCTACAAAATCATAATGTGCACAGTGACCAGTAAAAGACCAGCAATCATGAAATGTCCAAACAATGGGCTTATTTCGATTTTTTAAATAATTAAATAATATTTCGATATTTATATAATAGCCATGTAAATGATGAAGATGAATAATATCTGGATTTACACTGTCAACATACTCAATTAAACTTTTAGTTGCATCCTTTGAGGCAAAACCATGCTTATCAGTAAGCCTTGTGTAAATACCATGGACTATTAAATCTTTTTTATTACCAATGCGATAAGATTTTGATTTACTCTCTCTTGCTTCTCTGCCATAAGCTATATAACTTTCCCATCCTTCTGTTATAATCAAATCACCTATTTGTTCTGAAATCCGTCCTACAGAACCGACATTCAATTCACTACTTATTTGCAGGATTTTTAAATTCATTTTAATTATTTAGAATAAAAACGTTTATACTCTTCAATCATAACATTCGTGAATTTTTGTGCAATTGGTATGTAGTCATAGTTTTTCAAAATATTTTCCCTTGCATTTAATCTATACAATTCAAATTCATCAGGATTCATTGTTACAAATTCGATAATTTTTGATCGAAAGTCTTCAATGTTACTATCCTTAAAAATTAATCCTTTTTTATGAGACGCCCTTTCTACATTTATTTCATTTTCTTCAAGAATAACAGGTAATGAACATGATTGTACTTCAAAATAACTCATACTGCATTGTCTGGGAAACACAGCAATATCAGCTAATTTGTAGAACTTTTCTAAGTCAGAATATGTTTGAGTTGGAAAACGACTGATTAAATTTTCAGATTTGCTAAGGATAGTATCAACTTCACGCCCATATTCATTATCTGATGTGGTACTAACAATTACAAATCTTAATTTTGTATTTAATGGTAAATCAAATTTCTTCTCAATTGCTTTAGCTAGAAAGGTGCCCCCTTTATGAATATCTAATTTTCCAGCATATAGTACAATGAATTCATCATCGCTAAAACCTAACTCTTTTCTGTAATTATGCTTATGCTCAATATTAGCCTTAAAATAATCTGTATCTGTTCCAAAAGATAACAAATGGGTTTTTTCCAAAGGTATCGCAAAATGTTTCTCAACAAAATCTGAATCAACAACTCTAATCAAAGGAATTTCATTTTTAAGAATGATTGGAGTAATAAACTTTCTAAAGAATTTTCTAAAATAATTACTAAATTTGTTTTTAGAAGCCATTTCCAACATGTGACAATCAAGTACAAATGGCATATTCATACTTTTGTATGACATTAATAATTTCATACCCGTTAGTGTATCTTCACCATGAATGAATAATACATCTGGATTAAGACTTTTGATGAATTTATGCAAACCTGTTTTAAAAATAGCTCTACTACTATACCATGTATAAGTTGGATATCTTAAAATTTTCACCCCAGTTTCTTTAAAATATTTTTCATCTTTTTCAAGAATATTATCCTTACCAAAAAAACTTACCAAAAAATCTGGAACATTATCAAGTTCGGAAGTTACAATTATAACTTCGTGACCTTGTTTGACCTGCAATCTTCCAAGAAGGTTTAACTGATATCCTGCATTTGGGTGTACAAAATCTTCTACGTGAACAAATCTCATTATAATTCTTTTTTTAATATTTTCACAATTTTACTAGCTGTATTGCCATCACCATAAATATCTTTACTAAAGAATCCTTCAAAGCTCATTAATTTTTTATAATTTTCTATTATAGCTTCTTCATTTATAGGGGAAAGGATATTATAGCCATTTTCGACTAATTCTATCCATTCTGTTTGATCTCTAAGAGTTAGACATAACTTCTGGAAAAAATAAGCTTCCTTTTGTAGACCACCACTATCAGTAATGACTGATACTGCATTTTTAATTAATTCAAGCATTTCCAAATATCCTTGAGGCTCAATGAAAACAATATTTGAATATTTTTCACTGAAATTCACGTCAGTTGTTGCCAAAATATTCTTTGTTCTTGGATGTATTGGCAAAACAACCTTTGTATCTGATCCTCCTAAATTATTCAAACTATCGAATATAATCTCCAATTTCTCAGGTATTGTATTTTCAGCTCTGTGAATAGTTGACAAAATGTACTTCTCAGGTACAGACTCAATTTTTTTAGAAGGAAATTTAGAATAATAAAGTGCCGAATCAAACATTATGTCACCTACCACTTCAACTTTTTTATCCATTGAGAGATAACCTTCAATTTCAAGATTTTTAACTGCAGCATTTGATGGACAAAATAAAACATCTGAAATTCTATCCGTTAAAATTCTATTAACTTCCTCTGGCATTTTCATATTAAAAGATCTCAATCCTGCCTCTACATGCGCCAATTTGATATGCAATTTCGAGGCAACCAGTGCTCCTGCAAGCGTTGAATTTGTATCTCCATAAACTAATATCCAGTCAGGTTTTTCTAAAAGAACAACTTTTTCTATTTCACGCATCATCATACCCGTCATTTCACCATGATAATTACTTTTGATTTCCAAATTATGCTTTGGTTTAGGTATTTTCATGTCATTAAAAAAAATATCAGACATGTTCTTATCATAATGCTGACCTGTGTGAATTATTATTTCTTCAACATCATTATACTTAGCTATTTCATTACTAAGTACTGCTGCTTTAATAAATTGAGGTCTTGCTCCCAGTATTGTTATTATTTTCATTAATAAAAGAATTAGTTAACATATTTTTAAAAGAAAGTATAAAAATTATCCAAAACCCACCACCTGTTAGTAGTGAGGAAAATAATGATTGATTGAGCAAGGTGCTTAAAAAAGGTATCAAAACGCATATTACAAAAATTTTATTATAATGTGCAGTAATTCTATTAAAAAGGATTAATATTAAAAACAGAATTATTGAAGAAAAAATTATTCCATTTTCTCCTAAGCTTGCTATACCATCCGTCGCCCAAAAGTTTGCATTTGCGTTAGTTAAATCCGAAAAGTAAGTATTTCCAACTACTTGACCCAATGATTTATTTTCGTAAGGATAAGATTGAGTAATAGCATTGACAACATTTATATGTGAAAAAAAAGTATTTGGATGAGTACTAAAAAATTCATGATATAATGTTGTTAAAAGTCCACCATTTCCCAGAGTTCGCATCCAAAAAAGTGCAGAAAAAACAGTGAACCCAGATATTAATGTTATTGACATTATAATATTGAGACCTATACCTATCGAGGATAATGAATTTTTTAGATTTTTATTTTTAAGAAATTTAAATATCACAAATATTATTAAAGGAAAAAGAAAAATAGCCTTATCGGCAGTAGACATGTAAATAATTACACTTGCTACTGTACCTGAAATAAAATATATCTTTTTATTAGAAAACAACCCATATGTTACACTAAATGGAATCAATACATTAGCTAACCATGCTCCGAAATAAGATGTAAAAACATCTCTACCTAATGCTTCAGTAGCAGAACGCTGGATATAAACATCTTCATAAGAAACAAAATTTAAACTATCTCTATAAACAAATGCTATGTATAATGTTCCTATCCAAGTAAAAATTAATATTATTTTCATTATATTTATATTACTAGGTAATACTAATATTTTTCCAATTGGAAATCTATCTGCTAGAAAAAACAGACACATTCCTACTAAAAAGGAAAATTGAATATAAATTATATTTGACAAACTTTCTTTACTTGAAAAGTAGAAGGTGATAATAACAGGAATATATAAAATATAATATATAAAAATTGAAATAAAACTAGAAATGTACTTAACCCCTTTATAAAAAAAAGATGGAATTATACAAATTGCGAACATTAGGAATTTAAATGTAGTATCATCTAAACGATTACTAATTATTGTAAATCCCATGTATTCATAATAAAAATTCAAAAATTCAATATAACCCGAATAAAATAAATATGTAAAAATAAAAGCTATAAAAATCTTAAAAAAAAATGAATTATAAATACTACTAATCATCGTATGAAAATTTATAGGAATAGTAAATTAAGACAAGATTAAAAATTACAGAATTAGCGACATAAAAACAAAGACTACCTATTGGTGAATTCATTAGAATATTGCCTAAAAAAATACAAACTGCACCAAAAAATGCATTTATAAATTGTATTTTTGCAAATAATTTCTGCTTATTTTGAATGTAAAATATTGTACTAAGCGGTGTGGAAACAAATTCAAACATGAGCATAATAGATAATATTCTTGCGTAAATACCTGACTCTTTCCATTGAATTCCTAAAAAGAATGTAAAAAGTAGTGGGGAGAATAAAAAAACTAAACTATATATAGGAATTGAAATAAAAATCAACTTACGTAATGTACTCAAATATAAAGTTCTGCAGTTTCCTTTTAAACGTATCTCTTCGATAGCATCATTTCTAAAAACGTTACCAACTGCTGAAGTTATTACAATATTTGGTAATCTAATCATTCTATTTGCCATAGAATAAAATCCTACAATACTAGCACTAAAAAGTGTTGAAAATAAAATAGGTATAAACTGTTGTGATGCAGTTAGAGATAGATCTGAGAATATCATGTAGCGAGGAAAATCAATATAATCTATTGCATTTTGTTTAATTTCTTTAAAGTCAAAGCCACCTTTAAGAACTTCTGGCGTATGTTTTAAAACGAAAATGATAGCAAAAAACATACCCAAAATTAAAGAATAAATGAGCCCCTGCTTTATATTCAAAAAACCAAAAGCAATACTACCTAAAGACGCTGATATAACTTGTACAGCATTTGCAATTGTTATAATTTTATATTTTTTTTGTCGCTGAAGTATGTAACCAAGTCCTGAATAAAATGCTATTAAAAAAATATAAAATGGAGCTAAATATGCGGTACTGTTATTTAAGAAGCCCATTGAATCATTAATCAGAAAAATATTTTTTAAGCAAAATATTACTATAAAATATGAAGAAGAAATAATAAGGCCAATTACTAAAATAAGTTTTAGCAAACTGTATGCTTTTTTTTCATCTCTTGGTAATCCAATAGCTAGCTCATATCTACCTGTTGAAACTACAGCAAAAAAAACTGTAATACTCGTAAAAATTGAAAGCATTCCAAATGATTCCGCAGTAAATAATCTAGACAAAATAGGAGATGTCCCTACAACGACCGCCTGACTAATAATAGACCCCGCAGCAAGTGTAGAAACATTTCTAACAAATTGATTACTAAATATTTTTTTTATTTTATTTTTCAAATTATTTATTCTATCAATTTTTATGATTGTAGATTCTCTCAATAATATCCACAACTTTTAACCCTTCTAAAGCGTTGGTCGTAATAGTATTTCTGCCTTTTAAAACATCAATTACATTTTCTATAATGTAATGGTGGTTTGCTGCAGAACCTTTGTATGCACCATAATCATTTCCTGGATTTGTAGGCGCTAATTCTGGCATTTGATAGTCTTTAATGTGGCAATATTCTACTTCGTTCATGTATTGACCACCTACTTTTAAAGATCCGTTTTCTGCAATAACAGTAATGCTACTTTCCAAGTTAGTGTTCCATACAGATGTTGAATAATTTAAAGAACCCATACCACCGTTTATAAAATCAAACGAAACAAAACCTGAATCTTCAAAATCTGTTAAATCTGCATGATTAAAATCAGCAAATTTTGCCTGTATATTGGTAATATCACCAAAATACCAATACATTAAATCTATAAAATGGGAAAATTGGGTAAATAATGTACCTCCGTCCAAATCTTTTTTACCATGCCAAGATTCTGGTTTGTAATAACGATTGTCACGATTCCAGTAGCAATTGATCTGTACCATGTAAATGTCTCCCAATTTACCTGATTCTAATAAATTTTTTAACCACACAGATGGTGGAGAGTATCTATTCTGCATAACACAGAATACCTGCTTATGCTTTTGTAAACCTTTAAATATTAATGCTTCGGAATCCCGTCTTGTCAGTGACATCGGTTTTTCTATCACCAAATGTCTTCCAGACTCTAAAACTTTCATTCCCTGTTCTGCGTGAAAACCATTTGGTGAAGCAATATTAATAACATCTGCTTCAATTCCAGACTGCAAAAATGCATCTAAAGTATTAAAAACAGGAGCATCAAAACTTTCAATGCCTAAAACAGATTTATCTTTTACATCAATAAGAGCAACTAATTCTGCCTCGACATTTCTTGAGATCATTTCAGCATGTCGCTTCCCGATGTGCCCGCAGCCAACAACTGCAAATTTTATTTTTCCACTCATTACAAGTATGATTTATATTTTAGTTACCTGATTATTTTCTAATTTGTATTTTTCTTTGCTTTCTGAACACGTAGCAGTTCCCTGCTCATCAAATTCCAAACGCTGTCCAAATTCACTCATCCATCCCAAATGTCTTGCAGGATTTCCCACTACCAATGCATAATCCGGTACTTCTTTTGTAACCACAGCTCCTGCACCGATAAAAGCAAACTGCCCAATATTATGACCACACACAATAGTTGCATTAGCACCTATAGAAGCTCCTTTGCCAACGTGTGTTTTTAAATATTCGTTTTTTCTGTTGACAGCACTTCGTGGATTTATTACATTGGTAAAAACCATTGAAGGACCCAAAAAAACATCATCATCACAAGTAACTCCTTCGTAGATAGAAACATTATTCTGAACTTTTACGTTTCTTCCTAAAATCACTTTTGGAGAAACAACAACGTTCTGTCCAATATTACAGTTTTCTCCTAAAACGCAACCTGGCATAATATGGGAAAAGTGCCAAATCTTTGTTCCTTTTCCTATTTCACAACCTTCATCAACAATGGCTGTTTCGTGTGCAAAGTATTCTGACATAAACTTTAAGATTTAAAGAAGTTATTAATTTCAGAAATTACAAAATCAGAAACTTCCTGATTAAATTCTGTATGTATTGGTAAAGAAAGAACCTCTTCACAAAGCATTTCTGTCACAGGTAACGAAAAATCACTTGATACATATTGTTCAAAAGCTTCCTGCTTATACAATGGTAAAGGATAGTAAATCATGCTCGGAATATTTTTCTCGCTTAAATATTTTTGAAGCACATCTCTTTTACCATTTTTTACTTTTAATGTATACTGATGAAAAACGTGTGTAGAATTATCAGATCTTGCAGGAATTTCCAATCCTTCAATTACATTTAAATGATTATCATAATAAGCTGCCATTTTATTTCTTGCTTCCGAATAACTGTCAAGATACTGCAATTTCACATTTAATACAGCTGCTTGCAAAGTATCTAAACGGGAATTACAACCTAAAACTTTATGATAGTATTTTTTTTCCTGACCGTGATTGGCGATCATTCTGATTTTCGCAGCCAATTGATCATCATTGGTCATTATAGCTCCTCCGTCACCGTAGCAACCTAAATTTTTAGATGGAAAAAAGGAAGTACAACCAATGTGCCCGATAGTCCCTGTTTTCTTTACAGTTCCGTCAGAGAAAGTGTAATTAGAACCAATGGCCTGCGCATTGTCCTCAATTACAAATAAAGAATGTTTAGCTGCAAATTCCATTATTTTTTCCATGTCGGCACTTTGTCCGTACAAGTGAACAGGTACGATTGCTTTTGTTTTACTAGTAATGTATTTCTCTAAGCCGTTAATTTCTATGTTAAATGTGTTTGGATCAACATCAACCATTACCGGTTTTAGCCCTAAAAGTCCTATAACTTCGGCTGTAGCAACATAAGTAAAGGCAGGACAAATCACTTCATCACCTGGTTTTAAATCTAAAGCCATCATAGCAATTTGCAAAGCATCTGTACCATTTGCACATGGTATTACATGTTTTACATTAAGATATTTTTCAAACTCTAGTTGAAATTCTTTTACTGCAGGCCCATTTATATATGCTGTATTATCTAAACACTTTTGGATTTCAGTATTAACAGCTTCTTTAATTTTATCATACTGACCTTTAAGGTCAACCATTTGAATATTCATGCTTCAAATAAATTTTACAGTTGTATTAAATCACTTATTTTATCGCCTATTGATAGACAAGATGTTGCTGCAGGAGAAGGAGCGTTTCTTACATGTATAATATTGCCTTTGTTTACAATATCGAAATCATCTAACAGATTTCCTTCTTTGTCACAAGCTTGAGCCCTTACACCTGCTCCTCCAGAAACTAAATCACTCTTCTGAATTTCAGGTATCAACTTTTGAAGAGCTGCAGTAAATGCTGATTTTGATAGTGAACGATGAATTTCACCCAAACCTGTTTTACCATATTTAGCCACAATTTTCCGAAAACCAGGCCATGTAAGCGTCTGCATAGTTTCATTAAAACTGAAATCGGTAAACTTGTAACCTTCTTTTTTAAATGCCAACACCGCATTAGGACCTGCTTCAACAGCTCCGTCTATCATTCTTGTAAAGTGAACTCCTAAAAAAGGGAAATTCGGGTCGGGAACAGGATAGATTAAATGCTTGACCAAATGTTTTTTTTCTTCTTTTAATTTATAGTATTCGCCACGAAATGGAATTATAGCTACATCGTTTTCGCTATTTGTCATCTTGGTTACTTTATCTGAATAAAGACCCGCACAAGATATTAATTTGTGAGATTGAATCTCGTAATTATTTGTAATGACGGTAATTTCATCTTTCTTTTCGAATATATTCTTAACTTTTTGATTGAATTTTACTTCTCCACCTAATTCTTCAAAAAGCTCCTTTAGCTTTTTAGCTATTCCCGGGTAATCTATTATTCCTGTTTGTGGAACTCTGATTGCCTTTACTCCTTCACAGTGAGGCTCATATTCTTTAAATTCTTCGCGAGATAAAAATTTTAAATCTTTTAAACCATTTTCTTCACCTCGTCTGTAAATATTGTCTAATGAAGTAAGCTCTTCATTGGAGGTTGCTACAATAATTTTACCACACAAATCGTAATTTATGCCATATTCTTTTGCAAAATTTATTATTGAATTATAACCTTCAATACAATTCTTTGCCTTTAGACTTCCTGGCTTATAGTATATACCACTATGTATGACACCTGAATTATTACCAGACTGATGTTTAGCAACGTCATTCTCCTTTTCTAAAATTAGCACTTTAGAAGAAGGGTTCTTCTTAATAGTATGATAGCCCGTTGCAAGACCAACAAGACCTGCACCTACAATGATAACATCATACTTCATTATAATCTTGCGTCTACCAAATTTCTATCCAAACAAGCCTTTATATCAAAAACAACTGCCTGATTATTCTTCAAATCAGCTATATTCATCTCCAGAAATTCATTATGAGCTACAGCTAAAACAACTGCGTCATAACGTTTTACTGGTATTTCATTTAATACTGAAACGCCATATTCATGCATTACTTCTTCTTTATCTGCCCACGGATCATAAACATCTACATCTAATCCGTACTGCTTTAATTCATTGTAAACATCTACCACTTTTGTATTACGAACATCGGGACAGTTTTCTTTAAAAGTGATACCCAAAACTAAAGCATTGGAGTTACAAATTGTTTTTTGCTTTTTTATCATTAGCTTAACAACCTTTGAAGCTATAAATTCTGCAACTGAATCATTTACACGTCGTCCTGAAAGAATTACATTTGGATGGTATCCCAACTGCGTTGCTTTATGTGCCAAATAATATGGATCCACAGAAATACAATGGCCACCAACTAATCCCGGCTTGTATTTTAAGAAATTAAATTTTGTACCGGCAGCATCTAAAACATCATTTGTATCAATGCCTACCCTATCAAAAATTAAAGCTAACTCGTTAACAAATGATATGTTAACGTCACGCTGAGCATTTTCAATTGCTTTTGATGCTTCTGCCACTTTAATATTTGGTGCTTTGTGTGTACCAGCAGTAATAATAGTTTTATAGAGCTGATCGATCTCTTCAGCGATCTCTTCTGTTGAACCGGAAGTTACTTTTTTAATACTTGTTAATGTATTTACTTTATCTCCGGGAACAATACGCTCAGGAGAATAGCCAACATAGAAGTCTGTATTAAAAATTAAATTAGAGTTTTTTTCAAGAAGCGGCACACAATCATCTTCAGTACAACCTGGATACACGGTTGATTCATATATAACAATATCTCCTTTTTTAAGTACTTTGCCAATCATTTCGGAAGCTTTTATTAACGGAGTTAAATCAGGTGCATTAAACCTGTCTATAGGAGTAGGTACCGTTACAATATATATTTGCGCTTGAGCTAAATCTTCTAAACTAAACGAAGCCTTATAACCTTTAAAAAAATCGGTCGCTTTTGCTGTTTCGATTCCCAAATTTAATTTTTCAAGATCGGCTTCCAAAGTTCTGTCTTTACCTGAATTTAACTCTTCAACTCTTTCCTTATTAATATCAAAACCTAAAACAGGGAAATGTTGAGAAAACTCAATTGCTAATGGTAATCCAACGTACCCCTGACCTATAACTGCTATTTTTTTCATTTAACTATATAATAAACTTAAATTATTATTTTATATTTAATAAATACTCACCATACCCACTTTTTTTAAGTGGTTCAGCAGCTTTTATTAACTGTTCTTTATTAATGTAACCCATACGGTAAGCAACTTCTTCAATGGCACCGATTTTCATTCCTTGGCGTTCTTCAATTACTTGAACAAACTGTCCCGCCTGCATTAAAGATGCAAATGTGCCAGTATCTAGCCAAGCGGTACCACGGTCAAAAACGCCAACACGAAGTTTACCTTGTTTTAAGTATTCTTTATTAACATCAGTTATCTCATATTCGCCACGTGCTGATGGTGCAATATTTTTTGCAATTTCCACTACCGAATTATCATAGAAATACAAGCCTGGAACAGCATAATGAGATTTTGGGTGTGTAGGTTTTTCTTCGATAGATAACACGTTGTTATTTGCATCAAATTCTACCACTCCATAACGCTCCGGATCGTGCACAGGATAAGCAAATACCACACCTCCCTCTTCTTTTGTACAATTCTGCAACAATTTGCTCATCCCACTTCCGTAAAAGATATTATCACCTAATACCAATGCTACCTTATCGTTACCAATAAATTCTTCCCCAATGACAAATGCCTGTGCTAAACCATTTGGTTCTGGTTGTTCAGCATACTCAAAACGGCAACCAATTTGAGAACCGTCGCCTAACAACTTTCTAAAATGTGGTAGGTCGTGAGGGGTAGAAATAATGAGAATTTCATTGATACCCGCCAACATTAAAGTTGACAATGGGTAATAAATCATGGGTTTATCATAAACCGGCATTAACTGCTTGCTTACAGCAAGTGTTAAGGGATGTAAACGGGTGCCAGACCCACCGGCTAAGATTAATCCTTTCATTTTATGTTGTTGTTATATGATTAAAGAGTTTTAAACTCAGTTATCCCAATCGCTTGAACTTTTTATATTTTTAATTTATAAATCTTCTCTATCTTAAAAATAATCTATCAAAGCTTAATTTCATTTTGACAAGATCTTCACTTACTATTTCGGAATCTGTTGATAAAAATATACTTAATTTTTTACTATATAGTTTTTTAAAAGAAATAATATCCAATGACTTTATTTTCTCTATTTTTTCACTAAATGCTATAAAATCTTCTTTCACTGATTTTTTTTTATGTAATGTTCACTTCGATACTCCGATTGGTTCAGCAAACGAGGCTCAATGACTAACATCTTACCCTCCAAACAGCACAATTCCATCATCTGATAACTCCTGATCATAATGAAACTGAACCTTACGGCTTACAATTTCTTCTATTTTAGGAATGATGCTTTTTGTATAATCTGTGTTAATGGTATTGCCTGTAATGTTTATTTCAATGACTCCGCTGTCAATTCCCTTTGCGTAATCACCTACCAATTCAATCTGTGTAACATCACCCATACGTTCCAGAATCTGTTCCACTATAGTATCCAATCCCAAATATTTATGAACTACCTGCTGTAATAATTTAAACATTGGATGCTGTTCATTGGCTGCATAGGCAATTTTATTGCTCACCTCTTTTTTCTCCAGATAACCCGCATCGGAGAGATGGTTCAACTCCTTACGGATGGCATTGGTTGATTCGTTAAACTCCGTCGCCAAACCACGTAAGTGCCCTGAATTGGCTGAAGTTACAAAGAACTTCACCAAGAGTTTAATGCGTGTTTTAGATGTAATTAACAGGTCTAACATGTTTTGTTAAAATGAGCAGTAAAGGTACTCGTTTTGAATTATAAAACAAATATTTGGGGAAAAATTTACAGTTTGGTAATGCGGGGTAGTGTTGGGTGGCTTGGTGCTTGGTGTTTTTTTCTGTTATATTAGTTAAAGAGGTAAATGGTTATACGGGGGAATGTCAGTTCGCAAACTCGGGTGTGAGTGAAGCTCAGAGTGACAGTTTCTTTAAGGCATTTATTTTGCTTGGCGCTGTTCTTTTACCACGGATACACAGGTAAGCAAAATATTTAAATAATGATTTATTATGATAACGCATAAATTTATACAGATGCTGAATGTTTTACACTCAGTTGTTTTAATTGGTAAATGATGATGAAAAAACCAAACAGAACATCCCTAATTTTCAAGCAAGATAAATGAATAATATAAGATTTATTAAATATTCATTATGAAACGTATGAAATTTACACTAATGTTTTTATTGTAATAAACAGCCTTAATTAATATCTTCTATAAAAAATGACGAACCCTGTTTGCGCTCGTCATTTTTAAATTACTCTACTGTAACCGATTTTGCCAGATTCCTTGGTTGATCTACGTTGGTGCCTCTTAAAACAGCTACGTGGTAAGATAATAACTGTAAAGGTATAGTGGCAATGATAGATGTTAACGCTTCGGTTGAATTTGGCATTTCGATGATATGATCGGCAAGATTTTTCACTTGTTCGTCTCCTTTTGATACCAATGCAATGATTTTTCCGCTGCGTGCTTTAATCTCCTGAATGTTACTCACAACCTTATCGTAATGATTTTGTTGTGGTGCAATTACAATAACCGGCATGTTTTCATCAATCAAAGCAATTGGTCCGTGTTTCATTTCGGCAGCCGGATATCCTTCTGCGTGTATG
>NZ_VWSG01000006.1 GCF_008629655.1 Paenimyroides baculatum
CTTCCCATTCCGAACAGAGAAGTTAAGCCCGATTGCGCAGATGGTACTGCATCTTAATGTGGGAGAGTATGTCGCCGCCTTTTTTTATAAACCCCGATCTGAAAAGATCGGGGTTTCTTGTTTAAAAGTCCTTTACAGACACGAGCGCAGCGAACTGACGAAATAAATGTAAGGGACTTTTTTGTTTTAAAGTGTTTTGTTTTATCACAGATTGTAGGGATTTAAACTAATTTAATTGACACTCAACACTCAAACATCCAGCATCGAGCACCAAATATCCAGCACCCAACACCCCGCAATAGGGATAGAGCGATTGTTGGAGCTCTTTGTTTTGAAAAAACAAAAGCGACTCGCGAAAGCCCGAACTGTAGCAACAGCGGAAGGGATTGCCCAAATTATGAATAAAAAAACTCCTACAAATGCAGGAGTTTAATGTTTTATACCAATTCTTCAACAAAGTCAAATCTAACTAATCCGTCTTCATCAATTTTTGTTAAGGTAATATCGTGAAGGGTGTTTACCAATTCAGGGTTCCAAGGAGTTTTTACTTTTACGTAATTTTCGGTAAATCCGTGAATGTATCCTTCTTTATTTTCGCTTTCAAACAAAACCGTATGGTTAGTGTTTAACTCTTTCTCATAAAATGCTCGACGTTTTTTTACCGACAATCCGCGTAACATTTTACTTCGTTTTGATCGAACATTTGCCGAAACAACTCCATCAAAATCTATAGCTTCGGTATTATCACGTTCAGAATAGGTGAAAACGTGTAAGTACGAAATATCTAAATCGCTTAAGAAGTTATAAGTTTCTAAAAACAATTCATCAGTTTCACCTGGAAAACCAACAATAACATCTACACCAATGCAGGCATTTGGCATTACTTCTCGAATTTTAGCAACGCGTTCTGCATACAATTCGCGCAAATAACGGCGTTTCATTTTCTTTAAAATAGTGTTCGATCCAGATTGTAAAGGAATGTGAAAATGCGGCACAAAGGTTTTACTTTTCGATACAAATTCAATGGTTTCATTCTTTAAAAGATTAGGTTCAATAGACGAAATTCGTAAACGCTCAATTCCTTCAACCGTATCTAAAGCCTGAACCAATTCAAAGAAGGTATGCTCGTGCTTTTTGTTTCCAAACTCGCCTTTACCATAATCGCCAACATTTACACCGGTAAGTACGATTTCTTTAATGCCTTTTAGAGAAATTTCCTGTGCATTTTTCATCACGTTTTCCATGGTATCAGAACGAGAAATTCCGCGAGCCAATGGAATGGTGCAATACGTACATTTGTAATCGCAACCGTCTTGAACCTTTAAAAACGCTCGAGTTCTGTCGCCAATAGAATAACTTCCTACATAAAAATCGGCTTCTTCAATCTCGCAAGAGTGAATTTCGCCCATATCGTTTTTAGAAAGATCGTTTATATAATCGGTAATTTTAAACTTTTCGGTAGCACCTAAAACCAAATCAACGCCATCAACAGCAGCCAATTCTTCGGGTTTTAACTGCGCATAACAACCCACGGCAGCAACAAAAGCCTTATCGTTATTCTTTAATGCCTTTTTTACAATCTGTTTAAACTGCTTATCGGCATTTTCGGTAACCGAACAAGTATTAATCACATAAATATCTGCAGTTTCCTCAAAATCAACACGATCAAATCCTTCATCGTTAAAACTGCGGGCAATAGTAGATGTTTCTGAAAAATTCAGTTTGCATCCCAAGGTATAAAACGCTACTTTTTTTCTGTTTTCCATGATCATAACTACAAGTAGTGTAAAAATTCATTTATCTTTACTAACTGCATAACTGCGGTTGGCAATTGGCAAATTTACGAACAAATTTTGGTTTGATGAAATATCAGCTTGGTTACCTACTTTTATTTACAAGTGTTTTATTTTTAGTTAGTTGTGGTAAAAAAGAGAGCATTTTTACTGATAACGACGTGTTTAGATATAATGAAAGTGCAAACATTCAAACATTAGATCCTGCTTTTGCACGAAACATGGCAATTATCTGGCCTTGTACGCAGTTGTTTAACGGTTTGGTTCAGTTAGATGATTCACTTCACGTTGCACCCGATATTGCAAAAAGTTGGAACATTTCTGCCGATGGATTGCAGTATGAATTTACACTTCGTAATGATGTTTATTTTCACAAGCATAAAAATTTTGGTAAAGACAGCACGCGATTGGTTACGGCGTACGATTTTGAATACAGCTTTAACCGAGTTTTGAGCGAAGAATTGGCATCGCCAGGAACGTGGGTTTTTCAGCATGTGAACAATTATAAAGCCGTGAACGATTCAGTTTTTAAGATTGATCTAAAAAATCCGTTTCCTGCTTTTTTAAGTCTGCTTTCAATGAAATATGCGTCGGTTGTTCCAAAGGAAATTACCGAAGATAAATCGATCGATTTTAGATCGAATCCTATAGGAACCGGGCCTTTTCAGTTTAAAATTTGGGAAGAAAATGTAAAATTGGTTTTAAGAAAAAATCCTAATTATCACGAGAAAGATTCATCGGGAAAAAGATTACCTTATTTAGAAAGCATCGCCATTACTTTTCTGCCCGATAAACAAAGTGGTTTTATGCAGTTTATTCAAGGGAAAATTGATATGATTTCTGGGTTGGATCCATCATATAAAGACGAATTGCTGCAGCCTAACGGAAAGCTTCAAGAGAAATATCAAGACAAAATAAAAATGCTTACCGGACCGTATTTGAATACCGAATATTTGGGTTTTAATATGAACGATCCTTTAATGGGTGATATTCGAATTCGTCAGGCTTTGAATCATGGTTTCGATCGAACAAAATTGGTTGCTTATCTGCGAAACGGAATGGGCGATGGAAAAGTAAACGGAATGATTCCTAACGGCTTGGCTGGATTTCAACCGGCGAAAGATCCTTTGTATAATCCAACCAAAGCGAAGGAACTGATTAATCAGGTCAAGAAAAACAGAAAATTGCCTATTGAAATTACTTTGAGTACCAACAATACGTATTTGGATATTGCCGAATATTTACATCGCGAGTGGGAAAGACTGGGAATTAAAGTCAAGATTGATGTAATGCCGCCAAGTACATTGCGCCAGGCAATTGCAACTAATAAATTGTCCTTTTTTCGAGGAAGTTGGATTGCCGATTATCCCGATGCAGAAAATTATCTGTCGCTATTTTACAGCAATAACTTTACGCCAAACGGACCAAATTATACGCATTTTAAAAACACTACCTACGATAATTTGTATCAACAGGCATTGAATACGGTTGATGATGAAAAACGTACCGAATTATACCAACAAATGGATGCCATAACGGCTCAGCAAGTACCCGTAATTATTCTATTTTACGATAAAGTGGCGAGATTTACGCAGAAAAATGTACACAATTTGCAGCCAAATGCCATGAACGGCTTGAATTTAAAGTATGTTCAAAAGCACTAATTAGATATTGGATATTAACTGAATGTGGGTTACGCCAAAAAAACGTACTTTTGTGCTTCAAGAAATCAATCATGAACTATCTTTCAGTAGAAAATATATCAAAATCTTTCGGGGCGCGTACGCTGTTTGAAGGCGTATCGTTCGGTATCAACAAAGACCAAAAAATTGCATTTGTAGCTAAAAACGGAACCGGTAAATCTACCATATTAAGTATTATTAATGGATTGGATTTTCCAGATACCGGTCAGGTGGTTATCCGTAAAGGAATCCGTATGGAATTTTTATCTCAAGAACCTCATTTGCAAGATGAATTAACGGTTGAAGAAAGCATTTTTGCATCAGATAACGAAATTCTTAAGGTTATTGAACGATACGAAAAAGCATTGGAGAACATGGACGATCAAGAAGCATATCAGCTTGCGTTCGATCAAATGGATCAATACAATGCTTGGGATTTTGAAACGCAGTACAAGCAGATTCTCTTCAAATTAAAGCTCGAAGATTTAAAAGCAAAGGTTAAAAATATGTCGGGTGGTCAGCGCAAACGTCTGGCGTTGGCAATTATCTTGATAAACAAACCTGATTTATTGATTTTAGATGAGCCTACCAACCACTTGGATCTGGAAATGATTGAATGGCTGGAAGATTACTTCGCTAAAGAAAACATAACCTTGTTCATGGTTACACACGACCGTTTTTTTCTGGAACGTGTTTGTAACGAAATTATTGAATTAGACAACGGAAAAATCTATCAATACAAAGGAAATTATTCGTACTATTTGCAAAAGAAAGAAGAACGTATTGCATCTGAAAATGCTTCTATAGATAAAGCAAAAAACCTTTTTGTAAAAGAATTAGACTGGATGCGCCGTCAGCCAAAAGCACGTACCACCAAGTCAAAATCTCGTCAAGACGATTTCTATGTAATTAAAGATAAAGCCAATTCGCGTCGTAAAGAGCATGTTTTAGAGTTGGAAATCAATATGGAACGCATGGGGTCAAAAATCATTGAACTGCACAACGTTTCACTGTCGTTCCCAAACAAAGTAATCATGAAAAACTTCGATTACCTGTTTAATCGTGGCGAACGCATCGGGATTATTGGTAAAAACGGAACAGGAAAATCTACCTTTTTAAATATTTTAACCCAAACGCTTCAGCCCGATTCTGGTAAAGTGGTGATTGGCGATACCATTAAAGTTGGTTACTACACGCAAAGCGGTATCAACCCGAAACCTGAACAAAAAGTTATCGATATTATTAAAGAATACGGCGAATATATTCCGCTTACAAAAGGGAGAACCATTTCGGCAGGTCAATTGTTAGAACGATTTTTGTTCGATCGAAAAAAGCAATACGATTTTGTTGAGAAATTAAGCGGAGGTGAGTTAAAACGACTGTACTTGTGTACGGTTTTAATTCAGAATCCTAATTTTTTGATTTTAGATGAGCCTACGAATGATCTGGATATTGTTACGTTGAACGTACTGGAAAACTTTTTGTTAGATTATCCTGGATGTTTATTGGTAGTTTCGCACGATCGTTATTTTATGGATAAAATTGTAGATCATTTATTTGTGTTTAGGGGCGAAGGAGAGATTGAAGATTTCCCGGGCAATTATTCCGATTTTAGAATTTACGAAGATTCTGCTGAACCTGTAAAAGACGATGCTCCGAAAGAAAAAGTAAATTGGAAAGACAATCAGCCTAAAAAAGGTGGCTTGAATTTCAACGAACAAAAAGAGTTTTCTAAAATTGAACGTGAAATAAAAGATTTGGAATATCAGAAAAAGCAAATCGAAGACGGTTTTTCAAACGGAACTGTTTCTGATGATGAGATGATTTCAAAAGGATTAGAACTACAAAAAATAATCGAAACTTTAGAACAAAAAGAAGAACGCTGGTTTGAACTTTCTTCAAAGTTAGAAGAATAAAAAAAGGAATCTTAAACGATTCCTTTTTCTTTTTCTAAAGCTGTTTTGCAGTAAATACTGTCATTAAACAACAACTTAATATTTTGGTACGAATTTTTAAGCAGTTCCGGAATATCCTTTTTATCAACCCAAACAACTTTTTCTATGCCTTCTTCAATCTGTCCGTGTAAATCGCCGGTGTAATTGGTATTCATTAAAAACCAATACGTGATTTTTAAACGGTATTCGCCGTTTCGCTTAAAAATATGAAAGGTTTTTTCCAGTCGTTTGTTAATTTTTAAATCTCTGCAGCCGGTTTCTTCTTCAACCTCACGGATAGATGTTTCTTCAATGGTTTCATTTTTTTCAATGCCGCCTTTTGGCAAATCCCATTTTCCGTTTCGGTAAATAAACAAAACCTGTCCTTTATCGTTTTCAACCAAACCGCCGCCGGCTTTATTTATGGTAATTTTCTCCTTAAATAATTTAAGCAGTAGCTCTTCATCGGGGTGATATAAAT
Organism: Paenimyroides baculatum; assembly: GCF_008629655.1. Taxonomy (GTDB): domain Bacteria; phylum Bacteroidota; class Bacteroidia; order Flavobacteriales; family Flavobacteriaceae; genus Flavobacterium; species Flavobacterium baculatum. The sequence continues at coordinate 5,891 of NZ_VWSG01000006.1, forward strand.
ACGCATTTGTAAGCTGATCTGCGAAATATTGTGCAATTAGTTTCTGCATATCAACCGTATCCAACAAAAAATATTTAAAATCGCGTTCTTTTTCTAACGTACTTGTTAAAAAAAGTGGCTTATCATTAATAAAAACTTTATACATTTGTAGTATGATTTTTAACGACAATACAGCACAGAAAACGGCCGAATTGCTTTTACAAATAAACGCAATTAAATTAAATCCTAAAAATCCTTTTACATGGGCTTCAGGATGGAAATCGCCAATTTATTGCGACAATCGCATAACTCTTTCATTTCCAGAAATTAGAAGATTTTTAAAGAACGAATTTGCTGCAAACATTGTAGAGAAATTTGGCAAGCCAGATTATATTGCAGGCGTTGCAACAGGTGCCATTGGTATTGGTTTGTTAGTTGCCGAAGCGTTAGAACTGCCTTTTATTTACGTTCGCCCGGAAGCTAAAAAGCACGGTCGTCAAAACCAGATCGAAGGTCAGTTTGAAGCAGGTAAAAGTGTAGTTGTGGTAGAAGATTTAATCAGCACCGGAAAAAGTAGTTTGCAGGCAGTTGATGCTTTACGTGCTGCCGATGCCAATATTTTAGGAATGGCTGCTATTTTTACATATGGATTTGATGTTGCTGCAGAAAATTTTAAAAATGCAGACATACAATTGGTTACATTAAGTAATTATCCTACGTTGTTAAAAGCGGCGGTAGAAAAAAATTATATCTCGCAAGAAGAAGTTGCTACTTTGAGTGATTGGAGTAAAGATCCTTCTATTTGGGGAGTTTAAAAAGATATAAATTATGAATTTAGAAAGTCCGATAGTAACTGTTCAAAAATCATCAGCGTATTTGTTTGATGCTTTAGGTGATATTAAAAATTTCGAAAAGTTAATGCCCGAAAACATTGCAAAGTTTGAAGTGATCGATGAAAACTGCTTTGAATTTGCTTTAAAGGGAATGCCCGAAATTAAACTGGTTAAAAAAAGTGCTACACCAAATACAGAAGTTGTTTTAGGTGCGGCAAGTAGTAAACTGCCATTTACCTTAATTGCCAAGTTAGACGAAAAAGCTGTAGAGGAAACCAATGTTCAATTGTTTTTTGAAGGAGATTTTAATGCAATGATGGCTATGATGATTAAAGGACCTATTAGTAAGTTCATTGAAACTTTAGCTCAAAATATGGTAAAACTTTAATAAAGCAGTTTTGTTTACAACCTGTTTTTTTAAAACCATTTAAAATAATAAATCGTACTTTTGTACAACTTTAATTTTACACTAAAAAATATAAAATATGAATTCTTTTGACGTAGTTGTAATAGGTTCTGGTCCGGGCGGATATGTTTCGGCAATTCGTTGCGCACAATTGGGAATGAAAACTGCAATCATTGAAAAATACTCAACTTTAGGAGGTACTTGTTTAAATGTAGGATGTATTCCTTCTAAAGCTTTATTAGCATCATCGCACCATGTTGATGAAATTAAACATTTTGCAGATCACGGAATTGAATTACCGGGTGATGTTAAAATCGATCTTGAAAAAATGATTGCCCGCAAACAGGCAATTGTAGATCAAACGAGTGGTGGCGTTAAGTTTTTAATGGATAAAAACAAGATTACTGTTTTTGAAGGTGTCGGATCTTTTGAAAATGCAACTACAATTAATGTTACAAAAAACGATGGTTCTGTAGAGCAGATTTCTGCTAAAAATACTATCATCGCAACAGGATCTAAACCATCTTCTTTACCTTTTATATCTATCGATAAAGAGCGTGTTATTACTTCTACCGAAGCATTAAAGTTAAAAGAAGTTCCTAAACACTTAATCATTATTGGTGGTGGAGTTATCGGGTTAGAATTAGGTCAGGTTTATTTACGTTTAGGTGCACAGGTTTCTGTTGTAGAATACGCAGACCGCGTGTTGCCTACTATGGACGGAGCTGTTTCTAAAGAACTGACTAAAGTGTTGAAGAAAGCAGGAATGAAATTCTACACTTCACATAAAGTTCAAAAAGTAGAAAGAAACGGCGATGCTGTTTTGGTTGAAGCTTTAAACGCTAAAAACGAAGTGATTTCTTTAGACGGAGATTATGCGTTGGTATGTGTTGGTCGTCGTCCGTATACTGATGGATTGAATGCTGATAAAGCAGGAGTTAAAATCACAGATAGAGGCCAGGTTGAAGTAAACAATCATTTACAAACATCAGCTTCAAATATTTATGCAATTGGCGATGTTGTTCGTGGAGCAATGTTGGCACACAAGGCAGAAGAAGAAGGTGTTTTGGTTGCTGAACAATTGGCTGGTCAAAAACCGCATATCGATTATAATTTGATTCCTGGTGTTGTTTACACTTGGCCAGAAGTTGCTGCTGTTGGTAAAACAGAAGAGCAGTTAAAAGCCGAAAATAAAGAATACAAAGTAGGTCAGTTTCCTTTTAAAGCTTTAGGACGTGCACGTGCTTCTTCTGATTTAGATGGATTTGTTAAGATTTTAGCAGATAAAACTACCGACGAAATTTTAGGTTTCCACATTGTTGGTGCCCGTGCTGCAGATTTAATCGCAGAAGCAGTTGTAGCAATGGAATACCGTGCGTCGGCAGAAGATATTTCTCGTATGTCACATGCACACCCAACCTTTGCAGAAGCTATTAAAGAAGCTGCATTGGCTGCTACAGAAAACAGAGCGTTACATGTATAGTTTTATAAAATATCATTATAAAAAAATCGAACATTTATGTTCGATTTTTTTTATACTATAAATTCAGAATTTGATTATTCACTTTAATAAAATACGTTTGCTTGTCAAGCTGAACTTGTTTCAGCTTCTCATTAGTTTAGCACAAGAAAAAAAATTAGAAAGTATAATCTAATATTCAATATTCAGAATCATCTTCATCATTAAAATCCTTCAGAACATTTTTAGGCGAAATGCCGTATTTCAACAAATGATTTGTTTGCGACAAAATGTTTCCTCTACCATCTTTCAACTGATTTTGTGCTTTTAAGTACGAATCTTGTGCTTGTTGGATTTGCTTGCCAACCTGTTCAAAACTTTTGGTGAAAAGAACTGTTTTTTCATAGATTTTTTCAGCTTGTTTTACAATTTTCTGTGCCGATTTATCTTGCTTGTCTTTATTCCATAAATCTGAAATCAACTTTAAACACGCAATTAAATTTGTCGGACTAATTAATAATATTCGCTTTTTGTATGCATCGTTCCACAAATTAGTATCGCTTTGCAACGCTAATAAATAAGCAGGTTCAATAGGAATGAATAACATAGTAAAATCCAATCCGTCAATTAAATCGTTATAATTTTTCGCACTTAATTCATCAATATGTAAGCGTAAAGACTTTAAATGACTGTTAAGATAAATAGTTTGCTCTTCAGTGCTTTCGGTATTACAGTAAGCATCATAGGAATTCAGCGAAACCTTTGAATCTACAATGATAGAGCGGTTATTTGGTAAATCAATAATAATATCCGGACGTACATTTTTACCTTCGTTTGTAACCAAATTAGTCTGTGTACGGTATTCTCGATTCTTAACCAAGCCCGATTTTTGCAGTATATTTTCTAAAATCATTTCGCCCCAATCGCCTTGTTTTTTATGATTTGTTTTTAGTGCATTTGCCAAATTATTAGCTTCGGTACTAATTTTATTGGTTTGCAGCATCAATTCTTTAATGCGTTCGTCTAAAGAAAATCTAATTTTCGATTCTTTGTCATACGTTTCTTCAACCTGTTTTTTAAAACGCTCGATATTTTCACTCAACGGTTGTAAAATAGCATCAATATTCTGTTTGTTGGCTGCGGTAAATCGTTCCGATTTTTCTTCCAATAATCTTTGGGCGATATTTTCAAACTGTAAAGTTGTCTGCTTGTGCAAATGTTCGATCTCTGTTTTCTGAAACAATAACTTTTCTTTTAAAACACTGTTTTCTGCTACAATATTTTGCTTTTCAGCTGTCAGTACTTTTAAATCATTAGTTAACGTAAGTTGATCTTGTTTGAAATGACCGATTTCATTAGATAAAATTTCGTTCCGAATTTTTAAATCTTGATTTAGGCTTTTTTGATGGAGTAACTGATCATTTGTCTGATTTATAATGTTTTCAGAAGAAGTTAACGATCTTTTTAAATTAGCAGTTTTATAAAAAAAGTAGAAAGAAACTACACATAAAAAGACGATTGTGGATATTAAAAAGCCGGTCATATTATATTTTATTACAAAAATAAGTCTGAAAGGCGACATACTATGACGAATTTTTATTAATTTTAAAATATAAATTGCACGTTTGCCAATATGCTAGTTGGTTTAAACATTTAAAAAGAAATATTATGAGAAAGATTTTATTAATGGCATCTTTAATGATTGCCGGTGGTGCTTTTGCACAAGACTACAAAAATTCAATTGGTATTCGTTTAGGTTCGGGGTATTACGACGCTGTTGGAGCTTCATTTAAAACGTTTATTACACAGCCTGGAGCTTTAGAGTTTAATTTAGGTATCAGACCTTATTCGGATTCTTATTGGAATGGGAAACATAAATGGACAAATGTTTCACTTTCTGGTGCGTATCAGCATCATTTTCCTATCGGAGATATCGATGGATTTAAATGGTACGTTGGTGGTGGTTTGGTATTTGCCAACTCTTTTTCTGATCATAATGATTATTCAGGATTAAGTGTAGGGATTTTCCCAACGGGTGGTGTAGATTATAAATTAAAAAGTGCACCATTTGCATTTTCTGTAGATTTACGTCCAACTGCTCATATTACAGAAGGAATAAATCATCATCACGGTTTTTTCTTTAATGGTGGAGTAACAGCTCGTTACACATTTTAATTTTAGATCGAAATACAAAAGAACAAGCGTAATTATTTAAAATTACGCTTGTTTTATTTAAGCTGATTTATTTTTAACAAAAACATTTGGTAATAGCTTTATTTTTTATATATTTCGAAAAAATAAGCTATGAAAACAAAATTTGATATAGAGTATCCTATAACCGCATCGCCGCAGTTATTGTATCAGTATATTTCAACGCCTTCTGGACTTTCAGAATGGTTTGCAGACAACGTAAATTCGCGTGGAGAATTTTTTACTTTTATTTGGGGTGACAGCGAAGAAAAAGCAAAACTAGTTACCAAAAAAACCGATGAAAAAGTGAAATTTCGCTGGTTGGAAGAAGACGAAGCAGAAACAGACTACTTTTTTGAGTTACGAATTGTTTTAGACGAACTTACAAAAGACGTGACCTTAATGGTAACCGATTTTGCCGAAGACAACGAGATAAAAGATCAAACGCAATTGTGGGATAACCAAATTGCCGATTTGAAAAAAGTGTTAGGGTCTGCATAATTAAAGCCTTATATTTGCTCTGAAAATTTCAGAGCTTTTTTTTATGATTAATTTTAACGGGAATTTAGTAGCACAATCAAACGAAAATATTGAACAAAACAGAGGTTTTTTATATGCCGATGCCGTTTTTGAAACACTAAAGGTTTTAGACGGAAAAGTACTTTTTTTAGAAGATCATTATTTTAGACTAATGGCATCTATGCGTATTTTGCGTATGGAAATTCCGCTTGAATTTACGTTAGAATATCTTGAAAGCGAGATTTTAAAAACCATAAACGCATTAAACTTAAACAATGCACGCGTTCGATTGACTGTTTTTAGAAACGGAGAGGGCAGATACCAGCCCGAACAAAGAACCGTAAGTTTTGTAATTGTTGCAGAAAGTACGGGAGCTGTGTATATAAATACTGTAGGTAAATATGAAGTAGAACTTTTTAAAGATTTTCACGTATCAAAACATTTGTTAAGTACTTTAAAAACCACCAGTTGTTTAATTAATATTACTGCCAGCATTTTTGCACAGGAAAATGATTACGAAAACTGCTTGCTGATCAACGATGAAAAAAATGTAATAGAAGCCATTAACGGAAACATCTTTGTAATAAAAGACAATGTTATAAGTACACCACCAATCGCTGATGGATGTAAAAATGGAATTATCAGAAAGAAATTAATTGAAATTATAAATAAAACGGAAAATTTAACATTTGAAGAACGTTCAATTTCACCTTTTGAATTACAGAAAGCAGATGAAATTTTTATAACCAATATTGCTGTAGGAATTCAATCGGTTACGCAATATCGCAAGAAAATGTTTGCAAATACAATTGCAAATAGTTTACTGATGAAACTGAACGCTCAAATAAAATTTAATTCATAACGGGATCTTCAGGGGCATTCGCCCAAATAATAAACTCATCCCCAAGATCAATCATCAACTCTTTCCATAATTTGGAAGGAGTTTTTTCTAACAAATGATCAGTAAACTGGTTTTCAATACAAGTCCAGGCTTTTTCGCTGATTTCTTCTAGCAGCTGATTTTCTTCCCAACCGCTGTATCCCAAGAAAAAACGAATGTCTGTCTGTGCCACCTTATTGCTTTTTAAAAGATCGAATAAAGCTTCGTAATCGCCACCCCAGAAGATACCGTCTTTAATTTCGATACTGTTCGGGATAAGCGAAGGAATGGTGTGCAGAAAATACAGATTGTCTTGTTCCACGGGACCTCCGTTGAAAATTCTGAAATTGGTATGCGCTTCGGGAATAATGTCTTGTAACGACAAATTTAAAGGCTTGTTTAAAATAAAACCTACGCTTCCTTTCGCGTTGTGTTCAGCTAATAGTAAAACCGTTCTACTAAAAACTGCGTCTAATAAAATCGAAGAATCAGATATTAATAGCTTTCCTTTAGTGGGTGTTAGCTGTTTCATAAAAATTTTTATTTAAAAATAAATAAAAAAATAAAAAAAACCACGCTTTGCAGGTGGTTTTTCATTATTTGTAAAAGAAAATTATTTTTTCTTTTTAGCTGCAGCTTTAACTGGTGTATTAACAGCACCATCTAAATCAGCACCCGCTTTAAATTTAACTACTTTTTTAGCAGCAATTTTAATAGATTTTCCAGTTTGTGGATTTCTTCCTTCTCTTTCAGCTCTTTCAGAAACTGACCATGAACCAAAACCTACTAAAGAGATTTTTTCACCGTTAGTTAATGTTTGACCTACATTCTTTAAAAATGATTCTAATGCTGATTTAGCAGCAGCTTTAGTGATTCCTGCATCTTCCGCAATTGCGTCGATTAATTGTGTTTTGTTCATAATAATTTTTTTATTTGAGTTAATCTTAACATATACAAATTTAAAAGTTAAATTGATTTACACAACTTTTTTTTATAAAAAAGTGCGAAAAATAACAAAAAAACGCTACTAAAATGGTTAATTACAGCTTGCATTGTCAGAAAATTGCATTCCGTTAAGCAATTCTGCGGTCTTCATTTTCTTTTTTCCGGGGAACTGTAACGACAAAATTTCGATAAAACCATCGTTCGTTGCAATGCGAATGGTCTTTTTTGCAGCGATAAATTTGCCTGGTTTAAAATTGTGTTTTTCTATAGTATAAGTAACATCGTGAATTTTAATATTGTATTCGTTACCATTATCGGTTAAAATAGTGTAAGCCGACGGATACGGATTTAACCCACGAATTAAATTGTACACTTCTTTGCTTGATTTGTTGAAATCGATTTTACAGTTTTCGCGGTTTAATTTATAAGCCGTTTTTGTTTCTTCGGCAGGTTGAATGGTGGTTTTAACCTGATTACTTTCAATTAACTTTAATGTTTCAACAACCGTTTCGGCTCCTAAAAGCATCAGTCTATCATGTAATTCGCCTGCAGTTTCTTCTACCGATATATTGGTTTCACTCTTTAAAATAACAGCACCGGTATCAATTTTTTCATCAATAAAAAAGGTAGATACGCCTGTTTTTTCTTCTCCATTAATAATTGCCCAATTTATTGGTGCCGCACCGCGATAATCGGGTAATAAAGACGCATGTAGGTTAAACGTACCTAATTTTGGCATTTGCCATACTGCTTTTGGCAACATTCTAAATGCTACAACAATTTGCAAGTTGGCGTTTAATGCGGCTAATTCTGCCAGAAAATCTTCTGATTTTAAATTGGTCGGCTGTAAAACTTTCAAATTGTTTTCTTCTGCATAAACTTTAACGGCAGACTGGTTTAATTTTTGCCCGCGACCAGCCGGTTTATCCGGAGCTGTTATAACCGCAGCAATTTCATAGTTGTTTTTTAAAATAGTATCTAAAATTCCCACCGCAAAATCGGGTGTTCCCATAAAAACAATTCGTAATTTTTCCATTATAATTTTATGTATGTGGCATTTTTGTAAAGATATTCGCCTTCTTCGGTCAATTCTTTTAATGCTTGTGCTAAATAATTTGATTTGTGGATGAACATCGACTTTAAATCGGTCAATTCAAAAATATGATCTTTTGGATATTTTTTGAGTTCCGTTTTAATTTCGTCGATTAAAATGCTGCTGTTTTTTGATTTTTTATTTTGAATACAAGTAGAGCATTTACCGCAGTCTTCGTTGTAATCTTCGTCGAAATAATTTAAAAGAATTTTATTTTTACAAACGTTTGTATTCGTAACATATTGCAGCATCGCCTTAAATTGCTGATCTTTTATAGCATTAAACTGCGTAAGGTTTTTTGCAACGCGGTTAATGGTAATATCGTCTTCTCGTATTTCGGTTAAAATAACGTTGGTATCGTTTGGAGCCTGTACAAAAGTGCAAAATCCCTTTAAAACCCACGATTCTATGGTTTCGATAATTTTTTGATTGGGCATTTTTGTATGTTTCGATAAAACATCGATATCAATTGCCGTTTCGCCGTCTTGAATGCCGCGGTAATGATGCAAGATGCTTAAAAACAAAATTTCTTCTAACGAATGATTGCTGAAATAGGCAATGGCATCGTTTGAATTTATTAAGAAATGAATGTAGTTTTTGTACTTAAAGGCTTGTTCAAAACTTAAAACCGACTGTCGATCTAAAAATTCAAACGCATGAAAAGTTTTGCTTACCGGTAAATTGTATTTCTGACAAAAATCTTTAAAGTTAAAACGAATAGTTTCGTTAAAACCTTCGCCATAAGCAATTTGAAAATGATTTACGAAACGTTTGTACACCATTTTTACAAAGTCGATTTCCAAATTGTTCAGCTCGTGAAAACCTTTTGCCTGATTGATACTGTTCGAACTCAACAATAAGGTTGCAAACGCCTTTTCGCCATCGCGACCTGCACGACCTGCTTCCTGATAATAACTTTCCAAGTTATCGGGAATGTGTAAATGAATTACATTGCGAACATTTGGTTTGTCAATTCCCATTCCAAAAGCATTGGTGGCTACCATAACCAGAACGGTTTCGTTTAGCCAATCGTTTAGTTTTTGTTTTTTCGATTTAAAATCTAAACCACCGTGAAAAAAATCGGCAGAAATTCCGTACGATTTTAAATTCTGAGCAACTTCAATAGTAGCTTTTCTGCTTTTTACATAGATAATTGCCGGTGAAGGATTTTTTTTAAGGATTTGAAACAACAATTCCTCTGAATTTTCTTGCTGATAAACACCGTAATACAATTCGTTTCTTAAAAAAGTCTTTTTAAAAACTTTTGGATTTTTAAGTTGAAGAATGTTTATGATATCTTCTTGAACACGATTGTTTGCCGATGCTGTAAGTGCGATAAACGGAACGGTTGGAAGCCACTCTTTTAACTTGCCGATTTCTAAATAAGCCGGACGAAAATCATGTCCCCATTGCGATATGCAGTGCGCTTCGTCAATAGCAACTAAATTTATAGGTAACTGAATGATTCTGCTTAAAATCCATTCGTTTTTTAAACGTTCGGGTGCAATGTATAGAAATTTGTAGTTTCCGTATTGCGAATTATCCAACAAATTCGAAATATCTTCTGTTGATAAATTTCCCGATATGGATAAAGCCTTAATGTTTCGACTTTTTAACTGATTGATCTGATCTTCAATTAAAGCAATTAAAGGCGAAATTACCAGACAAATTCCATCGGTCATTAAAGCCGGTATCTGAAAGCAAATACTTTTTCCGCCGCCGGTTGGCAGCAAAGCAAGGGTATCGTTTCCCTGAAAAACCGATTCTATTATTTCTTCCTGCGGAATTCTAAAAGAATCATAACCCCAATGTTTTTTTAAAATATGTACAGCTTCAAACAAAATGCGGTGTTTTTTCTTTAAAAATAAAGAAAAATTATAAATTATTCAATATAAAAGTAATTCTTGTATCCAAATTAGCTTTTGGTACTTCGGTTAGCTGGTAACCGTAGCTTTCGTAAGTTTCTACCAAATGGTTATGGATCAGTTTTGCCTGTTCAAAATTCTCGTATCGTTCGTTATCGCTCACATAAATATCTTCCCAAGGCGGCAATATAAAAATTTTGGTGTAACGGTGGTTTTTGCAGGCGTCATCAAAAAATGCAGGATAGGCGTCGCCAATGTAATGCATGTACGCTAATACATCGGGAATACCACGGTCTATAAAAACACAAGTTGTATCTTCTTTTACTGCGTTGTTAAACTGATCTATACGTCCTTTTAAAAGTAATTCGCTAAACAAAAGCGGTTCTTTTAAAAACAATTGGTCAATGCCTGTTTTTTGGGCTTCTAAAGTAACCTGACGTGAAATTTCGGGATAACAAACGTATCCTTTTTCTGTAAGTGCGTTAATAATTGATGTTTTCCCTGAACCGGGACCGCCAATAAGTAAAATAGTTTTAGTATCCACCTTAAAAAATCAAAGGGCAAATTTACACAGAAAAATTAAATTGTATGTTCAATTAAAACGGATATTAGTATATTTACCTTAATCTAATGTATATTTGTAGATAATTTTATTTTATGGACAAGAAAACCGAAGAATTCTACGTACGCCTTAAAACCGAGTTAGATAATACAACCGAAAAGTGGCCTGCAGAATACCTATATAAATTTATTGTTCCTGCCAGCGAAGAGAAAATTGCTTTGATAGAAAAAGCTTTTAATGATATGGGAGCAGTGATTACAACAAACAAATCTAAAAACGGAAACTACTCAAGTGTGTCAATAAACGTGGTTATGCCAAGTGCCGATGCTATTATTGACAAATACAAAGAAGTTTCAACTATAGAAGGAATTATTTCCTTATAATTTTTTATGAAATTTAAGCCAACCGAAGCAATAAATCATTTAGAATACAATACCGATCGTAAAGATTTGGTATTGCCAGAATATGGTCGTCATTTACAAAAACTGATCGATCAGGTTATTTTAATTGAAGACAGTGTCGAACGCAACAAAGCGGCTCGTGCAGTAATTGATATCATGGGAACTATAAATCCGCATTTGCGCGATGTTTTAGATTTTCAGCATAAACTGTGGGATCAGCTTTTTAAAATGTCTCGTTTTCAGTTAGATGTTGATTCGCCTTACGAAAAACCAAGAGCAACCACCAATTTTAACGAACCAATTTTAATTGAATATCCACGAAACAATCACAGATATCGTTTTTACGGATCTAATATTGTTGATATGATCAACGAAGCAATTAGTTGGGAAGAAGGTGAACGCAAAGAAGCGCTGATCATGGTGATAGCCAACCACATGAAAAAAAGTTATGTGAATTGGAATAATGAATCTATTGACGATGCCGTTATTTTTCAGCATTTAAAAGATTTATCGAATGGAAAGATCGATCTAACAGCAAGTTTGGACGATAACAACAATACGGTTAATTTAATGAAACCGAATGTTCGCAGCAATCAGTTTCAAAATCGAAACGCATCAGCAACGAACACAAATAATAGAAATAATTCGTTTCAAAACCGAAGCAATTCAGGAAATAATAATCCAAATCAGCAGCGAAACAATCCAAACAATAAGCAGGCAAATACGCCGAATGCCAATAACAGGTTTGTAAAAAAAGCGAATCCAAATAATAACAACACCAATAGTAACAATTCATCTAAAAATACAAATAGAAATACAAATTAATGGGAACTTTTAAAATTGAAGGCGGACATACTTTAAACGGTGTTGTACAACCACAAGGAGCTAAAAATGAAGCACTACAGATTTTATGCGCAGTTTTATTAACCGATGAAAAAATTACAATTTCTAATATTCCCGATATTATAGATGTTAACAAACTTATTGTTTTGTTGCAGAATTTAGGGGTTGCTGTTGAAAAATTAAACCGAAATACTTATACTTTTCAGGCAGATAAGGTTGATTTAGGATATTTAGAATCTGATAAATTCCGTGAGGAAGGAAAATCGCTTCGCGGTTCTATTATGATTGTAGGCCCTTTATTAGCACGCTTTGGTAAAGGATTTATTCCAAAACCGGGTGGCGATAAAATTGGTCGTCGCAGATTAGATACCCATTTTGAAGGATTCATAAATTTAGGTGCTAAATTCAGATACAACCGTGAAGAATATTTTTACGGTGTAGAAGCTCCAAATGGTTTAACCGGCGCTTACATGTTGTTAGACGAAGCTTCGGTAACCGGAACAGCAAACATATTAATGGCAGCTGTTTTGGCGAAAGGAACTACCACAATTTACAACGCAGCTTGCGAACCTTACTTACAGCAACTTTGCAGAATGTTAAATTCTATGGGCGCTAAAATTACAGGTGTAGGTTCTAATTTGATTTCTATTGAAGGAGTTGAAAAATTAGGCGGATGTACACACCAGATTTTACCTGATATGATCGAAATTGGATCGTGGATAGGTTTGGCAGCAATGACACGTAGCGAGGTGACTATAAAAAACGTAAGCTGGGAAAATTTAGGTGTAATACCAACCGCTTTCAGAAAATTAGGAATCACTATTGAAAAAGTGAATGAAGACGATATCTTTATTCCTGCACATACCAACGGATACGAAATTAAAGGCGATATAGACGGATCTATTTTAACGATAGCCGATGCGCCTTGGCCAGGTTTAACACCCGATTTGTTGAGTATTTTTCTTGTAGTAGCAACGCAGGCAAGGGGAGAAGTGTTGATACATCAAAAAATGTTCGAATCGCGTTTGTTCTTTGTTGATAAATTAATTGATATGGGCGCAAAAATTATTCTGTGCGATCCGCACCGTGCCGTAATCATTGGTCATGATTTTAAATCGCAGTTAAAGGCAACCAAAATGTCATCGCCAGATATTCGTGCCGGAATTTCATTATTAATTGCCGCATTATCTGCAAAAGGAACAAGTGTTATTCAAAACATAGATCAAATAGATCGCGGTTACGAAAATATCGACGAGCGTTTATTGGCTTTAGGAGCAAAAATTGAACGTTTAGATTAAGATAAAAAGTACACAACATACAAAGAGAATCAGCTACTGATTCTCTTTTTTTTATTTTAATCTATTGATTTTTAATTGTAAAACAAAAAAAGTACATATCAAAGCCTAAAAACGTTTGTGAATTCAAAATTTATGTTGATATTTGCACTCGCTAACAAAAAGCATAATCGTTGATAGAATCAGCTAGAAAAAAGTAACAAAATAATTTGTAGGTTTTAAAAATATTAATACTTTTGCAACCGCAAATACAAAATAATGGCCCGTTCGTCTATCGGTTAGGACGCCAGGTTTTCATCCTGGTAAGGGGGGTTCGATTCCCCCACGGGCTACAAAGGTTATCATCGAACCTAAAAAACGATGGCCCGTTCGTCTATCGGTTAGGACGCCAGGTTTTCATCCTGGTAAGGGGGGTTCGATTCCCCCACGGGCTACAAAGGTTATCATCGAACCTAAAAAAAAGATGGCCCGTTCGTCTATCGGTTAGGACGCCAGGTTTTCATCCTGGTAAGGGGGGTTCGATTCCCCCACGGGCTACAAAGGTTTTCATTAAACCTAAAAAACGATGGCCCGTTCGTCTATCGGTTAGGACGCCAGGTTTTCATCCTGGTAAGGGGGGTTCGATTCCCCCACGGGCTACAGTTAGTTGTAAATAAGTTTTGTAAAATACTAGTCAGTGTCTCGATTATTATTTTATTAGTTAAAACCAAAGTGATTGGTAACAATTGTGGGAGGTTTTTCTTTTTTAACTAAAAGTTTTAAAAATAATTAATTACAATTAAAAAGATTAAAAAATGGCAAATCACAAGTCAGCTTTAAAAAGAATTAGAAGCAACGAAAAAAAGAGAGTATTAAACAAGTATCAGCACAAAACAACTCGTAACGCGATTAAAGCTTTACGTTTAGTTGGAGAGAAAGCAGAAGCTGCTGAAAAATTAGTTGTTGTTACTTCTATGATCGATAAATTAGCTAAAAAGAATATTATTCACGCTAACAAAGCAGCTAACTTAAAATCTAAATTAACAAAACACGTTAACGCACTTTAATTAGTTAATGTTTTTGAGATATATAACACTTAAGCTCTCCTTAACCGAGGGCTTTTTGTTGTTAAATGGCATCTGCAAAATAAGAGAAACTTTAGTTTTATGACCCAAATAAGAAATATCGCAATTATTGCACACGTTGACCACGGTAAAACTACATTGGTTGATAAAATTATGTACCACTGTCAACTTTTTCGTGATAACGAAAATACAGGAGACCTTATCCTTGACAATAACGATTTAGAACGTGAAAGAGGTATTACCATTACTTCTAAAAACGTTTCGGTTCAGTACAAAGGAACAAAAATTAACATTATCGATACTCCTGGTCACGCGGATTTCGGTGGTGAAGTAGAACGCGTATTGAATATGGCCGATGGTGTTTGCCTTTTGGTAGATGCTTTCGAAGGACCAATGCCACAAACTCGTTTCGTTTTGCAAAAAGCGATCGATTTAGGATTGAAGCCTTGCGTTGTAATCAATAAAGTAGATAAAGAAAACTGTACTCCGGAAGAAGTGCACGAAAAAGTTTTCGACTTGATGTTTGAACTTGGAGCAACTGAAGATCAATTAGATTTCCCAGCGGTTTACGGTTCTGCAAAAAACAACTGGATGTCTGACGATTGGAGAAACCAAACTGATAACATCGAGCCATTATTAGACATGGTTATAGAGCATGTACCAGCTCCAAAAGTTTCAGAAGGTAATCCTCAAATGTTGATTACATCTTTAGACTTTTCAGCATTTACAGGTCGTATCGCTATCGGTCGTTTGGAAAGAGGTGTTTTGAGAGAAGGAATGCCAATTTCTTTGGTAAAAAGAGACGGAAGTGTAACAAAATCTAGAATTAAAGAATTACATACTTTTGAAGGTCTTGGACGTAAAAAAGTTACTGAAGTAATTGCTGGAGATATTTGTGCTGTTGTTGGAGTTGAAGGTTTTGAAATTGGAGATACCATTTCAGACCACGAAAACCCAGAAGGTTTAGCGTCTATCGCGATTGATGAACCAACAATGAGTATGTTGTTTACAATTAACGATTCGCCTTTCTTTGGTAAAGAAGGAAAATTCGTAACTTCTCGTCACATTCGTGAGCGTTTAACAAAAGAATTAGAGAAAAACTTGGCTATGAGGTTAGGTGAAACTGATTCTGCTGATAAATTCATGGTTTTTGGTCGTGGAGTATTGCACTTGTCTGTTCTTATTGAAACAATGAGAAGAGAAGGATACGAACTTCAAATTGGTCAACCACAAGTTATCATCAAAGAAATCGACGGTAAAAAATGTGAACCAATCGAGGAATTAACTATTGATTTGCCAGAAAATCTTTCAGGTAGAGCGGTAGAGTTTGTTACCATGCGTAAAGGTGAAATGCTTTCTATGGAAACTAAAGGCGAACGTATGATTATTAAATTCAACATTCCATCACGTGGAATTATCGGATTAAGAAATCAACTTTTAACAGCGACTGCTGGTGAGGCTATTATGGCACACCGTTTTATTGGATATGAGCCTTTCAAAGGTGAAATTGCCGGACGTAACAAAGGTTCGTTAATTTCTATGGAAAAAGGAAAAGCAATTCCTTATTCTCTTGATAAATTACAAGATCGTGGTAAATTCTTCATTGAACCAAACTCTGAAATTTATGAAGGTCAGGTTATTGGAGAAAATTCTCGTGCAGATGATATGTCTGTAAACGTAACGAAAGAGAAAAAACAATCTAACGTTCGTTCTTCTGGAAATGATGAAAAAGCAAGAATCATCCCGCCAATCATTTTCTCACTTGAAGAAGCTTTAGAATATATTCAAAAAGATGAATATGTTGAGGTAACACCAAAATCGATCCGTATTCGTAAAATTCATTTAAGCGAAACGGACAGAAAACGTTATAAAAACGATTAATTATATTTTATTTCATAAAAAAAGGAGCTTTTAAGCTCCTTTTTTGTTATTTAATACTTTCGAAATTTCGTTTTACAAAAGCAGTTAATTCTTCTCCTTTAAGTAAACCTTGTGCCAGTTTTGCCAAATCTAATGCTTGCTTAACCAAATTGTTTTTTGTTTCTTCGTTACTTTCGTTTAAAATTTTCGAAGCAATTTCAGAATTTGTATTTACAATTAAGTTGTACGAATCTGGGAAACTGCCAAACATTGAATTACCGCCCATTGCCTGCATTTCTTTCATACGGCGCATAAATTCTGGTTGCGTAATCATAAAAGGTTCTGCACTGCTGTCTAAAGCTTCGGTTTGAATGTTGTAGCTTTTATTTGCAATAGCAGTTTCAATAAATTCTTTTAATTGGGTTGTTTCGGTTTCGCTTAATTTCGATATAACTTCCTCATCTTTCTTAATTAAATTATCGATAGAATCAGCATCAACTCGAGAAAAAGTAACGTCTTGGTTATCCATTTCCAATTTTTGAATCAAGTGCGAAACAATTGGTGAATCTAATAACAAAACTTCATACCCTTTTGCTTTTGCATTGGCAATGTAGCTGTGTTGCGCATCTTTGTTCGATGCGTATAAAAGAACCGTTTTATCATCTTTATTTGTTTGGTTGATCTTCGCTTTTTCTTTTAACTCTTCCCAAGTATAAAAAGCATTGTCAACAGTTGGGTACAAAACAAAATCTTTCGATTTTTCGTAGAATTTATCTTCACTCAACATACCGTATTCCAAAACAATTTTAATATCGTTCCATTTTTGTTCAAAAGCAGCACGGTCTTCGTTAAATAACGATTTTAGTTTGTCGGCAACTTTTCTAGTAATGTAGTTCGATATTTTTTTAACATTTCCATCTGCCTGTAAATAAGAACGCGACACGTTTAACGGAATATCCGGCGAATCAATAACACCTTTCAACATCGTTAAAAATTCAGGAACGATTCCTTCTACATTATCGGTTACAAAAACCTGATTTTGATATAATTGGATTTTATCTTTTTGAATGCTTAAATCGCCCGATAATTTTGGGAAATAAAGAATTCCGGTTAAATTGAATGGATGATCTACATTTAAATGGATGTGAAACAAAGGATCATCGAACTGCATTGGATACAATTCACGGTAAAAGTTTTTGTAATCTTCGTCTGATAAATCACTTGGTTTCTTTGTCCACGCCGGGTTTGGATTGTTGATGATTGAATCAACAACAACTTCATTTTCGCCTTCTTTTTCAGTTTTAGTTCCGAATTTAATAGGAACAGGCATGAATTTATTGTACTTATTAAGTAATTCCTGAATTTTATGATCTTCTAAAAATTCGGTAGAATCATCGGCGATATGAAGGATGATTTCGGTTCCGCGATCGGTTTTGTTTGATGGTTCTAAAGTAAATTCCGGAGATCCATCACACGTCCAATGCACAGCAGGCTCATCTTTGTAAGATTTTGTAATGATTTCAACCTTACTTGCAACCATGAAAGCAGAGTAAAATCCTAAACCAAAATGACCTATAATTCCTGAATCTTTAGCAGAATCTTTGTACTTGTCTAAAAATTCTTCGGCACCCGAAAAAGCTACTTGGTTAATGTATTTTTCAACCTCTTCACCTGTCATTCCCAATCCTTGATCAATAATATGAAGCGTTTTGTTTTCTTTATCAATCTTCACTTCAATTTTAGGATTGCCGTATTCCACAGCAGCCTCACCAATTGATGTTAAATGTTTCAGCTTTAAAGTAGCATCGGTTGCATTACTTATTAATTCACGTAAAAAGATTTCGTGATCGCTGTATAAAAATTTTTTAATTAACGGAAAAATGTTTTCTACCGTTACGTTTATTTTACCTGAAGTCATATTTTTGTACTTATTTTTTTTAAATTTAATTTGGTTTAAAATAGTCAAAATAGATACCAAACTGATAAATATGACAAAAAGACATAAAAAAAAACAGGCAAAATTAAATTGAGGCACAAATTTTGTTAATTTTGAAATATAAAATATTATAATTATGAAAAAGGTCTTAGCAATAGGAATTTTATCGTTAGCAATGTTTTCATGCAAAACATCTACGAACACTAAAAATGACGTTCCGACTCAAATTAAATTAAAAGGGGAGTGGACATTAACAAATGTAAAATATCCGTCAGGATATAAAGTAACATCTTTCAATGTTGCCGATGCAAAATGTTTTGAAGGAAGCCAATGGAAATTTGTATCGAATAATAACACAGGTACAGTTACTTTAAACAACAATAGTGCTAATTGTCCGCAATATAATTCTAAAATTATATGGAACATTAAGCAAGATACATCTTTCAACTTAAAGTTTATTGGTGATGATAAAGCTAAACACGTAACAACAGGTTACAATTTAACAGCATCTAATATCACAGACAATACTTTTGAATTGATTGATAATTCTACAGAAGCTACTATTGTATATTCATTCGTAAAAAACAACAAATAGAAAATAATTAAGTTATGAAGAAATTAAATGTATATGTATTAAGTACTGCACTTTTAGCAGGCTCTTTTTTAACAAGTTGTAATACGGTTAAAAATGCAAATAATACGCAGAAAGCTGCTGTAGTAGGTGCTACTGCAGGTGCCGTTTTAGGTGGTGTTTTAGGTAACAACGTTGGTAGCAAAAATAATAGTGCTTTAGGTGCTGTTTTAGGTGGAGTTATTGGTGGTACTGCAGGTGCAATCATTGGTAAAAACATGGATAAGCAAGCTCAAGAAATTGAAACCGCTTTACCAGGAGCTCAAGTTGAAAGAGTTGGAGAAGGTATTAAAGTAATATTAAACGAGAATACAGTAAACTTTAACTTTGATTCTGCAGAATTAACTTCAACAGCAACTTCTAATTTAGATAAAATTGTTAAGGTTTTTAAACAAAATCCTAAAACACATATCATGATTTACGGTTATACTGATAGTGTAGGTAAAGATGAATATAATATGAAATTATCTCGTAGCCGCGCGAATGCTGTAAAAGCTTATTTAGGATCTAAAGGAATTGGGGCTAAAAGAATTACATCACAAGGTATGGGTGAAGCAGATCCAATTGCATCTAACGATACAAAAGATGGACAAGCAAAAAACCGTCGTGTTGAATTTGGAATTGTAGCTAATGAAGACATGATTCAAGATGCTCAAAAAGAAGCAGCACGTTATTAATAAAATATAAGTTTTTTATAATTTAAAGCAGAGTTATTCTTGTAACTCTGCTTTTTTTGCTTTAAGTATAAAATAATTCGTAATTTTAGATCCGTTTTAAAACAACATAAAAACCTAACTAATGAATAAAAACTTCTTTCAAGTAAAAAAAATATCTACACGTTTAATTTTAGCGGCTATTTTATTAGCAGGCAGTGGTGTTTCCGCTTCTAATATAATAATCAATAAAAGTTATAAAGTAAATACTGATTTACCAAAACCACAATATCAAAATAGATTGGGAACTTTTATGGTTGATATGTCAGATGTAAACCTTTCTTTGACTGAATTTTCCAAAAGCTTAAATAGTTATTTTGATTTAGATAAATCGCACAGATTTGAATTGGTTAATGAAAAGCACGATTCGCAAACCGGATTTACCAATTACAGCTACCAGCATTTTTATAAAGATGTTAAGATAAACGGAGATATAATTTTTCTACATGTAAAAGAAGGTAAACTGCAATTTGTTAATGGGCAGGTAGTTAATGTAAAGGAATTATCAACTTCCGGTTCAATCAGCGAAGAAAAACTTAAAAGTATTGCTTACGATGATTTTGGGAGAAAAGACGATGTAAAAGTAAGTACAGTTGAAACTTATATATTAAAACATCAAACAGAGAAAAATGTAACTCTTAAGCTGGTAAACAAAATTAATCTTACAAGTTTTAATCCGGCGAAGAGTATTGATTTTGTAATAGACGCGCAAACAGGCGAAATATTATCGCAAATTAATAAAGTTATGCATGCTGATACGCCTAGTTCAAGTGCTACTTACTTTAGAGGAACAAAAAGTATTACTGTAGATTCTTATAATGGTAATTACAGGTTAATGGATAATGCTAGAAAAATTAGAACTTTAAATGGTTCTCAATTAAACGGAAATTTAAATTCTAACGGAACTTTTTCAGGTTTTTCAGAATATACAAATTCATCACCTAATTATACATCAACAAACATTAGACCAGCAGTTGAAGTTCATTGGGGAATGATACAAACCTACGATTACTATAAAAATATACACAACAGAGCAAGTTTTGATGATAATAACCACGATATAAATAATTATTATAATGCAGGTTCTTTTTTAGG
The DNA here is from genome assembly GCF_008629655.1 of Paenimyroides baculatum. Lineage (GTDB taxonomy): Bacteria > Bacteroidota > Bacteroidia > Flavobacteriales > Flavobacteriaceae > Flavobacterium > Flavobacterium baculatum. The sequence goes on from NZ_VWSG01000006.1 coordinate 26,460, forward strand.
AACTCATGATAATGCAGCGGCATTTGATGCTGTGTTTGGAAATGACGTTTATAATGGAATGTTTTACGGCAGAGGTAGTTCCATGATGCATCCGGTAGTAGCTCTTGATGTTGCAGGTCACGAATTCACTCACATGGTTGTTAGTAGAAATGGCAATGGCGGTTTAGATTATCAAGGAGAGTCTGGAGCTTTAAATGAATCTTTTGCCGATATTTTTGGAACAGCCATTGAGTTTTATGTAAATGATAACCCAAATTGGACAATTGGAGAAGGTATTTTTAAAAGTAATATCAATTACAATTATTTTAGAAGTATGAGCGATCCTAATACTACACCGGCTTTTTTGGCGCCAAATCAGTCAGATACTTATGAGGGAAACTATTGGGCAAATACTTCTTCTTCTTTTGATAATGGTGGTGTACATATTAACAGTGGTGTTGGTAATCATTGGTTTTATTTGTTAAGCGTGGGTGGAATGGGAATAAATGATTTAAATAACAACTATTATGTTAATCCAATAACCATTCAAAAAGCAGAAAAAATAGCTTATAAAGCCTTAACAACAGGATTAACACCAACTGCTACTTATTTAGATGCTTATAATGCTACTATTGCAGCAGCAATTACTTTATACGGAGCGAATTCTAACGAATGGGAGCAAGTTGTTAATGCTTGGTATGCTGTAGGAATTGGCGATGCACCCGCATCAACTAAAAATTACGAAATGCAGTCTAAATTAAAAGTGTATCCAAATCCAACTACTGGAAATGAAGTTACTATTGAATCTGAATTAGATGCTGCTACAGCTGTTGAAATGTACGATTTAGCTGGTAGAAAAGTTTTAGCTCCTACATTGTTGCAAAACCGAACAACTATAAATGTTGCAGGTTACAAAACAGGAATGTACATTTTAAAATTTAAATCAAATCAAGGAGAATATTCTCATAAATTAATGATTAAGTAAATAAAATTTAATATTTTTAATACAAATAAAGGTTAACGCAATATCGTTAACCTTTTTAATTTTTATACAGATGGATTTTAATATAGCATCAGATCACTGGGAAGCACTTGATTTACTTAAAGCAGTAACATCTCTAATTATTGGTATGATACTAGGTGCCGAACGTGAGCTTAAAGATAAAGCTGCTGGTTTTAGAACCATTACATTAATTTGTTTGGGAAGCACACTTTTTACTCTGCTTTCATACAAATTGGGCATGGGCGAATCTGAAGATGCTACACGTATTGCTTCGTATGTGGTAAGTGGAATTGGTTTTTTGGGTGCGGGAGTCATCTTTAAAGACGGTTTTACAATAAACGGATTAACTACAGCAAGTATTATTTGGATTGCCGCTGCTATTGGAATGAGTATTGGTTTCGGACAATTTTATATTGCTTTTACCTTTTTAGGAGCCAGCTTTGTAATTATTCATTTAGGCGGATACATCAATAAAAAACTACTTACCATGATTTCTTTGAAAAATATTGAATTACAGATTGATAAGAAAGATTATGAAAGCAGAAATGAATTAGAAACAGATATAAATAATTTTTGCAAAAGGATTGAATTACGCCAGATGGAAGAACATAATAACATAATAATTCTTCATTACGAGTGTAAAGTATACACTAAAAAAGTGTTGGATCTTGAAAATTACCTTGTAAACAATAAATACATCAACAGCTTTAAAATATAGTTAGATTGTATTTGTAGGATTAATTTTACCAGAAAGCATCTGTTTTACTGTTTCGTTCCATTCATTGTTTAAAATACTTAAAACCATTGTGTCACGGCGAACACCGGTTTTTGGGCAAATGGCATTACTGCGTAAAACGCCGTCAACGGAACAACCAATACTAAGTAGTGCATTTATACTGCGCAAATTTTCGGTATATGCTCTAAATTCCACGCGAACCATCTGCATTTTTTCAAAAGCAAATTCTAAAAGCAGCCATTTACAGTGCTTGTTCACGCCGGTTCCCTGATGCTCTTTTCCGTACCAAGTGTAACCCATTTGCAGTCTGTTACTGTCCAAAAAAATATCGCAGTAACGTGTAGCTCCCACGAATTTTTGTTTCTTTTTATCAAAAACTGCAAACGTATATTCTTTTTGATCGATTCTTTTCTGAATGGCAATTCCTATGTACTTGTTTAAGTTTTCGGGCGTATCACATTTAACCATAGAATATTCCCATATTTCTGGCTCATTCAGCGTATATTCCAAAAGTTCTTCATAATGCTTTGCCGATAACGGTTCAAGCATTACAAAATCATTTTCCAGAATATAATCTTCGTTAAAATCGAAATTAATCATTAAACAGTACTGTGAATCTTATTGAATTATACTTTTAAAGAAAACCTTACAGTTATTGTCAAAATCGGTATCTTTTAAAAACGCTAACGCCATAGAGCTGATTTTTTCGTAATCATCTTTTTCTAGCTGATCTTTAAAAATATCGTTATAAATGTTACTGATTATACCAAAAACACCTTTTAGTTCTTCGGGTTTTATCTCTTTATTTTTTGCAAATATAATCCTTAAAAAGTTAGCTGCAACATAGGCTGCAATTTCTACCGCAATGTTAACCGAAATTTCACCTTTTAGACTTTTATGGTATAGAAGTGTTTCTAAATCTTTTTGAATTAAATTTTCTATGTTTGATGAATTCATATCTGTTTTAAGATAAAAAAAACCTGCTTTAAACAGGTTTTTAATTTATTAATGACAACTTTTATCGAGATGTTTTTTTACCGAACCACCTTCGCAGGTTGGTATTTTGTCAAAATCATATAGTTTTTTAACTGTTTCTCCATTTTCTGTTGTGGTGTATGTAATTTCTTCGCGGGTTGTATAACCGTCACCATCATCATCTAAATCTATAAAGTTTGGTTTACCGTCGCCGTCTGTATCATCATCCCACAAATCACCGTTTCCGTTTACATCTTCGTATTTATCTAAAATACCATCGTTGTCGTGATCCGCATCTTTTTTGGCGATCAATGTTATATGGAAAATTATTGGGGAATAAGCACTAATAGATCCTGATGGAGAACTGAAATATCCTAATCCCGATGGAATAAATACCAAAACACGACCTGGATTTTCGTAAGTATAAGTACCGTCACCATTATCTGTAATGCTGGTAGCAGTTTTAATTTTTTCAAGAATTTGTCGGTAACCTGCGATCGTTTCTGTGTAGGTTGAGTAAGCTGGATAGGCACTCCAATATCCGAACTGGTATTTATCGAAAACACTTTTATCTAAATTGTAACCTGTGTACGACGTAAAAGCATTATCGTGAATCATTGGTGTTTCGCCACCGCCTTCGTTCAAAATTATATAGTAGATTTTATATTCTACAGGATCATTCTGTTTTTGTAAACCTTGTACCCCAGTAAAATATGGCAGATTTTTTACGGTGATTGACTGTAAAGGATATTCGTTTTGTTTCCAAATAGAATTATCAGCTTCAGACGCAACAGTTTCAAAATTTACACCATCTTCTAAAACCTCAACGCTGTTAGTTTTTAAAAATGTTTCAATTTCCTTAATATTTTCATTAAAAACTTCCTGTTTGTCACGATCAACTATTTCTTTAGCATTATCATCTGGTTTACAGTTCCAAAGTAATAGTGAACCCGTGCAAATTACAGCCGATATAAAAAATCTTTTCATTTAACTTAAATTAATGGTGCAAGATACAATTTTCATTTATTTTTGTTTAAAAATTAACCCAAAATTATAATATAAACATGCGTGTAGATAAATATTTGTGGTGTATCAGAATTTTTAAAACGCGAAGTATTGCAACCGAAGCTGTTAAAAAAGGACATGTTTCTGTGAACAATCAGCAGGCAAAAGCGTCAAGAGATGTGTTTGCGGGTGATAAAATTCAGGTTCGGAAAGATCAAATAAATTATCAGTATTCGGTTTTGGATATTCCGCAGAACAGAGTAGGAGCCAAGTTGGTTGATATGTACCGAAAAGATGATACGCCGGCAGAAGCTTTTGAACATTTGGAACTTTTAAAACTAGCGAAAGAGCATTACAGATTAAAAGGCGATGGAAGACCAACCAAAAAAGACCGAAGAGAGATAGACGGATATTTAGATGATGAAACCTATTTTGAAGAATTAAACAATGAAACTAAATAAAGAATATTGGACAGAGCGTTACAGCCAGAATAACATTCCGTGGGATGCTGGCGTAATCACAACGCCTATTAAAGAATATATTGATCAATTAACTAATAAAGATTTAAAAATTTTAATTCCCGGTGTTGGTAATGGTCACGAGTTAAATTATCTGTACACCAACGGATTTAAAAATGTTTATGGTTTAGATATTTCTGAAGAACCTATTGCAAATTTTAAAAGAAATAATCCCAATTTTCCTGAAGATCAATTAATAGTTGGCGATTTTTTTAAACATGATAATCAATATGATTTAATAATTGAACAAACATTTTTTTGCGCCTTAAATACAGAATTAAGACCTTTGTATGTAGCTAAAATGCACAATTTGTTAAAAGAAAATGGTAAATTGGCGGGTGTTTTATTCTCATTTCCGCTAACAGAACAAGGTCCGCCATTTGGTGGCAGTGTAGATGAATATCAGAAATTATTTTCAGATAGTTTCTTACTTAAAACATTAGAACCCTGTTACAATTCAATAAAACCAAGAGAAAACAACGAACTGTTTATTATATTCCATAAAAAATGACACAAAATATTATACTAACACAGCAACAGATACAGCAAATAACCAAACGTATTGCATACCAGATTTACGAAACTTTTGTAGATGAAACCGAGATTGTAATTGCAGGTATTGCAAACAGTGGTTATACTTTTGCACAGAAAATAAGCGATGAGGTTTCTAAAATTTCAGATATAAAAGTTGTTTTGGGAAAAGTTGAAGTAAACAAACAAAATCCGTTACAGGAAATTAAAACTGATTTATTAAAAGCCGATTATGAAAACAAGGCAATTGTTTTGGTTGATGATGTAATGAATTCTGGTGCTACATTGGTTTATGGCGTTAAATACTTTTTAGAAGTACCATTGAAAAAGTTTAAAACAGCCGTTTTAATTGACAGAAGCCACAAAAAATATCCGGTAAAAGCTGATTTTAAAGGGATTTCTTTATCAACATCGAGTTTAGAACACATTCAGGTTGTTTTTAACGAAAATGAAGAATATGCTTATTTAAGCTAATAAAAAACCTCAAACATTTGTTTGAGGTTTTTGTTATTTATTTTGTTTCATACATTACTTCAACCCAACCGGTTTTAATGCCGTTTAAAGATTCAAAGCTATAAAAGTAAGTTCCTGATGGTAAAACACTACCGTTGGTTGCTTGCCCGTGCCATTGGTTTGTGTAGCCTTCGCCGTAACTGTAAACTAAAGATCCTAGCCTGTTATAAATACTTAGTTTTGAAACTACCTGTGGTGTTAAATCCCATGAGTCGTTTAAGCCGTCTCCGTTTGGTGAAATTCCTCTTGGTACTAAGCAATCATTATTATAAACGGTAAACTGTGTTTCGTAGGTGCATTTATTAAAATCTGGATATTCTTCATCTACAAATAAACTGTTGCCATAAATATAGATGGTTTGTTTGCCGTAAATAATAGCTTCAGAAGCATAGGCGCTTAAACGCTTTCCTTGTCCGTTAGGTTGGGTAAAATAATTATAGCCTAAAGGTAAAGGCGTTAAAATATATGGCTCGCATTCAAAATTATATTTGTCGGTAAAGGTTATTCGTTCTTTAGAATTAAGATGTAATTCTGAAATTATGAAACAATCTCTATCGTCTTCAACTCTAACATGAATAATTTCGTTTGTGCCAAATGGTACACTATAATTTGTTGGTTGTGAAATTATATTTGTTTTATTTATGGCATCGTTTCTTGTAGTATGATAACTAAATTCATAAATAATTTGTGTTTCATAATCAGTAAGATAGCTTTCAGATTTTGTTAAATTGTAAACCAAACTATTAGCTGTTGGAGTAGCGCAAAATTCAGAATATTCTATAATTTTTGGTGGAAAATTTAATAAAACTCTTAATTTTATAGGTACAATAATTGGGCATTTGTCATTAATTGAAATGTGTAAATAAATTGTTTTAGTTGCACTTAGGTAATTTGTAATATTTTTAATGTTTCTATTATTATTTGCTATAGCATCCTCTTCATTTTCATAGAATTTATAATCAATATCAGCAGTATTTAGGTTGTTAATTTGGTCTTCTATATCGGTTAAATCAAAATATTCGTCTTTTGTATAATCAAAATCGCAAATTTCAAGCATTAAATCGTTTTCTGGTAATTTGGCAACTTCGTTGACAATAAAAGTTATTTCAGTAACACGCGCCAATAAACCATTTGCACGTTTAAATCGGGCATATATGGTTTTAGGACTATCGGTTATCGAAACATCAAAAGGAGTTGAAAGTGAGTTTGTAGCAAACAGACTATTAGCATCGGCTTCATATTCAAAAAAATCGATGGTAAATGTTTGATTTATATTGTTAATTTCGTCTCTAATCTGATCTAAATCAAACGATTCTTTACCGTTTTTATCTTCGTCACAAACTTCGTATATTTTCCCAATAACACTACAATTTAAAACTGCATCACCACCAAAAGATAAATCATAACTAACAACAGAACTTTCCCAATGATCTACTGCAATTAAAATTCCGTCACCCGGAACTACATCATACCAACGAACCATACCCGGAACAACTGCTGTAGCTGGTGGCGCTGCACCTGCTGTTTCGCAAAGTTGTGTTGGTTCCAACATTGATAAACCTATATCTGCTGTAGTAATGCCTAAAATGGTGTTTTGTGAACCGCGGTCACTTGGTCCTAAATTGGATAAGTTTGGGTTTAACCACGATGCGAAATCAAAATCTACCATTGTATTTGGGCTTACCTCAAACGTAAAGGTTGATCCAGACTCTATTTCTACATAGTAAAGTGTAATAGCAGTTGATAGTGGTAACGTACTGCATGAAGTATATAAATTATTATAAATATTTGTAGTAGGAGTAGTTCCTTGAACGGTTTGTCCGGAACATAGATTGATTATATGTGAAGGGTTTATATTTTGGCTATAGCTAAAATTGAAACCCAGAAGTAATAAAACAGTAATAATATATTTCATATAATGAATTTTATAACTATAAATATAAACTAAAATAACAATAAATTAATTGTTATTTTGAATTATTGATGAAATTTCTAAGCATATATCATCAACTTCTTTATTGTTTACGTCTATTTTATATTTTGAAAAATTATAAAAATAACTGCGTTCAAGCACATGTTGACCAACAAAAGAATTTAAATCATCAATATTTTCTAGTAAAGGTCTATCAGAATTTTGCTTTAAACGACTGACTAATGTTTCAATACTTGCTTTTAAATAGAACGATATCACATTTTCATCTTGCAAACGCAAATGATTATTAGCATAACATGGCGTACCTCCGCCTAGACTAATTATTAAAGATTTGTTTTCTTTTAATAACTGATTTAACCAAATGTTTTCCTGCTTTCTAAAATAGATTTCTCCCTTTCGCTTAAAAATTTTCGCCATTTTTAAGCCTTCTTTCTGTTCTATAAATTCGTCTAAATCTATAAAATCTATATTTAAATTTTGGTTAAGTTTCTTACCAACGGTTGTTTTGCCGCTTCCCATATATCCAACCAAAATAATTTTTTTCATAGGTAAATTAGTGTTTGTTAGTTGATTAAGCTATTGCTTGTAAAAAACATTAAAATTATATAAAATATATCATTAAAAAATTAAAAAAGTGTGTTATATTTGCACCCGCAATTACGTTAGTAATTAAGACTCGATAGCTCAGTTGGTAGAGCACAACACTTTTAATGTTGGGGTCCTGGGTTCGAGCCCCAGTCGGGTCACATAGTAAGGCTGTGTGGAGGAACTGGTAGACTCGCCATCTTGAGGGGGTGGTGTCATCAAGACGTGTCAGTTCGAATCTGATCACAGTCACTTTTAAAATATTGATATTATTGACTCGATAGCTCAGTTGGTAGAGCACAACACTTTTAATGTTGGGGTCCTGGGTTCGAGCCCCAGTCGGGTCACATTTATATCAATTAAAATTAAATAAGTCATTTGACTCGATAGCTCAGTTGGTAGAGCACAACACTTTTAATGTTGGGGTCCTGGGTTCGAGCCCCAGTCGGGTCACTTTTTTAGGATAAATCTAATTTTAGGTTTATCCTTTTTTATTATATAATTTGTATTTCAGAAACTTCCTGAAAAATTTAAGAAAATATTTTATCTTTAAAATATGAAATCATATTTATATCTTCTTGTTTTGATCTTTGTGTCGATGCAATTTTGTGCACAGTCGAATAAATTACAGTTTAAAACGACACATGGAAGTTTTAAAGTGATACTTTATGATTTTACGCCGAAACACAAAAAGTTGATTTTGGATGCCATTAAAGATGATGTTTATAAAGATGCCTTATTCAATCGAATTATTGAAAATTTTGTAGTTCAAGGCGGTGAGCACGATTATGATATTGCGCAAAGAGAAAAAGATTTACCTACAAATGAACATCACCGATTGGCTGCCGAATTTGATTCAAGAGCTTTTCATAAAATAGGTGCTTTAGGTGCTGGAAGAGATGACAATCCGCAGAAAGCATCTTTTTTAAATCAGATTTATTTTGTGGTAGGTAAAGCTGTTTCTGTAACCGATTTAGATAATATCGAACAGAAAAAAAGCATTAAATTTACCAAAGAACAGCGTGAAACATATTTTTCCAAAGGCGGACTTCCGCGTTTAGATGGAGATTATACTGTTTTTGGTGAGGTTTACGAAGGATTAGATGTTTTACTGAAAATAAGCAAATTAAAAACCAACGAAAAAGATGCGCCTTTACAGCCTGTATTTTTTGAAATTATAGAGATTAAAGAATAAAAAGCAGCTATATAATATCTGATTTTTATTTTAATCGTTCTTTTAAAAGGCACAAAACACCAATTTCACTTTCAGATAAATTTTCATTCTTTTTTAGTAGTTTGTTAACTTCTTTCCGAAAATATTTCAATGTTTTTCCATTAATGTATTTGTCAATTACGCGGGGATCAATATATGAACTTCGGGCTACAGCAGGCGTATTTCCTAATTTTTCGCTTACTTGTATAACTGCATTTCGAATGTTTTTGTCCATTGTTTTCTGATCTTTTTCCTCTTCAACATCTAATTCATCTAAAGCAATGGCAGCAATCATGGTTCCCGACCAGGTTCTAAAATCTTTTGCAGAAAATTCTTCGCCCATAACTTCCCGAATGTATTGATTCAAATGTTCGCTTTTCACGTCTTGAATAATACCGTTTTCATCAATGAATTTAAAAATTTCGTAACCCGGCATTTCATCGATTTCTTTTACAATTTTTGCCAGCTTTGCATCGGTAATATGTTTTTCCTGATCTTTCCCAGACTTTCCTCTGTACGTAAAAATAAGTTCGTCGCCGTTTATTTCTAAATGTTTGCTGCGCATGGTTGTTAAACCGTAACTCTTGTTTTGCTTGGTGTAGAAGTCGCTTCCCGGACGAAAAAAAGCAGATTCCAATAGACGAACCATTGTAGCCAAAACCTTTTCGCGTGTTGGTTTGCGTTTTCGCATGTGCTGACCTGTAACGCGACGCATACGTTCTAATTGTTCGGCAAATTCAATAATTCTATCAAACTTTTTTTGCTCTTGTTTTTGTCTGAATTTTGGATTGTAGATGTATTGTTTTCTACTTTGTTCATCTCTGCCGGTTACCAAAATTTTACTGTTCTTCTTTTCAGAAATTTCCACCTCTTTCCATGCAGGCGGAATTACTAACGATTTTAAATAGGTCTTTACAGCTGTATCTGTAACGGTTTTTCCGTTTTCATCTGTATAACTAAATCCTTTTCCCTTTTTCTTTCGGTAATACATAGCTGTAGAATTTTAATAACAAAATCAGTTCAAATGCTATTAAAGATAATGTTATTTCAAAAACCTTGCAATTAAAATAATTCCAATTAAACCAATTCTTTTGTGAAAACCGATGTTAAATGATTCATATAATCTGTGTAATAATTAGCGATGCGTTCTGGAGTAGCATTTTTTTCCAGATCATGAAAATGAAATCCTTGAATTTTGCTCATACCCGTAAAAGCATTCATTTTGTGAAAGCCAAATAAAACGCCGTCATCAACCGAAGTTTCGTTAAAAAATTCACCAGGCAACGTAAATGCTGTATCTGGCGCATTCCACGTTGTGTTAACCATATAATTTTTTCCGTTCATTAATCCGCCGGTTCCGTAGTTTATCGCCGGATTTTTACTAGAACGACCATCGCTGCTGTAAATTCCGTTTTGATGCCCAGCTGTAAAAACCTCATCAATATATTTCTTCAGTCTGTTTGGAACTTGAAACCACCAAATAGGCGTGTTGTAAATAATCAAATCTGCCCATTTAAAATTTTTAACCTCATCTTCTGCTATAAATTCGTCGTTAATATCGGTAACTCTAACTTCAAAATCGTTCTTACTTAAAAAATCAACTGTCCAATTGGTCAATGTTTTATTGAAAGCCCCGCCAGAATGCGCAAAATGTTGTCCGCCGTTTATTATAAATATATTTTTCATTGTATATCGTTTAATTACAAAGCAAAATTATAACGCTATTTCGTATTATTAAAATAATATAAATTATACATTTGTATCATAATTATAATGATATGATTAATTTAGAATGGTACAGAACGTTTAAGGCGATTTACAAAATGGGTACGCTAACCGGAGCTGCCGAAGCTTTGTATATCTCGCAACCCGGAGTTAGCCTGCATTTAAGTTCGTTGGAAGCTTACGTTGGATATAAATTATTTGATAGAACCAGCAGAAAAATGATTCCTACCGAACGAGCGAAAGTTTTGTTTAATGCGATTAATGAGCCTTTGACAAAGTTGGAAATTGTGGAGAAAACATTTCAGAAATCGACCGAAAAACATGCGCCGACAATTAGCATTGGTATGTGTTTTGAAACTTTTCAGACCACTTTAGAGCCTTTTGTTTCAAGTCTTGATTTTAATTTGATCATCAGTTTTGGAGATTATCCTGAAATGTTAGATCAATTGGAAAAAGGAATTTTAGATTTGATCATTACACCGAAAAAAGGAACTTCGTTATTAATTGATCATGAACCTTTTTCGAGCGAAAAAATCATTTTGGTTGGAGGGAAGGATGTGGAGGTTTCTGAATTTAAAAAGCATCTGAAAGCAAATGATAAAATGGTTTTAGAAACTTGGCTGAAAGATCAAAAATGGTATGGAACAACCGGCGATATGGAACATCTGTTTCAGTTTTGGAGTTTGAATTTTGATAAAAAGCCCGATTTTCGTCCGAATTATATCGTGCCGAACCTGAATTCTATTGTTCGATGTTTGTTTGGAGGTAGCGGATTGGCGGTTATTCCTGATTTGCTTTGCCAGAAAGAAATTGATGAGGGAAAAATTCAGCTGATTTGGGAAGGAGAAAAAGAATTGATCAATACGCTGTATTTCGGAACTCGTAAAAAATCGATCCATCAACAGGAAATTAATCAGATAAAGGAATTATTCAAACAAGTAATGCCTAAATAAAATTGATTCTCAAAATATAAAACAAATACAAAAAAATAAATCAGGTACTTTTTACGGTACCTGAATTTATTTTATTACCTAATAAACGGTAATTCTGTTTTCATAGCGTAAAGGATAAAACAATTTACGTACCAAAATTTAAGATAACTATAACAAACCTTAATAATCGCGCAAAAATTGATTTTAAAATCAAGTTCGATTATAAAATGATGTTTTTTTAAGTGAAAATTATCTCCTAATAGTGGTAAAATTCCACAAAATAATTGTTGAAAATTTTATGATAGAATAGTTAGATATTCAAATCGCCTTCTCTACCAATATCCATTTTACTTCCGGTTACTGCGCTTGCTGCAACTTTAAAGAAAGTAATTAGCTTGTTGGTTTTGTTGTCCCAATAATGTGCTTCGGCTGGAGTAATTTTCAAGATACGAATATTCGGATCTTCCTTACCTTTTTCAAACCAGGCCGCAATCATGTCGTTCCAATATTTATCAATACGAGCAGCATTTTGCGATACTTCGCCTGTTCCGTTTATGCTTAAAAATTCGTACGATTTTACATCGGCAAATGTTAGCGAAACTTCTTTGTTTTGCTGTAAATGTTGGTGCGTATCGCTTTCGGCAGAAAACAAGAACCAAATATTTCCTTGATCGTCTACTTCTTGTCGGCTCATTGGTATGCTGTGCGGATAATTCGTTCCTTTGGTAAATGTTGATAGCATTCCGATATCAATCGAATCTACCATTTTCTTCAATTTTTCAATTGCTTCGGTGTTGTTTAAATTTTCTGTACTCATAGCTTTTAATTTTAATTGTTAAAACGTTAGTAATTAATGTTGTTGTAGCTTAATAAGCAATAATTGTACAAGTTTTTTGTCAGTGTAAACTGCATTCCTGATAAAAAGTGGTTTATAACTGCATTTAATTTTACCATGTGTTATTTATATCCGAAATTTGCAAAAAATTTCTGCTATGGAAATTTTAATGTTATTCGTTTTATTCTGTTAATATGTCGTTAGATAAAGTTTCTAAATTCAGTATTGTTTCTGCATACGCCGTTGTTTATTTTGTATGGGGATCTACCTATTTTTTTATAGAAAAGGCTCTGCATTGGTTTCCGCCGTTTGTATTGGGATCGATCCGTTTTATAATTGCCGGAAGTGTTTTAATGACTTATTGCTATTTAAAAGGATACAAACTTTTTAACAAACGCGATGTTGAAAGAGCCGTGCTTATTGGTTTTCTTTTGCTTTTTGTTGATATGGCTGCCGTAATTTGGGCAGAACAATATATATCGAGTGCCATTGTATCGATACTTGGGGCAGCAGCAGCAATTTGGTTTGTACTTTTGGATAAACCCAAATGGAAAGCAAATTTTGGAAGCATTCCTATTGTTTTAGGTTTGATATTGGGCTTTGCCGGAGTTGTGATGCTTTTTGGAGAACAACTAGTTAATTCAGAAAGTGGATCAGACAGTAATAATGTTATTGCCATGCTTGTAATGATTTTTGGAACAATTGCCTGGACAGTAGGATCACTCTATACAAAATACACACAAGACAAGAAACCATCTACAGAAGATCGAAAAATAAAGCCGTTAAACGTAATGGTTAAAACGGCATGGCAAATGGTAACAGCAGGTGTCGCTTTTACGGTTTCGGCATTAATCACTGGTGAATATTCCACATTTAGTTTTGCCAATGTACCTTTAGAAGGTTGGGGATCTATTACCTATTTAATCACAATGGGATCTATATTGGCATTCAGCTGTTATATTTGGTTGTTACAGGTACGTCCGGCAACCGAAGTAAGTACGTATGCTTATGTAAATCCGGTAGTTGCCTTATTCTTAGCTCACTTTTTTACACAGCATAAAGTTACTGCGTTGCAAATTCTTGGTTTAACGGTTATATTGGTTTCGGTATTGTTAATGAACTGGAATCTTTACAAAGACAACAGAACCTTCCGTGTTATTCGTGCACGCAAAAAACTGAAACGCTTTAAATACATGGCACCAAAAAGTAGTATTCCGCGTATTGTTGAGGTGGCTGATTTTAACGAACGTGAAAAACAAAAGCAAAATAAAAGCTGATATCTATAATTTCATATTCTGATTTCTTACCGTAGACCATTGTTTGAACTTGTTTATATTTGTATAGAAGATTAAATAATATAAATATGAAATTAGGAGCATTTTCAATAAGTCTTGCAGTAAAAGACATTCATAAATCAAAAGATTTTTACGAAAGTTAGGATTTGTTTATAAAGGTGGTAACATAGAGCAGAATTGGATTGTACTTAAAAACGAAAACGCAGTAATTGGACTTTTTCAAGGAATGTTTGAAGGAAATATAATTACTTTTAACCCGGGTTGGGATGGAAATGCTCAGAACGTGGAAGATTTTGATGATGTAAGACACATCCAAAATCATTTGCAAAGTTTAGGAATTCAACTCACAAGAACAGCTGATGAAACTACTTCCGGACCAGAGTATATCACATTAACAGATCCCGATGGAAATAATATTTTAATCGATTAACACAGATAGATTTATGAATATTGAGCAGATTTTTCAAGACAAAAGCATAAAAGCGAAAGAAAAAGTGACAACTATCGGAGATTGGTTATTAAAAAACGAATTACCGTTAGAAGAACTTTTGGTGTTTGCAGATAATCAAAAAGCTTCTGATAAAGCCACTTGTATAGAAGCAGTTGAATACGCGACTAAAAAACAGCCTGCCCTTGCCGATGAAAGTTTACTTGCGTATGTTACAGATTCACTTAAACATGATGAACCAAGAATAAAATGGGAAAGTGCTAAAGTAATTGGTAACATTGCTAAATTATTTCCAGATCAGGTTCAAAAATCTATATTAAATCTTTTGCTGAATGCAGAAAATCAGGGAACTGTAGTTCGTTGGGCAACTGCTTATGCATTGGCAGAAATACTTAAATTAAAAACAACTGCTAACAAAAATTTAATACCAAAAATAGAGATGCTTAGCGAACAGGAAGAAAATAATGGTGTGAAGAAAAAGTATCTGGATGCTTTGAAAAAAGTAAAGAAATAAAAAGATATTTTTTGATGATTTATGAGTATTGAAAAACAGATAAAGACATATATTGATTCTCAGTCAGGATCTAAACGTGCCGATTTACAGTCATTACACATTATGATTTTAGATCTAATGCCGAAAACCCAACTGTGGTTTTTAGATGGAAAAGATGCTACAGGCAAAACCATCGCTAATCCAAACATTGGTTATGGATTGCAAATGATAAATTATGCCGATGGATCTTTCAAAGAATTTTATCAGATTGGAATAAGTGCTAATACAAAAGGAATATCGGTCTATATTATTGGTATTAAGGATAAAGAATATTTAGCAAAGACTTTTTTAGCAATAATTGGCAAGGCAACTATAACGGGCTATTGTATCAAATTCAAAACAATAAAAGATATAAATATCAGTTTGCTAAAATCTGCAATCCAATATGGAATTAATCAAACATCGGTCGATTTAGTATTAAAATGTTTATTATAATTTATCCAAAATTCTTTCTAGTGCCATTCCTCTTGATCCTTTTATTAAAAGTAATTCTTCATTTATTGGAGTTTCTTTCAACTGATTGAAGAAATCTTGAATGTTTTTGGAGTATTGCACCACATTATTTTTTACTTGAACTTTAAAGAAGTGTTCACCAATAAATATTGTTGGAATTTTAGTTTCTATCACCTGATTTATTGTTTGTAAATGTTCTTTATCTGACTCATTTCCTAATTCGAACATATCTCCTAAAATCATTAATTTAGAAGGGTTTGCTAACTGATTGAAATTTTCGATAGCAACCTGCATACTACTTGGGTTAGCATTGTAGGCATCTAATAAAATATTTTTATCATTTATTTTTGTCCATTGCGAACGGTTGTTTTGCGGAGTATAATTTTCTATAGCTTCTTTTATATTTTCCAAAGAGATATTAAAATATTGACCGATTATGACTGCAAATGCGATATTTGGAATGTTGTACAATCCGGTAAGGTTCGATTTTATCTCAATACCATTTAATTCAACCGTTGCCATTGGTTGTGCATTCGCATTTGTAATTTGGATGTTTGCCAACGAATTATTTTCTATTGAAAATCCAAAACGAGTACTTTTTGCAGTTTTATCTGTTTGAATAGCATCATCGAAATTTACAAATATGGTTTTGTTGTTACTTTGCAGGTAATCATACATTTCGCTTTTACCTTTTATAACGCCTTCAATTCCTCCAAAACCTTCTAAATGTGCACGACCAAAATTTGTGATAAAACCAAAATCTGGTTGAGCAATTGAACATAAAAGTTCGATTTCTTTTTGATGATTTGCTCCCATTTCAATAATCGCCAAATCGGTATCTTCTGTCATACGCAACAACGTCAACGGAACACCAATATGATTATTCAAATTTCCGATTGTTGCAATAGTATTGTATTTTGTGTTTAAAACCGCATGCAATAATTCTTTGCTGGTTGTTTTTCCGTTGCTTCCTGTTAAGGCAATAATCGGTAAACCGATATGAAACCTATGAAAAGCAGCTAAATCTTGTAGCGTTTTAAGAACATCATCTACAACAATTAGTTTGTTGTTTTCTAATTTCTTTAAATTTTTATCATCAACCACAGCAAATGCAGCTCCATTTTCTAACGCTTGTAATGCAAAATTGTTTGCATTAAAATTTTCTCCTTTTAATGCGAAGAATAGGCTGTTTTCTGTGATGTTTCGTGTATCGGTACTTACGCCGTTACATTGATTGTATATAGAATAAAGTTCGAATATTTCCATAAAAAATAAAGTCGTTTGTTGACTTTTTACTGATGCTGCAAATTTAAAACTATTTTTTGATACAATTTAAACTATCTTATATGATCCTTTGATCTTAAAAAGAAAACAGTCCTTAAATTGATAATTAAGGACTGTTATTTAATATGTTATGCTAAATTTGAATTACTTCAAACTACCTACCATTTCTTCGGGCTTTACCCATTCGTCAAATTCTTCGGCAGTTACATAGCCCAAAGCAATTGCGGTTTCTTTTAAAGTAGAATTATTTTTATGTGCTGTTTGTGCAATTTCGGCTGCTTTGTAATATCCTATTTTGGTGTTTAAAGCAGTGACAAGCATTAACGAATTATCAACTAATTCTTTTATTCGATCATAATTAGGTTCGATTCCCTGTGCACAATGTTCGTCAAATGATACGCAGGCATCGCCTAATAAACGAGCCGATTGCAAGAAATTTGCCGCCATTAAAGGTTTAAAAACGTTTAATTCGTAATGACCTTGTGTTCCGCCAATTGTAATAGCAACGTCGTTACCCATAACTTGAGCGGCAACCATTGTAAGTGCTTCGCACTGTGTAGGATTTACTTTTCCAGGCATAATTGATGATCCCGGTTCGTTTTCAGGAATTAATATTTCCCCAATTCCTGAACGCGGACCTGATGCCAACATACGGATATCGTTCGAAATCTTATTAAGAGAAACTGCCAACTGTTTTAAAGCACCGTGTGTTTCTACAATGGCATCGTGTGCAGCCAAAGCTTCGAATTTATTTTCGGCAGTTATGAATGGATGCCCTGTAAATTCTGCAATATATTTTGCTACCAAAACATCGTAACCAGCCGGCGTGTTTAAACCTGTTCCAACTGCGGTTCCGCCTAAAGCGATTTCCGATAAATGGCTTAACGTGTTTTTTACCGCTTTTATACCGTAATTCAATTGTGCAACATAGCCTGATAATTCCTGACCCAAAGTTAACGGAGTAGCATCCATTAAGTGCGTTCGACCTATTTTAACGACATTCATAAACTCGGCTGACTTTTTTGCCAATGTATCACGTAATTTTTCAACGCCCGGAATTGTTACTTCAACCACAGCTTTGTAAGCTGCAATGTGCATTCCGGTAGGGTAGGTGTCGTTAGACGATTGCGATTTATTTACATCATCGTTTGCTTTTAAAACTGGTTCACCTTCGCCAATTTTAAATCCTGCTAAAACTTGAGCGCGATTGGCAATTACTTCGTTCAAATTCATGTTAGATTGTGTACCAGAACCTGTTTGCCAGATTACTAAAGGAAACTGATCATTTAATTGGTCGGCTAAAATCTCATCGCAAACGACGGCAATTGCATCTCTTTTTTCAATTGGTAAAACTCCTAAATCATGATTTGCATAAGCTGCAGCCTTTTTTAAATAAGCAAAACCTTTAATAATTTCTAAAGGCATTGAAGCCGCATTACCAATTTTAAAGTTATTACGCGAACGTTCTGTTTGTGCACCCCAATATTTATCGGCAGGTACTTTTACCTCGCCCATAGTATCGGTTTCAATTCTATATTCCATAAATTGTTATTTATAATAAATATAAATAAAGGTAATGAAATTTGTCGGTAAATTGAGTTAAGGTCAGAATTTTTAGAAGAAATTATGATTTTTGTTTGGGTAGTTAAAGTTTCGTTATATCTTTGTAACTGTATACACACAAAATTCCGGAATCATGTTTGAATTTCAACAATTTATAGCTTTTATTATCGGTTTAACCATTATGACCATGGGTTTTTGGTTAATGATTTTCCTTATCAGTTTCGTAATGTACTGGGCAACCGGTGGAGCAATTGATTTAATGAAAGAGAAAAAAGCTAAAAAGAATGCATAATATTTATGTAAAGTAAAAAAAATCCTTTTCAATTGAAAAGGATTTTTTATGCAATAAAAAACGCTTTCGTTGTGAAAGCGTTTTTTGTTTTAGAATAAACTTGTAATAAGATCAATCAAAGTTTGTCCGATTAATAATAATAAGTAAAACATAAGCCTTAAGAATTTTAGTTTATAGTATTGTTTGTGTTCTGTAATGTTCCAGTATTATTGAATTTGTAATAATGTTTACCTTCATCAATCTGCTGATTCCAAAAATAACGATTATCATTTCCATTTATTTTAACAGACTGATTTTCTGTGATATAAACTTTGATTCGTACTTTAGAATCTTCTGTAAAATCGTTCAATGTTGTTAAAACTGAATTTGAAAGCACTAATGTATCACTTTTAATTGAATAATCATAATTTAATGTGTTACTAAATTGCGTTGCTTCGATTTGAATGTTGTATTTGCTTAAAGATTTAAGATTCAGATCTTTATTGTTGAAAACTTTTTCTTCAATTTCCATATATGCTTTGCCTGTGTTCGATTCAAAAACTTCCACATAAATATCGTCAATTTCACTGTATTTATATTTTCCTGAAATAGTATCATTTATCGTAAAAATTCGTTGATCTTTCTGAAAAATAATGTTTAAGGTATCTTTATCGTTCAAATTTAAATCGGTTTTCGACATTTTTGTATCGAAATTTCCTTCGAACAATGACTCTATTTTATCTTTTTGAATATCTAAATTGATCATTACATAACTGAAAATGAAGATAGAAAGCAACCAGAAGAATCCTAAAATACCTGAAACCCAGCCTATATGTTTAACTTTCGAGCTTAAAATTCTAATTCCCAATAAAAGTAAAAGGATAAACGGAATAACGCTCATTACAAACAAACTTAAACTTAAACCCCAAAACGGTATGCCTGTTTGTGCTTCATCGTAATTTACAAATTCGTTAAAAATATGACCTTTATCGGTGTTCATAATTATTGGCGCAAAGAAACTACCAAAAATTCCCATTACACCAAAAACAATTAGTATGATACCAATAATTCTGCGTAAAACTGTGGCCACCGAACTTCCTGCTGTACGAATTTGCTGATACGAATTTGCTGCACCCTCGCGAAACTGTCTTTCTATGTTTGAAATATTAACAGGTTCTCCTTTCATTTCTAAAACATCGGCAACTGTAACCGCTTTTGGGATAATAACCCAAAGGATTAAGTAAATTACAAAGCTTAAACCGTAAGCGAAGAACAGTAAGATAAAAAGTATGCGTACCCAAACCGGATCTATATTAAAATAATGACCTAAACCAGAACATACACCTCCTAGAATTCTTTTTTCGCCATCGCGGTAAATTTTCTTATACGCTTTGTTTGTTGTTGTGAAATGGTTTGGACGTACAGGTTCGTCTTCAATAATATAATCTTCTGGTTTACCCATAATATTTATTATTTCGTCTACATTATTCATACGAATAACACCAGTCTGCGGATCAATTCTTTCGGCAAAAAGCTCTGCAATACGTGATTCAATATCAGCAATAATTTCATCTTCGCTTTCTTGCTGAATAGAATTTCTAACTGCCTGTATGTATGAATCTAACTTGTTGTATGCATCTTCATCGATGTGAAAAACAAGTCCTGCTATATTTATGGTTACGGTTTTATTCATGACTATTCTTATTAGTTATAATGTTAACGGCTTCACTTAATTCTTTCCAGGTTACGGTTAGTTCTTTTAAAAAATCGTTGCCCAGTTCGGTTAATCGGTAGTACTTTCGCGGTGGTCCCGATGTTGATTCTTCCCAACGATAGCTTAACAATTCGTCGTTTTTTAGGCGGGTAAGCAGCGGATAAACGGTGCCTTCTACCACAAGTAACTTTGCTTCCTTCAAGGTGTCTAAAATTTCAGATGTGTAACAGTCTTTATCTTTTAGAACCGATAGAATACAAAATTCCAGAATCCCTTTGCGCATTTGCGCTTTTGTGTTTTCAATATTCATAGAACTTAATATTTTAGGTTAAAAGTAAAGGCAGGTAACGTAAACCTTTTTTTTGTGATTGAGTAAACTATTCAAATTAATAACAGTATGAGAAATGTGTTGTTTTAATTTATCGGCTTACAATCACCTGCATATTTACCTTATTGTTTCATTTTGATATAGCAAAGATATATACAAAAGCATGTACTTTGTATTGCATAGTACTGATAATTAACTTTTTTTTAACAATTGGATTAATTTCAATTGTCATAAAAAAAATCGTAAATTAGCTGTAAACCTTGAATATTATGGATTTTAACGTAAAAAACCTGAATCTTTATCTTCTTAAAAATTTACCATCGGCATACTTGTGTGGTGTTCGCGTTTATTCTATTAGCGATGTTCATTGCATAGTTCGTGCAAAACACAGATGGTTTAATCAAAATCCTTTTAAATCGATGTATTTCGCAGTTCAGAACATGGGAGCCGAGCTTACTACAGGCGTTTTGGTTATGAAAGCTATAAAAGAATCGAACAAAAAAGTATCAATGTTGGTGTTGAATCAAAAATCGCAATTCACCAAAAAAGCAACCGGAGTTATTACGTTTAAATGCGAAGATGGATTGATGATTCGTGAAAAAGTGAACGAAGCATTACTTACAAAGCAAGGAATTTCGTTTTGGGTTCGATCTGAAGGATACGACGAACAAGGAGATAAAGTGGGAACTTATGATTTTGAATGGACATTAAAAGCAAAATAATATGAAAGTTTTAATTACAGGTGCCACGGGATTTATCGGAACTGCGTTGTGTTCGCATCTTTTAAAGAACAATCATTCGGTACATTATTTAGTTACCGATACCACAGATATAAAAGACAAAGATAATTACAAAGGTTTTTTGTGGAATCCCGAAAAAAATGAAATCGATTTAAATTCATTGACTGATGTTGATGCAATTGTAAATTTGGCTGGGCACACGATAAATTGCAACTGGACAGATGAAAATAAAAAGCAGATTCACGACAGCCGAATAAATTGTTCAAACACGCTTTTTAATGCTTTGCAGAATAATGTTCATCAGGTTAAATCTATTGTAAACGCATCGGCAATTGGTATTTATCAATCAAGCGAAACAGCAGTTTATACTGAAAATTCTACGGATTTTGGAAACGATTTTTTAGCAGAAGTTTGTAAAGATTGGGAAGCTGCCAATTTACGTTTTGAAGGTTTAAGAATTAAAACTGCTATTACGCGTTTTGGTTTGATTTTATCTAAAGACAACGGCGTTTTGCATGAATTGGCTAAAGTAGTTTCAAAAGGATTGGGAGCAAATTTAGGCAACGGTAAACAATGGATGAGTTGGATACATTTTAACGATGTTATTGAAATTATTTATCAGTTATTAAAAGATCAACACAGCGGTATTTTTAATGTAGTTGCACCAAATGCGGTAAAACAGAATGAGTTTTTAAAGTTATTAGCAACGCAATTAAACAAGCCTTTGTGGTTGCCAAACATTCCGTCGGTTTTTATAAAAGTTGGATTGGGCGAGCGTTCAGCATTAGTGCTTTCAAGCCAGCATGTACAATCAATTCAATTACCAAAAATAGATTATAAATTTAGGTTTACAGATTTAGCAAGCGCATTTAAAGATCTGTATAAGTAATATCAAAATATGATTATTCAATCTCATAAAATAAACAACATAGAAATTGCCGAAGTAATTTCAGACAAAATTCTTATTCAAAACCCCGATGATGCTTTAGATTTAATAGGAAATCTATATTATCAGGGATTTGATAGAATCATTATTTATGAGAAAAATCTTACTCCAAATTTTTTCGACCTGAAAAATAAACTGGCAGGAGAAATACTACAAAAAGTCTCTAATTACCGAATGAAACTTACCATTATCGGTGATTTTTCAAACCTAAAAAGTAAAAGTTTAAACGATTTTATTTACGAAAGCAACAAAGGTAAACAGGTGAATTTTAAAGAATCGTTGTTAGAGGCATTATAGGTTTAGCTATTTTTAAACTTCAACGGTAAATACACTACTTTTTTAGTTTCGAAAAACTCATCGGCAAAAAAGTCGATTAAATTATATAAGGTTGCTTTTGGGAAATCTTTTAATTCTTCAGATAAATCGCCACCTTTTAAATACAGAATTCCGTTTTCTAAATCGTGAACCGATTGTTTCTTTGTTTTTCCTTTTACCCAAGTAACAAAATCGGGCATATTGGTTACGGCGCGACTTACAATAAAATCGAATTTATTGCTAACTAGTTCGGCTCTTTTTTGTTCGGCTTTTATATTTTTCAATTGTAAGGCAGTTGCAACTTCGTTTACCACTTTTATTTTTTTAGCAATCACATCAATCGCATAAAAATTAGTTTCGGGAAACAAAATAGCCAACGGAATAGCTGGAAAACCACCACCTGTGCCAACATCCATCACATCGGCATTCGGTTTAAATTCCATAATTTTTGCAATTCCCAACGAATGTAAAATGTGTTTGGTGTATAATTCGTCGATGTCTTTTCGCGAAATCACGTTAATTTTAGCATTCCAATCCTGATATAAATCATACAACTGCGTAAACTGATTGATCTGTAACTCGGTTAAATTCGGGAACTGTACTAAAATTTCTTCCATGACTTAATTTTTGCCAAAAATACATCTTTATCAGCATAAAAAGAAGTATATTTAGTTTTAAAGAACTTATTTTCGAAATAACATTTAGGTTACATTAAATTTATTTCTTTGTTTCAAAAATATGTCGATATGAAAAAAATAATTACTGGGCTCTTTTTATGGCTTTCGGTTTGTGCGTATTCGCAAGAAACTTTGAATGCCATGTTTTACAACGTGTTTAAATTTCCTAATTCGCTTCCACAGAATCGACAGTTGATTCTAGGCGATATTTTAGACGATTACAAACCCGATTTGTTTATGATTTGCGAGTTGGCAACAGAAAATGGAGCCAATTTAATTCTAAATACATCGTTGCAAAATCAGGTTGATCCGTACGCGCGTGCTGTTTTCGTAGCCGATCTTACAGACACGGCAGATCCTTTGCAAACAATGGTTTTTTACAACCAACGCAAACTTACTTTAGTCGGTCAGCAGACTTTACCAACGGTTTATCGCGACATCAACCAATATTCTTTTCAGTTGAATGTAAATGCGAACGATCCTATTAATCTGGAAGTTTTTGTGGCGCATTTAAAATCCAGCACCGGACCAGCAAACAGACAGATGCGTTTTGATATGGTTGAAGCAGTTACACAGCAATTACAAAATTTAACGCAACCTAATACCTATGTGCTTTTTGCGGGTGATTTTAATTTTTATAATTCCAATGAAGATGGTTATCAGAAAATATTAGATCCTACAAATGCCATTAAATTGATTGATCCTATAAATGCGCCGGGAAGCTGGCAAGACAATGCATCGTTCAGTTATTTGCATACGCAAAGTACACGTTTGTCAAGCACCGGTTTTGGTGGTGGTGCAAACGCGGGAGCTTCGGGTGGTTTAGATGATCGTTTTGATTTTATTATGATGAGCGAAAATTTCAATACAAGTTCTCGTTTTTCGTATGTGAACGGAAGTTACAGTGCTTATGGAAACAATGCAAACTGCTTGAATAAAAGTGTGAACGATGCAACTTGTACAGGAACTTACTCTTTAACGTTGCGCAATAATCTGTATAATATGAGCGATCATTTGCCGGTTGTGATGCAGTTTCAGATAAATGAACCTTTAGCGACAACATCGTTTACAAAAGAAAAAGCTTTAATGTGGTTTCAATCATCGAATGTAACTGATACCGAAGTTGTTATAGGTATTGATACATCGCGATTTGATGCCCAGAACAACAAGCTTTATATTTACAATACGTTGGGGCAGTTGGTAAAAACGGTTGCTGTAAATAATCAGTCAAGCATTACTGTTTCAATCGAAAATCTATCAGGAGGAATGTATTTTATAAAATCAAACGGAAGTTCTACGGTGTTGAAATTCATCAAAAAATAAAATTTCGCTACAAATAAAAATTATACATTTTCTATGTTAAAAAAGCCCAAAGGTTGTTTTATTTTACGTTGCAATATCGTTACCTTTGGTTGCATAAATTACAAATAAATGAGCGCACAACATTTGTCAGATAGAATTAATAGTTTATCTGTTTCGCAAACCTTGGCAATGGCTGCAAAAGCACGCGAATTAACTGCTTTAGGTAAAGATATTATTAGTTTAAGTTTAGGTGAACCCGATTTTAACACGCCCGATTTTATTAAAGAGGCTGCTAAAACGGCAATCGATGAAAACTGGAGCAATTATCCGCCAGTCGATGGTTATTTGGAACTGAAACAGGCAATTGTAACAAAATTTCAACGCGATAACGGTTTAAATTATCAGCCTGCAAATATTGTGGTTTCTACCGGTGCAAAGCAATCTTTATACAATATTGCACAAGCAATGATTAACGAGGGAGACGAGGTTATTCTTCCGGCGCCTTACTGGGTTAGTTATTACGAAATTATAAAAATGGCTGGCGGAATTCCAGTTGTTGTGCCAACATCAGTAGCGTCTGATTTTAAAATTACACCATACCAACTTCAGCAGGCAATCACACCAAAAACAAAAATGATGTGGTTTAGTTCGCCTTGTAATCCTTCGGGATCGGTTTATAACAGAGAAGAACTAACAGCTTTGGCAGATGTTTTAAAGAATCGTGAAGATATTTATGTGGTTTCTGATGAAATTTATGAACACATTAATTTTTCGGGAAGTTTTTGCAGCATAGGATCAATTCCGGGAATGTTTGAAAGAACAATTACAGTAAACGGCGTTGCGAAAGCTTTTGCTATGACAGGTTGGAGAATTGGATACATTGGTGCTCCCGAATTTATTGCAAAAGCATGTACTAAATTACAAGGTCAGGTTACAAGTGGTGCAAATTCTATCGCGCAACGTGCAACAATTGCAGCTTTAGAGGCAGCTCCTTCAGAAATTGGTTATATGGTTGAAGCATTCCACAAACGCAGAGATTTGGTTTTACATTTAGTGAATGATATTAAAGGTTTAGAAGTAAATGTACCAGAAGGTGCTTTTTATGTTTTTCCTGATGTTTCGTACTATTTTGGTAAAACGTTAAACGGAGTTTTAATCAATAATGCCGATGATTTAGCATTGTATTTGTTAGAATATGCTAACGTTGCAACTGTAACGGGCGATGCTTTTGGTAACCCAAACTGTATCCGTTTATCTTATGCTACCAGCGAAACTATTCTAATTGAAGCATTTAAACGAATTAAAGAAGTTTTAAAAGAACAATAATTCTTTTCGATAAATCATAAAAAAATCCCGAAAGTAACTTTCGGGATTTTATTTAAGCTATTTTGTAATTGATTATTTTGTTGCTTTAACAGAAATTTTCAATTTAATGTTATCGTTAATAACTTTATCACCAGCTAAATCTTTAACAACAGATCCAGAGTTGTAGTTAACAGCCCATTTAGTTCTGTCAATTTCAAATTCGTCAGAAGCTACAGTAACGTCAGCATCAGTAACAGTAACAGTCGCTGGGAATTTAATTCCGTGAGTTGCTTCTTTAATAGTTAAATTACCTTCAACCATTTGTTTCCCGTTTTCTTCAGTAACTTTAGTGATTTCAAAAGAAGCGGTTGGGAATTTAGATACATTAAAGAAATGGTCAGCATTTTCAGCAGTAGCACCTTTTAAATGTCCTTCTAAACCAGTTTTCATTTCAGCATCAGTAATATCGGTAACAACAATAGAATTCATATCAATTGTAAATTTACCACCAGTTACAGCCTTGTTTGTTACAAAAACCTGACCGTCTTTTAAAGCGATCGTTCCAGTATGTTGGTCACCAGAAACTTTACCACCAACCCAGTCAATTTTAGATTCAGCAACATTTGCGTTATATGTTACAGCATCAGCTGTTTGTGTAGTAGTTCCAACTGTATCGGTTTCAGCAGTTGTGTTTTCTTTTTTACATGCAGTTAATGATAAAGCTGCCAAAGCAACTAATGCAAATACATTTTTTTTCATAATTAAAAATAATTTATTTATGCAAATATATTTAAAATCTAATATCAAAAAACGAAAAATGCATAACAGCGAAATTTCTTAATATAGATTAATTCTATCTTATACTGCCAATTTGTCTAAAATATAAGAATGGCTTTACTTTTGTTTAATAGTGATTAGTTAAACATGGATAAAAATGGAAAACGAAGAATTAAAAGATAAAAACATACAGCAAAATGCTGAACACGAAATAGATAATCAAAGTATAGAAACAGCAGATCATTTAACGGAAAAAGAGCAGTTAGAAGAGCAATTGGCGAATGAAAAAGACAAGTTCTTAAGATTGTTTGCTGAGTTTGAAAACTTTAGAAAAAGAACTGCACGCGAGCGTATTGAATTATTTGCTACTGCAAATGAAGATGTTATGAAAAGCGTTTTGCCGGTTTTAGATGATTTTGACAGAGCAATTTCGCAAATGGAAACATTGGGAGAAAGCGAACATCTGACAGGTTTTAATTTAATATCAACTAAATTGCGTGACAATTTGTCGGCAAAAGGTTTAGCTTTGGTAGAAATTAAAAAAGGCGATGTATTTAATGCAGATATTGCCGAAGCTATAACGCAAATTCCAGCTGGCGACGAGTTTAAAGGAAAAGTTTTTGATGTTGTAGAAAATGGATATAAGCTAGGCGACAAAATTATTCGTTTCCCAAAAGTTGTTATCGGTCAATAAGAAACCAAAATGAAGAAAGATTATTACGAAATATTAGGTATAGATAAAAGTGCCGATGCCGGTGCAATTAAGAAAGCATACCGCAAGAAAGCTATTGAGTTTCACCCTGATAAAAATCCGGGGGATAAAGAAGCCGAAGAAAAATTTAAGTTGGCTGCAGAAGCTTACGAAGTTTTAAGCGATGCCGATAAAAAAGCACGTTACGATCAGTACGGTCACGCTGCATTTGAAAGTGGTGGCGGTTTTGGCGGCGGTGGCGGCTTTAACAACATGGAAGATATTTTCAGTCAGTTTGGCGATATCTTCGGTGGTGGTTTTGGTGGCTTCGGCGGTTTTGGTGGCAGTGGCGGTCCACGTCGTGTAAAAGGTTCTAGCCTGCGTATTAAAGTAAAACTTACTTTAGAAGACATTGCTAACGGCGTAGAAAAAAAGGTAAAAGTTAAGCGTAAAATGCAGGCGAGTGGGGTAACTTACAAAACCTGTAATACTTGTAACGGTTCGGGACAGGTAATGCGCGTGCAAAATACCATTTTAGGACGTATGCAAACTTCTTCACCTTGCCCTACCTGTCAGGGTTCAGGGCAAATTTTAGATCACAAACCACAAGGAGCAGATGCAGAAGGAATGATCACTTCAGAAGAAACCGTTTCAATCAAAATTCCGGCAGGAGTTTCAGACGGTATTCAGTTGAAAGTTTCTGGTAAAGGAAACGATGCACCTGGTGCAAACAGTATTCCTGGAGATTTAATTGTGGTGATCGAAGAAATAGAACACGAATTTTTAAAACGCGAAGGCGAAAATATTCATTATGATTTATATTTGAATATTGCCGATGCTGCTTTAGGCGGATCTAAAGAAGTTGATACCGTTAATGGTAAAGTTCGAATTAAAATTGAAGAAGGAATTCAATCCGGAAAAATTTTACGCTTAAAAGGTAAAGGTTTACCAAGTTTAAATGGTTACGGAAATGGCGATTTCCTAATCCATATCAACGTTTGGACGCCTAAAAAATTATCAAAAGAACAAAAAGATTTCTTCGAAAAAATGAAGGAAGACGAGAATTTTATACCACATCCTCAAAAAGGAGATAAAAGTTTTTTTGAAAAAGTAAAAGAAATGTTTTCGTAATACAAAAAAACTTTGTAAGTTTGTATTACACTTATAAAACGGTGGATTTTCTTTTTCATAGCAATTTTTCCCATCCTTGTTTGTAAAAACAAGGATGGGTTTTTTTTAACTACTTTGTATCTTTGTAACTATTTTATTTAGTTTAAAACTATGAAACCAATATTACAGGTAAATAATGTTGTAAAAAAGTATGGCGACAAAACCGCTTTAAACAACATATCTTTAGACATACCGCAGGGCAGTGTTTTTGGTCTTTTAGGACCAAACGGAGCCGGTAAAACTTCATTAATCCGTATTATCAACCAGATTACTTTTCCCGATAGTGGCGAAATTTTGCTCGATGGCGAAAAATTAAGTCCTCATCATGTAAAGCATATCGGCTACATGCCCGAAGAACGCGGTTTGTACAAAAGTATGAAAGTAGGCGAGCAGGCATTGTATCTTGCTCAACTGAAAGGGATTTCTAAAGACGAAGCCAAAAAACAATTGAAATATTGGTTTGATAAATTGGAAATCGGCGATTGGTGGAACAAAAAAATTCAGGAATTATCAAAAGGAATGGCGCAAAAAATTCAGTTTGTGGTAACCGTTCTGCATCAGCCTAAATTATTGATTTTCGATGAGCCTTTTTCAGGTTTCGATCCTGTTAATGCAAACATCATAAAAGACGAAATTTTAGAATTGAAGCAAAAAGGAAGCACCATTATTTTTTCAACACACCGTATGGAAAGCGTTGAAGAAATGTGCGATGAAATTGCTTTAATTCATAAATCTGATAAATTGTTAGACGGATCTTTGGTAGATATTAAAAAACAATTTCGTTCAAATACCTTCGATTTAGGAATAAATGCTTTAAATCCAAATCAATTGAAAGATTTCTTAAAGGCAAAATATCAAATCGAAGATACTTTTTTTAAATCGTTAGATAATGAACTAAAATTGTCTGTGAAATTAAACGACAGATCAGCCAACGAATTGTTGAATGATGTACTTCCGTTTGGGCAAGTAACGCACTTTTCTGAAAAAATCCCGAGCATCAACGACATTTTTATTCAAACTGTAACCAATAACTAATGGGCGTTTTATCTTTAATTATAAAAAGAGAATTTATTTCTAAAGTTCGAAATAAATCATTTATCGTGATGACCTTTGTTAGTCCGATTATTTTTGTGGCAGTTGCGGCGTTGATCGGCTATTTAAGTTCCATGAAAACGGAAGTAAAGCATATTGGTATTCACGACGAAAGCGGAATGTTTGTCAATGAATTTAAAAATTCCGAAAGCTACAAATACCACGATGTTTCTAAAATTGATCCAAAATTATTGAAGGATAGCGTTTCGCAGGCGAATTATGAAGGCGTTCTGTTTATTCCGAAAAAAGATAATTTAAAAGATTATGAAAAAGCGATAGAATATGTGTCAGAAGACAGTCCAAGTTTAGGATTTATTGCTGATACAGAATCAAAGCTTTCAGAAAAATTATTGCGTAAAAACTTAAATAATCAAGGTATTGATACTGTTTTGCTAGATAAATCTCAGATTGATGTTACCATGCATCTTACAAAAGCATCGGGCGAAGAAACAGTTAAAGGTGTTAATGAAATTAAAATAGGGGTGGGTGCTATTTTTGGATATTTAATAATGATGTTCATTATTATTTACGGAAACATGGTAATGCGCAGTGTAATCGAAGAAAAAACAAGTCGAATCATAGAAATTATCATTTCATCCATCAAACCAATCCAGCTGATGATGGGTAAAATCATCGGAACTACTTTAGCAGGTATTTTGCAGTTTGTAATATGGGCTATTGTTGGTGTAATTTTACTCGTTGTAGCAAATCTTCTTTTAGGTTTGAATACATCAAGTCCAACAACTGAAATGATTTCTAAAGCACCAGAATATAACCAACTGTTATCAAATGTAACTATCATATTTATGGAAATTAAAAAACTTCCGCTTTTAAGTATGGCAGTTTATTTTTTGATTTATTTCATTGGCGGATACTTTTTATACAGTTCATTGTACGCTGCAATTGGAGCAGCAGTAGATAATGAAACCGATACACAACAATTTATGTTTCCGGTAATTATGCCGTTAATGTTGGGCGTTTACATTGGTTTTTTCACAGTAATGAACGAACCGCATGGAACCGTAGCAACTATTTTTTCAATGATTCCGTTTACATCGCCAATTGTAATGTTAATGCGCATTCCGTTTGGCGTACCGTTTTACGAAATTGCACTTTCAATTGCACTTTTATTTGCTACCTTTATAGCTATTGTTTGGGTAGCAGCAAAAATTTACCGTGTAGGTATTTTAATGTACGGCAAAAAACCAACTTGGAAAGAACTTATAAAATGGCTTAAATATTAAGTATGGCTAAAATTTTAATTATAGAAGACGAAGCTTCAATCCGCAGGGTATTATCTAAAATATTGGCTGAAGAAAACGATCAGTATGTTGTTTTTGAAGCTGCCGATGGAGAAGAAGGTTTAGAAAAAATAAAAAACGATGATTTCGATTTAGTTATTTGCGATATTAAAATGCCTAAAAAAGACGGCGAAGAAGTATTGCAAGAAGCAAAAAAGATCAAACCGGAAACGCCTTTTATTATGATTTCTGGTCATGGCGATTTAGAAACAGCTGTTAATACCATGCGTTTGGGAGCTTTTGATTATATATCGAAACCACCAGATTTAAACCGATTGTTGACAACGGTTCGCAATGCTTTAGACAATAAATTGCTGGTTGTAGAAAACAAGCGTTTAAAAAAGAAGGTAAGTAAACATTACCAAATGATTGGCGAAAGCGACCCTATTCAGCAAATTAAGGATATGGTTGATAAGGTTGCCGAAACCGATGCACGCGTGTTGATTACAGGTCCAAATGGAACGGGTAAGGAGTTGGTTGCTCATAATCTTCATGAAAAAAGTAATCGAGCACAATTTCCTTTGATCGAAGTAAACTGTGCGGCAATTCCGTCAGAATTAATCGAAAGTGAATTGTTCGGTCACGTAAAAGGTGCGTTTACATCGGCTGTTAAAGATCGCGCAGGTAAGTTTGAAGCTGCCGATAAAGGAACGATCTTTTTAGATGAAATTGGTGATATGAGTTTGGCTGCACAGGCAAAAGTTTTACGTGCATTACAAGAAAGTATGATTACTAGGGTAGGAGCCGATAAGGATATTAAAGTTGATGTCCGTGTAATTGCGGCTACAAATAAAGATTTGCGTAAGGAAATCGAAGAAGGCAGGTTCCGAGAAGATTTGTACCATCGTTTGGCTGTTATTTTGATAAAAGTTCCGGCTTTGAACGATCGTAGAGATGATATTCCATTGTTGATTGAACATTTTACAAAGAAAATTGGCGAAGAAAACGGAAGTGCACAAAAATCATTTTCTGCCGATGCCATAAATCTTTTAAAAGCGTATGATTGGACAGGAAATATTCGTGAATTGCGAAATGTGGTAGAACGCCTGATAATTTTAGGTGGAAAAGAAATTTCAAAATCCGACGTAGAATTATTTGCATCAAAATAAACAAAATGAATTTAAAAAAGATAAATCCAAAATTACAGCAAGCGTTAATTGAAAATGGTTTAATCGAAGCTCCAAATGTTATAAAAGAAGGTTTTGGAACCATAAAATCGGGTAACGATGTAGTGTTGATTATTGAGGATAAAAAAGAACAGAAAGAAGCAATTGCAATTTCGGTAATTCAGCGGTTAGAAAAAGCCTTTATGTTATCTCCGCGCGCGTTAGTAATTGTCGAAGACAAACCTGAAGCTTTATTAATGGAAACCGTGTTTAAAGAATTGGCAAAATATACCGATTTGCGAATTTTTATGACGCACGATAAAACCGATTTGGATGAAGACAAAAACCAGATTTCTTTAGGAATCGATGTGTTGATTGGAACGCCAGAACGATTAAGCTATATGTTTGGTAATGCCGGCTTTGATGTAAATCAACTAAAAATGCTGGTAATTAACGATACCGATGAACTGTTGCGTTTACGTCATGATACTCGTTTACACCGTTTATCTGAAAGTATCGGGAAAACACAGCGTTTATACATATCAGAACAAGAAACCGAACGATTGGAGTTCTTTGTAGATAAAACCATGTTAGATAGTTATTGGTTTTCAGATGAAGAATCTTTAGAGGAAGAAGAATAAAAAAACAGAGCATTAAGCTCTGTTTTTTTGTTGTAATCACGATTATATTATTTAGCTATATTAACAGCTCTTGTTTCTCTGATAACGGTAATTTTAACCTGACCTGGATAAGTCATTTCGGTTTGAATTTTCTGTGATATCTGGAACGATAAGTTAGATGCTAATTCATCTGAAACTTTTTCGCAATCTACAATAACACGTAATTCTCTACCAGCTTGGATTGCATACGCATTTTTAACACCGCCAAAACCGTAAGCAATATCTTCTAAATCTTTTAAACGTTGAATGTATGAGTCTAAAACTTGTCTGCGTGCACCTGGTCTTGCTCCTGAAATAGCATCACAAACCTGAATGATTGGTGATATTAATGAATTCATTTCAATTTCATCGTGGTGAGCACCAATGGCGTTACAAACTTCTGGTTTCTCACCATGTTTTTCTGCCAACTGCATACCTAATAATGCATGTGGTAAATCACTTTCTGTATCTGGCACTTTACCAATATCGTGTAATAAACCTGCGCGTTTTGCTAATTTTACGTTTAATCCTAGTTCTGCGGCCATTATACCACAAAGTCTAGCTACCTCACGTGAATGGTGTAATAAATTTTGACCGTAAGAAGAACGGTATTTCATACGACCAACCATTTTGATTAATTCAGGGTGTAAACCGTGAATTCCTAAATCAATAACAGTACGTTTACCTGTTTCAACAATTTCTTCGTCGATTTGTTTGGCTGTTTTGGCAACAACTTCTTCAATTCTTGCTGGGTGAATACGTCCGTCTGTTACTAAACGGTGTAACGATAAACGGGCAATTTCACGTCTTACAGGATCAAAACATGAAAGGATAATAGCTTCAGGAGTGTCATCGACAATAATTTCTACACCCGTTGCAGCTTCTAACGCACGAATATTACGACCTTCACGACCAATTATACGTCCTTTTACATCGTCTGATTCAATATTAAAAACAGATACACAGTTTTCAATAGCTTCTTCTGTTCCTACACGTTGAATGGTGTTGATGATAATTTTACGAGCTTCTTGTTGAGCCGTCATTTTAGCTTCTTCAACAGTATCTTGAATGTAAGCCATTGCATGTGTTTTAGCTTCGGCTTTTAAGTTCTCAACTAATTGTAGTTTGGCTTCTTCTGCAGTTAAACCAGCAATTTGTTCTAGTTTTTCAACCTGAACACGGTGCAATTTATCTGTTTCTTCTTGCTTTTTCTCTAAAGATTCTAATTTTAATTCATAATCTTTAATAGTTTTTTCACTTTCCTCGGCAGCTTTTTTAGCGCGGTTTAATTCATTAGAAATCTGAGATTCTTTATCGCGGGTTCTTTTTTCAGATTCTGCCATTTTTTTATCTCGCGATAAAATAACCTGCTCATGTTCTGCTTTTAGTTCAATAAACTTTTCTTTTGCCTGAAGAATTTTATCTTTTTTAAGAGTTTCTCCTTCTGCGCGTGCGTCTTTTAAAATTACCTTGGCCTCGCTGTTTGCATTTTTAAGTATAGATGATGCGTTGTTTTTTTCAAGGTATTTTGCAATTGCAAAACCAATTCCGGCACCCACTATAATTGCGCAAATAATAAATATTGCTGTTTCCATTCGTGTGTAAATAGTTAATAAAAAAAGCCCACATTAGAAGAGTTGCATAAACTCTGGAAAACAAGTTTTGAGTTATCTTGCCGTTCAAGGATCCATTCTAGATGGCTTGCTTTAGTGGCAATGGTTCACCCATTTTAATTTGTTAGTGTTGAGTTTATCAAACAGAAGCTAATGTGAGCAGTATTTTTCAGCCTTAAAATTAAAGCTGTTATTTTATATGATATTTTAATAAAATTTGATCTAAACCGTTGTTAAATTCAATTAGTTTTTCTTTAGAATTATCTAAACCTTCTTCGTTTTGTATTCTGTTTTGTTCTACTTGCGATGCAAACTGTAAAGCACAAAATGCTAATACATCTTGCTTGTCGCGCATTTCAAAATTTTCTTCGAGCTGTAAGGTCATCGTTTCTATTTTTTTTACTGCGGCGCGTATTCCTTCTTCTTGATCCGGATTAACGGTTAACGGATACACTCTGTCTGCAATAGAAACTTTTATCTTTAATTTTTCCATAAACAATTAATCTATTTTTGTTAATTGTGATATGCAATGATCTATTTCCCGAACTAATGAATTTATCTTTAGTTTTGTTTCTTTTTTAAAATCTTCACTGCCCAATAACCCGTTTGCAATTTTTAAATTATCATACTGTTTTTGTAATTCAATATGTTTTTGCTGCAAATTGGTTTGCTGTGTTTGGTGTTGTAAAAGCTCGTTTCTTAA
Source organism: Paenimyroides baculatum (assembly GCF_008629655.1). Taxonomy (GTDB): domain Bacteria; phylum Bacteroidota; class Bacteroidia; order Flavobacteriales; family Flavobacteriaceae; genus Flavobacterium; species Flavobacterium baculatum. The sequence goes on from NZ_VWSG01000006.1 coordinate 61,249, forward strand.
TTGTTCGTTTTCTTTAACAACTTTTTCCAAATGCTGTATCAATTTATTCAACTTCGTTTCAATCGATAAAGTGATATCACTTAGTTTTTCCATTATTCAGCACTTAAATAATTATACAAATTTACTATTCTTTCATCGAAAATAAAAAAAAAAAATGAAATATCCGCGCTTTATTTGTTTTAATTTAATTCTGTATTTTTAAATTAGATAATTAAAATTTTGTTATCTTCTTCTTTATTAAAAAATTAAGTATGATTTACAGATTAATTTGTTTGTTGTTGATTGGTTTAAATTGCTTTGCACAGCAGAAAAATATTCCGGAGTTCGATGTTCCTATTAAAATTCCATTGTTGGTTGCGGGTAGTTTTGGAGAACTGCGTCCGAATCATTTTCATGCCGGAGTAGATTTTACTGCAAATTATAAAATTGGCGATCCTATTTACGCACCTGCCGATGGCGTTGTAAATCGATTGAAAGTGAGCAGTTTTGGTTACGGAAAAGCACTTTACGTTAAACATACAAACGGCTACACGACTGTTTACGGACATTTAAGTACTTACAACGATAAAATTACTGCGTATGTAAATGAGAAACATTACGAAAATAAAAAGTTCGAAATGGAATTATTTCCGCTTGCAAACGAACTTCCTGTTAAAAAAGGAGACATAATTGGATATATCGGTAATACCGGTGGATCTGGCGGACCGCATCTTCATTATGAAATTCGCGATACCAAAACCGAACACATTTTAAACCCTATTGCCGTTTCTTTGAAAGATAAAATTACCGATACCGAACAGGCAATTATTAACGGCATTTATGTGTATCCATTAACAGATGAAACAATAATTAATAACGAAAATTCGTTTTTCGAAGTAGCTTTAAACAAGGCAAATAATACGTATGTAAGTGAAACAATTCAGGCAAAAGGAACAATTGGTTTCGGAATTAACACGCACGACACACAAAACGGTAGTCGCGGTAAAAACGGAATCTATAAAATTGTAACTTATTTGAACGGATCGAAGTATTTTGAAGTGATTTTTGATGAATTTTCGTTCGATGAATCTAAATACCTGAATCAGTATATCGATTACAAATATTATCAGCTGACAGAAAACCGAATTCAAAAACTGTTTATTATTAACGATTTACCGTTGAGTTTAATCAAAACAAAAAAGAACAACGGACAAATAAATGTTAAGAACGATGCAGATTTCAATTTTAAAATTGAAGTTTTTGATGCGCATGATAATAAACAAACCATTCAAATTCCTATTAAATATTACGATTATCAAACCGTAGAAAAACCAAAACCAGCGGGCAAATACATTGATTATTTAAAAGATTATGCGTTTGAAGAAAAAAATTTTTCGGTTGAATGGGATGCGCGCACTTTTTTTGAAGATGTTTATTTAAAAATGGATTTTGCCGATAATACACTTGTTTTGCATAAAGACGAATATCCGGTTCAGAAAAATATCAGCATAAAAATAATTGTTCCAGATGATTATCCTAACAAAGACAAAACGTTTATAGGAAAAACCGATGGCAAAAAAATCAAATTTTTTGATACTTGGAAACGCGATAACGATTTCAGAATTCGTACAAAAGAACTCGGAACATATAAATTGGTACAAGATACAGAAGATCCGATTGTTAGTTTTACAAGCAGTCAAAGTGAATTTACGGCAGACGATGTTTTGGTTTTTGAAATTGAAGACAAACTTTCGGGAATTGATACCTACAGCGGATTTTTAAATAACGAGTGGATTTTATTTGATTACGATTACAAAACAAAGAAATTAATTCATAAATTAAGCGATAAAAAATTTACAGCCGGTAGCAATACTTTACGATTAGAAGTTACCGACCGTGTTGGAAATAATACTACATTTGAACAAACTATAGTTGTTAACTAAATAAAATATTTTGAACAAAAGCATATATGTTTTTTCGGCTTCTATAATCTCTGCATTTGGGTTCGCGCAAACGGCTCAAATTAAGGGTGTTGTGTTAAACGAACAAGATTCTCCCGTACAAAATGTGTTGGTACAGGCACAAGACAGGCAGGTTTATACAAATGCTAACGGATTTTATTTTTTAGAAGTGTCTCCGTCAGATCAAGTTACCATAAAATTTCAAGCCGATGCTTACCAAACGGTTATTTACACAGAATCATTGGAAAAAAATCAGTCATTTGAACTGAATATCCGCTTAAGTGATCATTCAGAAGAACTGGAAGTATTGGTTATCGATAAAAATTTACAACAGCGTTTTGAAGGAACAACCATTATTTCACCCGATGTTATAAGTAGAATTCCTGGGGCAAATGCTGGTGTAGAAAATATTTTGAAAACACTTCCAGGAGTTTATTCAAATAATGAACTTTCAACCCAATATGCCGTTCGTGGCGGAAATTACGATGAAAACCTTATTTATGTTAACGAAATAGAAGTGTATCGACCATTTTTAATTCGATCTGGTCAGCAGGAGGGTTTAAGTTTTACGAACACTTCAATGACCGATAAAGTCGATTTTTCGTCAGGTGGATTTCAAGCCAAATACGGCGATAAAATGTCGTCTGTTTTAGATATTACCTATCGCAAACCAAAACAATTCGGCGGACAATTAGATGCCAGTATTTTAGGTGGTGGTGTTACGGTTGATTTAGCTTCGAAAGATGAAAAATGGACAGCAATTACCGGTTTTAGATACAGAAATAATGCGTTGCTGGTAAATTCGCAAGATGTAGAAGTAGATTATAAACCACGTTATTTAGATGCACAATCGTTAATAACTTTTCAACCGTCGGCAAAATGGGAGTGGAGTTTGCTTTTAAATGCATCATCTAATGTGTATGAATATACGCCGCAAGTTAAACGCACAAAATTCGGAACCATTGGCGATTCAAAAGAAATGTCGGTTTATTACGAAGGTTCAGAAATAGATAAATACCAAACTTATTTTGGAGCATTTAAAGGTATTTTTAAGCCTAATTTAGAAAATAGTTATAAAGTAATTGCATCGGCATATCATACAAAAGAAGAAGAGTATTACGATATTTTGGGGCAGTATAATTTAGGAAATGTAAGTGGCGATTTAGGCGGAAATGCAGGCGAAGTTGAATATACGGTTGGTTTGGGTTCGCAGTTAAATCACGGTAGAAATAATTACGATGCCTTAATTGTTAGTACCGAAGTTAAAGGTCAGCATAAATTAGATGAAAACGAAATAGAGTGGGGCGTACGTTACGTTTCCGAAGATATTCGCGACCGTTTGGTTGAATGGGAAGTGGTAGATTCAGCAGGATTTTCCTTGGCGCATCCGTATTTTTCAACACCAAACAATCAGCCTTACGAACCTTATCAGGGCGAATTATTGCCTTATCAGAATGTTCGTGCAACCAATTTTGTAAAGATTAATCGTTTAAACGGATTTGCACAGTGGAGCAGACGTGGATCAATCGGTGAGCATGAAACGTTTGTAAATATCGGAGCCAGAGCACATTATTGGAATGTTGATGCAGAAGGATACGAAACATCGAACGCACAATTTACAATCAGTCCGCGAGCGCAATTTGCCATAAAACCCAATTGGGAAAATACCGATATGGTTTTCCGTTTGTCGGGTGGTTTGTATCATCAGCCGCCAAGTTATCGTGAATTACGTGCCATGGACGGATCGATCAATCCCGATGTAAAAGCACAGCAATCAATACATATCGTTTTATCGAATGATTACAGTTTCAAAATAAAAAACACGCCGTTTAAGTTGTTTACCGAATTGTATTATAAAGATTTATCAAACGTAAATACCTATACGTTGGAGAATGTTCGAATAAGATACAGAGCCGATAATAATGCCGAAGCGTATGTTTATGGTGCGGATTTGCGTGTGAACGGAGAAATTGTTCCGGGAATTGAATCGTGGTTTTCTGTAGGATATTTAAAAACCGAAGAAAATTATAATAACAAAGGATTTATTGCCCGACCAACCGATCAGCGTTTAAAATTAGGATTGATGTTTCAAGATTACATGCCTACAATTCCTAATTTAAAATTGTACTTGAATCAGGTTTACAATACGCCGTTACCGGGTGGTTCGCCATCGTATGTTGATCCGTATGATTATCAGTTACGACTGAAAAATTACATGAGAACCGATGCTGGTTTCTCTTACATTTTTAAGGATCAAACGTTTAAGTCAGAAAAAAAATGGCTAAAACCGTTTGAAGAAGTTGCCGTTGGTTTTGAAATTTACAACCTGTTTAACAATGAAAATGCCATTACAAATACGTGGGTTCGCGACGTTTATACAAAAACCATGTATGCCATTCCAAACAGAATGACGATGCGTACCTTTAATTTAAAACTAAATATGCGTTGGTAAACGTGAAATTTCGCTATATTTGAATGAAGATTTAAAAGCTTATGAAATTATACATAGCCCTTTTAGCAGTTAGTTTGGTTGCCGTTGTTTCTTGTAAAAAAGAAACCGAAACGCCAAAAGTAATTTATGAAAACGAAAAAAATACTGCCGAAGTTAATTATCAGAAAATAGATTCTACCGAAATTAAAATTGCCGATTTACCAATAAAATTCAGCGGTACCAATTATTTATTGCACCCAATTGGTAATGTTCGCGTGTATAATACGGGATCGTCACGTTCGGGAAGTTCAAAAATAAACAATCAGGTTAGTTATAAAATCTCTAATTATTCTACTCCGGAAATTACCGGTTTTATAACAAATGTAATGTTTCAGCACAAAGATTCGTTAGATTTAAAACCATTGACAGCCAACCGAATGGAAATTTTGTCGGTCAATTATTTAGACGAATTAGCATTAAAAACAAACAAGCAGTTTTTGGTGTACACGTTGGTAGATGTTGATACAAATAAAGACGGAAGATATGACGATAACGATATTAAAACGTTGTATATATCTAAAATCAATGGAACAAAGTTCACAAAACTTACGCCCGATTTGCATGAGTTATTAGATTGGCAGGTAATTGATGAGAAATTGTATTTTAGATCGATAGAAGACATCAATAAAAATGGAGAATTCGATTCTAAAGATGCTGTTCATTATTCCTTTATAAACTTATTAAGCGAAGATTGGAAACCGGCGGGTTACAATCCGTTAAAGTAAAAACCTTGATTGTCAAGGTTTTTTTTATGTTGATTTGTTAATCTTTGCGATAAATACAAATAACTTATATTTTAAACACTAAAAATTGTAAATTGTGCGTTTAAATGATTCAATCAAAAACAAAATTCATGAAAAGAAATTTTAAAGGTCTTTTAGCTTTAGCTGGTATTGCTTTAGCTGCTACAAATGTGCAAGCTCAAGCACAAACATCTGGAAGTGTTTTCGATAATTTAAGTATTGAAGCTCAATACGGATTAAACTCTGCATTAAGTCCGAACGAAGGAATTACAACAAGCGATTACAGCGGATTTAACTTTTTTCAGTTAGGTCTTAATTATCATATTGATGATGTTTGGGGAGTTCGCGGAACATTTGCAAGTTCAAATTTTAAACATAAAGATGTAGAAGATCATGGTGTAAAGTACAACAGATTAATGTTAGAAGCTACCTATAATATTTTTGCAGCTGTTAACGGCGGAATGATGCAACCATTTGATGTTACCGCACATGCCGGTTTTGGTTTGGCTTCGGGTAAAAGTGAATTAGGAGGGGATAATGATTTGGCAGGTGTTGCACAAATTGGTATCATGCCAAAATACAACTTTACTTCGCAGTTTACAGTTTTTATCGACGGAACTTTTGTAAACCAATTTAGTCAGGATTACGGTTTTAATGGTACAGCAATAAAACAAGGATCTGGAAGTTATTTCAATGTTGGTTTAGGTGTTCAATACAAGTTCAAAAAGTAATCAATATATCACAACAAAAAAGGGATTGTTTTAAACAATCCCTTTTTATTTCTTCTCGTTTTTAGGAAGATATTCGTTGGTTTTCTTTGAAGCAGTAAATTTTTTATAGCCAAATAAAGCCAGAACAATAGCAGCCATTGCTAAATATACATATTGCATAATACTTAATTTTGTAAAACAAATGTAATATATTTTAAAACAGCTTTTACAAATTTTTCTTTTTTGATAAGTTCATTAATGCAGGTGTAAAAAACGAACAGATTCCAATTAAAATAATTACCAATCCAAGAATAATAAAGGTGTAGTTAATTCCTATAAAATCGGCAATAAAACCTGTAAAAAGTAATCCGATGATTGATGGAAGCACCGAAAAACTATAATACAATGAAAAAACACGACCTAACATGTTGTGTTGAATTTCCTCTTGAATAATCGTTGTAAAACTGGCGTTATAAAGTGATGCCGAAATTCCGCCGATTGCTGTTAAGATTACAAAAAACACAAACTGATCTGCCGATAACCAGCCAGACCATGCAAAAGTTACACCGATCAATATGTGCATTAAATTAATAATGATTACTTTGCTTATTGTTGGTTTCCAAATTCCCAATAAACCACCGCCGACTAACATTCCAACTCCCCAAATAACTTCAATAATACTTATTTCGAATTTATCGCCTTTAAAATGATTGATCGTAAGCAACGGAAAAAGCACTGCAACCGGCATTATACAGAATAAACCGACAATAGAATATAAAAAAAGATACCACAAACCTTTGTTGCGCGTAATTTCGTAAAAAGCCGTTTTCATATCGTTCCATATATTACGGAAACTTGCAGCCGTTTTTTCATCGGGAATTGAGTTTGGAATATAGATAAACAACAGCGAAATTATAGCAAATGCAGCTCCGATAATATCTAAAAGCAACACATTACCAATTGATAACATACCAATTGCAAAAGCTCCTAAAGCCGGGCCTGCGATTCCTGAAACCGATTGAATAATCTGGTTGATACCTGCGATACGCAATAATTCGGACTGTGGTGCTAGTAAGGGAATTGAAGCCTGCATAGCGGGCATATGAAAGGCAGAACCTACCGATCGCAAACCTAACATGACATAAATGAGTGGTAAACTTTCGTATCCGAAATAAAAACTTATCGACATAAATAAAGTACATAAAGCAACAAAACCGTCGGCAAAGATCATTGTCTTTTTTCTATCCCAACGGTCAATATAAACTCCGGCAAAAGGTCCGATCAACGCTTGCGGTAAAAGTGCTGCAATAGCAGCAAAAGCCAAAACTTCGGCAGATTCGGTCTTTAAACTCAACCAAATAATTATGGCAAAATTTACGGCAGAACTACTTATCAAAGAAATAAACTGACCAATCCATAGAATGGTAAATTTTCTTTTCCAATTATTATCCATAAAAATAAAGTGCGTGTTTTTGTTAGTTTCTTAAGTGATTACTTTTTCTATTTCTTTAATTATTAAAGGGGTTTTATCGGTAATAGCTGTAATGGTATTCTGCATTTCTTGTGCGGATAAATCGGTTGTTTTTTGTTCTAAAAGAATTAATTTATCTACAATCTCGTTTATTTTTAACTGACGGAACATTGGCAACATTTTATGTGCGGTTTGTTTTACCGTTTCAATATCATTATTCGTAAACGCATTGTTTAAAACTTCGATATCTGTTTTAGAACTTGTAAAAAACGATTCTACAATAAGTTTAACCGCCTCTTTATCATTTTCCAGCAAATTAAACAAATCGGTTAAATCAAAATCGTTATAAATTAATTTCATTGTCGGAATATTTTGAGTTGGTACCGTTACGGTTTCCTTGGTTTTAATACGCAGAATTTTATAAATAGTATTGTATAAAGTGTTTATATTCAGTGGTTTTCTCATATAATGATTAAAACCAAGTTTTTTGTATTCGTGTTCGTCAAAATCGATTTTTCCAGTTAACGCAATCACAGGTGTATCTTTGTAATTTTCTAACGATCGAATATCTTCTATAACTTTCAAACCGCTGTAAAAAGGCATCTGCATATCGGTAATAATCAACTGATATTGTTCTTTCTGAAGAATTTCCTTTGCAAGTGCACCATTTTCTAAAGTGGTCAGTTTTTTAACTTTATTGCCAAAAATTTCTTCGATTAATTTAAGTTGCAACTGGTCATCATCAATAACCAAAATCTTTTTATTTTCTAACTTCTTGGCGTTATCATATTCATAATCAGCCTCTTTTTCGATTTCTGAATCTTCTTCAAAATCTTTCAACGGAATAGTAATGTAAAAAATGGTTCCCTTGTTATGTTCACTTTCAAAATGAATGGATCCACCTAACAGCCCAACTAAACGTTTGGTAATATTCAGTCCTAAACCAGATCCGCCGTAGCTTTCGTTGTTGTTATGCGCCTGTACAAACTCTACAAACAAATCTTCTTTATTTTCAATTTTAATACCAATTCCGGTGTCGGTAATTTTAATAATTGCCAAATTGTTATCTAAATTAGCATCAATACGCACTTCGCCTTTGTGTGTGAATTTTATGGCGTTAGAAATTACGTTGGTTAAAATCTGCTGAATTCTGAACGAATCAGAATTAAAATCTGCATTCAGTTTTTCATCAATATTAAAAACTAAATCTATCTGTTTTTTATCGGCGCTGTTTTTAAGGTTGTTTGATATGTTTTGAAGCAAATCGTTAAAGTTGAATTTCCCAGTTTTGATCTTAATTTTGTTGTATTCCAGGTTCGAAAACAACGAAAGATCATCAACCATTTTCTTAATATACTTTGTTGACTGAATAATGTTTTTAAGGAATTCTTTCTGTTTTGCCGTTTTAAGTGTGTTCTGTAAAAGTGCCGAAAAACCTAGTAACGAATTTATAGGCGAAACCATATCGTGCGAGATAGTTGCCATGAAAAAACTTTTTTGCTTCATTAAATCCTGCATTTCAAAATTTAATTTCTCGAGTTTTTGTTTGTTTAAGGCCGATTTATTCAAGTCGCGTAGAATGATGAAACCAAAAAACAAGGCAATAACCGAAATTATGATCCCGATTTTTGCAATATTGTTACTAACCTTGTCTATTACACTTTTACTTGATTCGTATTTGGTGTTCGATGATTCTACAACAATTTTCTCAACTTCGGACAATAAATCACGCAAACGAATGCTTAATTCCTGATTTCTTTTAATCAGCAACGCTTCTTTATCGTAATATCTTTTAAGTAATTTTAATTCGTTTTTCTTGGCTGCCGAAAAAATATTCTCTGTTGCTTCGTTTATTTTTTGCTGATTTTCTTGATTTTCTTTCTTTATTCTTTCTTGTTGTTGAGCAATTCTATTATTTTCTTGAATTAATTTTTCTTGAAGCAGTACTTCATTATCTTTAAATTTATTCTTCACTTTTCCCCACCAACTTGATTGTTCAACAACTGTATCAATAGCAACTTTTTGAGTTTCTCCTGTGCTTTGAATTTCTTTTATGCGGGATTGTGTTTCACTGTAAAGATCGAAATTGATGTATTTTGACTGTACATCTAAAACCTGATCAAACGTTAAACTTTTCAGGTTTATAATGTTGGTAATGGTATCTAACTTGTTTTTAAGGCTTTCGTTTTGAATATTATCTTCTTTTAAAACATCAATCCTAGAAACCAATGAATCTAACTGATCATGATAAACCTTTGCAGCTCTTTTATCGTAAGAAAGTAACGCCAACCTGCCCGAATTTTCGGTTGCATACAAATCGCTTACAATATTTCCCAATTCAATAACCTTGGTATTTTCTGTTAAAAGATCGTCTTTAGAAACATTCAGATTTTTAACTTCACGTAATATATAAAGAATCGATAAGGTAAAAATGCCAATTAAAAATATATATCCCAGGGTTAGTTTTACTTTTAAATTCTGCTCGGTTGTCATAATCAAATTTTTTACTAAAATAAAAAAAGACTACCGAAAACGATAGCCTTTTATGTTTTGATATTTATAAAGATGCTATTATTTAGCAATTCCTCTTGAAATTACAATTTTTTGGATTTCTGAAGTTCCTTCGTAAATCTGTGTGATTTTTGCATCACGCATCATACGCTCTACATGGTATTCGCTAACGTAACCGTTACCACCGTGAATTTGAACTGCTTCAATTGTAGTGTCCATAGCTGTTTGCGATGCAAATAATTTTGCCATAGCTCCAGAAATAGAAATATCTTCGCCATTATCTTTTTCAGACGCCGCTTTCATACACAATAAACGTGCTGCCGAAATATTTACAGCCATATCTGCCAATTTAAATGCAATTGCTTGGTGGTTGATGATTTCTGTTTTAAACGCTTTACGCTCTTTAGCATATTTTAAAGACAATTCGTAAGCACCTTGCGCAATACCTAAAGCTTGCGATGCAATACCGATACGACCGCCGTTTAAAACATTCATTGCGAAAGCAAAACCAAACCCGTCTTCGCCAATTCTGTTTTCTTTAGGAACCTTAACATCTGTAAACATTAAAGAATGTGTATCGCTTCCGCGAATTCCCATTTTCTTTTCTTTTAAACCGATTTCAAAACCTGGCCATCCTTTTTCAACAATAAAAGCATTGATTCCTTTATGTCCTTTTTCAGGATGCGTGTGTGCAATAACCAAGTAAGTAGATGCCGTGCTACCGTTTGTAATCCAGTTTTTAGTACCGTTTAACAAGTAGTGGTCACCCATATCAACCGCAGTTGTTTTTTGTGATGTAGCATCAGATCCAGCTTCTGGCTCAGATAAACAAAAAGCACCGATTACTTCACCAGATGCCAATGGCACCAAATATTTTTGTTTTTGTTCTTCTGAACAGTATTTTTCCATTCCCGCACAAACCAACGAGTTGTTAACTGACATAACAACTGCTGCCGATGCATCAACTTTAGCAATTTCTTCCATTGCCAAAACATAAGAGACGCTGTCTAAACCTGCGCCACCGTATTTTGGGTCAACCATCATTCCTAAAAATCCAAGCTCACCCATTTTTTTTACTGCATCAGCAGGAAATTTAGAGTGCTCATCACGTTCAATAACTCCAGGTAATAATTCAGTTTGAGCGAAATCACGAGCAGCTTGTTGAATCATTAATTGCTCTTCAGTTAATTTAAAATCCATCTATTTTATTGTTTTTGTAAACATATTAATTTTCCGCTCCAAATATAATCGAATATTGCCAATTTTTCAAAAATTATATCTATTTTTAATTTATGAATACAGAAAAATTTAAAGTGCTTGGTGTAATGTCAGGTACATCGTTAGACGGAATTGACTGCGCCGTTGTAGAATTTACAAAGAATAACAACGTTTGGAGTTTTGATTTTATTTCAGGAAAAACAACTGCTTATTCTAAAGATTGGCAGAATAAATTACAGCATGCCATTCATCTTTCTGATACCGATTTACATCTTTTAAATATTGAATATACTTACTTTCTAGCCGAATATTTAGATGATTTTATTACGGATAATAATTTGACTGATCTGGATTTCATTTCATCGCACGGACATACGGTTTTACATCAACCCGAAAATGGAATTACCCTGCAAATTGGAAATTTACCAACTGTTACTGATATGATTTCTTTGCCTTTTGTGTGCGATTTTCGTGTGCAGGATGTGCAGTTAGGCGGACAAGGAGCTCCGTTGGTTCCCATTGGCGATCGCTTGCTTTTTGCCGATTATGATTATTGCTTGAATTTAGGTGGATTCTCTAATATTTCTTTTGAAGAAAACAACGAACGAATTGCGTTTGATATTTGTCCGGTTAATACCTTATTGAATCATTTTGCAAAAAAAATAGGTAAAGACTTTGATGAAAGCGGAAATTTCGCAGCATCAGGAACGGTTAATCAAGATTTGTTGAATGAGTTGAATAATCTATCGTTCTATAATCAGCAAGGTCCAAAATCATTAGGGATAGAACAAGTAAATACCATTTATCTGCCATTGATCGAAAAATATCATTTATCCGCTCAAGATCATTTGGCAACCGTAACAGAACATATCGCGTATCAAATAGCATCAACCCTAAAAAAATCAAACTCAAAATTATTAGTAACAGGCGGTGGTGCATTCAACGAACACCTTATTAATAGGTTAAAATTTTACGCACCAAATACAACCGTTGTTTTAGGATCAAAAGAATTGATAGAATTTAAAGAAGCCATAATTTTTGCTTTTCTAGGTGTACTTCGTGTTACAAATACAGATAATGTGTTGAGCAGTGTTACGGGCGCATCAAAAAATCATTGTTCGGGTATTATATTTAATGAGGAATTATTAAGAAGTAATTGCTAAATTGATTTGTAATGAATTATATTTGTCGGGAAAATAAAAAGTAATCAATATAATGAAAGATTTATTAAAGAAATTCGAAGATAAAAAACCAGAAGTTGTTTTTCATTGGTCTGATTCTGAAACAGAAGCAGAAGGGTGGACAGTAATTAATTCATTGCGTGGCGGTGCTGCAGGTGGTGGTACACGTATGCGTAAAGGATTAGATATGAACGAGGTTTTGTCTTTGGCTAAAACTATGGAAGTGAAATTTACCGTTGCAGGTCCGGCTATTGGTGGTGCAAAATCTGGTATTAATTTCGATCCTGCTGATCCGCGTAAAGAAGGCGTTTTACGTCGTTGGTACAAAGCGGTTTTTCCTTTATTGAAAAATTATTACGGAACAGGTGGAGATTTAAATGTTGATGAAATTCACGAAGTAATCCCAATGACCGAAGATTGTGGTTTATGGCATCCGCAAGAAGGTGTTTTTAACGGACATTTTAAACCAACCGAAGCAGAAAAAATCAACCGTATTGGTCAGTTGCGTCAAGGTGTTTTAATGGAAGTTGTAAATCCTGCGTACACGCCAGACGCTGCTAAAAAAATAACAGTTGCCGATTTAATTACAGGTTATGGTGTTGCAGAAGCAGTAAATCATTACTACAATATTTACGGTGGTAACGTAAGCGGTAAAAAAGTAATTGTTCAAGGTTTTGGTAACGTAGGTGCAGCAGCAGCTTATTATTTTGCACAAATGGGTGCTAAAGTTGTTGGTATTATTGACCGCGACGGTGGAATTATGAAGGCGGAAGGATACTCTTTTGAAGAGATCAAGACGTTATTCTTAAACAAAAACGGAAATACCTTGGTTGCTGATAACATGATTCCTTTTGCAGAAATTAACGATAAAATCTGGAGTATGGGTGCTGAAGTATTCGCGCCATGTGCAGCTTCACGTTTAATTACAAAAGAGCAGGTTGACGCAATGATTAATTCTGGATTAGAAGTTATTTCATGTGGAGCGAACGTTCCTTTTGCAGATAAAGAAATTTTCTTTGGTCCAATTATGGAATATGTTGATTCTAAAATCAGTTTAATTCCAGATTTTATTTCAAACTGTGGTATGGCGCGCGTTTTCGCTTACTTCATGGAAAGTCGTGTACCAATGAACGATGCTAAAGTTTTCGAAGATACATCGAACATCATTAAAAAAGCTTTAGAAAAAGCACATGCTTTGAATTCATCTAAAACAGATATTTCTGCAGCAGCTTTTGAAACCGCTTTAAAACAATTAGTGTAGTTTCAACACAATATATACATTAAAGCAAGTAGAAATACTTGCTTTTTTTATACAACTAAATAAAAAATGTATATTTACCTAAAATTTAAGCTTTATTAGAAAATATGATGATGCAGTTTACAAACGAAGAAAAAAAATCAATGGCTATTACAACAGCGGTAGTTGGAGTTTTGTTGATGATTTTGATATTTATACGTTTTGCAAATTCTGTTGATATATCTGAATTAGCAGGCGGTGGCGGTGGCGGAGTCGAAATTAATTTTGGCGACAGCGATTTGGGTATGGGTCCCGATTTTACAAGCGAAGTATTAAATGTTACCGAAGCTAATAAAAAATCGGCAGCTGCCCGTGAACCCGAAGTTGAAGAAGAAATTTTAGCACAAGAAAACACCAGAGATGTTCGCGATTATACGGTAGTTAAAAAAGCAACTACTACAAAAGACAAACCTAAAACCATTACAAAACCTGTAAGAGAACAACCAAAAACACGTCAGGTTTCCGATTTTGTTAAGAATGCAGCATCAAGTTTGAATGGAAACAAATCTGGTGGTGATGGAGATGACGGCGTTGCTGGTAATAAAGGAAGAAAAGACGGATCTTTAAATTCTAGTAATTATTATGGCGATGGTGGTTCTGGTGGTGGAACAGGTGGCGGTCACGGAACAGGAAACGGTTCGGGAGTCGGAGCAGGATCTGGAAGCGGAACAGGTGGCGGAAATGGTTATTCTTTATCAGGCAGAAAGGCAACTTCACGCCCTGCACCACAAAACAACTGTAACGAAGCAGGAACAATCGTAGTTCGTGTAAAGGTTGATAGAAATGGAAATGTGATTGAAGCAACACCAGGAATTAAAGGATCTACAAACAGTTCAAGCTGTTTAAAAAATATTGCAAAAGATGCCGCAATGCGTACCAAATGGGAACCAAAAGCATCCGCATCAGCAGAACAAATTGGAAGTATAGTTTACAACTTTAAATTGAATTAAAAATAAAAAACCTCAAATCTTAAGTTTGAGGTTTTTTGTTAATACTCGTTACTTCAAATAACATAACGTAATGAAGCATATCAAGAAGTTTATTAATGAACAAAGTTCTCGACAAGCTCGAACTGACGAAAGGTTGATATTTGTATTGGTTATAAAATGACTCAACTAAAAACTTCAAAAGAATGAAAACATTAATTAGGCTAGTTTCTATAATTTCTTACATGTCAATCATTTTGACAGGGCAAATGATTGGAATTCCTTTAATACTATGGCTAGTTTTTTCAATTTTTAATTTTGGAAATATCGATCAATTATTTGCAATATTTGGATTTATTGGTATTATACTGAATTTAAGTAAATTGAAAAATAATATAGTTGTTGCTATTTTAAGTTTCTTACTTATGTTGTCACCAATAGTTAGTAGATTAGTTCAAGTTCCGATTGAAATGTTTGAGTATCTAGGATTTCAAATCCCTTTGATAATTTTTATATTAACGTACTTGACCTACATTTTAATTATTGCAAAAGAAAAAATTCTAATATCAAAAAGTAACAAAAACTAAAAAAACTCCCGATCAGCTGATCGGGAGTTTTTTTAATTCTTATTGGTAGCAATTACAAACTTAAGATTGTTCTTTACACCAATTTGTAAAACGTTTACTAAATCTTGTACCTGTAAGTTGTACGGTATTCTAACAACTACGGTTTGAGTTTTATCTCCGCCAAGTTTCGCTAATAAATGCGCTTCTAAATCTTGCGGATTAACCGGTTCTTTATCAATGAAAAACTCTTTGTTTTCGTTAACAGATAAAGTAATCAGCTGCTTGTTGGTTTTTTCTGTTGCTTCTGCTTTAGGCAATGTCATTTTAATAACATTTGGATTGGCTAAAGTAGATATGATAATAAAAAAAAGTAACAGGAAAAACATGATGTCGCTTAACGATGAGGTTGCAACTTCAGCATGAAATCTTTTACTTCTCTTTATGGCCATTTGGTCTCTGTATTATGTTAATAAATTTTAAAATGATTTTTTGCGACTGTAAAGCAAAACCATCAATTTTTCCGTTTAAAAGGTGGTACGCCGCATAAGCAATAATACCAACGATTAATCCGGCACCACTACTGATCATTTTTTCGTATAAACCACCCGAAATGTTGGCAATACTAATGTTTTCGGTAATAGATATGTTGTAGAAAATTTTAATAACCCCCGAAATAGTTCCAACGAAACCTAAAGTAGGTGCAATACCGGCAATAGTTCCCAAATGGTTCAGTTTTTTCTCCATATTGGCAATTTCAATGTTGGTTACCTTTTCCATGTTCGATTCAATTTCCGAAATCGGTCTTCCAATCGTAAGTAATCCTTCATGCAAAACGTTAGACTCTGCAGTGTTTTCGCGTTGAACCGATGCTACTGCCAAATCCAGATTACCCGAATTAAGCTGCGTTTTCAACGAATCCATTAATCCCGCGCTGGTTTTTTTAGCCGATTTCTGAATATAAAAGTATCTTTCAAAAGTAAGATAAATCGTATAAACAAATAATATCACAATAGGTATTAAAAACACACCACCTTTTAAAACAAACTCAAATAGAGAAAGTTCCTTTGTTGTGGCAACGTTTTCTACAATGGCTTGTGTTGTTTGTGTTAAACTGTCTGGTGCAGCTTGCAAAAAAAATGTCATCATAAAGTTTTATTTAACGCGTAAAAAAATGATTTTTGTAGATTGATATTTCAAAACAATTATTTGTGCTAAATAATGAAAAAAATATCACATATTAAATTAATATAAAACAAAATTTGGTATATATGGATAAGTATCACGAAACGGTTGAATGGATGTTTGCGCAACTGCCAATGTTTCAGCGAATAGGGACCGACGCTTTTCGAAAAGATTTAACCAATACGCTTAAAATTGCGGCTCATTTAAACCATCCCGAACGCAATTTTAAAACCATTCATGTTGGTGGAACAAACGGTAAAGGTTCCACGTCGTCTTTAATTGCGTCTGTTTTGCAAGAAGCTGGTTTTAAGGTTGGTTTGTACACATCGCCGCATTTGGTTGATTTTCGCGAACGCATCCGTGTAAATGGTGAGGATATTTCAAAAGAATTCGTTGTTGATTTTATCGAACATAATAAATCGTTTCTCGAAAATAATAAATTGAGTTTCTTTGAAATGACGGTTGGTATGGCTTTTCAGTATTTTTCCGATCAAAAAGTCGATGTCGCAATTATCGAAGTCGGTTTGGGCGGTCGTTTAGATTCTACAAACATCATCACTCCTTTATTAAGTGTCATCACCAATATTGGCTGGGATCATATGAATTTATTGGGAAATACCATAGAAGAAATCGCTTTTGAAAAAGCCGGAATCATTAAAGAAAATATTCCCGTTGTTATTGGCGAATTTACTGCTGAAACTAAAATAGTGTTTCAAAAAGAAGCCGAATTAAAAAACGCACCTATTTATTTTGCTTCCAAAACCGATGATATTCCTGAATTAGAATCCGATTTAAAGGGAAATTATCAGGTTCACAACAAGAAAACAGCATATCAAGCAATACAATTATTAAGGAATCATTTTTCAATTTCTGATGCTGATATTTTAAAAGGTTTTTTAAATGTCGAAAAAAATACCGGTTTAAAAGGAAGGTGGACAGTTTTGTCTGAAAAACCTTTGATTGTTGCCGATACTGCTCACAACAAAAACGGACTAGAAATAGTGATGCACCAGGTTCATCAGCAAAAATTCGATAAGTTGTTTATGGTATTTGGCGTTGTAAACGATAAAGACATCGATTCTATTTTGCCCTATTTACCAAAAAATGCCGAATATTTTGTTGCCAAACCAAATGTTCCCCGCGGATTAGATGCCACTGTTCTAAAAGATATACTTACGACAAACGGATTTAATGCAATTGACTTTAATTCAATACCCGACGCTTTAAACCATGCAAAAAACAAAGCGTCTGTAAACGACATGATATATATTGGCGGAAGTACTTTTGTAGTTGCAGAAGTGGTTTAAGCCATAGATAAAAGGTTTTTGAATAATAATATGGTCATTAATATACTATAAAAGCCCAAAATGTAACTTTTATAGTATATTCTTTTCTTCAATAAAATTACACAGTAACTTCACTTTTCTTATGCAGTTTGTTTCGGTAATCAATTCCCCAATTGGCAATTTCTTCGATTATCGGGCTTAAGGTTTTGCCGTATTCGGTAATTTCGTATTCAACTGTAACAGGTTTTGTATTAAAAACGGTTCTTTTTACCAAATGATTCATTTCTAAATCTTGCAGTTCTTTAGAAAGCATTTTTGTTCCGATACCATCAATCTCCCTCAAAAGATCCATAAAACGTAATTTTTCGCCTCGAATCAATGTTCCTAAAATATGGAATTTCCATTTACCCGACAGTATTCCCATAGTATCTTTAATCGCAGTCATTCTGGTTTGACACACAGCGTTATTGTTCAATACGGCTTTTTTCTTCATTTTATTTTGATGATTTGCAAACAGATTACAAAAATACGGTTTTAAACAATAGTTTCTTCAAGGAAATTAGTTTCCAAAAGGAAACTAATGGTAAAAAGATCTTTAATCTACCGTAAATTTACCACCTCATTAATTAAACTAATAATAATTGATATTATAATGAAAAAAGTATTTGTTTTAGCCGTAGTGGCATCGGCTTTTATTGTTTCTTGCCAGCGTGCTGCCAGCGATCAATCTACAACTTCGGCTCCACAAGAGGTTGCTGCAGAAAAAGGTGCTACTTACACGGTAAATAAAGAAGCGAGTAATGTAAAATGGACGGGTTACCACAAAGGTGGCTTAAATCCACGTTTCGGAATCATGAAAGGCGAAGGAACGCTTTCTGCTGAAAGCGGTGTAATTACAGGCGGATCGTTTTTAATTGATATGAATTCTGTTTTAACGGATGCAGCTTCTGTTGATCCGGCTTCTTCTGGAGGAAAAACTTCGGCAGATTTAGATCTACACTTAAAAAATGCAGATTTCTTTGATGTAGCAAAGTATCCTACTGCAAAATTTGAAATTACATCGGTTAAAAGCTTTGATGCTGCTACCGATAAAAGTGCTATTGCTGATGCAAACTTCGTAATAAGTGGAAACTTAACTATTAAAGAAAAAACGGTTAATGTTACTTTCCCTGCAAAAGCGGTAGTTTCTGATACGGAAATTACATTAACTTCTAAATTTACAATCAACCGCCAAGATTGGGGATTGGTTTACGGAACTGATGGTGATGCGAAAGATTGGATGATTTCTCAAGAAATTGATATCGAACTAAATATCAAAGGAAATAAGTCTTAATTATTTTTTCATAGTTAATGTAAAAAGAGAGGGTGTCGTGTGTATGCTCTCTTTTTTGTTTTGTACTATTCCATTAATGTAACAGGAGCTAAATTTTGTAATTCGTCTTCGGTAAATAAACGGTAATGAATTTTAAAGGTTTTGCCTAATGGAGTTTCCAACGAAAAACCTCCCGCACCAAATCCGTCTAAAACATCTAATGTAAAGTGGCTGAATTTCCAATATTCAAATAAATCGCGATCTACCCAAAATTCAGAATTTTCTATCGTACCAATTAAAACATCGTTCATTCGCGGGAAAAATCCGCCTTTCTCAAAACATTGCGGCTGTGTGCCTTCGCAACATCCGCCTGCCTGATAAAACATTAATGGTCCGTGTGTTTCTTTTAACTCATGGATTAATTCTATTGCTTTTTCTGTTGCATCAAGTCTTTGAATCATAGCTTTTTATTTAAAATGATTGATAAAATTTAAAGTCAGAAGCACGCTTCTGACTTTAAATATAAAGTTATCTACTAAAAGAATCCTAATTTATTTTTGTTGTAAGAAATCAACATGTTTTTTGTTTGGCGGTAATGACCCAACATCATTTTATGATTTTCACGACCAACACCGGATTGCTTGTATCCGCCAAACGGCGCACCGGCAGGGTAGCTGTGGTAATTGTTTACCCACACACGACCAGCCTGAATGGCTCTTGGAACCTGGTAAAGTTCATGCGCATCGCGTGTCCATACACCGGCACCCAATCCGTAAATGGTATCGTTGGCAATTTCAATAGCTTCTTCAACTGTTTTAAAAGTGGTAACAGCCAATACAGGTCCAAAAATTTCTTCCTGAAAAATGCGCATGTTGTTGGTTCCTTTAAAAAGGGTTGGTTTAATGTAGTAACCACTTTCCAAATCGCCATCTAATTTATTAACCTCGCCGCCTGTAAGTAATTCGGCACCTTCTTCTTTTCCTAAAGTAATGTACGAACTGATCTTGTCGAACTGAATTTTCGATGCTTGTGCACCCATCATAACGGTTGTATCCAGCGGATCGCCAATTTTAATGGCTTCAACGCGCGCAATTACTTTTTCAATGAATTTGTCGTAAATATCTTCCTGAATTAACAAACGAGACGGACATGTACAGATTTCTCCTTGATTAAAAGCAAAAAGTACAGCGCCCTCAATAGCTTTATCTAAAAACTCATCGTCTTTATCCATAACAGAATTAAAGAAAATATTTGGCGATTTACCACCTAATTCCAAAGTTACAGGAATAATGTTCTCGGTAGCGTACTGCATCACCAAACGACCTGTAGCTGTAGATCCTGTAAAGGCTGCCTTAGCAACTTTTGGGTTGGTAACCAACGATCTTCCTAATTCTGCACCAAAACCGTTCACCACATTTATAACACCCGCAGGTAATAAATCGCCAATAAGTTCCATTAATACCAATATTGATGTTGGTGTACTTTCGGCTGGTTTTAAAACCACACAGTTTCCGGCAGCTAATGCAGGTGCCAGTTTCCAGATTGCCATTAATAATGGGAAATTCCAAGGGATAATCTGCGCAACAACTCCAATTGGTTCATGAACGATTAGCGATACGGTGTGTTCGTCTAATTCTACATGCGACCCTTCTTCGGCACGAATTACTCCTGCAAAATATCTAAAATGATCAATTCCCAGCGGAATATCGGCATTCAACGTTTCTCTCACGGCCTTACCGTTGTCAATGGTTTCAACAGTTGCAAGATAATCAAGGTTTTGCTCCATGCGGTCGGCAATCTTGTTCAGAATAATGCTTCGTTCTGTAGCCGATGTTTTCCCCCAAGTTTTAAAAGCTTTATCGGCAGCATTTACCGCCAATTCCAAATCTTCTTTGGTAGAATGTGCTACTTTTGTAAACACTTTACCGTTTATCGGCGAAATATTATCAAAATATTTTCCCTGTATAGGCGCAGTCCATTTTCCATCGATATAATTCTCATATTGGCTTTTAAATTCCGGCCACTTTTTTACAGTCTCGTTACTCATAATTTTTAGTTTTATGTTTACTTAAATTGATTAATGTAAATTACTCTTAATTCGGTGCAAAAAATGAATCGATTTGTGTCAAAAAATAGTAAATTAGTGCCAATGTGTAGTAAATATAAGTTTTGTACCTCATGAATTCATCAATCAGCAGCATATACAATAGGGGAAAAGTTGTTACGCCCATAGAAAATAAATTGAGCTTCCAGACCGATGAGCTTGATCTGCATTTGTTTGAAACAAAGGTGAAAACATCGGGTTTTGCTTTGGCTTTTGATGAAATTTCATTGATTACCATGCTTTCAGGGAAAAAGGTAATGCATTTTAATAGAGAAGATTCGTTTGAATTTTTGCCCGAAGAATCCTTGGTGCTTGATAAAAAACAGGGAATGAATATTGATTTTCCCGAAGCCGAATACGATAATCCTACACGATGTCTGGCATTGATTATTTCGCCTGATGAAATTAAGGAAACGCTGATGCAGCTTAATGAAAGCACTCCGAAAATTGATCATACCGAATGGACGGTTGACAGTTCAACTTTAAAATTCACGAACAACCAGTTACTTAACAATAATATTGAACGTATTATTATGTTGGCATCTTCAAACTCCGAATACCGTGATGCATTGGGGAAATTAATGACCAAGGAATTGATAATAAATTTGCTGCAGTCTAAAGCACGGGATTTTCTGTTGGAGAAAACTGATTCTTTGGCAGGCAATAATCAGTTGGCTTTTGCAATTGAGTATATTCGGAAAAATCAGGATCGACAGCTTACTGTGGAAGAAGTTGCAGAAAAAGCCCACATGAGCAAATCGACTTTTTACCGATATTTTAAGCGACACACAGGCAGTACGCCTAATGAATTTATCCTATCAGAAAAAATTAAACAGGCTAAATATCTGTTGGTAAATACGTCACAATCGGTGTCCGAAATTGGTTTTGCATTGGCGTTTGCTTCATCAAGTCAGTTTATTAAGCATTTTAAAAGCATAACTGGCTTAACACCTTTCAAATTCAAACAAAGCAGCGACGCTTTACTGAGATAATCATTAAAACATCGCCGCTTGTGAAAAGTATTTTATTTATTTAAAAGTTCTCTTTCAATTTCATGTAACTGATTTTCGATAGAACTTTTATCTGCACAAAAATAAACTGTATCGTTTTCAAATAAATCCTTGTAGTAGGCAATTCCATCCAATAAATTTTTACGGATTTTCTCCTGTTTTTTCATTTTAAGATCAGATTGTTCTGCTTCGGCAATTTTTTGCTCTTTTTTGTAATGATCCAAATACATTCTTAATTCCTTAATAAAGACATGTGGTCGGTTTTCAACCTCGATGATATTTTCACGACCATAAATATGATTCACCATTTGTTTTAACGATACTTCTTTGGTAAAATAAGCAATATTTGGTCCCGGACAAATCACAACGCCTTGCTGTTCGCCTTTTACAGGCAGTTGGTGATCCATTAAAGCAGCATTTGCCAAACCTACACACAAACAGGCTTTTTCGGTAATTTCTGTAAAATGTTCCTGATAGGCTTCGGTGCTAAAATTCATATCATTCAATTCTGCCAATGCTTTCTGCTGGTATTTTCGCGATGCCGTGCAAAGACCTTCTTCTGAATATTTTTTGTTCAATGCCAGATATTTTCGCGGGCACGAACTTCCTTCTTTATTGTTGGCAATTCGTTCCTGTTTTATAAATTCGTTGGTAGTTCCCTTAATATTGTTAAACGGAACGCCCAAAGGCGAAATAGTGCTTAAATACAAATCATCTTCTTTAGCCGATGCCAATAGATTTCTTGTATCTTGGTCTGTTGAGGTTGCTTCGGGAACTAGTAAAAATGGCGATCCCCAACCAACGGCATCTAACTGATAATGTGCTAAAAGAAAATCGTGTTCTAAAGCTGTACCAACACCGCCTTGCGCAGTAATTTTAATGTTTAAAGGTTGTTTTGGAACGTGTTTTCCTTTTTGATCTAACGCTTTACAGAACAGTTCGTGCATAGAAACTGTGAGATCTTCGCGTTTTTGTTTGAATTCTTCTAAAATAGTTCCCATTAAAAAACCATCGGTAGCAAATGCGTGTCCTCCACAGTTAAGTCCTGATTCTATGCGATATTCCGAAACCCATAATCCTTTTTTTGCCAAGAAACTCCCTTGTATAGATGCTGAACGATAATCGCTTACTTTTAAAATAATTTTTTTCTGAAGCTGATTTTGTTCATCAGGATAAAAAGCATCAAAACTTTCAAAATAGCCAAACAATCTCGGATTCATTCCTGCAGATAAAACTACCGACGCATTAACCGTACTTTCAGCAAACCCGCGCAAAGCAGAATGCGCATCGTTATAAATTGCCGGACGAGGTTCTTTGTTTTCGTAGGTTTCGCGATCTACCTTGGTCATAATATTAACATCGATAGATCCGGGTGAAAGGTGTTGATCTAGAAAAGCTTTTAATTTTGTAAGCGGTTCACTGCCTTCCAAATGTTTTTGCAGATTTTCTCTGATTTCTGAAGTATTTGGTAAAAGATCAATGTAATTTTTTACAGCTTCTTTGTTTCGAATCAACTGATCCTTTAAATGTTCAAATTTCTGTTTAACAATGGTATCTAGCGTATTAAGGTACGAAGTTATTCTCTGGGCTCTGAAATCTTCTGCCTTTTTGCTGATTCCCTTATACGGAAGCTGGAACTTTTTTGTGTACAAACGGTTCATCTGCTCAATAAGTTCGTCATCCATCACCGAAATAACTGATGAAATTCCGTAATGCGCCACGCGAATCGGCGTATCAATCGTATAAGCAAGGCCCATCACTGGAATGTGAAAAGTATGTATATTGGGAATTTTCATGAAAATGATTTTTATGTTGCGAAGTTTTCTATAAAAAATAGTTTTTTTACTGATAAAAATCATTGTAAATACAATATCACAATTGCGATTTGATCTTTAAATATTTCAAAAAGCGTATTTTTGAATAGATCAATCATAAAAAACGATCACCGAAACCGTAATTCTATGTATAATTTTAGAAATGATTATTCCGAAGGCGCACATCCAAACATCCTTCAAAAGCTTATCGAAACCAATTTACAGCAACAACCAGGCTATGGCGAAGATGAATATTCTTTGCAGGCTAAACAGATTCTTCAACAGAAAATTGAAAATGATGATGCTGCCATTTATTTTGTTTCTGGCGGTACGCAGACCAATTTGTTGGTGATTTCGGCATTGCTAAAAATTCACGAGGCGGTTATCAGTGCAAATACGGGACATATTTTTTCGCATGAAACCGGAGCGATCGAAGCTGTTGGGCATCGAATAATCACAGTGGAATCATCAAACGGAAAATTGCAGCCTGAAGCAATCCAAAATGTTCTAAAAGAATATACTTTAAGACCGCATGTTGTAAAGCCAAGAATGGTTTATATTTCGAACGCAACCGAGATCGGCTCAATTTACAATAAGGCAGAACTTTTTGAGTTATCGGCGTTTTGTAAGGAAAACAATTTATTGCTTTTTATGGATGGAGCGCGTTTGGGAAATGCGTTAATGGCAGAAAATAGCGATGTATCATTGGCAGATATTTCTCAATTGACCGATGTTTTCTACATTGGCGGAACAAAAAACGGAGCTTTGTTGGGCGAAGCTATTGTGTTTAATAATCAGTCATTAGCACCTGAATTTGATTATGTGCTGAAACAGAAAGGTGCATTGCTGGCAAAAGGACGTTTGTTAGGGATTCAGTTTTTGGAATTGTTTAAAGATAATTTGTATTTTCAATTGGCTAATCACGCCAATACAATGGGCAAAAAAATAGCCGATGCCGTAAATGAATGCGGATACTTGTTTTTGACCGATCCTGTTACCAATCAGATTTTTCCTATCCTGCCTAAAAAAGTAATTGTGCAGTTGGAAACTAAATATCTTTTCTATCAATGGAAAGAAATAGATGCCGAAAATACCGCAATCCGACTAATAACTTCGTGGGCAACTAATGAAGAAATTGTGAATGAATTTATTACCGATTTAAAGGAAGCGTCGTACATTGATAAATAACTTAACAGCAAATCAATGATGAAAAAAATAACATTTATAGCGAAAATAATAGGTGTTTTTATGTTCTTATTTTGCAATCATTCAATAAAAGCGCAGGTCTTTAGTTTAGGCGCAAAATATGATAAAGCGGCAATGTTTCAAGCATCATTTAATGTTCCTGTGCTGTTTGATAAATACAAACCTTACGATTTTGCTTTTGGGTTAGATTATACTTCGCCAAACGCAAAAGCACCGTCGGGTTTACAGCCACAGTTTACGGCAATGTATTTTTTGGTTGACGATAAGTATAAATCTTACAATATTTCTGCGGGAATTACAAGCGGTTATTTGTTCGATTTTAATAAAGAATTCAATAACCAGTTTCGTGTTAGTCCGTATGTTTACACGGAAGTTTTTCCGTTTACTATCAAAGTAGGGCATGAGTATGTGATGCCGCTTAATCAGGGACAGTTTTTTATTTCGATAGGAATTGGCGGCGGATATTTGTTTCGACATTTTAGTATTATGTAATAGATCATCATATCAACTAATCGAATTTTAGGTGTGATGCAAAATCAATAAAAAAAAAGTGAACTTTAAAAGCTCACTTTTCTACTGTTTATCATTAGAATTTCATTGCATATTCATTGGCAAAATCTTCCAGTTTAATATTTCCATCAGTTTTAGCACCAGTTTTTTCAAAATCAGCAGCAATTTTTCCACTTTTCAGGCCAGCACCCATATCGGTATATAATTGAGCGATTTCAGCAGGAACACCAGCTTGTATCATTCCGTTTAAAGCTTCGTCATCAGAAAATTCAACCCAAGGAAGTTCTGGTTTTCCAATATATTTTCCAATATTTTCAGCTATATCTGCAGCCGAACGAAAATCACTCACAATATAACGGATGTTTTTTCCTTCGGATGTTTTCTGTAATTCTTCAGCAGCTGCAATAGCAATATCATGCGGATGAACCAAAGGTATTTTTGTATTTTCCGGAAGGTTCGACCCCATAATTCCTGCATTCTTAATCATTGGAACATCGTTGTAATAATTCGTGTAAAAATATCCTGCACGCAAGAATGTGATATTTGTGTTTTCTAAACCGTTATAAATTTGCTCGATATGAAACAGACCTTCAATTGGCCCGGTTCCGTTTGGTAAATCTGCGCCAATGCTGCTTAACATCACCACTTTTTTAATATTGGCTGTTTTAAATGCTTCTGCAAAAGCTTTACCTGCGTTGGTTGTATTTGCAACTACATTTTGTCCGCCTAAATTGGGTGGCGTCATTGCAAAAACGGCATCAGCACCAGTAAAAGTTTGCGTTAAAAAGTCGGCATCGCTTACAGAACCTACAGCAGCAACTGCTCCTAATGCTTCAATTTCACTTTTTCGATCAGCCGAACTTGTTACAACGGTTACTTGATTTCCTGCGCTTAACAATTCAGTTGTCAATTTTTTTCCTATGTTCCCTAACGAACCGGTTACGATTATTTTCATGGTAAAATATTTTTTATTTATAAATACAAAGTTATATTTGTACTTACTATTATACAAGTACTTACCCTAAAGTATGTATTATGACAGCAGTTAAGAAAACATCGACCATTCAGGAAAACAAACAGATTGCACTAGAAATGTGCCCCGTAACTTATGTTATGGAGAAAATTGGAAGTTATTGGAAGCCGATTATTTTGTATCACCTTTCTACAAGCGATAAGAGATACAGCGAGATAAAAAGAGCCATTCCTGCGATTACTGAAAAGGTATTGATTCAGCATTTAAAACAATTGGAAACAGACGGATTGATTATTAGAGAAGCCAAACCGGTTGTGCCACCGCACGTTACCTACAGTTTAAGTACTTCGGGAAAAGGACTTTTTCCTGTGATCGATGCAATGGCTAAATGGGCAATAGAAGCACAAAAAGGCATTTTTGTTTAGAGAATTAATTCGTAAATCGACTTTTATTTTTCAATTTAAAACAAAATATAAAATACTTATAAAACGATATTATTTTGTGGTTGAATTGGCGCAGGTAAATCTGTTTCGCCTAACATTTCCCTTAAATCAATTTCGATATTTCTGCTGATTTGTGTGATGGGAATATCATTTGCGTTTCCTTCGAAAGGATTTTCGGTACTTTCACCGATTTGTTCTAAAACCAGAAAAACCCAGCCTAAAATTACGCTGAAAGGAATAGTAAGCCAAATAATGTGTTCGCCCGATTTTTCGATCATTTTAGAAAATTCGCCAATAAAACCAAGTGGCAAAAGGATGCAGAACAAGTTGGTAAAATAAATATTAATGCTTGAAAACTGACGCGGATAAGGAAAGTTTTTAATACGCTCGCATTTGCCTTGTTGGTCGTACAAATCTTTCAATTGATTTGAAAGCGCTACATAATTGTAATCGGAAATTGTACCTTGCTGGTTTAGTTTTTTAATGGCTTCCGATTGTTTTGCGATCAATTGCGTAGCTCGATTTTTGGTTGATAAAATATAGTTGAGTTCTTTTTCGTTTAAGAAATTTTTTAATTCATCACTCAAGTTACTTTCCCATTCAGGAACTTTGTAATACTGCAAATATTCTTTGTTATAACTTTTTGTTTTTATGTTTTCCCAGCTTTTAACTTCTCGTAATTGATAGCGCAAAGCGGTAAGCCATGCGAAATGACGGTAAATTATGGCTTGATGTATTATTGCAGTTTCGGTTTCGTTATCTGTTCGCACAAAATCTTTTACCATGATTCCGAAAGCTCTGCTGCTGTTGATGATCGATCCATAAATTTGTCTGGCTTCCCACATTCTGTTATATGTTTGGGTATTTTTAAACCCGGAAATAAAGGCTGTTGCTGTTCCAAGCAAAGCAACCGGAACCCACGGAATTGCCAACCATTTAAAATCTAAAAAATAGAATAATAGCGTTGGTACAATACTTAATAAAAGCATTTTGTATATTTTAGTACGCGTCCAAGGAATAAAATGCAGCAGTTTATAATGGCTTGATATATTCATAAGGTTGAATTAATGGTTGTTACCGCTTATTTTTAGCTCGTCAAGATCCAGTTGCAGTTCGGCTTTTCTAATTTCTTCATCAGTAAAGAATTTTTCTTTTCTTAATTTAAAAAGCTCTTTTCTTTGCAAATTGTAAATTTCTAATAATGTGTGATGGTAAACTTTAAGATCTTCGGTAGTATTTACACAAAGTTCTAACGATGTTAGTTTTAGCTGGGTATTGTTTATTTCTTTTTCAAGATTAGATTTAAAAATACCAATAAGTTCATTCTTATTATTATTGTCATGTTTGGTGTTAAGTACATTCAGCGCGATACCATGCAGTCGTAATTTTATACCTGCCTGTTGCTCTTCTTCGGAACTAATACTATCAATCTCTTCTATTTTGATCAATTTAATAACAAAAGGTAAGGTTAAACCCTGCAAAACAAGTGTAATGAAAATAACTACAAATGTTATAAAAATGATGAGGTTTCGTTGCGGAAACGCCACATTGTCTGTAAGCATGATTGGGATTGATAAAGCGGTTGCTAATGAAACAACTCCGCGCATTCCCGCCCAGCCAATAACTAATGGTCCTTTCCAACCCGGTGAAGGATCTTTCCTCACTTTTGCACTTAACCAACGCGGAATGTGTGCTATAGGGTAAACCCATAAAAAACGCAGAATAATAGTAATAATGCTTATTATGATTCCGTATTTAATTCCATCGGCAATAGAATAATTTCCTAAACCATGAATAATTTCCGGTAATTCTAATCCTATCAAAATAAAAACCAAGGCATTCATTACAAAAATAACGGTTGTCCAAACGCCTAACATGTTTAAACGCGTACTGCCTGTTTTAAAGATTTCGTGCGAACGGTATGACATGAATAAACCACCGCTTACAACTGCCATTACGCCTGAAAAATGAAATTGTTCTGCTGCAAGAAATAAAATGTAAGGAGTCATTAACGTTAGCGCTGCATCAATAGCGGGTGTTGTAGGAAAAAACCTGTGAATGAAGTACATAATGTGTGCGCCTGCCAAACCTATTACAATTCCCATTATCGATACAATAAAAAACTGACCTGTGGCTTCCTGCATAGAAAACGTTCCGCTTATTACGGCAACTAACGCAAATTTAAAAACGATAAGCGATGAAGCATCGTTAACCAGACTTTCGCCTTCTAAAATGGTCATGATTCTTTTAGGAACTTTCATTCCTTTTAAAACGGTTGCAGCAGCAACGGCATCGGGTGGCGATACAATACCGCCTAGCAGAAATCCTAATGCAAGCGTCATTCCGGGAATGAATAGGGTAGAAGTATACGCAATAACACCTGAAGTTAGAAAAACCAAACCGAATGCGAGTAAAGCAATGGGGCGTTTCCATTTCCAGAAATCATTCCATGAAGTATACCATGCTGCTTCATACAGCAACGGCGGTAGAAATATAAGGAAAATTAAATCGGGTTTAAGATGCAGTTGAGGTACTCCGGGAATAAAACTGATGCCCAAACCTGCAATTACCAAAAAGATAGGATACGCAATTTTAATGCGTTGTGCCAACATTACCAATAAAAAAACTACAAATAATAGCCCAAGTATTAGTAGTAGATTATGATGCATAAAAGTGTGTTATTAAGCAGATGTTTAAGCGGCTAAATTAATTATTTAATTTACATAATTTAAAATTGCCTTAAATTTATAAGTAGCATGTTTTTGCTATTTTTTTTTGCCTAAAAATCAAACACTTTTATGCATTTGTAAGTTAGTTGAAAATCTTTTTTTTAATATTTCATATCAAGATCAAAATCATATTTCATGGCATCGTAACCCAGAATTCTACGCATTAAACCCATTTGTCCGCACAGATAATCTTCTCGTCCAATGCACATGCCTACAAAGTTTAATACATCTTCCGGAAAAAACTCAATGTTCATTCCCATTGGGAACGCTCTGTTTAATTCTTCATCGGTTACCTGTAATAATCTTTGATAAACAAGTGGCGATATTCTGTGGAAATCTGTAATAAGATCTTGTAATGAAGGATATGCTAAACTTTCGTCTAAAGCTTTTCCTTGAAAGAAGAAATCTTTGTATTTAAATTCTTCGGCTAACCCCAGAACATTTCCCATTGCGTAACGCATATCCAAAAAATTTCCGACCATCCAGATGATATGATTCGTTCTTCCTTCGATTCTTTTTAAAGCATCTTCTTCTGAAATACTTTCAAGAACCATTAAAAAACTTTGACTATGCCCGCGAAAAGCAGGAATAATAATGTCTAATTTTTGTGATTTTGGATTGTCCATAATTTAACTGATTAAATGTTTGATTTTTTCTTTATTGTCAATCAGCATCCAAATGTTGATTAGAAAAAATACACCGGCAATAATTAAACCTTCGGGCATAAAGGTTGAATTATGGCACAAAATACCAATCATTACAGGAAAAATCATTACGGCACCTAACGCTCTTGTTTTTGGCATAAGCACTAAAATGCCCGAAAGAATTTCTATGGTTGCAACCAATGGTAAAATCCATTTCAAAGTCATCATGGCTTCGTTAATTTTCATCATTTCTGCCGGTATTTCGGGCATTGGCATGTAATGGAAAAATTTATCCATACCTGCATTGATCATCATTAACCCAAATAATACAAAAAAGATTGTTTTTACAATTTTCATAGCTTTAAATTTAATTCATTGAATATAAACCGACTGTATTTCCTTCAGAATCTATAATAATCGAGCAAAAACCATATTCGCCGATTGACATTTTTGGTTGATGAATTGTTCCACCGGCATCAACAACTCTGCTTTCTTCCACAGCGCAATCCATACAGCCAAAATAAACAATAGTACTGTTTCCACCTGCTTGTAAACCGTCCATCTTTATCAAAGTACCCGATGCACCTATTCCGTTTTCAGATCCAGGAAAGCATCTCATTGTCATTGGAGCATCGCCGGGAACGGGCATTTCATCTAATTTTAAGTTAAATACCGTTTCATAAAATTTTGTGGCTCTTTCCATGTCATCAACATAAATTTCGAACCAAGCTACAGGATTAAATTTTTTATTTTCCATTTTTTTAGAGTTAGTTTAAACCAAATGTAGCTTATTTTTTAAGATGTGTAACTTGTCTTTTGGCAAGAAATCAATCAATAGTTCAAGTTATATTTTTAAAATATCTTTTCGAATTCTACTTAATGATGTATCGGTAATTCCTAAAAAAGAAGCAATCTGTTTCAAAGGTGCATTTTGAATGATTTGCGGTTTTTCTTTAAGAAGTTTCAGATAACGGTTTGTGGCGGTTTCAGTAACAATATCAAGCGATTTTTGCTTTAACGAGAATACTTGTGTGGTAAACCATGATCTTCCCCATTCGGAAAAACCAGGTACAGAATGAAACAAATGTTGAAACTTATCAAAATCTATTTTCCACAAAACGCAATCGGTCACAGTTTGCAAAGTTTCTTGCGATGGGATTCGCTGAAATAGGGAAGAAGGCACGAT
This sequence comes from Paenimyroides baculatum, assembly GCF_008629655.1. GTDB lineage: Bacteria > Bacteroidota > Bacteroidia > Flavobacteriales > Flavobacteriaceae > Flavobacterium > Flavobacterium baculatum. Next base: position 92,702 of record NZ_VWSG01000006.1, read on the forward strand.
TACAATATCATTTTCGGCAAAAAATTCTGTGGTAATTTCGTTATTGTTATAGTCGTGCACAAAAGAACGAACAATTCCTTTCTCTAAAAGATAATATTCATTAGAGATTTCTCCGCTTTTTAAAAGAAAATTTCCCTTTGCAATTTCTGTTTTTTCATGTGCTGCTGAGATAGCATGAAAGTCTTCTTCTGAAAACAGAAGGTGTTGGTACACCGTATGAAAGATATCTGACATATATTTTTAGCTGAATTATAAATGAAGATAGTAAAATTGTTAAACCGAAGATTATATTTTGTTTAAACATAGTTCATTTTTCATATTTAATTGACTATATTTAGTTTAGAAAAAAATAAACTATGTTGGTTAAAGTTTTTGGTAGCGCCGTTTTTGGGATCGATGCTACAACAATTACTATTGAAGTAAATATTGATAAAGGTATTGGATACCATTTGGTTGGTTTGCCGGATAATGCCGTGAAAGAATCAAGTTACCGTATTGCCGCAGCGTTAGCGAATATTGGCTACAACCTACCGGGAAAAAAAATCACTATAAACATGGCACCTGCCGATTTGCGTAAAGAAGGATCTGCTTACGATTTACCTTTGGCGATTGGTATTTTGGCCGCATCGGGTCAGTTGAAGAAAGACGATTTTTCTAATTGTATGATTATGGGCGAATTGTCATTAGATGGATCTGTTCAACCGATAAAAGGAGCTTTACCAATAGCGATTCAAGCGAAAGTAGATGGATTTACCGAAATATTCCTACCAAAAGAAAATGTTCAGGAAGCAGCGATTGTGCACGGACTGAATGTGTATGCTGTTGAAAATATTGCCGATTTAATCAATCATTTTGAAGGGAAAATCGTACTGAAAACAGTTGAACTCCAAGAAGATAATTTGTTTGATGTAGCCAACGATTTTTCGTTATTAGATTTTGCCGAAGTAAAAGGGCAGGAGAACATTAAACGTGCGTTGGAAATTGCAGCGGCAGGTGGACATAACATTTTATTGATCGGTCCGCCCGGTTCTGGTAAAACCATGTTAGCTAAAAGATTGCCGAGTATCCTTCCGCCAATGACTATTGAAGAATCTTTAGAGACCACAAAAATTCACAGTGTCGTTGGTAAGGTTCAAAATGTTGGGCTGATAAAGAAACGTCCTTTTCGTGCACCGCATCATACTGCATCGTCGGTTTCATTGGTTGGTGGAGGAAGTTATCCGCAACCGGGTGAAATTTCTCTGGCTCACAACGGCGTGTTGTTTTTAGACGAATTACCAGAGTTTAAGCGCGAAGTTTTAGAAGTAATGCGTCAGCCTTTAGAAGATCGCGAAGTAACTATTTCTCGTGTGAAATTCACGGTTTCGTATCCTTCGTCTTTTATGTTGGTGGCAAGTATGAATCCGAGCCCCAGTGGCTATTTTATGAACGATAAAGGATTGAGTCAGTCATCATCAATGGAAATGAATCGGTATCTGAATAAAATATCGGGACCTTTGTTGGATCGTATCGACCTGCATATCGGAATGGCAAAAGCTTAAAAACCTATAAAAACATAGGAATTTTTAAGATTAAAATGTTAAATTTTACATTAATTGAAATTTTTAACAAATTAAAATTTTAAAATAAAACGGTTTTTTTGCTCTTTTAATATGCTGGAGGAAATCTTGGAGGAATTATTATTTGTGGAGGAAATTACGGAGGAATGATGAAACTATCTACAATTAAAGTAAATTCATTTTTACCCCCTCTATATAAAAATAGTTTTCAATTTTCAACAACTTTTTTCAAAACTCCGATATAAGTAATTATTAACTTAATCTTATATCAAAATGGAATTAAAAGATTTTAAATTTTCGTTCAAATTACAGAAAACAACTAATGAATCTAAATCATTAGTTATTAGATTCAACAACCCCCTTACAGGTCAACGAGACCGATGCAAAACCATTAACTTTTTAAAAGTAAAATCTGAAGAGTATATTAATAAAAAAGTAATATCATCAGATAAGAGAAAAGTTGATTTGTTTCAACAAATCAATGAAAACATTGCAAAGTATATTACATTATTAAGTGATTTTAGTCTATTCGATGAAGACGATTTGATGGAGGCAATTGAACAATCCAATACTATTACAACAGCAAAAAAGAATTTGCAAATTTTAATAGTAGATATAATGACTGAATCAAAGAATAATCATTTTAAAGCAAATCCAAATTTAACACCAAAAGCAAAAGAACATTACCCAAATGCTATTAGAAAGTTTGAAGAATTTCAAGCATCTAATAAGATGCAATATACTATACATCATTTAGATTATAAACTGATGATAGCATACGAAAACTATTTATTAAACAACCTTAAACACAAAACAACCACAGCAAGAAATATTGTTGATTACACTAAAAAAATGATTGCTGATTATTTGAGAGAAGTTAATGACTTGATGAAATTGGCATTTTTAAACGGTTATCAATCACCTATAAAAGAAAAGAAGAAAAATACAAAAAAAGTGGTTAAACCTTATTTAACGATTGATGAAGTTTTTTCGATATATGAAACCAATTTTAATAATTATAAGCCTAAAAATCATGAAGAAAAATTGATGCTAAAAAGAATACAAGGACTTAATAATATTAGAGATTGGATTGTTATTGGCTTTCACATAGCACAAAGAATGGAAACACTTCGGGCATTAGATAATAGTCAAATAAAAGATGATAAAATTGTTAATGTCTATCAGAATAAAACCGATAATACAATTTCGCATATCCCGATGTATGGGGCAATGGAGGATTATTTTAGCGATAAAAAAGAGTTTCCATATATGTGTGGTAGAAAGAACGATTTTAATGAGGGAGTTAGACTGATTTGTGAAATTATGGGATTTGATGAAATGATGGTGGGGGATATTCGCCAAAAGGTTGAAATTTATGAAGGACGTGAAGAAATGCGTGATGTACGTGGTGTTTATCCACGTTGGCAATTGGTGGCATCACATACATTAAGAAGGTCGTTTGTAACACACCAACATATAGAAAAGAGACCAGCAGATTTAGGTATGGCAATAACAGGGCACAAAGATTTGAATACTTATAATAAATATAATCAAATGACAGATTATCATAAAGTTGATGTGTATGCACCTATATTAAAAGAACAAGATAAATATACACCTCGCAAAAAGAAACAAATTCTTAAAGACCCAAAAATTATTGAAATGAAAGCATCTTAATAGATGCTTTTTTTAATTTGAAACATTAATATATACTATAAATCTTCTCTCAATTCGATGAATTTAGAAAAAATTATAAGTTCTTTTTTACTTTCAATTTATGTTTTCCTTACACCTCATACTATTGGTATATTATCACTTTTTGCCCTTGTCATAATAAATGGTATAGCCAAATATGTTGCCGTTTGTAATGATGCAGATGTAAGGGTTTGGCAAATTCATAAAATTCTTAAAAGGTCTAAATCTGTTGAATATGTACTATATAGCATCATCGGTTATTCAATTTCAATATTAACGATGACTTTATTACAGATGGTGTTTTTTGCACCAACAATTGTAGTTGGTCAAAATTCAATAGATTTAATTTACCTAATGATTATGCTATGTGTATCACATGTTTTCGGGCAAATATTTAAATCGGTTGAAGATATTGTACAGCACCCATTATTTGGTAAAATAGTTGATAAGATGCCACCATTTATGCAAGAATTTTTTAAAAAGGACAAAGACAAAAAAGATAGCAATTAAGCTATCTTTTTTTTATCTTTAAGAATGAAAAAAATATTAATAGATTTTTGGTTTTGGTTTTGGGGCGATGGTGACACACCACCACACGGCAAAATTCCACCATACACTAAACAGATTATTATTCTATTTTTCATAGGTGTTTTACTTTATGAAGGGTTTAAATATCTGTATAATCTAATATTCTAATTCACTAAAAAATATGGTTCGGCTGTCCATTCTGTCAAACTCAATTTTACATATTTAGTTTGTAAATCTTCATGTGTACAATACAACACAAATCCAACATTTTTATCGCTATAGTTAGCATTTAATGTAGCTTTATCCATTACTGTAGCTACTTCGTTAATTAAAAAATTATTATTGATTTTATCATCAACATATTTTTTTGTAATCAATGAATTATCGGTAAAATTAGCTGAATAATCCCCACCGTAACCAGCTACGCCATATTGTAAAGATGTACCATTTTGATATAATTCATAGGCATTTGACCTAGCCGATACACTTGTGCCGTTTGCAATTGTAAATAAATGATTTGTTGGTGCAATTACGCTAACTTGATTATCTGCTATCTTATTAAATCTACCTAGTAATATTTCACCTTTATGCTTTGGTACTAACTTAACACCAATTGCAGTAATGGTGTCAACAAAGGTTGAAATTTCATTACCTATTATAATTGAATCATTTGGTGCATAAGCCATGCAACCAATAGCAATGGCATTGCGATTTGATTCTGAACCACCACCTATTGCAGTTGATAATTGATTATTAGCTTTTGCACTATAACCAAAAGCACTAGACCATTGATTAGTAGTCATTGCACCACTACCGATGCGTGTCTGTTGGTTTGGATAAACACCAGCTTGTGTTATATCTGTTTGACCTATTTCAGATAATTTTACATCAATTTCATCTCTATTATAAACCTCTGCTTTTGCATAAGTTTGAGTTTTAAAATAAACATCGGCTGGAGCAACATAATGTACTAATTTATCGTCAATTTCAACCTTTGTATATACACTTGTTGTATATGCTTTTTGATTTATCAACTCAACCAATGAGTGTGTATGTCCATCAATTTCATCTTTTGTATAGTATTGAGATAAATCAACATCTACATCAATATTAGCAATTTTATCGTCAACATATTTTTTAGAAACTAATGAATTTTCTGTAAAACTAGTTGAAAAATCTGTTGAATATGAAGCAATTCCATATTGTACAGATGTACCATTATTAAATAATTCATAGGCATTTGAACGAGTATAAGAATTTAGACCATTTCCAACAACAAATAATTCACTACCATTTACTAAATCAGTTTGAATTGCTGAATTAAATTTATTAAAAACACCAATAGCAGTTGCACCATAATTATTAATTTGAAGACCAGCACCTAATGCTGATGAAAAATTTCCACGTGCGTATGAACTTGTACCAACAGCAACAGAATTTAATCCCAAAGCATTTGCCATCATTCCATAAGCTGTAGATGCGTTTACTATTTGTGATTGAAAACCAATTGCAGTTGCATTTAATGTTTTTTGCCCAACTGTATTTAATTTAGTATCAATTTCAGATTTTATATAATAATTGGTTAAGTCAACATCTACATCAATATTAGCAATTTTATCATCAACATATTTTTTACTTACTAAACTATTAGCAGTGAAATTTGCAGAATAATCAGCACCATATGATGCTATGCCCCATTGTGTTGAAGTTCCGTTATTATTTAATTGGTAGGCATTAGAACGATTTGATTCACTTGTGCCATTCCCAACGATGAAAATTTCACTACCATTTGACCATGCTGTTTGTTGACCACCTCTATTATTATATCTTCCTATTGCCAAACAATAAGCAGCATTAGAAAGTGTGTCACCAAATGATACAGATTTTAAACCAAATGCCTTTGCTGTTTCGCCAATTGCAACACCTTTGTTAACCGATGTTGCTCGGTCACCGATAGCAACTGAATTTTCACCAGCTGATGCTCTATGCCCGATAGATACAGAATAATTATTGTTATAATTTTGTATAGAACTTCCAATTGCCACAGCATGTTGACCATTTATGTTAGATACAAAATTTCCAATAGCCACTGAATTATTTCCAGCACCTGTATCTTTGCCAATTGCCACAGCGTATGTTTTTGCCCCCTTTAACCAGCCATCGGGGTTAGGGCTGATAGATAAATCTATTGATTCCGTGCCAATAGGAGTATATTTTGATTCATCTCTATTCTTTAAATAAATTCCACGATTTGGTGCTTTTTCTAAAACCAAAGAATCTTCAATATTACTTTCTAAATCAGCAATTTTTTGATTCGTTTCATTCTCAAATTCCTGTAAATCTTCATTCTTTGCAAATTCTGATAAATCTATATTTGCAATATCACTTTCAATTCCATCAAAAGCATCGTTAACTTTCGTAAAAGCTTGGTAAAGATTATCACCTGTATTTGTGTCTTGACCTTGTCCAAAGTCTATTTTTTCATATTTTGCCATTTTTGGTTAAACATTTTTTTCTTTGATTGGTTACAAAAACCAATTCATTTGGTAACTGCCCGAATTAGCATCACCACAATTTTTTGACTGCAATTCGGGAATATTATATTTGTGCTTTTCTTGGTTAAATCTTAATTCAACGCTTGCACCTAATTGTAGATATTTGCTAGCAATTTTCTCTATATCCAAATTGTCGATAGTTTCCTGATTTTCGGGCGATGCCTTCAAAATTCCGTTATTGCTTATCTTATAATTGTGGAATGATATAAGATAATAAGCACTATAATAAACCAACATATCAACGATGTATTCGTCATAAATAGTTAAGTAATCACCAGCCAAAGAGTCAGATTCAAAGTCATTTTCAATTTTCTTGTATAATTGTTCGCCTAAAATTGTCTTTAAATTACTATCCTGTGCCATCTTAACATAGGGTTTAATATAATCAATATCAATATTACCCGATATGCTTGTCAACCTCGGTAAATCATTTTGATTCAGTAAATAAATTATTTCTTTAGCCATTATTATTTTCTTCATTTTTATCTTCATTTAGCCAAGCAAAATCTTTGAACTTTAAATCAATGTTTGGATTAATGTGTTTAAAAACTTTGTGCAAACCGTTACAAATAGTATTACGCATCGGGTTTACTGTTCTTATATATAATGATTCAACTGCTTGCTTCAATTCCTCTTTACTCGTGCCAAGGTTATGAGATTGTGTAAACCCCGAATGTAATTGTGGTAATGTTGCATGACCTAAAATTAATTTAGATTGTGCTTCTTGTGAGAACAGTGAGAAGGTGTCACTCATCTCATTTGTTGGCAACACTTCGGCTGTCATCGTTTGTTCTGCATTTACATTAAATGATACTATCGTTCTAGCTGTGTTATTAGCACCTGTTAATTCATTTAATATTTTTTGCTTATATTTTTCTCTCAATTCATCTGTAGGTGGTAATAAACCGTTACAGTTTATTATCACACCAGCCGTGAAATTATTATTTGTAAATGTGATTGCAGATTTTATTAACTCGCCCTCCAATTTCGCACATGAAAGTGCTGGGAGGTAGTCACAATTGCTGTAGAAATCTTCGCCCGATGTTCTTTGTACAACTAAAATTTCACGATAAAATTTTTCATCTTCTGTTTGCTTAAACGTGCCATCAAATTTTGGATAAAACTGTTTAGGAAATTGCGATTGCTTATGCAAATTAAAGCTATACCAATAGCCATTGACATCACCAAAATTATCAATTTGTAATAATACTTTTTTAATATTTAAGTATTTAATTTTTTGAATCTGTTCGTCTAATCCCCAAAGAATCTGAAGGGCATAGCCACCGTATTTTTTAAAATCTAATGCGATTAGTTCAATATCTTCTTTCTCTATGTGTTGATAAATATCGTATCCATTTTTATCAAAAAGACCATCGGCTATAATATAGTTCTTTATTGAATTTATGATTGCCGAATTTGTTGGACTAACTTTAAAGCACTCATCAACAAAATCATAAATACTGTTGTTATGTCCATTTTCAACGATATTGTCACGGCTAATAATTGGGTCAAATGAAGGAATTTCAATGTTGAAATTAATTACTTCAACATCGCTATGTTGTGGCTTCTTTCTATTATTATTTAATTTTCTTTTTGCATTAGCATCATTATTAATGTTCATTAATTATAGGTAAATTTTTGGGGTTGCTGATTAGTTACCAGCAATTTGCCATTATAAATAACTTCATCTGAATCATTTATAATTGTCATTTCATATTTGTTATCTATTTTGTAATTAAAATCATTCGCCAAAAAAGATAAATTATATGCTTTTTCTTCTTTTACCAATTGACCAGCAAAAGAATATCCTTTATCAGTTAATTCATCTCGTAAATTAACCGTAACATCTTCACTAATTGTTAAATCAATTCCACCAAATGTTGTGGTTGTAACCTTTATTTGTGTTGAGTTGGCGTAAAAAATAGTTGAATTAGCGAATATTTGAATAGTAGTATTTTTACTCTTTTTTGCTTTTCTCGGAATTAGATAAATGTTAGTAAATACTAGATTATCAATATTTTCTGTTTTTTGAATTTTCATTTAAAAAACTTATTTATAGTATATATTAAATTAGAAAACCGACATATAAAATGTCGGTTTTATTTTTTAAAAGATTTTAATATTAATCATGCAATGTGATATAAGTAGTCATTGCCGAACTAGATAAATACAAAGCAGGAAAACGCTCGGTAGTTGTAATAGTGATAGTGCTTGATGTTGCATCAGTTAATGCTCCACCACTTGCAAGTGCTAAACTCGCTGATGCACCGAACTCGCCACCTACTAATATAACATCACCATTATTCATTTCAATAAAAACATATAAATAGCCTAATGTCATTTGATATAGTTCATTAACAACTGAACTACTCATGGTATTCAAAATAGTAGTTAAAGAACCAGCAAAAGAAGAACTTTTAGTGTTTTCATCTTTGGTTTGAGTTTCTGTCCAAACATTCCCTGTATTCTTTAATTGATACTTATATAATTTGGTGATGACAGTTGGTATTTGTGCTAAAATTCCGTCTGTTGGTCTTTCTGTAATTGCTCTTTTAAATGGTGCAATACTGATTGATTTTATACCACCAGCGTTGTTACCAAAACAATCGTCTTCAATATTAAATCCTTGTGATAAAGTTACACAACTCATTTATTTTTGGTTAATTTTTATAAGAAAGGGTGGGTTATATGCCACCCTTTGAAGTATTTTTTGTTATTCGCTCATTTGAGCCTTGATATAAACAACATCTGTTTTATCAACGATAGCAGTTGTAACTTTGAAATCTGAACGTAATCCAATTTTATGAACTAATTTATCTGTAAAGTCAGCTACTGTAATATTTGTGATATTTGAAGTTAAATCAGATACAACATTTAAGTTACCATGGTTATAGGTTAAAATTGTTCCTTTTGGTAAACCATTTGCCGTTTCAATTTTGTAGCCATCAAAATATGAATCTTCTTGCATGTACCCACGTTGGTCTAATGCACGGTTGTATTTTCTCAACACATCAGATGACACAACAAGTTTAAAGTCTGGTGCTTGCAAAATTTCTTCTTTAGTCGAATCAATCGCCAATTCTAATGCACTTACAACATCTGTTGGTGTTGATAAATCAACCTCATCTGTTGGTGTTAATCCAGTTAAAAAGCCATCAAATTCACCTGTAACAGTTTTGTTACCTGTCCAAAGCAATTTTTCAAATTTAAAACCTAATTTGTTGTTTAAATCTAACATAATTGCATCAACTTCATCTTGAGGTGCTTCAAATGATTGTTTACCATTCATTTTACCAGCCGAATTTCTACGCAAATCTTCTTTACACGCTTCTAGCTGGAACGTAAGTTTTTTTAAGTCAACTCTTACTTCATCAAGAGTTATGTCATTGGTTGGTTCAAAATCACAGATGTAGTCCATTAATCCATCTTCTGCACTTGATTTTCTGATGTAATAAGAATCTGTTCCAACATTTTCTAATGATTTTACTAATCCTTTAGATAAGGTATCGCCTTGCATGAAAATATCAATTAAAATTTCCTCTGCGTATTCTCCTTTATATTCTGTATCTTTATTTACAGCCATTTTTTTCTATTTCATTTTTATAAGATTTTGTGATTCCTGTGGAATCGTTAAACAATTATTCTTGTTATTATTTGTTTCTCAAACGGTTTACTTTTTGTAAAAAAGTTTCGTTAGTTGGTGCATTAGCTTTTTCTTTGCTAAATCCAATTTTTTTAACAGGTGTCTGTTTTTTTAGTTCAACAACTTCATCATCTTTTTCAGCCAATTTTGCTTCTAATTCAGTGATTTTTGCCTGTAATTCAGCAATAATACTATCTGTGTTTGCTGTGTCTTCTGCAACAACCTCTGCAACTAATTCTGTAATCTCATCAACTATTGCATCAGCTTCTTCATCATTCATTTCAACAACCTCTGCAACTGCTAAATCAATTACACCATCAGCATTAGTTACATAATCAACACCATCATAGCTAAATTTAAAATCAGCAACAGCATTACCATCTGCATCAACTAATGTTGCACCAACAGGTTCAGAACCAGCGAAAGAATAGTTTTTTTCTTGGTCAACAACAGTCATTTCAGAATTGAATTTTAAATTGATTTTGTTCTTCAATTTTCTTAACAAATCTTGTTTTGTCATTTTTCTTTTTTCATTTTTAAATAAAATTGGTTGATTATTAACTTCTTTAAAATCAATGCTTAAATCAACCGATAAGCCTTGTATTTGCCCATTGTTTGCTACATATTCATTCCATAATTCCTCCGATAAAATCATACTAACTAACCAAGTGCCTTTAGGTAGGTCTTTAAATCCTAGTTCGTTTGCCTTATCGTTTTCGGGGTTTTCAATAATCCAACTTTCAAATACTGTTGCACCTGTAATTGGTGTAATGTGTTCGATTGTTGAATTGTTTTGATTGGAATTTTTGAAGAAATTTTGAGCTAACTTTTTAATGGTTTCAGCTGATGCAAATACTTCTGCTTGCTCACCATTTATATTTTTTCTAAATATCTTTTTATTTGGAATTAGCACAGGTTGTGTTAATATTCGTTCTTTCTCATTGTTGAAATTTAATCGCCAATAATTGTTAGATGCGTTGGCAATTTGCCCGACCTCTTTTGGTAGCTTTGAAATCTGCTTAACTAAATTACGTGGCATTTGTTTAAGTGCCTGTTCGTATGTTAGTGGTGATTCTTTTTCGTTCCAATATATTAGCCTTTCCCAATAATGTTTACAGTATTTTCCTCCCTTAAATTTAAAAACGGAATATGAATTTTTACCCTTTGGTGCTAAATCTGGGTTTAGGTCATCAAATAGTGCAATTTCATCTTTAGTAAATTCTTGATTCCAGCCTATTAAGGTTTTGCAAAAATTGCGTGAATTTGGATTTAAACCACCACTATATCTATATCTAATTTCAAAATGATTATTATCTTCACTTGCAAAATAAAGAACATCATTAAATTCATAATCATCATCAATTTTCTCAATATCTAAAAGCTGATAATCTTTATTATATTTAAGTGGTGTTTGTCCGTTTTGTTTAAGAAAATCAACAACTTTTTCATTTAACTCATAGTGTGTTGGTGTTGGCTTTTCATTCGAAAATTGAAGTGCTTTAATTTCAATTGCAGGGTCATTAACCAAAGAAATCGCAAATACTCCATCTTTGTCGCCATCTTCATTAAAGACTAATTCAAATAATTTCATTTTTAATGAATTTCATTTAAACTATATATTAATATTTAAAATCGTTTTTTTGATTTTTCGCTTAAAAACAAGAAAAAAGCATCTTTTTAATGCTTTTTTCTATATTTCTTTTTTATAAAGATGAATTTTTCTTTTTAATCGAATCCTTTTCAGCTTGTGAGGTCACATCTTTACCGACTACATAAGCCTTAACCGTGTTATCTTGGTTATTTTGCTGGTTAATTGTATTCTGTAATTGTGATGTTTCGCTTTGCATAAACTGTACATTCGGCATGTTTTTCGCCCCCTCTAGATTTGCTGGTGTTGGTAAATTTGAGCCAGCACTCTCGGGCGTGGTTTTTAAAATCGAAATTACTGATGCTAAACCACTCGCTATTGTTACGCCAGCCATTATACCAGCCACAGGCTGTGGGTATTGAGCCAAATTATTTGTCACTCCTTCCCACGTATTGATAATTGCCGAACCAGCCGAAAGCATTTTTGAAATTTCAAAATTCTCACCTAAAGCATTGTTTAAATTTGCTAAACCATCAATGGTGGCTGATGCCATATCACGGATTTGTTCACCTCGAATTTTATTTAATTCTTTACCAGCCTTGCTATGTGCTTCTTGCTGTTCAGTTATCGCATTATCTGCATCAGCTTGTATTTGTTTACGCTCATTAGCAAATTTTTCATCATCTCCAAGTTGCTTTAATTTTTCATCACGCTCTTTTTCAATTAGAACTATATTATCAGCTAAAGTTTTAGCAAGATTTTCCTTATTCTTGCTGAAAGATTCGGTTGTATCAATTTCATAATCTTTAATCTCGTCTTTCAGTTCACCAATCAAAGAAATTGCATTCTCAATTTGTTCTAACCCTAGTAATTTAGACCACTCATCACGCATTTCAGAATTTTCAACACCTTTAAGAAACTTATCAATCTCTTTCTTCATCTCTTTAGCAGTCATTGAACCATCATTTATTTTTTTTGATAATTCTTCAAATGCTTTGGTGTTGTTGGTAATAGTTACCTTTTCTGTATTTAGTTTGTCGAATAAATTATTGTAATAATCATCAATAATTGCCTTATCCTTTTCATATTCGGGTGTACCTTTTTTTCTGTTTTTGGCTAATTCTTCATACTTTTTAGATTGTTCTGAAATATAATCATCTTCGGCTTTTTTAATTTCTGATAGTCTTTTTTCAATAGGATTATCCGAGTTTAAAAGAATATTAGTGTCATTTAATAATGATGCTATTGCGTTTTGCCATGCTTTTAATTCTTCTTCTGCTTTTTTAATATCATCTTTAGAACTACTAGCTTTTGTGCCACCTTTTTTTGAATCGTTGATTTTGTTTATTTGACCTGCACGTTTTTCTTCCATGCTTTCAACTTTTGAAAGTTGTTGTTTATATTCGTCAGATTCTTCATAGTCAGCATTACGCCATTCGCTTGTTTTCTTCTTCACATAAGCATCGACATCATTCATTACCTTGTCGATGTTGCCATGTACAAATGTTAAATCTACTTTGCCACTTAATCCAAGAAATTTACCAACCGATGAATCAATTAAAGAATTAATTCCCTTTTCCAACATTCCTAAAAACACTTCTGTAGGGGTTGTTATAGCTTTCATTAGAAATCCTAAACCTTTAACGACCCAACTAACAGCCTCCATAAATTTGACCTTAATGTTAGTAGTCCACTTAACATTTTGTTTGTCTTTTTCTTTTATGGCTTGAAGAGTTTCCTTTTCTTTTTTAAGGATTTGTTCGTATGCTTCTAATTTCTTCTTATTAATTTGAGCATCGGTCATGCCTTGCAATTTCATTTGCTCGGTTTGATTGTCGATTTTAGATAACTTTTCGACCTCCAAATTATTTGATTCAATTAATGCACTATTAGCCTTATAACTTTCGGAAACAAAACCCTTTACGCTGTCAACTATACTATCCCAATGCTCTGCTATTGAACCGACTGCAACGACTAATAATCCAATACCTGTTGCCGTTAAAAGGGTTTTCATCGCCAACTTTACAGCATTAGTTGTAACAACTGTTGCCTTTTGCAAAGTGTTTAATGTTGTAAATTCTCGTGATGTTGCTGTTAATGCTCCTTTTAATCCTCCCTGAACCCCAATAAAGTCACGAAATTTTGAACTCAAACCCATCGTAACGGAATCCAAATGTTCCCAAATCCCAGCCGATGCCACTAGCTCACTAGCCGATGCCTTTGTAGTCGTTTCAACTTCTTTTGATGAATCGGCTAACTTTTTATTTGATGCAGATGCTTTATCTATAGATTTTTTAGCATCATCAACCGATGATGCAACTTTATCAATTGCTTTGTCAAGTGTATTATTAGCTTTTGTGACTTCTTCTAAATGTGATTTATACTCAACTATTGCTGTATCTACATTGTTTATTCGTTGCTCTAGCTTTTCAATTGCTTTTGCTAAATCATTATTAGCAACTTCATTTTCTCCCAATTCATCACCAACCGAATCAAGAGTTTTTTCAAACTTTTTATACTCTGCTTCTAATCTATATTGGGCTTGATTTAGTTTGTCAACTTCATAAGCGTTATCGCTTACAGCTTGTTTAACCTCATTTAATTGTTGTATAGCACTATTTTTATTAATCTGCCATTCAACTCTTATTTCTTCTTTGCGATTGCTTGCCATTATCCATTTTGTTCATTTTTACGAGGGTTAAAAAGTTTGTTCAAACCATTCATAACAAATGATAAATAGCGAATAGCCAATAATTTCAATGGGTTTGCAGGCTCTAAATACGAGCCTGTTAGTAACCGATATTGATATGTATTTTTATTTTTAGTAGTCTTTAAACCATAATAAATTATTTTAAACATTTCATATTATTAATTTTTATGCAACTGTTACAGTTGTTATTGGCGACCATTGCCCATATTCGCCACTATAAACACATTGTGCTCTTACATTATAAGTACCACTACTAACAGATATAGCACCCACCATACTTTGCATTGGTACAGCAACAAGTGTTGTGGTTTGGCTTGTTCCTGATGGTATCTTTATATATTCTATTCTATAGTGCGATGGTGTTTCTAGGTTTTCACCTTGATTTATACCATAATTAATTTTACCAGCTTCATCTGACCCAGCAAAAAATGTTGGTGGATAAATAATTTGTGTTGGTGGTGCTGGTACCGTAACTGTTTGTGTATTTGACCAATTAGATTCTGTTTCATCATTTATGATTTTTGCCTTAACCTCGAATGTTCCAGCCCCCGAATTAATTTGACCAACCAAACTAACCCCATCAACATAATCTATTATCAATTGTTGATTAACACCTGTTGTTGTATTTTTATAATCAATAATGTAATGAGTAATTTCAGCAACAGATGGGTTATCAAATCCAGAATTCATATAATATTTAATTTTCAATGGGTAATACTCATCATATTCAGCACCAAAATAGGGTGGATATAAAACTGATGATACATCATCAAATTCTTTATAATAATTAAATAGTTTAAATTCAGATTTACCTGTATTTACATCAATTGACATTTCGTAAATCGAGTATTTATCACCACCAATTATTATTGTATTCTGCATACTAATAGTATTAATTATAGTGGTTGGCAGATAGGCAGTAAATGTGTTTAAGTACACATTATTTGTGTACATCTTTTTAAAATCTCTATCATAAAACTCTGAATATAATGATGTCAAACATTCTTCATTATCAATCGGAAAAATCTCGTTATTGAATGTTAATGATGCTTTTGTTGACAGTTCATCTAATCCATCAGTATTCTGCATCGGTGTATAATTGCTTAATAGAACTGTTTGTGTACCGTGTTTTAGTTGTACTTGTGCAACTGTACCATCATTCTTTGTTGCTATTATTTGTTGTGGTGCATTTGCAAAAAATATGGTTGGTGATTTGGGGTCAACAGGTTTGTAATCACTATCAAACCCATACGATGTGATAATATTGCTGTTCTTTAACAAGTAATATGATAGAATGCTAAACCCACTTTCAACTTTAAAATCTTCGCTTAAATCTCGGTTATCACTCTGATAATATTCTGTTCCGTATTCTTTACCCATCAAATCCCGAAAAGCTTCGTTTCTCAAGTAGTCTTCTTCGTTATGAGTAAATTTAATTGTCTTATATCTTTGTTGGCTTTCAACACCATGCTGTTCGTAATCTATGTATTTAGTAATGTCAATCGGGTTATTGTGGAATTTATTAACCCAATTCATTTTATAAATTTTGTCCTTATCCTCTAGTATTTTGATATTGAATGTCTTAACAATAGATGATAAAAAATCTATAACAGGAAAGTCTAAAGTTTTAGCAAAATCAAACATAACCAATGATGATGGTGGTACGTTGTTTACACTTGTGCGTGATACAATGTACCTTGTGTCGTTTCCATTTACAGAAGAAAAAGTGTCTAAATTTAGACCTTTCACAGACATATTAAATTTCTCAATATTTATCGGTACATCACCACTCAAATAAGCTTCAAAATACTTTGTTCTATTTCTGTTTTGAAATGATGCAACAAAAGAATATGTATTGTTATTTCTTGCCCCATCAAGTATTGTTTCTCTAATAACATTGCCACCAACTCCATCTAATTCAACCATTCTAATCTTTAAATTATCAGTATATAGATTAGCATCAATAACTTTTGTTGGGTTAACAACTTCAAATGATATAGCACAATTTGTAATTCTAGTTGATGGGGTTTCAACAACCCGAAAACCATTTGTAGTACCATAAATATTAGGGTATAAACTAGCATTATCATTAAATGGTCTATTAATAGGCGATTGCATGGTAATAAAAGTGGTTGTTGGTACAAGTAATATTTCATTGACATCTTCAACTTCTTTGTTGCACCACACATACATCTTTTCTAGTAAATTATTGATTTTGGTACTAAAATCAAGTTCAAGTTCAAAGTGACTTTTAATCTTATCTATTATTGTAGAAACTTTTAGTGCTGGTCTTAATTCGCCTGTGTTAATTGCTTTTGGTGATGCTATATCATTATTATCATTCTCGCCAATATTCCAAACCCTTGAATTACTGATTAAAGGAATTTTTATATTTGGATTGTTGCCATAAATGACATTACGAACGTTCGTAATGTTCCAATATAAATTTATGTCGCTAAAATCTAATTCAGATAATTTTGCTTCACCTATTCTTTCTTTTAATGGCTGTACGCCTGAATAAAATGATACTGAATAATTTATTAATTTGCCTTCTTGTTTTTCACCTGCCATTACACCTAATCGACCCACTTTATTCTTTATTCCATTTACATGAATTTGACAATCAAAGAATTGTATTTTTGTTCGATTTATATTAGTATCAAAAAAGTATTTAAAAGCCTTATTGTTATTTGGTGATGCTGGTATTAGGAAATCTTGAGTAAATGTCGAATAAGATTCATCAATATCTTTTAAGTCGGTTGTTTTAAATTCCATCTGTACCGATTCATCTTCATATATGTTTAATTTGTGCCAAATTTTTAAACCATACGTTTCATTTGTTTGAATATTTACAAATATTTCAAGCATTTTAGTATTTGTTATTTTTTCTTGTTGTGCACCGATGTAAATTCGATGTTATAGGTCTGTTTGTTCTTGTCATTTTTGAACGTCTTTTGCATATAATTGTTAGATGATATATATACTTGTTCTATTTTTCTTGTGTCACAATTGTACATAAACAATAATGGTGAATGATTTATCTCTTCTATTTTTAAATAAAACATCTCATCTAATTGCGATGATGACCAGCTATATTTATTTTCAGATTTTTGCGTTAATTCGGGTTTATAGTTAATTAATCTTAAATAGCCATAATTAGGTACAACCGAATTATAATGTGTTTTACTCATTGCAGTAGATTGTACAACTTTACCGTACAAAGGGAAATATTCAAATGCCCCGAATCTGTTTATAAAGCAAATTTGAAAATCATAAGCACATTCATTTGCAGTTTTTTCTTCTTCTACATAATCATAATATTCTATCAAACTAGATGAATGTGTTCTATCAGCAGTAAATAGAAAATTATAATAGATTCCTAAATCATTCTTTTTAATTGGCAGATGTTGTAATTTATATTGCTTGTCTGTACCTGCATAAATAGGGTATTCTTGACCTGTAGAATCAACATCGGGGGGCGTTTGATACATATTCATTCCATCTAAACCCAGCAGATGCAAAGTATTGTGGTGATGAATAGGTGTGTATTAGATTGCTTAATCCATCGAAATATTCGATTTTCCAGCATACCCATCGATACCCACAATCATAATCTTCTGAATTTAAAAAATCATGTATTTCAGGTTCAATTAATATTTTTAGATAATCGGAAATATCGAAATAATATGAATGTTGATTTAGCACTTCTTTTTCTATCGTAACAATTGGTTCTAATGGTGTAGTAATTGTTCTAGCACCCGACCAGCAGTATAAATGACATTTATAATATACTGTTCCTGATGCACCATTGGCATTTATAAAATAAGATGAATTTGTACCGATGTGATAATTGTAACCACCGTAAAAAGGTGGTGATATTGTTAGATTCATTTATTAGATGTATTTTTTTTGTCTTGAAGAATATGATGAAATATTTGTATCTGTATAAAATAGTTTTTCCAATTCTTCAAATTGATGTGAAATAATATCACCTGTAACAGATGGTGCAATATTTTCTATTGATTTGGTAATAAAGTCTTTTGCTCGTTGATTATTCTTACCACCATCTACATATTTTGCATAATATTCGACCTCACAACTAATAGTTATCTTATCACCATTATCATCAATAGAATAGCCTTTATTTTTAAAAGACCTATCTAATGTGCCTGTATCTTTACTCGGCTTTGCGTTCTTTCTTAACTCTTTTTCAAAGTTTTTAGATGCTTTCCATAGTGATGTTTTCATTTTAATAATTATTTTTTAGCAGAATTTATTGGTGTTTAAAACCCCAACAGAAATGAATGTTTGTATTCCATCTATACCATTTACAGATGCGTTAAATAGATAATTAAATGTTGGTGTATTGACCAAATTCATTGTTTGGGATTTTCTAATGGTATTTAAAAAGGACATTAAAATTTGGTTACACTCGTTGTGATTATCTAGTGTATTATTATTGTCATACTTCTTTGCGTTGAGGTCTTTTTTAATTTCCTGTTGCTGTACAACAATAATTTCATAGTTGAATGTTTGTACTATCTCATTAGGGATAGAATCAATTAATTCAATATTTACTAATGGATAGATATTTGTTTTATTATAGTCGATGTTACTAGAATCTTCTGTTGTAATAGTGTTGATTAAAGGGTTATCATTAAATATTTTTATAATGGTTGATGTGGCATTATATAATTCCATTTCATAATTTTATTTTTTTGGTTGTTGTTCATTTAAAATTTCTTGCTCTCGTTTCTTTCTCAATAGCTTATATTGTGTGTGTGCTAAAAAAGTAGTGGCTTTAAGCTTAAATGCTTTTGAATAACGATGAGGTTGGTCACTTGCCCAAAGGTTGACCAATTCCATGTAGTTACCGTATGCGTTTAATTTTCTTGCAATGGTTGTTTCTGTTAATGGTTTAGAATTATTAAATGCAATAGGGGTTGGGTTGTATATCTCTACAAATCTTGATTTAATTGAAGATAACTCGACAAAAAAAAATCCATGACACCATCAACAATATTAAGTGGTACAGATTCAAAATCTTTGTAATTAGGTTCTTTATACTTTTCTATTTTATATCGCTTTTGTCCTAATATTCCGAAAGGATTCCATTGTGATTTAATTATTGGTCTATAAAGAATAGATACAACACCTGTTATATTTTCTTGTGATAGTAAAGTATCAAGGTCTATTAATTCACCAGCAGTTATTTTTGAAAAATTTGGAATAAGTCCATATTCTACACCATTAAGTTTAAAACGGTTTACTAATGGTGATGAGGTTTGTGCAATATCTTTTATTTTACCTGTTAGTTGTTCTAATTGTTCGGGCATAATGTCATCAAAGATTGATTTATCAACATGATAGAATTCAGCTAATAGAGTGTATAATTCATCAACTGTTATATTCTCATTTAGACCCTTTGAAAATCGGACATAATCTTTATAAGCAATATCATTTTTAGAGTTATATTTGTTGTAAATATTTTTAAAAGTCATCGTGATATTTGATTTACTTATATATTAATATTATCAGATGCTTTATATTACTTTTTCGACATATCGCCCAAAAATGTTTGGATACTTACCACGGTGAAAAATTTACGAAATAGCGTAATTTATTTTTAGGTTTGTCTAAAAATAAAATTAGACTAATATAAAAAATACATCAATCTAATTAATACCCCCTCGCCTAAAGGCTCGGGTTGCCTGTCGGCAAATGTTAAATTTTAGTCTATTTGAAACTTTAACACTTTTGTATTATTCTCAATATTATATCGTTTACTATCTGTTTTATTGCGAATATGATAATTGAAAATTACCCATTATGCCCATCAATTTCACCCTTTCAATTCATCACATTTAAGCCATCATCTTTTTATATTGAACCTCATCATCATCTTTTAAATTTTACTGTCTTAAATCGAATTATTTAAAGCTATGTTGAATTAGTTCGGGACAAATTATAATGGTTGTGAATCATTGGGGTTCGTGCGAGGGCAATGTGTTGTGAACTATTGGAACTATTGGGGATGAGAGAAAGGGTGGGAACAAAGAGAAAGTGTCTTAAATCGAATAAAAATGGATAAATAAGCGATGATTAGATACCATTGCCGACAGGCAAACCCGAGCGAGGGAATAACAATTGATGAGGTATCGAATTGATTTACAAATGCAAATAAATATATTGATTTATAATACTGATAATCAATTAAATAATATGATGAGGTTTTTTAATTCCTCCGAATTTCCTCCAAATGGGAATGGTTGGGAATATTTGGAACTTATCGGAATAAATTGGGGCAAATTCAAATTATCATATTCTTAATGAAATTTGATTTTATTGAAAATAATTAAATGTGAATAATGCAATGAGAGTGAAAATATTTTAAAAATATTCGGCACGGTTATTGTGGTGGGTGTTTTGTTAGATTTGGCTAATTTTATTTTTAGACTTGTCTAAAAATTTGAATCGATTTTATTACCCTTTTATAAAATAATCTCACCTTTAAAAGGATATTTTTTTAATAATTTATCTATTAAATCATTATCATCAATTCTAAATATTTCTGTGTGGTCAGATATGATTTCTGCACCTTTCATTCTTTCTTCATATTTATATGTTAGAACTCTATCATTAGGAATCGGTTTATTAGTTAGTTTTGGTGAATCTGTTTTAACTGTTCCGTTAACCCAACCATTGGGTGTTAAGTGCCACATGCAATATTCAATACTAGCCATTTTTAATAGATTTAAAGAATAGTAAATATACTGATTATTGAACCTCATCATATTATAATACATTAATTTTTTTTACCCTCGCTCACTTCCGTTGGTCGTTCGCTCGGTTGCCTTTCGGCAATGTTAAGCAATTTAATTTTTGTAATTATTCAGAATAAATATAAATAGTTAAAAATATTAATAAATTAAACATTGTAATTGTTTTTAATACGCAAATTTATAATATGTCAACAAAATAACTTTATTTATAAAAATAATTTAATAAATATTTGGTAGGGTAAAATATTAGTTGTAATATTGCAGAGAATTTAAAACAACATTATTTATGATTAAGATAAGCAAGTATATATACTAATGGGATAATTATATTCTATTATAATGTAACAACCTTATCTGATTATTGATAAGGTTGTTTTTTTGTTTAATAATTAAATTAAAATAATGTAATGAAAGAAATTAAAGAATTAGAATTAAAAGTATTGGTTAATGCTGTTCAATTGGTATATCAGGATATTTCAATTATAGTCGGTGAAAAGAACGAGCCAATTTGTTATGTAAGTGATGGAGGTGATATTATAGTTGGGAATGGTAAATGTTTAAATGAATGTAATTGTACAATATATGAGATATTAGAGGAGGTTCAATATTCAAACTATTCCAAATATCTGCTTAATGTTATAGTTCCTGACTTGATAAAAGCGTACGAAAGTATAATGAGTGAGTGTGATGATTTGGTTGAATTGTACGATGATATTAATTTAGATGGGGTTGAAGAAACTTTAGGTGCTTACTATACTCTTCTAGCATTTGATAATAAAATAATCAAAAATGTTGCTTAATGGATATAGAACAAAAAGCAGATAAAATAAACAGAATATTGATAAATAAATTTGGTAATATTCTTGAGTTTAAAAACATTCTTGAATTTAAAAATATTGAAACCTCATCACCATTAGTGTTGGTTTATATTATTTTAGATAAAATAAAAGACTTTAAATATCTTGGTGTTACAGGTCATCAATTTGTTAAAACAGAAGATGATAATCATCTTTTAAATCGGTTGATGGAATGTAGAAATTTAGATGATATTTGGCTGGCAACGGGTGGATATACTGAAGATAACTTTAAATTGATTGATGAATTATAAACAAATAAATTTTAAAAATGAATAAAGTACTTTTAATTAACCACATTGGATTTAGTTCCAATTTATATGAAAAAAACGGATATTTTTACTTTAATAATCCTGCATCTAATAATGTTTTATATTTGTTTAACCACTTAACAAATAGTATAGATATAACAAATTTAACTAGGTTCTTTGTATATAATGGTGTGCAAAAATTACAGAATAAAAAATCAAAAAGAATTTATAAAATCCTACTTGAATCAGCAAATAGTTATTTAGGTGTTTATCAATCAGCCTTTATAACAGTGTATGTAATAGTTCATAAGCTTACTATTAATAGAAGTAGTAATTTTATGCTTATACCGTAAAAACCTCATCTATTGTGATGAGGTTTTTTAATGATGATTCAACGCTATATAACTTAAAATTTCTTTAGTTTTTTCCTTATTTATTTGAAGTAAATTATCCATTGCAATTGATAATACTTCTTTATCTCCATCAGATAATAAATCAACTCGCAATTTATCTGTATATATAAATTTATAGAATGATATGTATATTATAAAAGTATTTGTTTTTTCATTTAATATTAAAAATTTATCAAAAAACAGATTTATAAGCTCAATCTTTTTTTCTTTTTTCATTCCCATACTTTCAACTTCTTTTAGAAATGTTATCAGTAGCTTTCTTAAAGTGACTGTTTCTAAAATCACTGTTTTTATAAATTTTTGTACTTCGTTCTCTAAATTAGGAATTTTTGAAGCTTCATTTTCCCCTAATTCTTTTTCTAAACATTCCAAAAAAACAGAAGATATTAATATTTCCAACTTTATATTTCCAAGACTATTTTTTCTATATCTATCTAAAATGGAAATCCATGTTCTTCTAAACATCGTAACTTCTAATAACTTTATTTTATTAAAAAGTTCAGATTTATTTATAATAATTAATTCAAGTAACTTATTATATTCATCAATCTTTCTATCAATTTTATCTTTCTTGTAAAATTTAGATTGCTTCTTATTAAACTTAAATTGTACCCAAAATGCAAGAAAAGTTAATATTACCCCTGTAGTACCAATGAAAGGTGCTGTTAACCCACCAAGTGCATCACCAACCTCATTTTTATCTGACAAATCAAAATTGAACTTACTAAAATAATTATTCGATATAAGGCGAATAAAGAAAATTATTGAACCAATTAGAAATATCAAACCAAAAAATATACTACCAGCGATGCCAATTTTATTATATATCTTTTGAAATTTTTCACCAATAAACTTATCAAGTTTTGTTTTGTACTTCTTTTGTTTTAACTCTTTATTTTTCATATAGTGATTAATAGTTTATGATTGATTAAATCAAGTAAGATTCTCTTTGTTTAAAAACTTTTTCGAGAAAAGATTTTATGACCTCCATGTCTTTTGCTTTGCTAAAATGTTCAACAATTACTCTCGAAATTAAAGCTTCTAAACCTTCTGTTTTTTTTAATTTAATTGAATATAATAATGTTATAAAAAAGAAATTCTCATCATAATTGTGATAAAGCAATTGAAATTTTTTCATAAATAAATACATCAATTTAACTTTTTCTTTATCATCAATATTTAGTAATGATAGTTCATAATTAAAAGCTTCTAGTAAGTATGCAAATTTAAAATAAGTAACTATGATGGTTTCAATTTGCTTATTGTATTGCATAATTAAATCACCAGCACTTTTAAAATCTTTTGTAATATCTAAATTTTGTTTGCATGTTGATACATATTCTTTAATTATAATCTCTGTAAAGAAACTCCCTTCTAATTGCTTAGTTTTTGCAAATTTTGATAATAGAGTGGTAGTTGAAAATGATAGCAGATAATTGTAATTAAAATCTTTATAATTATCATTGGTTATTACAGAATCTAGCACTTTATTATATTCATCAACCTTTCTATCTATCTTATCATTTTTTAAAAATTTCGTCTGTTTTATATTGAAGTCATATTGTACATAGAATGCTAAAAAAGTTAATACAACAGCAATAATTGCAACAAATGGTGAAATTAACGAATTTAAAGACCCAAAAATTTTTTCGTTATCTGTGAGGTCATTTTTGAAAATGTCATTTGTAATGAGATTATAATAAAGTGAGAATAGTAGTATAAAGAATAGAGATATGACTACAATAATTATAATGCTAATAAGTTTCTTATGTTTCATAAATGTTTTAAAAATAAGAACAAATATAAAAATTATATAAACTAAAAAACATCAATCATTTTGATTGATGTTTTTTAATAAATATACCATTCACCCACATTATTTTGCAATTTGAAGTATAAACCATACACTAAAGCATCACAATAATCTGGGCTGGCATTAATAGATGCCCTAATATCTTTCTTCGAGGTGATTTTAAATTTATCATCACCATCACTTATAATTCTTTGAATAGCATTAAACTCTTTCTTTATTTGTTCCTGTGTTGCCAAATCACAAATGATACTAATATCATCAACCAATTCTGCAAATTTATAGTAAAGTTGTGTTTTAATATTTTGATAGTTCTCACGGTTAATAGGCACAGCGTTGTTATGAATGCCCACCGAACCACGGATAAAATCGGTTACTACTGAACCAATGTTATCTTTATCACAAATTAATTTATGATTAGGTAGATTGTATTTTTTTAATAACGCTTTCAAATCATTAACCGTTTGTTGCGTGTCTTGTTTAGATTTGGTTATAATATCAACCACCGTTAAATTTGACCAAACAATATAAACTGTTTTATCATCACCCATTCGGGCAATATCGGCTGATATGTGAGTAGGTTTAAATAAATCTTTATTTAAGGGTTTAAATAGGTTATTTAATTGGCGTGGCTCTATTAATTGTTGATTAGATTGTCCGACCCATTTACCTAGATAAAGCCTTGACCGTTGAGGTTCTTTTAAATTCCTCATTCGTTTTTTATATGCTTCTGACAAATGGGGGTTTTCTTCTAACGTTGAATGAATAACAGCCATGTAATCGGGTAGTTCACCTTTTACATAGGGTTGCCAAAAGTAGCTATATAACCAGCTGTTTATATCAGGATTCGTGATTGCGATTGATTTAAAAACATAATCAATATTAGCCATTGAAGGTGGAATAAAACGAATACGAGTGTTCATAATTTCGTAAAAAAAGTATTCGATTTGATTTGTTTCGTCATATATGACTGCACTCACTTGTAAAGACCCTAATCGGGCTAATTGGTTATTTCTATCACTCGGCAATACAGCACCATTGATAAGTATTATTTCACTACCGTTTTCAAATTTTAGTGTTGATGTTCCTCGGTCAAATTTATATACTGATGCTGGTATATTTTGTAATTCCATCACTTCATCGAGCGATTTTATTACGGTGTTTAATGTATCGGTGATATTTTTTCTAACGATTGCCAATCTAAACCCCTCATATTTTAGGCACATCTTTAATCCCCAAAATTGGGCAATGATTGATTTTGCAGAGCCAGCTGAACCACTTAATAAAATCTCGCTGGTGGTTGAATCTTGCATATAATTAAGTGCAAGTTTTTGTTTAGGGGTTATTAAAAATTGTTTCTTTTTCTCATCTTTTTTGGACATTTAAAAATGTTAATTTTATAAATCTTCAAAATCAAAATCTTCATTAGATTCAGTTAATTTTGGTGGTGATGGTGGCAATTGTTTATCCTCAACAACTTGTGCATCTATGTACAAATTTTCATTCCAAACAATTTTTTCAATTGTGGTGGTTGTGTTTTTATGTGAAATATCTTGCCATTTGTCACGGTATTTGTTAGTAAACATAAATTTAGATGCGATTGCATTTATCTTGCCCGATGTCATGTACATCTCTAGTAATTGCTCGTACATCAAATCAATTTCGTACAATCGGTCACGAAGTAATTCGTTCTTTAAAAATTCCTTTTCTAAATCGGCTAATGATACACGAACACCATTTTTTTGTTTATAATGGATTAAAAATTGAAAATAATTTGACCTAGGTATCTCTTTTCTAAACACGACACAACTTGACGAATTCAAGTACGTGGCACTCTCTAGCCATTCAATCCATTCGTCACATAGACTATTTATAAATTCATCGGTAAATATGTTTTTCATTGTATTATCTTCATTTTCTTGAATTGGTTCAATTTCAATCGGCTCAATTTCATTATTGTTGCCATCATCTAAAAATTCGGTTACCATTTCACCATAAAATTTATATGCTGTTGTTAACCTTGATTGATATTTTTCTGATGATTGATACTTTTTAATTGAATTTTTATATCCTTCTGTTTCTCGATATTTCTTATTGTATTCAATAAAATAATCTCGGTTTTTATCACGGTATTCTTGTCTATATTTAATACCGTTAGGGTTTTGAGATTCCCATTTTCGATTTCTCGCCTTTCCCTTTTCTGATTGATTGTATTCGTACTGCTTTTGTTTTCTTTCTTCAGGTGTTTGTGCCATACTATCAATTAAGAATTTTATTTAATGATGATATTGTTGCTATCATCATCTTTTTAGCAGATTTAAAATCAACCGATTCATCTAGTTCAATCGTATCATCAATCACGGTAACGTTTAATATATTGTACCTTAACCAGCATTTATATTTAAACAAAAATTTATCATCAACCACAACCACCGAATATTTAATAAATGAATTGTGTTTAATTGCTATCATGATTTAATCAAATAAGGTTTTATATAATTTTAAAGCGACCATTCTCGATTTAATTAAACTTATACAACTACCACAATTGGGTGTGATTGTTATTTTATTATTAAAAATCTCAAGATTCAGCCTTTTAAATTCGGGTATGTCTTCATTTTTTAAAATCTTTTCATTTAGATTTTCAATAAATTCTTTTTCTTCATCGTTTAATTCATACCCGATGTAAGTAGAATAAGGAAAATATTTTTTAAACTTTTCTCTTCTTAACTCTAAATTGTTGACTTGTTCGATTGATTCATTGTTAATTTCTTCATTAAATGAATCATTATTTATATCTTTTTTCTTTGCCATTTGTATTTATATTATTTTTAAAAAAGGGTGGTTAATTGCCACCCTCATAATTTATTACTGTTATTGTTGTTATCTTTTTTAAGGAATAGTTTAATACTACTATTAGTTGGCTATTATCTATTTTTAATTGTATTGAATCACATACATCAACTACTTTCTCTAAAATTTGATTGCTAAAAGAGTAAAGGTGTATATCTTCAATTAAATAGCCAATTTCATTGCCTTTATCATTTATTAAATAAGTGTATTCGGAATTTAAAAAGTTATCTAAATTTTGGCGATTCATTACAAACTCTACCACTTCATCACACCATTCGTGTTTTTTACTAAAAATTAAACTCTGCATGATTAGTTAAGATAATTTTTTAAAGCACCATGTAAATTGGCTAGTGATTTTAATTCGGCTGGTGTCATCAAATCTATGTACTTATAGCGTTTGTTCTGACCAATTTCGCCCGATGCTAATCGGTAATAGTAATTGTTAGATTTATCTTTTATCTCTTTTCTTAATTCTTTACCATTTGTAATTTCACCTGTTAGATAGTCAAATATAGGTGTGTATTCTGACCTACAATTTGTTCGGTCTTTAGGCAAATTATTGCCAATGCCACCAGCTAGTATATTGGTTAGATTATAACCTTTATTTCTATAATCTTCGATTAAATACGATTCATAATCGTATGCCTGTTCAGGTGAAAAAAAGTAAGCGATTATATCAACTTTAATATTTTCTTTTCCAATTTCATTTTTAATGGCTAACCACCCTTTATTGCGAGAGTTACCACATAAATCTTTTGCTCTTTTTAATGAGCCACAGCCTACATAGAATGGTTGTTTTGTTAATGTGTTGCTGTGAGAATAGACCACATAAATTTTTAAATTGCTGTCATGATTAGTTAACATTTTGATTAATTTATTTTTATATCATATATATTAATATTTTAATCGGCTCTTGCAAAAACATGGATTTTTTATACAAATAGTTGAACAAAATGAGAAACCTCGCTATTACTTTGATAGCGAGGTTTTTTTATAAAATAAATTAATAATTATGAAAGCTAATCACTTCTTTCATCTTCTATATATTATATAGGAAAAACGAAAAAAGTTGTAAGAATTTGAAAAGTTTTTTAACCAAATTTTTAAAGCTAATTTTTTGTAGAATATAATTTTTTTGTACTTTTGTAGAGTTGATATTATCATTATATCTACACTAGATTAAAGCTTGTTGTTTTAATCGTTATCGCAGTAAGAATTTTCTTACTGTGAAGTTGATAGCCTGCTATCAAGGTTAACCTAAAGTTTCAATTATGCTTGTAGCAATTTTAATTTTAGCAATTCTGAACTCTAAAATACCTAATTCTCACATATTTATAGGGAAGGGTAAAGTCCAAAGAGTTTATTTAAAGATTAATGGGCGTGGAAGAAAGGGTAAAACTCTAATATGTTATTATCCTGATTTGAATATTATGAACCTATGTGTCTGACGAATCAAAAATATAAAGCACCTTGTTTTCAAGGTGCTTTTTTTATTCAAAATTAAAGCTAACTTTTAAACCCATTTCAGCGAATTTATTTGTCAGATGTTGAATCACCAAATCTTTATCATCAGCATCATTAAAGTAAATGCAATCATGTAACGTAAAGAGGAAATGTGAATTTTTACAAACTGATGGTGTTGTACTAAAAATATCAAATTCCATGCTTTGTAATTTAGATGCTAACGTTCCATTTTCTTTTTTAGAATCGTTTATTTCTTTTAGTGTTAACCATGTTTGAGGGTAAAGCTTTTTAAATAAAGCATTAGTTAAATTATTTTTGGCAGTTTTAAAATCAAATAATATTTCTGAAAAAACAGCCACTTTAGATTGCTTTCTATCATTATCGTTAAGCAACATAAACTGTTCGTAAATCACACCATTTTGGCAATCATCAATAAATGAGTTATCAATCTTTAAATTATTAAGTTTAGCATAATAACATAGTATTAATAATTGGCTATTAGTAAGGTCAACATTAAAGAATTTTCGATTTAAAAATGGTCTTAATTCCTTCGGCATGTAGGTTAAGTGTGAATAAATTCTTTTAGATTTTTCGCCTGACTTTAAATACTTTTTAACCCCGAATAATAAGATGTAATTGATTCGGTATATTAGTTTATTTAAATGTTCTTTTTGTTGTGCGCTGTTAAAGAAATCATTGATTGAATAAGTTAATGCTGATGGCTTATCTAATGTTGTTGTAATTAGCGTGTCAATCATTCTTTTATCAGTAATTGCAACAACCTCATCATTATAATTTTCTGATATGGTTTTCTTTTCTAACTTATCAATTTTCTTTGGGTCTTCTATAAATATTATAGAATAATTCTCTGCTGTGTAAATTAATCTTTTACTTATTATATAAGCGTAACAATGTGAATCTGTTCCATTGTAATAAGTTCCAGTTCGTTCAATAATCTTTAAATTATGAAGTAAACACAATATCATTTCATAATCTTTTCCAAGAATATTTTTGATAGTTATAGCATCAATATTAAAAATGAACTTATTATCATTATGTTCATGTAAGCTTATCATGTATTGAAGAAATTCAGAAATTTTCCCAACTCTAATTGCTAAACCATTATTGACATCCCTTTTATCTTTACCATTATAAAAAGTGAATTGTTTATTTAGTTTGTTTCTTTGGGGAAAATCAGACCAATCTAAATTCTTATAATTTTCGATATTTGTAATATCATTTATAATATCATTCGGAAATATTGATACAATATTATTAATGTTGTTTTTTGTTATGTTTAAATTATTGTTTAAACCATAAATTGTAATTTTTTTAGTCACTTTGTTAATACTATTTTTAGTATATATTAAAAGTGATTGCGCCCCTTTGCACCTATACCACTATTTTAGATAATAGTTGAATATTTTTTATTGCTGGGGTGTGGTATAGGTGCAGGATTATACTATAAATATTAAATAATGTATATATCTATGTATAATAATTATAATATATCTATAATAATATTTCGTCTTAATCTATTATCTATCTATATCATGTCCGTTTTGGTGATTGGTCGGGGTGCGTGTTATTATAAAAAAAGAAATCCAGCCTTAAAGCTGGATTTTATTTGAAGTCTAAAAAATAGTATTATTAGTGACTAAACTAATTGAATAAGCAACTTCAACTTACTCATAGCTTATATATAATAAAGTAACTACTCCCTTTAACATTTATCTTATTTTGTTAAATTTATGTTAAAATGTAAATACATTAATTATTTATCACTAATTTCACATCGTAGAATAAAAGTAACCTCTGTCCTACCAAAGGGAAACTATAAAGTTTATTATACTTTTTTTCAAGTTAGGGAAGAGTAACGTCACACACTCTTCAATTGCTTTCATTATAAATCTAACGACTAATGATGAAGCAATTTTACATTTGAACCAATCATGTTTTGAATGATTAGTTGGTTCGTTTTTTTCCATTTTTTCCATTTTTTAATTTTGTGTCATAGGCTAACTATTGAGTCTAATTTTACAAATTGATTAATGATAAAGATAACAAACATTCTTTATCATTCAAAAATTTAATTTAAATTACTTATTAACAAAATTTGTTCATAATTCGTCAAAAAATTATAAAAGGGAACAACCCAATCTTAATATATACTGTAATAACAAATGATACTGTTTATGTCAGCAAAATAGATTTGTTTGTTATTTATAACATCATTGATTTGGTTTTGTAATTCTTTTGATTTGTATTTTTTATATATTTATAGCTGACAAAATTAAAAGCACCCTCATAGGTGCTTTTTTTATTATATTTAAACCAAAAACATGAACATTGATGAAATATTAGATACCTTCCATATTGAGGATTTGGAAAGTAGAGAGAAAGTAAAATTTATTATCAATAATGATACTTTTGAATCGAATAAGATACTCTTTGGTTACTATCTTAATACTGCAAGAGATTTGTATAAAGAGACAAAAGAAGCCACAAGTGTTAGTAAAAATGATAGTACCTTATTTATAGAAAAAATATATCTTAATTTATGTACTTTAGGAATATTAATAGATAAGGGTAGTGGTGAAACAGACCTTGGAATTGTCTATGATTTTAATGCAATATGTACAATATCAAGGAATATAGCTGAAACTATTGCACAATTTAATGTGATTTTTACTAAATCAAAAAATGAAGATGAAGAAAAGTTTAACCTACTATTATTAAAGTATAACTATGCTTTTCAACGTTTCAAATTATTTGATGATAAACATGAATCAAATCAACCATATAAACTAGAAGCAAAAAAAGAACTTGATATTATTGATAATGAAATAAGAACACATAAAATTTTTAAACCACATTTTAAATATAAGATGGTGCATAAATTTAATTATGTTCAGAATGGTAAATTTTACTCATCTTCACTTTCAGATTTAATTGATGGAATAATAAGTGAGTATAAAATTTTTAGTAGTGGATACAAGCCAAAATTTTACAAACTTCTGTCAAACGAATCACACACAACCATTGGTGTATTAGATTACTTTAAATATTTTCCTACTACCGAAAGAGTACAAAATGGAATAAATAGGATAATAGATGTTGTATTCCAATACCTTAAATGCTTGTATTCTTCAATGGTAAAATATTATAATATTGAAGGAAATCGCCATTTTGCATTATTACAAACAATTCATTACATAAAAAAGAATAGTTAATAAAAACACTCCTTAAAGGGGTGTTTTTTATTTCACAGTAATTTTATTATCAACCCTCCAGCCAATCCGAACCACATTTTTATTATAATACATAAAAAACTCGTGTTCAATTATATCAATCTTTTGTAAAATCCTTTTCATTTTCGCCTCATTTAACCCCTCAAAATCCATAAAAATACCCAAACAATTACCTTTCTTATCTAGCACTTTATAAACATGATTAAGGCTCATCTTTAAATCTTTATCCCATATTTTGGTTGAATCGCTAGCACTTGCATTGACATACTTAAACATAGAAAAGGTTAAGTTTATCTCATAAGCATTGATGAATTTATTTGATTGCATGGTATTATAATAATTATATATAGATTATAAAATTAATGATAAATAATGTCGCCAAAATATGTCATATTAGAAAACCTCATCTTTATTCTTAACCAGCATTCAACCGATAATGTTACCCTTTTGCATTATAAAAAATCAAAATCTAAAAAGTATTTTTTTAGCAATGAATATTTCATTTTACTTAACACCGATGATAATGAATATGCTGGTAAAGTCTTTCAAACAACATTATATGATGATAACGACAATTTTTTATATGAGGATATACCCTTTAAATACACAACAGAAAAGTACTATTATTTTATAGATGATTTGGTTGATGACCTTCTAAAAAGATTTAAAAATTGTAATATACCAATTGATTTAAAAACCTCATCATTTATAAAAGCTACCTATAAAAAACAATGGATACATCAGTTATGCAATTTGAATGATAATTTTAATATTCTTGATGAAATGGCTGATGATTTTAATAATATATAATACATGAAGATAGATTTTAATACCCTTAAAAAAATATGTCAAGATGAAAATGAGGTATATTTTACCAAATACGATTGCTGGCAATATAGCATACCATCACAATTATTAGTATTACACAAAGACAATGATACTTATATTGATATTTATGATACTTTGATAAAAAACAATTTAATAACAATTGATAACGATAATTATTCAAAATCATTTATGCGTAAAGCATTTGCATTTTCCATGAATGCAGTTTTCGTTGACTATTATAATATTCAAAATAAACCTTATTTAATACACCATTGTTTAACTGTTGGTGATTTAATTGATTACAGATTTTATAAAAGAATAGACAATAAATTATACCAATTTAAAATGGCATTTATTGTAGAATTAAATGATGATAAACAATTAATAATTAGAACATTTGATACCAATTTAGACTTTGTAAAAGCATGTAAGGATAGTCTATTGAGGGTTAATAAAAATTTGATGGAAAGAGAATATTTAAGGCTTAATAAAAAAAGGTGATGAATATAGTAATAGATGACTTATAAAAAATATGTAAGTAGGTCAATTTTAATTACTTATTTCATTCATTTCTACTTTTCTTATATTTAATTATTCTGTTTTTCTTTTATTTTTTTTTCGTTTTTCTTTTGTTTTAAAAAAAATGTATCTATCTTTGCATGTATCAAAAAGAAATGAAAAAGGAACTGACTGTGAATCAGTCCCTTTTAAAGTCTAGTTTACATAAGTAAGAATAAATTCAATTATTTCTACAAATATTTTAAGGGTTATTGCAAGTGACCCAATTTTAGAAATAATGTCCTTCTTCTTTGATTTTGGAGGTTTTTCCATAATAAAAGTATGAGGTGTTAGTAATTCCGTTCCCGAAGCCATGTCGGTGCATGTTGTTGTTTGTGTCCCATTCATGAGATTTTGTGAATTTAAATTCATCCTTTAGTTATTTAAGCGTTACGTTAGTGATATAGACTAGTAAGGCAAATTTGTTTTGCAAAATTAAGAAATTATTTTGATATTTCCTAATATTTTGTTAACTATTTTCGGCTACATGATTATTTTTATGAATTCTGTAACTAATTAAAATAAAAATCAATTATTCAGTAGCAAATTTATAGTAAATAACTCAATTTAATAATTTTCCCTTATTACTAAAACACATATTACCTCACATTCTAATCTAACCAAAAATCTATTTTTCAAAAGTTTATATTGGTAAATTTTAAAATTTCATATTGTAAATTCAATTAACTACAACAAATTTATATTGAATATTTCTAGTTAAGAAATTAATCCTAATATTGCTAAACATACAATTTAACCAAAAAACATTTCAAAATTTTGAAATGGTGAATTTCAAATTTCCATAAGCAAAAGACCCCAGCTAACATAATTTAGCTGGGGTCTTTTTTAGTCAAAAATTTAATAGTATAACATATATAATTATTGTTCTATTCCCTTTCAAACCCTTATTTTTACTACATTTAAAGCGATTTAAGAGCTTCTTTATTGCGTGCTAACATTATTCTTCTTTCCAAATATAATGGCTTAAATCGCTCATTTAGGATATAATAATTATAATTATTTACAACTTTTTTTACCCATTTCAACAACTTTTTTTAAAAATTCTATATAAGGAATATAAAAAGTTATAAAATGAAAAAGTACACAGATAAAGAAAAGATTAAGTTTGAAATATATGGTGAAGAATTAAATGAATATATTGAATTTACTTATGGTTACTCAACTTTTGGTAAAATGATTGATGCAATGATTGCACAACGAGTTGACAAAATCGAACCAATTTTAATTGATAATAGGATAGAAGCACCACATTTAATTGATAGAAAAGGTTTAGCCGATATGTTTGGCACATCGACCGAAAATATTATAAAATGGCAAAAGAATAAAACTATTGAAAATGTATATGTAGCTGATACAAACAAGGTCTATTATAATTTTAAAAATTCAATTGAAGCGATTAAAAACATGTCAAATATCAAATCAAAATATTTGGATAATTTAAAGATGAATCTTCAAAAATATATACTGTAAGTCTTGAATTTGAAGGAATTACAACTTAATACAAGTTTTGTTATTTAAACAATAATTACTATGTTTGGAGGAAATATTGGAGGCGATTAGCTGTTGAAATTGATAAACCTAGTGTTTATAAGGGTTTGAACCCTATGAGTTGACCTGCACATTGAAGTTAATCCTGTTCCGTTTGAAAAGCTGGCGGATAAATCAACAGCCGAAAAAAGCGATGCTATAAGAAACCGTGTCATCCACGCTCGTTCGCTTCAATCAAAAAGATTTAAAGAGTATCATGGAATTCATTACAACGCACAAATGCCTACAAAACTCATTTCGATTTTTTGTGAGCTCGATGAAACTTCACTGAATCTATTGCAAACAGCCATGGAAAAACTGAATTTATCTGCCCGAGCGTACGACAGAATTTTAAAAGTTGCACGAACAATTGCCGATTTGGAAACTGCCGATAAAATAAAACCCCAGCATATTGCCGAGGCTATTCAGTACCGAAGTTTAGATCGTGATTTATGGACAAACAATTAAGATTGTTGTTCAGTTATATGTGTGTATAAACTGTATGCAACTATGTAGTTTAAAGGCAAAGTTAACACGATTCCGATTCCGAAAAATAAAATCCCAATAAACGACAAAAGATAGGTAAATGCGATGAATGCAAATAAAAATCCCGGTTTTTGATTGACCGTTTGTATACTGAAATTCACGCTTTTTGTAATGTTGAAATTGCTTATATAAATGCTTGGAACGGCGAAATAAGTTAAAAGTTGTATCAGCAGACTAATGCCTAAACCAACCAAGCCAAAACCGGCAAGTTCCAAATAATAAGATATTGCGGTAGTTATAATTTGAATAAGGATGATTACATTCAATGCTTTTAGTCCCTGTTTACTAAAAATAGTTGTAAAGGCACTGCCTAAATCGGCATATGGTTGTGCGTTTACTTTTTTGATCATACCGTAAATTCCGCCAAAAAAATAATGCAGAACTATGCTTGCCACCATGTTTACAATCATAATTTCGGTTGCATTTGCGGCAATAAATTCTTCGGCAATTGTTTGGTTAGAAAGTTTTATAAACTCGTCGGGCGATCCTATTAAAGAAATCAACCCAACCATATAAATAAACGAAACAATTATAAACGTAAGAAAAATATACAAACCAGCCGTAACTGATACTTTTTTGGCAAGGGAAATTATTTGTTCTGATAATTTCAGCTGATCGATTTCGTAACTCATATAAAAATAAAATGCCTCGCAAAAGTACGAAGCATTTTTTTAATTGTTTGCTGTTTTAGTATCGAATACTGTTATATATTGTTTCAATATCGCCTTGGTTGATATCTCCTGTGTTATATCCTTTCATAAACCAGGCTTTACGCTCTGCCGATGTTCCGTGGGTAAAAGTTTCCGGTTGAACGTGACCTTGCATTTTACTCTGAATGGCGTCATCACCAACTGCTTGTGCTGCACTAATTGCTTCTTCAATATCGCCAGCTTCCAACTTTTCTTTGTTACGGCTTGCCCAAACTCCTGCATAAAAATCTGCCTGTAATTCTTGTGCAACCGATAACTTGTTGGCTGCTGCTTTACCTTTGCCTTCTTGTGCTTGACGAACTTTTTGATTGGTTCCTACTAATGTTTGTATGTGATGACCAACTTCATGTGCAATTACGTAGGCAATAGCAAAATCGCCACCTTTTGCTCCAAAACGTGTACGCAATTCTTCGAAAAAGCGTAAATCCATATAGATTTTTTGATCAGCCGGACAATAAAACGGACCTGCTGCAGATGTTGCCGAACCGCATGAAGTATTTACACCATCATCAAACAAAACCATTCCCGGCTCTTGATACTTTTGACCGTTTTCTTGAAAAATTTGTGTCCAAGTTTCATTATTATAAACAAAATTAGCTTCAGAAAACTGTCCTAATGTTATTTCCTCGTCTGATAATTCTCTTGTTTTTACTTGTTCCGATGATTGTGTTGTGCCCTGTGTTTGGTTTAAAATGTTACCGATTACCTGACCGGTTTCTCCACCAAACATGGTTAATAATAATGCAACCACACCAATGATTCCGCCGCCAACAACGGCTTTACCACCGCCCGACATTCCGCGACGGTCTTCAAAACCACCGCTACTTTTTCTTTCCCATTTCATATCTAAAATTTTTAATCTAATATACTATTTTTCTACATTTTTCCAAATAATATCATCGGGAACCGGAGCAATAATTTTTATTTCTTCTTTAGTAACGGGATGGTTCAATACTAATTTTCGTGCGTGCAGATGAATTCCGCCGTTTGGATTGCTTCGATCGAAACCATATTTTAAATCGCCTTTAATAGGGCAGCCAATGGCAGTTAACTGACAACGGATCTGATGATGACGACCCGTATGTAGATTGATTTCTAACGCAAAATAAGAATTCAATTTTTGAATGATCTTATAATCTAAAACCGCTTGCTTGCTGTCTTTAACTTCTTTTAAATGCGCTTTTGATGTATTGTTTTTTGGATTTCGAGTTAGGTAGTGAATCAACGTATCGCTTTCTTTTGGCGGCTGATTTTTTACAACTGCCCAATAGGTTTTCTGCGTTTCACGATTTTTAAACAAATCGTTCAGTCGGGTTAACGCCTTCGATGTTTTTGCAAACAACACAATGCCTGATGTTGGTCTGTCTAACCTATGAACCACACCCAAAAAAACCGCGCCCGGTTTACTGTATTTATCTTTTATGTATTCTTTTACAACATCGCTTAAAGGTTTGTCGCCGGTTTCATCGCCCTGAACAATATCGCCCACACGCTTATTTACCACAATTATATGGTTGTCTTCGTATAAAACCTGTAAATTTTCTTTTGTTGAATAGATTTTCATTAGTTATGAAAATAATAATTTACCACAGATGCACAGATGAAAATGTGATTTCATTTGATTGTTTTAGATGCAATGTATTTTGTAGATCAAATCTAGAGAAATATTTAGATTGAAGAAAAGATCTGTGCATCTGTGGTTTATCGTAATTAATACTGCTCTGTTGTATTAGGGAAATCTTTTGATTTTACATCGTCAACATACTGACCGATAGATTTTGTCATGTCTTCGTATAAATTCATGTATCGTCTTAAAAATTTAGGACTGAATTCATGCGTCATTCCAATCATATCGTGTACAACTAAAACCTGACCGTCAACGCCGCCACCTGCACCAATTCCAATAATCGGGATAGATACTTCTTGTGCGACTCTTGTAGCTAATGTTGCCGGAATTTTCTCTAAAACAATGGCAAAACATCCAATTTTTTCCAACATTTTAGCGTCTTCGATCAATTTTTCGGCTTCAGCATCTTCTTTTGCTCTAACCGTATATGTTCCGAATTTATAAATAGATTGCGGCGTTAAACCCAAATGCCCCATGACAGGAACACCAGCACCCAAAATCTTTTTAATTCCCTCTTTAATTTCTTTACCGCCTTCTAACTTCAAGGCATGCGCACCACTTTCTTTCATTACGCGAATGGCAGATTCTAATGCTTTTTTAGAATCAGATTGATAGGTTCCAAAAGGTAAATCAACCACTACCAATGCACGATCTACACCACGAACCACGCACGATGCATGATAAATCATCTGGTCTAAAGTTATAGGTAAAGTAGTTTCGTGACCCGCCATTACGTTGCTGGCAGAATCGCCCACCAAAATCACGTCAACCCCGGCAGAATCTACAATTTTAGCCATGGTATAATCGTAAGCGGTAAGCATAGAGATTTTTTCTCCGTTTTGTTTCATATCAAAAAGCGACTTGGTAGTCACTATTTTATAATCTTTTTTTGCAACAGACATACTGTAATAATTGTTGTTTAGTTGTGGTAAAATTAGATAAAAAGTTTAAGAAAAAGGCAGTTAGCTGTTATTTCTTGCTTTTTTCGTTTAAATACTGAAGTTCAAATTGTGTTTATTGTAAGTTTCTATTTAACAATAATAATGAGCCGTTACTTTAAAAAGGTGGTCATTTTTAAACTGAAATTCGTACGTCATGTAATCATTGCTGATGTAATATGAATTGGTAAGCGGATTTATAGAGGAGATCAATCCCATACCGGCTTTTAAAAATTCGGTAGGAGTTGTTGTATTATTTAAATAGGTGTTTTTAATTTTAAAACCGTTGGTATTTACCATTTCCATAGATCGTATGTGGTAGGTTTTATTTACATCGTGCCCAATACATTCTACCGAACCAAAAAACACGTTGGTTTCATAATCGCCCAAACCACAATCGTCTAAATTGGTATATTGATCTTTAATCTTTCCTAAATTAGTTTCCAAAAAAGCTTTTTTAAATCCCTTTTCAGGTTCTACTTCGTTATTCAATGTAAAGCCAAACTGCTTTTCCTTCTGTAATTTAATCGGAAGATTAAAATCGTCTTTTGGAATATTCTTTAAAACATCGGCTTGCAGTAAACAAATCTCCGCAACATCCTGTTGATTATTTTTTGATGCAAATTCGGCATACAAACGCAAAGCCGCTTCGTTTTCTTCGGGATTGCTGTTCCAACCTAATTCTAAAATACGTTCTGCAAATTTCTTTTGATCTTCTAAAGTTTCGGCCTTTTTGTATTCGTTCTTTAAAGCATTTAAATCTGGTCGCTTGCCAACATATTTCACAGGAATGTATCCTTTTTTATCATCAATCTGCACCGGAATCCAAGATTCTGCATTGTATGGATAATAATAAATTGGTACAGGTGTTCCGTTTAACAGATTTCCTACAGCTGCAGACGAACTGTTAGGTAATTCGCGAATTTTAAGACTTGCAACTGTTGTAAACAAATGGGGCGATCCGTAATAACCATCGTTTTCTATAATAATTGCCGGCGATTTTTCGTAATCGTCGCTGGCATTTAAACGTTCTTTTACATTGTAAGTATCGGTAATGTAAATGGTTTCGGTATGCGGTGTGTAAACTTTATAAACATATTTATCCTGAAGAAATTCATACGAATCTATTTGTGCACCACGTAGAAAAATGCCCACGGCTTTTGATCCTTTTTCGTTGTTAAATGCAACGGTGGGAGTTACCACATACAAACGAGGTAATGGTTTGACAGGATGTTTAGGTTGCGCCCAAAATTGAGTTGTTGAAAGTAAAACAAATAAAAGTGCTTTTTTCATTGATAAAATGCATTAACAGTCGGCCATATTAACGGCAATTGCCAAACCACCTTCTGATGTTTCTTTGTATTTGTTGTTCATATCCTGCGCAGTTCGCCACATGGTATTCACAACTTTATCTAACGGAACTTTTACGTTTTTAGGATCGGTGTCTAACGCCAATTCGGCTGCGTTAATGGCTTTAATGGCACCCATGGTGTTGCGTTCAATACATGGAATCTGTACCAAACCACCAATTGGGTCGCACGTTAAACCTAAATGATGTTCCATGGCAATTTCGGCAGCAACGGTAACTTGTTCGGGTGTTCCGCCCATTAATTCGCACAATGCCGCAGCAGCCATTGCAGACGATACGCCAATTTCTGCCTGACAACCGCCCATTGCAGCAGATATAGTCGCTCCTTTTTTAAAGATCGAACCAATTTCGCCGGCAACCATTAAAAACTGTTTAATTTCTTTATCGCCCGCTTTATGGTTTTCAATAGTTAAGTAATACATTAAAACGGCAGGTATTACGCCTGCGCTTCCGTTGGTAGGTGCAGTAACCACGCGACCTAACGATGCGTTAACTTCGTTTACCGACAAAGCAAAACAGCTTACCCATTTTAAGATCTGACGGAAATAAACTTTTGTTTTGCGAATGGTTTGCAGCCATTCCTGCGGATTGTTATAAGGTAAATCGCCTTTTAATTTTTGATACGTATCGTAAGCACGTCTGCGAACATTCAATCCGCCCGGAAGTGTTCCTTCGGTGTGGCAACCAATGTAGATACACTCTAGCATGGTGTTCCAAATGCGCATTAGTTCATGATCGATTTCTTCGGGAGATCGTAACGATAATTCGTTTTCGTAAACCAGTTCTGATATTGATTTGTTTTCTTGTTTGCAGAAAGCTAAAAGTTCATCGGCTTTATCAATAGGAAATGGGAAAGTCGCTTTAATTTCGTCTTTTTCTGAACTTTCTGAAGATTCTTCTTTTACAACGAATCCGCCACCAATAGAGTAGAAGGTTGATACATATTCGCCACCCTGATAAAATGCCGTAAACGTTAAACCGTTGGCATGAAAAGGTAAAAAGTTTTTGTTGAATACAATATTTTCGCTTGGATTAAACTGTATGTGGACAGCATTTCCCAAGTTTAAAATATTTGTTTGCTTGATTTGATCGATAATTCCGGAGATATCATCAACAGGAACGTATTCAGGATCGGCACCGCTTAAACCCAGCATTACTGCTAAATCGGTAGCATGACCAATTCCGGTTAACGAAAGCGATCCGTATAAATCAACAGAAACACGTTCAACCTTTTCAAAAATATTCAACTCTTTTAATTCGGCAATAAAGCGTTCGGCGGCTCTCCAAGGTCCTAATGTGTGGGAGCTCGATGGACCAACGCCAATTTTTAACATATCAAAAACCGAAATACATTCCATAAAAATCAAACAATTAATAAAGCGAAGATAGGCAAAAATAAATGGAAGTTTTTTAAAATTTTGTTAGATATGACAAATGTTTGCAACAGATACTTTTTGACATTATTGTTGATTAATTATGAAGCGATTTCTGACAGTATGTCATTTTGTTCTGACGGTTTCTGACATTTTTTTATACTTTTTAAGTTAGGCACAACAATTGACTAATAGAATCCGTGAACAAATCACAAAAACAATAAATACAAAATAAAAAGATATAATAATATGAGTAAGATAATTGGAATTGACTTAGGAACTACGAACTCTTGTGTTGCTGTAATGGAAGGTAACGAAGCTGTGGTTATTCCAAATGCAGAAGGTAAAAGAACAACGCCGTCTGTGATTGCCTTTGTAGAAGGTGGCGAAATTAAAGTGGGTGATCCTGCAAAACGTCAGGCGGTAACAAACCCTACAAAAACCATAGCGTCTATTAAGCGTTTTATGGGTGAGAAATTTTCTGAAGTTCAGAAAGAATTAACCCACACTGCTTACAAAGTAGTTAAGGGTGATAACGATACACCACGTGTTGATATCGACGGTCGTTTGTACACTCCGCAAGAATTATCGGCAATGACACTTCAAAAAATGAAGAAAACTGCCGAAGATTATTTAGGACAAACAGTTACACAGGCAGTTATTACGGTTCCTGCATATTTTAACGATGCACAACGTCAGGCTACTAAAGAAGCTGGTCAAATTGCTGGTTTAGAAGTTATGCGTATTATCAACGAACCTACTGCTGCTGCGTTAGCTTACGGTTTAGATAAAGGCGGACAAGATAAGAAAATTGCAGTTTACGATTTAGGTGGTGGTACATTTGATATCTCGATCTTAGAATTAGGTGACGGAGTTTTTGAAGTATTGTCTACAAACGGAGATACACATTTAGGAGGTGACGATTTTGACCAAGTAATCATTAACTGGTTAGCAAACGAATTTAATAGTGCAGAAGGTGTAGATTTACGTCAGGATCCAATGGCATTACAACGTTTAAAAGAAGCTGCAGAGAAAGCGAAGATCGAATTATCATCATCAGCTCAAACTGAAATCAACTTACCTTACGTAACTGCTACTGCTACAGGACCAAAACACTTGGTACAAACATTAACTCGTGCAAAATTCGAGCAATTAGCAGACGAATTGGTACGTCGTTCAATGGAACCATGTAAAAAAGCTTTAAACGATGCAGGTTTATCAATCTCTGATATCGATGAGGTAATCTT
Source organism: Paenimyroides baculatum (assembly GCF_008629655.1). GTDB lineage: Bacteria > Bacteroidota > Bacteroidia > Flavobacteriales > Flavobacteriaceae > Flavobacterium > Flavobacterium baculatum. The sequence continues at coordinate 135,402 of NZ_VWSG01000006.1, forward strand.
GGTAGGTGGATCAACACGTATTCCGGTAATTCAGGAACAAGTAGAGAAATTCTTCGGTAAAAAACCATCAAAAGGAGTAAATCCTGACGAAGTTGTTGCTTTAGGAGCTGCAATTCAAGGTGGCGTTTTAACGGGCGATGTTAAAGACGTATTGTTGTTAGACGTTACACCTTTATCATTAGGAATTGAAACTATGGGTGGTGTTTTTACAAAGTTAATCGAATCGAACACAACCATTCCAACAAAAAAATCACAAGTGTTTTCTACGGCTGTAGATAATCAGCCATCGGTAGAAATTCACGTATTGCAAGGTGAGCGCCCAATGGCAAACGATAATAAAACAATTGGTCGTTTCCATTTAGACGGTTTACCACCAGCACAACGCGGTGTGCCACAAATTGAAGTTACTTTTGATATTGATGCAAACGGTATCATTAAAGTATCGGCAACCGATAAAGGAACAGGAAAATCACACGATATCCGTATCGAAGCTTCTTCAGGATTAACTCCGGAAGAAATCGAAAAAATGAAGAAAGAAGCGGAAGCAAATGCTGAAGCAGATAATAAATTGAAAGAAACTGCTGATAAATTAAACGAGGCAGACGGAATGGTTTTCCAAACCGAAAAACAATTGAAAGAGTTTGGCGATAAATTGTCAGACGCTAACAAATCGAACATCGAAGGTGCATTGGAAGAATTGAAAAAAGCATACGAAACTCGTGAAGTAGCTACAATTCAACCTGCTTTAGACAAAATCAACGAAGCTTGGAAAGCAGCATCGGAAGAAATGTACAAAGCACAAGACGGTCAGCAAGGTGGTGCGCAACAAGCACAACCAACGCAAGACGGTGGCGATGCTACACAAGATGTAGATTACGAAGAAGTAAAGTAATAGATTTTTTCATAAATGCGAAAAACCTCAAGCAGAAATGTTTGAGGTTTTTTGTTTATATTTATATTTTAAAAATAACACTCTTATGAAAAACAAATACTTATCATTAACATTTTTGTCAGTTTTATTATTTAGCTGTAATAATAATGATGAAGAAATCGTAGAGAGCTATACATCAGACTTTCCAAATATAGATAATACGCAGGCAATGGGCGTGGGAGAAACTTTATCAACACCAACTGCAACGAATGTAAAATTAGATTCTATGAAGATGTATTATTATGATTTCTTTTCTAAAGCTACACCAAGTTTACCAGGATTGACTTATATGTATGAAACTAAAGAATCTCATCCGCCATCTACTTTATTAGAGATTAAGCATTATTTTACTTATGAAGCAAATGGATTTGTTGATACGAGAACTGTTGTTTTAAGCGGATTTTATAATACAACCTTTACATTTGCATTTAACTATGATTATAATGATGTTAATGAATTAGAAATGTCAGATTTAGTCATTTATAAGAACAATGAAATGGTTCATGAAAATACTTTAGATTATAGTGTAAATGATCCTAATGAATCTTTAAAGTATTATCAATACAATCAGTACAATGTCACATCTAATAGTGTAACAGATTTTAAAACGCCAAAGAATGTGTATAATCCTGAGAGGAATTTATTACCTCCTAACATTAGATTACAATATCTGAATTTATTAGATAATGGTGTGAGTGGTTTTGATTTCGGAAATTATTATTATGTAGTTCGGGATCTATTTGATAACAGAGGATTTATAAATACACATTGTACATTTCCTTTACAGAATGAATATATAGAACATCATCAACCCGTTTTACTTGATAATATTCAATACAAAGTAAGGCAAGATCATTATCCTGAAATTATTCAGTACGGCAATGTTTATGCTGGTGGATATCGTTTTTTGTATTACTATAAAAACTAAAATTATACTCACAAAAAAATCCGACCATTGGTCGGATTTTTTAACGCACTAATAAACTAAGATAAAAGGTTTATCGTATACGATCTGCAGATTTCACAAGATCTTCGTCCTTCTTTATGGCTTTGTTGGCTAATGCCAGCAAAATGATAGATCCGATAGGAAGAAACATCCCAATACCCTTCTCTGAAACCAAAGTTTCTCCAGATAAATTTAGCGATTGATACACAAATAATCCTAGTAATATAAAGTTCAATATCATGTTCAATCTGTTATAAACAAATTGAGTTTGTCTTTTTTTGTAAGAGAAAATCGAAATAATACTTAAAGCTGCACTTGCACCAAACATCAACGTGTATAAGGTACTTTGCCCAACGCGAAAATCTATCCCGTTTGCATCTTTCCATAAAGGAAAAACTAAAGATAAAACGCCTGCAATAATAAATGCCAATGCTAAATAAACCGATTGTATTCTCTGAATCATTACTATTTATTTGATTACAAAAGTAACACTAAATTTCATTAAAAAACATTGATATTTAAAAAAAAATTGTAATATTGCATTAGAAAATCGTAACTTCTTCATTGTTCGAGCTTTCTATCCTTAACAGATATCCTTCTCTTAAGAAAAATCACAATAATAATATCTAACAACAACGTCATAATTTATGTTTGACAAAAATGTGTTAAAGGGTATGAAGTTGCCCGAACTTAAAGAAATAGCTAAGAAAGTAGGCGTTGAAAAGTTGAATCTTAAAAAAGAGGAACTTATTGAGGCAGTTTTAAAAATTCAAGAAGAATTTCAGAAAAGCGAGCCTAAAGCAGAAACACCTGTTAAAGAAGCATCTGAGGTAACGAATGACTCTGCTGAAAAGAAAGAAAAAAGAAAGCGCATTCACAATGCACCTGAAGAGCAAACAGAGCAGACTTCTTTACCTGAAAATCCGCAACCAGTTGCAGAAGAGGGAATTAAAACTGAAGTACCTCAAAATCCTTCTGCCGAAAAGCAACGCAAACCTCAGAATAAAAATCAAAACCAACGCAATAAAACGAACAATCAGCCACAGGTTCAATCAGAACCAGTAAATGTTGAAAAAGATGTTGTTGCCGAAGTCCCTGCTGAAGAAATAGTTGTGGTGGCTGAAAAGCAAATTCAGAACCCAAACCAAAATAGAAATAAAAACCAAAATCCAAATCAGAATCAGAAAAAGCAAAATTACCGCGATCCTGATTACGAATTTGAAGGGATTATAGAATGCGAAGGTGTTCTTGAAGTTCCAAAAGATGGTGGTTCGCACGGATATCTGCGTTCTGCAGATTACAACTACCGTAAATCACCAGACGATGTGTATATCTCGCAATCTCAAATTCGTTTGTTTGGTTTAAAAAAAGGTGATACCATTAAAGGAATTGTTCGTCCACCAAAAGGAAACGAGCAACATTTTCCGCTGGTTCGTATCACAAAAATCAACGGACATGAGCCTGATGAGGTTCGCGATCGTCCTTCATTCGAACATTTAACACCGCTTTTTCCTAAAGATAAATTCAATTTATCGGGTAATAATTCTAAACTTTCAACACGCATTATCGATCTGTTTGCGCCAATAGGTAAGGGGCAGCGTGGTATGATTGTGGCACAGCCGAAAACCGGTAAAACGATGATGTTGAAAGAGATTGCCAATGCTATTGCAGACAATCATCCGGAAGTTTATCAGATTGTTTTGTTGATCGATGAACGCCCTGAAGAGGTTACCGATATGCAGCGTAACGTACGTGCAGAGGTTGTAGCTTCTACGTTTGATGAAGAAGCACGTTACCACGTAGAATTAGCTGATATGGTTTTAGAAAAAGCAAAACGTTTGGTTGAGTGTGGGCATGATGTAGTTATCTTGTTAGATTCTATTACACGTTTGGCGCGTGCCTACAATACGGTTCAGCCGGCATCGGGTAGAGTGTTGTCTGGTGGTGTTGATGCCAATGCATTGCAAAAACCTAAACGTTTTTTTGGAGCGGCACGTAACATTGAAAATGGCGGATCGTTAACAATCATTGCTACTGCTTTAACCGATACAGGTTCTAAAATGGACGATGTAATTTTCGAAGAATTTAAAGGAACTGGTAATATGGAATTGCAGTTAGATCGTAAAATTGCGAACAAACGTATCTTCCCGGCTGTTGATTTAACGTCATCATCAACCCGTCGCGACGATTTATTGCAGGATCGATATACAAACAGCAAAATGGTTGTTTTACGTAATATTTTGGCAGATATGAATCCGGTTGAAGCAATTACGTTTATTCATGATCGTATCAAAAACACCAAATCAAACGACGAGTTTTTTGACAGTATGCGTGATTAATTTTATCAGAATGAAAAAAGCAATTTTTTTACTTATACTATTTTTTGGATTTTTAAACGGAACATCGGCTCAAAGTTTTACCGATGTTTGGACACCTAAACAGTTAATGGAAACGAAAATATTGTCAGATAAAATTCAGCAGAATAAAATGAAAAATACTTTTGTAGTTAACATTGGTCCCGATGCTGTTATAAAAAAATCATTCAACGCAGGTGCAGCTAAAGATGCTAAAAATTTAGAAACGCTTAAGCAATACTTAAAAAAGATTCCTAAAGATAAAGAGGTTGTTTTGTATTGCGGTTGTTGTCCGTTTGATAAATGCCCTAATATTCGCCCGGCATTTAAAATGTTGATTGATTTAGGTTATAAAAACGCAAAACTTTTAAATATTCCAAAGAATATAAAAATAGACTGGATAGATAAAGGTTATCCAATAAATTAAAAACTCCGATCAGCCGATCGGAGTTTTTTGTTACTTAACTATAAATTTCTTTGTAGTTGCTTTCTTTCCACTTGTTAGTTTAAGAATATACGTTCCACTTTTTAAATGATTAATAGTGAAAACTTCATCGTTAAATTGTGGGTTTGATACTTTCTTGACTAATTTTCCTTCTAAATTATAAACCGTAATTAAATCAATTTTTTCTTTAGTAGAGATGAATATCGTGTTTTTTGGTGCCGGATTTGGATACACATTAAACTCAACCAATTCGGCTTTGTTCGCGCTTAATAAGTGTGGATACCAAACAGCAGTTACATATTGCGGATTATCAATGTAAGGATTTCTGTTTCCTTGCTCACTGTAGATATAATTATTCAAATCTGTTTCACGGGCATTTACCGGATCTTGCAAATGCCACTGATAAAGCACATCTAAAAAACCTGTAGTAAATACTTTATCGGTAGATCCATCGAACATCGCTTTGACCTGTGTTTGCGTTTGTGTGGTATCTGTATAAAAATCATCCATTAAATCTTCATACCTTGTAGCAAAGTAAAAATAAGCACGTGCAATATCTCCTTTAAACTCATCGATAGGCTCAACAACAGTTCCCGAAAAACCAGCTACACCACTTGTACCGCGTTTTGTTCCGTTTTGCGATGTGTAATTTGCAGAAGCTACTGTTCCAAAAGGTAAATTTCCGCGTTCTCCATTAACTTTTCCATCACTTGGCCAAACGTGAAACGCATCTGTTTTCATTGGAGTATTTTCATCGAAATACGATTGCGGAATTAAATGTTCACGATTGTAGCAATCACCTTCGCTGCTGTAATTCCCACATTGATCAGAAATCACAGTGTAAGTGTAAGGGTCAACAGCAACCGGTTTTTCAGAATAAATATCTAAAATGGTATTATCGTTTTCGTAATATTTGTCACGGAAACCATTATTGGTAGCATTAGAACTATATAAATTCCACAAACCAGGAGTATAGCTTAAAGCGTTGTGATTTGCTGAAATTATTGTTTTTAATTGCGATTTTAATGTGTAGCCCGTTGCAGTTGCACTGTTGTAATAATTCGCCGGTGCCTGCGCAAAAATTGTAAATGAACAACAAACAGTTACAATAAATGATGTGATTTTTTTCATATTTAATTATTTTATGCGTTCCATTAAACACATGTAAAAACCATCGAACCCAGATTGTGATGCCAATACTTTCTCGTCTGTTACAAACTTAAAGTTTTTACCAAAATCGGTGTTTAAGAAATGGTTAATTTGTTTTTCGTTTTCGGATGGCAGAATAGAACACGTTGCATATACTAGTTTTCCGCCCACTTTAACCATTTTAGAATAATTTTCTAAAACTTCTTGCTGTGTTTTTTTTATGTTATCGATAAACTCTGGTTGCAGTTTCCACTTACTGTCAGGATTACGTTTTAGAACACCTAAGCCGGAACAAGGCGCGTCAATCAATACTCGGTCTGCCTTATCGTGTAATTTTTTTATTACTTTGGTTGAATCTATAATTCGGTATTCCACATTAAAAACTCCGTTACGCTTGGCACGGATTTTTAACTGTCTCTGCTTACTTTCATATAAATCCATGGCAATAATCTGCCCTTTGTTTTCCATTTTAGCAGCAATGTGTAATGTTTTACCACCTGCTCCTGCACATGTATCAACAACGCGCATTCCCGGTTGAACATCTAATAAAGGAACAACTTTTTGCGAAGAAGCATCTTGTACTTCAAAGAATCCTTCTTTAAAAAGAGGTGTCATAAAAACATTTGCACGCTCCTTCAAAATTAAAGCATCAGGATATTTATCGTGAAATTCGGTGTCAATATCCAAATCCATTAACTGTGCACGCAATTGCTGTTTCGTGGTTTTCAACGTATTGACTCTTAAAACAACATTAGCCTGTTGGTTTTGTGCAGCAAGTTCTTTTGTCCAAACTTCTTCGCCCAATTCTTTCACGCCCAATTCATCCATCCAATCAGGAATCGATTCACGGTATTTTCTAATTTTAGAAAGCTCGTCGAATTTTCCTTTAATTCTGCGAACCGGTGTGTTTTCAAAATATTTCCAATCGGGTAGGGTAATACCGCGCAAAACTGCCCAAACAGCAAAAGTTCTCCAAATATCATCACGAGTAAAAGGATCTTTTGTTTCGGCAATTTCAGTATATAATCTTTTCCAACGAACAATTTCGTATATGGTTTCGGCAACAAACTTGCGGTCTTTTGCACCCCAGCGAGGGTCTCTTTTTAAAGCTTTTGCAACTTCTTTATCGGCATATTCACCATCGTTAAATATACTTAAAAGAGAATCTATAACTGCAAAAACCAAATTTCTGTGTAAACGCATTTTTTATTTAAATAAGCCTACAAAGTTACGATTTATATGTTGGTTGTGAAATACTTTTTTTACGCTAGCTTTATGTACCTTTGCATAAACGTTTGATAATTATGGTTAAAACCGTTATTTTTGATATGGACGGGGTGATTGTTGATACAGAGCCTGTACATAAATACGCTTATTTTAAGCATTTTGAAGAATTAGGGATTGATGTTTCTGAAGAATTGTATGCTACTTTTACAGGAAATTCGACAAGAAATGTGTTTCAAAAAATAAAAGATCAGTTTGGATTGGATCATGAAGTAGAAGATTTAATACAGAGAAAACGTTCTCTTTTTAATGATGCTTTTGATACAAAACCCGATTTGGAACTGATTGCGGGAGTTGAAAATTTAATTAAAGATTTGCATGCCAGTAATGTAGAATTGATTTTGGCGTCATCGGCTTCTAAAAGTACTATTAGCCGCGTTTTTAATCGATTTAATCTAAACGATTATTTTACGCATAAAGTTAGTGGTGAGGATTTCGTAAAATCAAAACCCGATCCTACTATTTTTATTCATGCGGCTTCGTTATCTAAAAATAAAGTGGAAGAATGTATTGTGATTGAAGACAGTACAAACGGAGTGAAAGCAGCCTGTGCTGCTGGAATTTATTGTTTGGGATACAACAGCGAAAATTCTAAACTGCAAAATTTAGAAGGAGCCAGCGTTTTAGTTAACGACTTTTTTAAGGTTAACGCCGAATTTATAAAGAATTTGAAATAAAAAAAATCCCGAGTAATCGGGATTTTTTATTGACTATTTCATTCTTTCGAATTTGTCTATGCTTTCAGATTTTATATAGCTACCTTCAGATTCTACTTCAAACATATTATATAAATGCAACTTGTTTTCGTTCGATACTAAAATAGTATAAGGATATGGATAATTTTTCAAAATCAATTGATTTCCATTTCGTTCGTAAGTAGTTGTGCCTTCACTTTCTCTAGCTTCATTTGATCCTGATGTAGGAATGTAGGTATAATAGTCTACTGTATTGTCTGCTTTAAATTCATATGTTTTAATAATTCCATACATAGAACCCTCTTCCTCATCTAAATTATCAATTAAAACATCTCCATCCATCACAATTTTTGAATGTGTAGATGTTGCATTCCATTTTCCTAATAAATGATTTTTTTCTTGTTCTACTACTGGAGTTGAACTGTCATCTGATGAACAAGCTGTTAACGAAGTGAAACCCAGTACTGCCATAAACAGTAAAATACCGACTTTTTTCATAAGGTGTTTGTTTAAGTTTAAATTTAAGAATTACGAATATAGTTAAATTTAACAAAATAAAAAAATCCACCTTTATCGGGTGGATTTAAAATATCTGTATCAGTTGATTAGAACTGCTCTCTTCCTGCAAAGTGGAAAGCTGCTTCAATTTCTGCATTTTCGTCAGAATCTGAACCGTGAACTGCATTTTCACCAATTGATTTTGCATATTTTTTACGGATTGTTCCTTCTGCAGCATCAGCTGGGTTTGTAGCACCAATTAATGTACGGAAATCCTCAACAGCGTTATCTTTTTCCAAGATTGCTGCAACGATTGGTCCTCTTGACATGAACTCTACTAATTCACCATAAAACGGACGCTCTGCATGAACTTCGTAAAATTTCTTAGCATCAGCAACTGTTAATTGCGTTAATTTCATTGCAACGATTCTGAAACCGCCTTCAGCAATCATATTTAATATTCCACCAATACTTCCAGCTTCTACAGCGTCTGGTTTAATCATTGTAAATGTTCTAGTACCTGCCATTTTTTTAAGTTTAATTTGTTTGCAAAAATAACTATTTTATAAAAATATAAACCATTTTAATTTAAATACTTTGTAAATTTATAGAAACTTATTTGCGCAATGAAACACGATGTTGAAAACAGGGAAGATTTAGAAAAACTGGTTCGAATTTTTTATGATAAGGTACGGAAAGATGAAGAAATTGGTCCGATTTTTAATTCGATCATTACCGATTGGGAACCTCATTTACAAAAGATTACCGATTTTTGGGAGCAGCACGTTTTCGGAGTTCAAAAATATAAAGGAAACCCGATTGAAGCACATAATAAGGTTGACGCCAAAACAAACCACAATGTAACGGCACACAATTTTGGAACCTGGTTGTTTTATTGGATGCAGACTTTAGACGAACTTTTTGACGGACCTAATAAGGAAGTTTTAAAGTTTAAAGCCCGTAAAATGCAAACTGTTTTTTTTGTAAATATGGTACAGGCACGATCAAAAACGGTTTAAGTTTTCGATCCGAATTGTAAAATATATCCGTTATTGTCTTTAATAGCAAATTCCATCATTCCCCATTCAAAAGTTTCTAAAGGATATACAATTTCAACAGATTTTTTTAAAATGTTCCAAAATTCTTCTGCGTTTTCGACTTCAAAATAGAACGATCCTGTAAAACCAATTTTATCAAACTTTATATGAGCATTTGGTTTAGATAGCATAATCTCTATTTCGTTTTTATGCAAAGAAGCCCATTGCCATTCTTCATTAAAGTCAGTACATATAAAACCTAAAACTTCTGTATAAAATTTTATAGTTTCTGCTAGATTTTCTGTATAAAGTATCGGAGTTAATCTTTTGAAATACATACTGATTAAATTAAAATATCACTTTCCAAATCAGATTTTTCAATCAAAAATTCAAAACCTAAACGTTCTACCACTTCAATCACCAGTTTTTTATACCAGTTTTCAGATTTTGGATGAATATACAAGCGCTCAATCATTTCGTTTACATCAATCAACACCTTAACACCTTCGTTCACATGAAGATCCAAATGAGTGACATCGGTAATCACGCGGACTTCGTGTTCGTACTGAAAACTTTTTCGCTTGAAAAGAAACGGGAAAAAATCATCATCAAAAGGAATGTGTTCTTTTTTATAGTCGATATAATTTACCTCGCCAATAAACTGATCTGCTCTCGGTTCAATCAATGCTTTCTTTAAACTGCCTATGGTGGACTGTATCGCCAAACCTTCGTTATTCTTTGTAAAAACCTGCCACATAGCATAACTTTCGTATGAATTGGCGTGCCAGCTACTTATTACAATATTCTTGCGTTTTGACTTGTAGGCATCTAAATATTCCGGATTATCTGCCAGCAGTTTTTTAATTTCTTCGTACGTAGGTTCGCTAAAAGTTCCTTCAAACTGATCTTCAAACTTATCAGATCGAGCCATAAACATACGTTTAGACAGCAACAAATCCAGAAATTTAGAAAGATCTAAATACTTCCAAATTATGGTGTCGTTTTCAGGAATATGTAGTTTTTGGTTTTCTTTAAACATTTAGAATTTCTTTCTTTTAAAGATAATAATTTACAGATGATTTGAAATGCTGAAATTGTTCTTTAAAAATAAAAAATCTGAAACTAATCTCTATCAGGAATATACTCTAAAATATCACTTGGCTGGCAGTTTAGTTCTTTGCAAATGGCTTCTAAAGTAGAAAAACGAACGGCTTTAGCTTTTCCGGTTTTCAAAATAGATAAGTTGGCAGTTGTTATACCAATTTTGTCTGCCAGCTCTTGCGACTGCATTTTGCGTTTTGCCAGCATAACATCAAGGTTTACTATTATTGCCATTTGTTATTTTTTTGAGTTGTGAAATTAACTGCTGCTGCATTTCGTAAATTGCTTCCATATGTTTTTCATCGGCAGCGTTTGCAAAAATCGTGATTCCTAATTTATTTTCAGGGATTAAAATTGCGTGCGTGTAAAAGGTGCCGGTGGTTCCATCGTGAAAACTCAACTTTTGAGTTCCTTGAACGGCATTTCCCCAACCATAGCTGTAATTATCCACCTCAAAGTGCATTTTTTTAAAGTTTTCAGACTTTAATATACCTATTTCAGAATTATATCCTTTTAAATGGAGTTGCAACCACGAGGAATAATCAACAATATTCATAGATAAATCACCAGCCGAAAGCATAAAATCTTCTAATTTGTACGAATGTGTTGATGGCAAAGCTGTCAGTTCGTTATTTTCAACCCAATGTCCCCAAGCGTGATTCAAGCTTTTTTTGTTTGGAAATCCAAAACTGTAATCCCAATTCTGCTGTTTCATGAAATCTGCCAATAAATTTTCGTACGATTTTTTTGCAGATTTTTCAATCATCATAGCTGCCAGCACATAACCCGCGTTTGAATAGGTTCCTTTTTCTACGGTTGGTTGTGCTAAAACTTGTTGTGCAAATTCTACTCGTTTTGATTCGGTTGTTTTAGCCGTTATTTTTAATGAAAGAAATTCTGTACCTGCTGTGAATGGCTGAACTTGTGCGTTGTGCGACAATAAATCTTTTAATGTTATGGAATGATATGCCGAGTTTTTATCATTTTTCAATTCAGGAAAGAGTGAAAAAAAAGGAGTTTCTAACGATAAATTTCCTTTTTCGATTTGTTGGAATGCTAGAAACGATGTAAACGCTTTGGTGTTTGATCCTATATGAAACAAAGTTTTATTGGTAACAGCTTCGCTGCTTTTGTTAGAAATTGTTCCTGCTGTTCCGTAAAATACGTTATCACCATTAATTACAGCAGCTGCCATTGCAGGAATATTATTTTCTTTTATCGATTTCTGTAGCAAACTATCGATAACTTTACTATGTTGTGTATTTTGTGCTAACATTAAAGTTGTTGTTAATGTAAAACAAAGTGTGATTATTTTTTTCATGATATTATATAGTTAGTTCGTTTTCTTGTTTTAATTCTATGTTTTCTTCTTTTTGAATTTTAGCTATTTGAAATACCTTACTTAATACTAAAAAGAACAAACCGATGATTAATCCGTTTAGTGGAAAATTGAATAAATTGGTTAAGGAATTTTCATTATAATCAATCCCGATATATCCTTTCAAATCATTAAAATAAAAAGGAAGAATCGATTTTGACATGACAGAAATTAAGTAACCAGCCAAATAAATAATTCCCATGACTTTAAAATTTCGTATTACCTGATTAGTAAACAACTGAAGTTTTATAAATGAATCAATATTTTTCTTGAATAAAAAAAGAGAATATACATACGAAGCATAGAAAATTAATATACTTGTAAGGAACAAATACATAGGAAGTTTATTTTTATCGGAAAAAACTATAGTCGTTTGAATTCCTAACTCATAACCTAAAAAGATACATATGAGTAGAACAAAAAATAAAATTCCTATTCCAAATAAACTATAAAATAATATATTGATGATAAGGCTTAAAAGATGTAATGTTTTCATAAGTTAAATAGTTAATTCGTTTTCTTGTTTTAATTCGATGTTTTCTTCTTTTTGTTTTTTAGCTTCTTTAAAAACCTGGCTTAACACCAAAAAGAAAAAGCCTATGATTAGTCCGCCTAAAGGAGATTGTAATTGGTTAAAAGCGGCCTCTGAAATAGGTGAAGTTTTACCTATGATATCTTCTGGTCTTTTAATGATTACATATTTGGATAATGTAAATGTTAGGAGATAATTGATTATAAATATGATTCCTATCCAATTGAATCTTTTTGAATGTTTATTATTGTAGAAATCTCTTTTTTCGAAATTTCGAACACTTAAGTTAAAAAGAAATATCGCAACAAAATATAAGATATAAAGAATCCAAATCAAAATAAAGAAAGATTTAATGATTATATCTTTTTCATCAATAAATTCATTGCCATTAATCAGTAATGTCCATTCTGAATAATCATCATATCTTAAAGAGCTTTTGGTTGCTAAAAAGAATATAATTCCGAATAAAAAGATTGCTACCGTTAAAAAATGTGATAGCCAGCCAAATATTTTTAATGTTTTCATAAGTTATATAGTTAAATCGTTTTCTGATTGAAATTCAATTCCTTTTTTAATAATCTGCGTAATTACCAAAAGAATTATTGCCATAAAAAACCACACATCTGATCCTGTTAAATTTAAAGACTCAAGGCTTGTTATTTTGGCACCCTGACCTGTAATCCATACGCAGAATTCGGATCCGCAATGCGTAAACAGACCAATCCCGAAAGACAAGTACGATAGTTTTAAAATGAAATCTTTTAAATGTGTATTGAATGGTTTTGTGAAATCTAGTTTTTTCTCTGAAAGCAGTTTAAGGATCAAGTAAAACATAATTGCTTTTAATACGGCTATGATAATCATTACGAGTGCAAGCACTGTAAAATGATTGGTATTAAGCTGGTAAATTGCCAATATATCGGCACCTTCCCAAAAATTCTTTACTGCATCGGGATTAATAAAGAGCGTAATAAACGTATTAACGATGATTGCACCGGCTTCTACACATAAACCAATAAAAATGATCCACGTTAGCAAAAGCAATACTTTTAAAATATGACTTGTAGTAATTCTAATTTCCATATCTGTCAGTTTTTAAATTAATGATAAAAAACATTTTATTATTGACAAAGATATATAAATTATCGAAAAACAATAATTTATGTAATAAAAAAAATCACTCAATTGAGTGGTTTTTTACTTTTTTATATGTAATTATTTAATTTTCAAATGATTGAAGCGAAACTAATTTAGCATACGTACCATTTTTAGCTAACAGTTCTTCGTGTGTACCTTGTTCGGCAATTTCGCCATGATGCATCACCACAATTAAATCGGCTTTTTGAATGGTCGATAATCTGTGGGCAATAACAACCGAAGTGCGGTTTTCCATCATTTTTTCCAATGCATCTTGTACTAAACGTTCGCTTTCGGTATCTAATGCCGATGTTGCTTCGTCTAAAACCATAATCGGTGGATTTTTTAACACAGCACGCGCAATAGAAATACGTTGTTTTTGTCCGCCCGAAAGTTTTCCGCCGCCATCACCAATATTAGTATTGATTCCTTCAGGTAAATTCTGAACAAACTCGTATGCATTGGCAATTTTCAACGCAGCAATAACCTCGTCATCGGTAGCGTTCAACTTTCCAATTCTAACATTGTCAGCAATACTACCGTTAAACATAATACTGTCTTGCGTTACCAAACCTAACTGATCGCGTAATGAAACCAAACGGATATCTTTAATATTTGTACCGTCGATCAACAATTCGCCTTGTTCTACATCATAAAAACGCATCAGTAAATTTGCTATTGTACTTTTACCAGAACCCGACTGACCAACCAACGCAACGGTTTTTCCTTTAGGAATTTCCAAATTAAAATTCTTCAACACATTGTATTCGCCGTTGTAAGAAAATGTAACATTTTTTATGGCGATTTTATCATTAAAGCTTTCAATATTTGTTGATTTAATAGTATCTTCAATAGTATTTGGTGTTTCAATAATTTCAAAGACCCTCTCTGCAGCTGCCATACCGTTTTTAACCTGATAAGTTGCTTTTGAAATAGCTTTTGCAGGTGTTAAAATATTATAAGCCAATCCGATATAGGCAATGAATAAAGATCCATCTAATGATTTATCAACCAATACTAAACTTCCGCCATAAAATAATAATACCGCAATAACTACAATTCCTAAAAATTCAGACATGGGTGATGCTAAATTATTTTTCTTGCCAATTTTGTTTGTAAGGGTATACATTCTACCAACAGAATCATTAAATAAACTCTTGAAAAATCCTTCTGCATTGTATCCTTTAACTACTTTTAAACCAGCTAAAGTTTCATCAACTATTGAAATTAAATAACCACCTTCTTGTTGTGCTCGGGTTGATTGTGATTTTAAAGATTTTCCGATCACAGAAATTATTAATCCCGATATAGGAATAAAAATAAAGACAAATAAAGTTAACTGCCAACTTATCTTTATCATCGCAATCAATGAAAAAATAATAGTTAATGGCTCCTTTACAATCAGTTCTAAAAGCATGAAGAAAGAATTTTGCATTTCACCAACATCTCCCAACATTCGTGACATAACATCTCCTTTACGCTTCTCCGAATAATATGCAATAGGTAAATTCACAATTTTATCGTACATTTTTTTACGTAGATCACGTAGTACACCTGTCTTTAATTTCATTAAATGTTGTAGACCTAAATACCCCGAAATGTTTTTAAATAGAAATGTTATGATAACAAATGAAACTGTTAGTAACAGCGCGTAATTTGGACCATATTTTTCAGAATAGTGGGTTACATAATAAAATAACGTATCATTTAAATAGGTGTCAATTTGTGAAATGCCATTATATGTTGGTAACTGTGTTATTTTTTCTTCATTACCGAACAAAACCTTAAGTACAGGAAAAATCATAACCATTCCCATTGTACCAAAAAGGGCATACAGAATATTAAAAATAACGTTTAAAACGATATTTCTTTTATAAAATAAAGCGTAAGGAATAAATTTTTTTAAATTATCGTCCATTAATTTAAATTCATATCGTTAATAATGCGTTGAATTTTATCTGCTAGATATTCGTCGGCATCTTTTATTTCTTCAACGTTTTCAATAGCTGTATTGGTGCTAAAGTAAAACTTGATTTTAGGCTCGGTTCCACTTGGGCGCGCACAAATTTTAGAACCGTCTTCTAAATAATAAATCAACACGTTTGATTTTGGTAAGAACAAAGGCTCAGTTTCGTTCGAAAACAAATTAGTAGCAATAGAACTTTGATAATCTTCTACAAAAACAACACGTTCACCTGCAATTTCCTTTAGCGGATTGTTGCGTAATTCAGTCATCATGGTAGCGATTTCTTCAGCACCGTCTTTTCCTTTTTTGGTTAACGAAATTAAATGTTCCTTATAATAACCAAAATCGGCATACAAGTTTTGCAGTTCTTTGTAAACCGATGAACCCGATGCTTTTGCAATAGCAGCAATTTCGCAGATTAATAAGGTTGACGCAACGGCATCTTTATCGCGAACGGCATCGCCTACCATATAACCAAAACTTTCTTCGCCACCGCCAATAAATTTCTGTTCAGGGAAATCTTTAATAAATTTAGCGATCCATTTAAAACCGGTTAATCCAACTTTACAATCAACTTCGTAAGCTTCGGCAAGTGCCAAAATCATTGGAGTTGATACAATGGTTGATCCTATAAAATGTTTTTTACCTTCTAATTTTCCGTCGCGTTTCCATTGTTCCAACAAAAAGGCAGTCATAACAACCATTGCCTGATTTCCGTTCAATAAAATCATTTTTCCTTCGTTATCTCGAACGGCAATTCCCAATCGGTCAGAATCCGGGTCAGTTCCAATAACAATATCGGCATTTGTTTCATTTGCCAGATCAATTGCCATTTTCAACGCTTCAGGTTCTTCGGGATTTGGTGATTTAACCGTAGGGAAATCTCCGTTTGGTTCCGCCTGTTCCGCTACAATATTCACATTGATGTAACCAGCTTTTTCCAAAACATTCGGAATAGCTTTGATCGATGTTCCGTGTAACGACGTGTAAACGATTTTTAAGTCTTTACGAGCATCTTCAGGAAGATTAAACGTAGCATTTTCAATTGATGATTGTGCAAAAGCTTCATCGATTTCTTTGCCGATATATTCGATTAATTCCGGATTTGAATCGAACAAAATATCCGAATAATCCAAATTATCAATTACCTGAATAATTTCCTTGTCTTGCGGTGGAACCAACTGTCCGCCATCTTGCCAATACACCTTGTAACCGTTGTATTCAGGCGGATTGTGCGAGGCTGTTAATACAATTCCTGCGTGACAATTTAAATATCGAACCGCAAAAGATAATTCCGGCGTAGGACGTAAATCTTCAAACAAAAAAACCTTGATTCCGTTTGCAGAAAAAACATCGGCAACCACTTTCGCTAACGATTTACTGTTGTGGCGGCAATCGTAAGCAATTGCTACCTTAATTTGTTCGTTTGGAAAACTCTTTTTTAAATATTGAGATAATCCTTGCGTATTTTTACCTAATGTGTATTTGTTGATTCGGTTGGTGCCAACGCCCATTATGCCGCGCATTCCGCCGGTTCCGAATTCTAAATTACGGTAAAAAGCGTCTTCTAATTCTTTTGGAGAAGAAGTAAGTAATTCTTTTACCAGGTTTTGCGTTTCAACATCAAAAGGATCTTGGATCCATTTATTGCTGTGTTCTAATATATTTTTAGGAATGTCCATTTTCTTGATTAATTAAATTATAAGTTGCTTTTAGTTGCTATTTTATAACGCGGTTCATTGTTTTTTGTTCGAAGGATAATTTCGCCCAAGAAACCTGCCAAAAACAGCTGCGTACCTAATATCATTGCGGTAAGCGATATGTAAAACCACGGATTATTTGCTACCAAAATTGCGGGTTCGTGCATTGAAAGTTTGTACAGTTTGTAAACGCCGATAAACGCCGCACTGCAAAAACCTACAATGAACATAATAACGCCCAACGCGCCAAACAAATGCATTGGCCTTTTACCGAATTTAGATAAAAACCAAATAGTGATTAAGTCTAAAAAACCGTTTACAAACCGGCTCATTCCAAACTTTGAAACACCGTATTTACGTGCCTGATGCTGTACGACTTTTTCACCGATTTTGTTAAAACCTGCATTTTTTGCCAACACGGGAATATAGCGGTGCATTTCGCCATAAACATCAATGTTTTTTACTACTTTATTGCTGTAAGCTTTTAAACCACAGTTGAAATCGTTTAGTTGAACGCCCGATGTTTTGCGTGCTGCCCAGTTGAATAATTTTGACGGAAGGTTTTTTGATACGATGGAATCATAACGTTTCTTTTTCCAACCTGAAACCAAATCGAATTTTTGATTGACGATCATGTTGTATAAATCGGGGATTTCATCGGGACTGTCTTGCAAATCGGCATCCATTGTAATAACAACATCGCCATTCGCAATTGCAAAACCTGCGTGCAACGCTTGCGATTTTCCAAAATTTTTCTGAAAACGGATTCCTTTCACATTGGTATCGTTTTTAGAAAGATTATCAATAATACCCCAAGATTCATCGGTGCTTCCGTCATCAATAAAAACAACTTCATACGAATAGTTGTTCTGCTGCATTACTTTTGTAATCCAACGGTACAATTCGGGTAGCGATTCGGCTTCGTTCAATAAAGGAATTAAAATCGTAAGGTTCATTATTGGTTTCTTGGTGTTGAAAGTTCTGATCTGTTTTTAAATGTCAATGCAATTAACAAACCTGCAATTGATGAACCTAAAATGGTTTGTGCGTAACTGAAAAATAATGTTTTTGGCGAAAAGTTATCGTCGGCATTATTGTTTACAACGCTGATTTTTTCGTTAATTTCAGCTTCAGATAAATTTAAATCTTTACCAATTTTCTGTGTCATTTCAATCATCAGATCATTAGTAACTATCTTTGCTTCGGGATTTACAAAGTTGAACAATATATACTGTATAATGTAGTTTGCCAGAAATCCTAAAACAATCATTATAAAAAAGGCAGTAAAACCTTCTTTAAAAGTAATAAGGTTGTTTAAGCGTCTTTTGGTGATCCAAACGCAGCAAATTCCTAAAATTAAAACTACAACCATATTTACAATGGTAAGGTACGATTTTACGAACAACGTATAATCTGCAAAGAAAACAATTAGGTTTACAAGTGCGTAGTAAGCCATTAAAATATAGCCGAATGTTAAACCTGTTGTTTTACTGATAGTATTCATGGTTTTATGAATTTTTATAAAATCTTACAAATATACAAAAATAGGCGGTAGAAAATTTTGCTGTTTCATGATAAAAAAAGTATAAAGTTATGTTTGCAGATTAAAAATATGTTCTTAAATTTGCATTCTGAAAAATAAACAATTACATAAAAAGCTGTTGTTTTGTTTATACCTTTTTGAGAGATAAAAGCATCAGAATAAAAAACAGCAATTAATTTAAAAACAAGATTTACAATGAAACAAGGTCTTCACCCAGAAAATTACAGATTAGTAGCGTTTAAAGATATGTCTAACGAGGACGTATTCATAACAAAATCAACAGTTGATACAAAAGAAACAATTGAAGTTGATGGAGTAGAGTACCCAGTTTATAAAATGGAGATTTCGCGTACATCGCACCCATTCTACACAGGTAAATCTAAATTAATTGATACAGCAGGTCGTATCGATAAATTCAAAAACAAATACTCTAAATTCAAAAAATAATTTTTGGATTCATCAAAATATCAAAGCCTTACTTTTTAGTAGGGCTTTTTGTTTGTATTTAAACTGTTGATCTAAACAAAAACTTTGTACCTTTAAGCCTTTAAAAAAGCATAAAAATGAACTACATATTATACGACGGATCTGTGCGTAACAACTTGTTGCCGTTTACATTTACACGACCTGTTGCCGATATCCGCATTGGAATTTTAACCATTCGCGAAAAGTGGGAAAAGTATTTGGGAACCACAACAACTACGGTAACCGAAGAATATTTGTCTGAAAAATTCCCGATGGTTGAAATGGCAGAAAACGTAATGATTAATGCATCGTTTTGTCCGAATGAAGTGTTGGTGGAAATGATTCAGTTTTTACAGCCAAACCAGGCAATTGTGAAGAACGATGAAATTATTGCTTTTTATACCACAGATGAACAGGAAGAAGTAGTTTTTGAAGAGTATGATTTATTAGAAATTGAAGAAGATTGTTTGGAGGTGGAACATACCTGGGATATTTTTCAAAAGAACGATCAGGCAATTCGCGATGATTTTGAGTTGCTTACACAAGACCGTAAATCACAATCAATTCCTTCTACAGTAAATGTTTTAGGAGCTGAAAATATTTTTATTGAAGAAGGTGCCGTTTTAAATTTTTGTACCTTAAACGCAACAACCGGACCTATTTATATTGGAAAAGATGCCGAAATTATGGAAGGATCTGTAATTCGCGGACCTTTTGCGTTGTGCGATCATGCGCAGGTTAAACTGGCGACAAAGATTTATGGAGCAACAACGGTTGGTCCACATTCACGTGTTGGCGGAGAAGTGAACAATTCGGTTCTTTTTGCATATTCAAACAAAGGGCATGACGGATTTTTAGGAAATGCCGTTTTGGGAGAATGGTGTAACATTGGTGCAGATAGTAACAATTCTAACCTTAAAAATAATTACGAATCGGTTAAATTATGGAATTACGAAAGTGAACGTTTTGAAAATACAAGCTTGCAGTTTTGCGGTTTAATGATGGGCGATCACAGTAAATGCGGCATTAACACTATGTTTAATACGGGAACGGTTGTTGGTGTGGCTGCAAATATTTTTGGTGCAGGTTTTCCAAGAAATTACATTCCGAATTTTACATGGGGTGGTGCACAAGGAACACAAGCATATTTACCGGTAAAAGCTTTTGAAACCGCTAAAATTGTTATGAGTCGCCGTAATATTGATTTTACCGATTTAGATGAAGATATTTTAACCCACATTTTTAACGAAACTAAAGAGTGGCAGAAATAAATAATTGAGTTGCCTAAAGAGTTGCTTACATGTCAAGCTGAACTTGTTTCAGCTTCGCACACTTTTTTATATATAAATAATGAGATTCCGGATCAAGTCCGGAATGACAAAGAAAATACTTTTTAGGCAGCTGCTTTTATTTTTCTATTTTATAAATTAAAGCTTCTTTATTTTCAAACACACAGTCAGTTTCATAAATCAAACCAATTTTTTCCAATACTTTGATTGATGCTGTATTTTCTTTCATTGCACGTCCAATTATTCGTTTTAATTTCAAAGCTTCAAAGCCATATTTTAAACAGGCGGCTGCACTTTCGTTAGCGTAACCTTTGTTCCATTCTTCTTCAAAAAAGCGAAAGCCAATGTCGGTTTCATTTTCTAGTTCCCCATATTTCAAACCGCACCAGCCTATAAATTCGTTAGATTCTTTATTAATCACAGCCCATCGTCCGTAACCGTTTGCCTTATAATCTTTATAGTTTTCTAAAAACGATTTTGCTTCTTCAATACTTTTAAAGGCAGCATTTCCGGTATATTTAATTACTTTCGGATTTAAGTTCAGTTGATAAAACTTTTCAGCATCATCTAAAATAAATTCTCTTAAAAGTAATCGGTCGGTTTCAATAATAAATTTCATACTACATTAATTATAAGGCACCAATTCCGGCTTGCCATAATCGAACTGTTGCAGGTTAAAATTAGTGTTTCGCAGGTTGTTGGTTTTAAAAATATTGTGTCCGTTACCCGGAATATTCGGATAAAAAGCCAAGGAGAACTGGAAATTATTAAAAACCAGATAATCGTTACTAATTACCACACCCAAACCAATTTTACTGTACATATCTTTTGTTACAAACGTATTGTCATTATCGCCCATAAAACCTATCGAAGTACTAAAAAACGGACTAAATCTAAAGCCTAACCATTCATACGGAGCGTACGACTGCAGCTGTAAATTCAATAAAACTTTTTTAGTTCCGCGCAATTCGTAACTGTCAAATCCATCAATACCGTAAGCTCCGTTCAAGGTAATTTTATCCATAGCATAATCCCATCTGTTTAAACCAATAACAATTTCCGGATTGAAAAAGTGCCTGAAACCCCAACGCCCCCAATGATACAATTTAGAAAAATACAATCCTTCTACTCTAAAAACACCTTCTTCAAAACGTTTTTCGTTAATATAACTTCCCCACTGAACTTCTCCACCAAAATAACCACGCCTAGTGTATTTTCCCAAAGCAAACTGCGCACCTATGTACGGACGATTGATATTGTTTTTCTGCTGAATTCCGCCTGTAATCATAAACGTTTTTCCTACCGCAATATCTTCAATCATATCATAATAAAAAATGTAACGGTCTTGCACATAGTTGATCGATGCCAAACCAACCGTTGCCATATACAATTTTTGGTTGGTAAAGTAATTATGCGGATCGTACTCACCAACAGGATGTTCTGTATAATTTTTTGAGTAATAGCGCAGCGATGTGATTAAATTAGTTTGTACCTTATGTAGGTTATTATAACGGTAATACAAAGGGGTTGAATGCCCAAGCCACAAATCGATATCATTCGATTTAAAACTTTGAAGTTTGCGTATGCCTTCTAAATTAGGAACCGAATCTCGAGTTGAGCTTTGATACCATGTAGTACCGCCTGCCCAACGCGTCATTGGTGTTAGAAACCTTCGGTTTGCATATACCTGTTTAATGTAATTTTCGGCTAAATCTAAATTGTAATAAACACCGGCATCAATAAACGTCTGTCCGATATTATTTACCTGATATTGCGTTCTGTAGGCGTGTCGACCTTCTTTAAAACGCGTACGGTATTGGTTGTTGAAATAATGACCCAATCCACCAAAATTACGCGTAGTTAAACTTAATCGAGCACTCGATGTTGATAATGATCCGGTGGGATACCAGCTCCATGCATCTAAAACCTTTATGTGGATATCTACAGAATCGGAATTTTCTGAAATTGTTTCAGGCTTTACCGAAACTCTACGAATATAACGCTGTGTACGCAATAAACGTTCAGATTCTTTTAATTTGATGGAATCTAAAGGTTGGTTGCGTTTAAAAAGCAATAAACTGCGAACAGTAAATTGCTTGGTTTTTAAATGGAGTCTGTTTCCAATTTTCTCGATCTGTTTTTTAGGAACACGGGTAGAATCCTGAATAGAAAAACCAAAAGGATCGTATGTATCAATAATTATATTACGAATAACCTTACCTTGAAATTTTTCAAAATCGTAGTCAATATCGGCTTGCTTTACCGCCTGTACATTGGTATTTACGTTTGTTGCCTTTTTACGAACAAGCAGTTTGTGTAGTTGCCTTGTAAACTTTCCCTTTTTAGAAAGTTCTTCCAGTTTTTGCATTTGTTGCTGTGTTGTTACAATGCTGTCTTTCGTTTGCGAAAAAGCACTGCAACAACATAAAAATGCAAGTAATACTAAAAACTGATAATATCTTTTCAAGGCTGTGTTTTAAAAACATTAAAGTACTAAAAGTTTTTATATGTGTAGATTTGTTAGGTGTTAATTTCTAAATCTTTAATATAATCTTCGTATTCGTAGAAAAACAGTTCAAAATTAGTCATTTTCTCTGCGAAAAAATCATAAATTTCCTGCCATGTGTTTTTATTGTTCACACTTACGCTTTTATCGATATCAACCCAAATTCTACTGATTAATTTTCCGTTTGGCAGGTAATAATTACGTTCAAAAACTGCATCGGGTAAAAATTCTTCCAACAAAATAGCCTTTAACGATTCTATCTTTTCAAAATAAATTTTGCGTTTTTCATCGTCTTTCGGTTCAATTTCCAAAGCAACCTGTGCCGTTTTGTTATCCACAAAAAACTTAAAAGTAACATCTTTTATCTTGGTATTATGCAACAGCCATTTGCGTGGATAAGTATCAGCAAACCCAGTCCAGAAATCTTTTTTTATTTGTAGCGCTTCTTGTTTACTAAACATTGAGTATATTTAAAAATATTTTTGTGAGCTATGCAATTTGAACAGTTTTTAGATAAAATAAGTGTTGTGGCAAAACAACCGTTATTTGCCTTGGATGCCCATTTGAAAATGGCACCGTTAGAGCGTGTTCAATACCTTCAAAATTACGATTATTCTGCAAAGAATCCTAAAGCATCGGCAGTTTTAAGTTTGTTCTACCCTAAAAACGGTTTGGCGCATCTGCTTTTAATTGTTCGATCGTCTTATCCGGGTGTACATTCATCTCAAATTGCTTTTCCGGGCGGTAAGAAAGAATTAGAAGATTTAGATTTGCAGGAAACCGCTTTGCGCGAAGCAAATGAAGAGGTAGGAGTTAGTTCAACGGAAATTGAAATTGTAAAGCAATGGAGCGATTTGTATATTCCGCCGAGTAATTTTATGGTTTCTGCTTTCATGGGAATATCACAACAGACGCAAAATTTTGTGTTGCAACCTGATGAAGTGAGTGGTATTATTGAACTTCCTGTAACCGATCTGCTAAACGATTCGTTGGTACAAAACGTTCGTATGAACACATCGTATGGAAGCGACATTTCTGTTCCGGCTTTTGTAATTAACGATCATATTGTCTGGGGTGCAACTGCTATGATTTTAAGTGAAATTAAAGAAACTTTTAGAGCCGTTTTTTAATTTTTGGCTGATGAGGAAAATCTATATTTTTAGTGGATTAGGAGTTGATAAAAGAGTATTTGACAACATTGATTTTTCAGATTTAAACATTGCTTTTGTTGATTGGATCGATCCTATAAAAAACGAAACCTTTGAAAGTTATGCAAAACGAATTTCAAAAGATTTTGAAAAAGATGCCATTTTAATAGGATTGTCTTTTGGCGGAATGTTAGCTGTTGAGGTTTCTAAAATCATTCCTGTTAAAAAGGTCATTTTAATTGCATCTGCTAAAAATAAAAGTGAATTACCTAAATGGTTTCTACTTGCAGGAAAGTTAAAATTAAATCGAATAGTTCCTTCTTCATTATTAAAAACAACAAATTTTATTACCAATTGGCTTTTTGGAGCAACCACTTCAACAGAAAAGTTGTTATTGAAAAACATTATAAAAGATACTGATCCCAGATTTTTAAAATGGGCGGTCGATCAAATTGTTAATTGGAAAAACCTATCTGTACCTCAAAACTGCATTCGTATTCATGGCACAAACGATCGTATTCTTCCTGCAAAATACCTAAAAGTTGATTACAAAATTAAAAACGGCGGACATTTTATGACGGTTAATAAAGCAAAAGAGATTGAAGTTATTATTAAAAAGCTTTGTTGTTAATGATTTATTCATTTTCAGGTTTGTTAAAAACCAAAAATCTATAATGTTTAAGATGTATCTTTGTTATTTCAAAAGAAAATATGAGCTTGTTTAAAAAAGATCCGTTCGGACATATAATATTTATCAAAAAGTGGTTAATCAGAATCTTTGGTGTTCTTACGCATAAGCGCTACCGTGGCTTTAACCAGTTGGTAATTGATGGATCTGAAGTCATAAAAAATCTTCCTGAAAACAACGTACTTTTTATATCGAACCATCAAACGTATTTTGCCGATGTAGTGGCAATGTTTCATGTTTTCAATGCCAGTTTAAAGGGTAGAGTTGATAATATTAAGAATGTACTTTATCTATGGAATCCAAAGATGAATCTCTATTACGTTAGTGCGAAGGAAACAATGGAATCGGGTATTTTACCAAGGATTATGGGTTATACCGGAGCAATAACCGTTGAAAGAACGTGGCGTGCAAAAGGGAAAGATGTTGAAGAAAAAAAAGCTGTTAACCCGAACGATACCGAAAATATTAAAAAAGCGTTACAAGATGGTTGGGTAATTACGTTTCCGCAGGGAACCACCAAATCATTTAAACCGGTGCGTAAGGGAACGGCACATATTATTAAGGAGCATAAACCAATTGTGGTACCTATCGTTATTGATGGATTTCGACGTTCGTTTGATAAAAAAGGATTGTGGCTTAAAAAGAAAGGTATTCTACAAACTTTTACTATTAAAGAACCTTTACAGATTGATTATGAAAACGAAACCATTGAACAGATTGTTGAAAAAATCGAATATGCTATTGAACAGCATCCGTCGTTTTTAAAAGTGATTCCTACCGAAGTTATTGAAAGCGATAAAAAACTGAATAAAGACCGTCGTTTTCCGTTTGAATATTAATTGACTCAAGTTTTCTACAATTAACTTTTATGAAACACCGTCACTTCGAGCGAAGTCGAGAAGTTAATTAAAAAGCATTCAGCGGAATATTAAATCCTAACGAAAAACTGAAGCCATCAATTGGTTTTAAATCTTGCTTAGTTTTAATATCAAAACCGTATCCAAAACCAAACTCAACAATACTTGCTATAGATAATCCTACTTTAGGCGTGGCAGTGTACGGCGTTAATTCGCCTTCTACAAACGGAACAATTAAATTGTTAAACGTAGGGTAAAATGTAAAACTTCCTTCAGGAATTACCAAAAACTGATCTCTAAAATAAGCTAAATTAGCATTGGCTTCCAGTTTAATTCCTACTGCATTTCCTGCCAACGGCTGTAAATAATAACCACCTACTTTTAGCATGTTTCCTGCTTGTGACTGATAAGCCACCGACGGACCCACTAAAAAATCTTGGGCATTTGCTAACAAAGGAAATGCTAAAGTAATGATGAATAAGAATTTTTTCATTTGTAGATTTTTAAGTTTTAATAGCCATTTTGTTTGGAATTAAGACCTCACAGGTTTTTAAAACCTGTGAGGTCTGTCTTTATTAGAAGCTTCTCGTTCATAGAAACCAAGCTTCTCATCACCCAACGAGAAGCTTGATTTCTATATCGCATTAATAATCGCAGTGAAATCTGCAGTATTTAAAGCGGCACCGCCAATTAAACCACCGTCAACATCGGGTTGCGAAAAAATGGTTTTTGCATTGTCTGGCTTTACGCTGCCACCGTATAAAATGGTCACGTTATCTGCCAAACTGCCGTAATGATGAGCAATTTGCTCGCGAATAAACTGATGCATTTCTTGTGCTTCTTCCGGAGTTGCAGTTTCGCCTGTACCAATTGCCCAAACAGGTTCGTAAGCAATTATTATGTTTTCCCAAGCTTCTTTTGGTAAATGAAACAAAGAATCTTTTAACTGATAAAACACCACGTTTTGAAACTGTTTGCTTTTACGGTCTTTTAATTCTTCGCCTACACAAAAAATCACGCGCATTTTATGGCGTAAAGCGGTATCAACTTTATTTGCCAATGAAGACGGAGTTTCCTTAAAATACTGTCTGCGTTCTGAATGCCCCAAAATAACGGTTTCAACACCTACGCTTTTTAGCATATCGGCAGAAATTTCGCCTGTAAAAGCACCACCTTCAGCCTGATGCATATTTTGTGCAGCTACCGTAATATTGGTGTCTTCTAAAATTTGCGTTGCCAGCATTAAGTTGGTAAAAGCCGGTGCAACCATAACCTCGACTTCTTTACCGGTTGGCATATTGTTTACTAAATCATTTAAAAAAGCTACAGTTTCCTGTGCGTTTTTATGCATTTTCCAGTTGCCTGCAATAACTTTATGTCTCATATTAAGGTTGTAATTTATCTAATGTTTTAATTAAAAGGGTGTCGTTTGCTACAATGGCTTTTTTAAGTGCGATGTTTCCTTGGGCATCGACTAAAATATAACGCGGAATCCAATCTAATTGAATAGACTGACCAAATTCGTCTTTCATTTTTTCGTTCAGATAGTAGTGATCGCCTTTTAAATCGTAATTTTTAATAGCTTCTGTCCATTTGTCTTTTGTTTTATCTAACGATAGAAAAACGTAAGACGCCTTTGGATATTTCTGCTGAAGGTTCTTTAATTCGGGAAATCCTTTGATACAATCGGGACACCATGATGCCCAAACATCAATAACGATTGGAGATCCTTTATGCTTCTCTAAAATGTTTTTGAACGAAATTTTGTTTCCTGAAACATCGTCAAACTCCTTATTTAAAGTAACCGAACTGAATTTTTTATCGTTAATTGAAATGGTATCTTTTTTAATTGCCAACGTATCTTTAAGATCTTCTATTTCGTGTGCAATTTTCTCGTCAACTTTTTTAGTATCACAACTTATCGCGATAAATCCCAAAGCTAAAAGGGTTATAAAAATCTTTTTCATATTTAATAATTATTTTCGTTCATCTGTTGATAAAATTGCATAGCCATAATTATCTGACCAGCCAGATTTTAAAGGTAATAATTTTCTAGTATGCGCTTCTCTTAACATTCCAACTTTTTCTAAAACAGTTATTGAGCCAATGTTTTCAATTGCACAACCGGCTTCTATTCTGTGGAGGTTAAGATTTTCAAACCCAAAATCTATTATTTTTTTTAAACTTTCAGTCGCATAACCTTTATTCCAAAAATTGAAATGATATTGAAACCAAACTTCTGCGTTCCTATAATGTTCTTTTCCTAAATTTAGTCCAATTAATCCGATAAATTTATTTTCTTCAATCAATTCAACTACAAAAGTATATCGTTTGATATTTTCTTGGCTATTATCAGAAATCCATTTTTCAACAGAAACAGATGTTTCGTATATATTCTGTGGAATTCCTGCAGTATTAAACTTGGCTGTTTCTTCTAAACACTGTAAATTATAAACGTTTTCAATATCTAATTCAGAAATAAGTCTAATATTTAATCTTTCGGTTTTTAAATTAATTTCCATTTTTTAAATATTGTCTTGGATAAAAGTTGAGCAGTTCAATGTATCGAGGAGTTTTTTAATTATAAGTTCTCGACAAGCTAGAACTGACGAAGATCGATTAATATAAACTTTCGATAATTACACTATTTTAATTTAATTCTTGGATCTAAATAAGCGTAGATTAAATCTACTAAAATGGTAATTAATACAAAGGTGGTGGCTACAACGATAACCGATCCCATGATTACCGGAAGGTCTAAATTATTCAGCGCATCAACTATTTCTTTACCTAAACCGTTCCAGCCGAAAATATATTCAACAAAAACCGCACCAGCCAACATAGATGCAAACCAACCCGAAATTGCTGTTACAACCGGATTCATAGCATTTTTCAACGCATGTTTGGTTATGATTTTATAGGTCGATAATCCTTTGGCTCTTGCGGTACGAATGTATTCC
Organism: Paenimyroides baculatum; assembly: GCF_008629655.1. Classification (GTDB taxonomy): domain Bacteria; phylum Bacteroidota; class Bacteroidia; order Flavobacteriales; family Flavobacteriaceae; genus Flavobacterium; species Flavobacterium baculatum. Next base: position 164,011 of record NZ_VWSG01000006.1, read on the forward strand.
TGATTCATTACTTCTAACAGCGAATTTCGCATTAACTGTATTACAACACCCAATGGTCGAATTCCTAAAACCACTGCGGGAAGTATGGCGTTTTTCAATGCTAAATGCGTTCCTTCTCCAAAATCATCAACTTCGTACAAACTGCCGGTCATGTTTAAACCCGTGTAATTGTGCAACACGTAGCCAAAAATCCAAGCGAATAAAATTGCACTGAAAAACGATGGTACACTCATACCTAACGTACTGATTAACGCAATCAATCGATCGAAAAAACTGTTGGCATTCAAAGCCGATAAAACGCCCAACACTACACCAATAAGCAATGCAATTACAATGGAAAGCACGGCTAAAACTACGGTACTTGGCAGGGTGTGTAAAATAATATCGGTTACTTTTTTGCCGTTTTTCTGGAAACTTTCGCGCAGATAAGGCGTTTTTAAAACGACATCGTACTTTTTTGTGCTGAATAAAACGCTTCCACCATATTTTTCTTCAGTATAAAACGTATAATGATCGTTTTGATTTTTGTGAAACGATACCGGCGATAAATCGTTCAAATAATATAAATATTGTGTTGAAACGGGTTGGTCAAAACCATACTTCTTTTTAATTAATGCCAATTGTTCCGAGTTTTCGTTTTGATCTAACATCATTCTGGCAGGATCGCCCGGCAAAATGTTGAACAATATAAACACAACGGTTACTACGCCAAAAAGCGTAAAAAACGAATAGCCTAATTTATTTAGAAAGTAGGTAACCACTATTTTTTAATTTCGGAATAATTCTTTTTCAAGATGGTTTTTAGTTCTGATCCAACGAATTTTTTCTCGTTAATACCGTCCCATTCTTTGATTTTGTTACCATTCCAAAAATAAATGATTCCAGGTGTATCTTTACCGCTACCCAACAATTTCCAAAACGGAATTACCTCAATAATCTTGTAAGGATATATTGCACCAGCAAACGAAAAGAAATCAGGAATTTTCTCTGGTTCTTCGTTCATAAAAACAATTTGGATTTTCGGGAAATTTTTATCTTTCGCTTTCATTTCCGTCAGTTCTTTTGCAACATCTCTACAATGCTCACAACCAGGTACAAACAATGCCAATATTTTTTTACCTTGATCGATATTCGAAAAATACTGTGCATAACCCGATTTTACTTGTGCAGGTTCATCAACAACCGGTTTAGCTATTTCAGTCGGAACTTCTTCTGTAACCGTTGTTTCAGCTGGAGTTATAGCTACCGGTTCAGTTGGTTGTGTTTCAATCGTTTCTGTTTTTTCTAAAGGCGTTTCAATTTCTTCTGTAGCAACTTCTGCTACTTTTGGCTGAATTGGCGCGATCATAAATAATGCTAAAATTGATGCAAAAGTTATGGTTGATAAAACCCAGAAATTGTTCCCTTCTTTTACCGTTTTAGATGTAACGTATAAGTAAATGATCAATAAGATAATGGCAACAACGTTTTTAATAATCGCTTCGATAGGTGTCATTGGCAACAAACTTCCAAAACATCCGCAGTTACCAGAATTACCACCGGTTTGTATGGTATCAATCGTTAAATGAACTGTGAAAACCACCAACATTAATATGGTAGACGGAACTACAATTCTTCGCAAGAAATTATTCTGTAACAGTAAAATTCCTAATGCCAATTCAATGCCAATCAAAATTCGAGAGAAAAATACGGCAAAATCTTCCGAAAATCCAAGTGGATACAATTGCTTAACTTCAAATGTTGAAATAGCAAAATACGGACTCGGGTATAATTTGGCAACGGCAGAAATCAAGAATAAAAACGAAATAATTATTCTAATTGTCCACGGTAAATATTTTTTAAAGTTTTCCATTTTTATTTTTCAAAATAAGGTTTAAAATATATATTATTGGGCAAAATCCATTAAAATTAAAGCAAAAACCGCGTAATTAATCATGTCTTGATAATTAGCATCCAATCCTTCTGAAACAATGGTTTTTCCGTTATTGTCTTCAATTTGTTTAACGCGCAACAATTTTTGCAGAATAATATCGGTGTGCGATGAAATACGCATATCGCGCCAAGCCTCGCCGTAATCGTGGTTTTTATTCAGCATTAATTCCTTGGTAATCGCCAAATGTTTATCGTACAAATCAATTGCTTCTTGGTTTGTTAGATCGGCTTCTTTAGAAACCCCTTTTTCCAACTGAATCAACGCCATAATGCTGTAATTGATGATTCCAATGAATTCTGAAGTTTCATCTTCATCAATCTTTCTTACATCATTTTCCTGTAAAGATCTAATTCTACACGCTTTAATGTAAATTTGATCGGTTAACGACGGTAGTCTTAAAATGCGCCACGCACACCCGTAATCTTGTAATTTTTTAATGTATAATTGTCGGCAAATGGCAATTATTTTATCATATTGTTCCGCTGTAGAAAGCATATTCAAGTATCTTTGTGTAAATTTTATCAAAAATAACAATCTGTTTTCACAATAAAAATTAAAAGCAGGTAATTATTCCAATAATAATGAAATCAATCAACTGTAAAGGCAAATTAATCACGTTTGAAGTTCCAAAAGTAATGGGGATTTTAAATGTTACACCCAATTCTTTTTTCGATGGCGGATTGCATAATTCGTTAGAAAAAATCGAACAACAAACCGAAAGAATGTTGTTAGAAGGTGCTGATATTATTGATATTGGTGCGTATTCAACTCAACCAAATGCACCTTTTGTTTCAGAAAAAGAAGAGTTGGAACGAATTACCCCTGTGGTGAAACATTTGGTTGATAAATTTCCCGATATTATTTTATCAGTTGATACTTTTAGGTCTGAAGTTGCAAAACAGACATTGGATTTGGGTGCAGCGATGATAAACGATGTTTCGGCAGGAAATTTAGACGATAAAATGATGCAGGTTGTAGGTAGTTTTAAAGCGCCGTACATTATGATGCACATGAAGGGAACGCCGAAAAACATGCAGCAGTTTACCAATTATGATGATGTTATGCAGGAAATGATTTATTATTTTTCTGATAAAATAGCACAGGCACAAAAGCACGGAATTGTTGATGTGATTGTGGATCCCGGTTTTGGATTTTCGAAAACATTGGATCAGAATTACGAAGTTTTAAATAAGCTGGATTTACTGCGGCATTTAAATGTTCCGGTATTATCGGCACTTTCAAGAAAATCGATGATTTATAAATTTTTCAAAACCACGCCGCAAGAGGCATTAAACGGAACAACGGTTTTAAATACCATTTCATTAACAAAAGGAGCTAATTTGTTGCGTGTACACGATGTGAAAGAAGCGGTAGAATGTGTAAAACTATATAAGAAAACAGATAATTAATTTGCCACAGATTCACAGATAAAAAACACTTATGTATGAAGATTTTCTAACTGAATGTCCAATTTAAATAACCACAGATTTAGGGATTTACATTGATTTATAATCCTAAAAATCTTTTAATCTGTGGTAAAAAAAAATTAAAAGAGTGTTGATGCATTTTAAGTATATATTTGGCTTTTGAAATCTATAAGAATATAAATCTGTGCATCTGTGGTAAAAAGATAAAATCTATCAATGATTATGAAAACTAAACTATTTACCTTGATTTTTGGTACGATTTTATTCGCATCTTGTCAACAAAAAGAAATGAAAATCAGTCGATCTGATTTTTCTGTTGTAACTGAAATGACTGATTTTAGTCCGGCATATATTATTAAGAATGCAGAAAGTAAAGTCGAAATCAAAAAAAACAGCTTGATAGGAAATACGCATTGGGTACTTTCTGTTGATAGGGATTTAACGATGAATGAAGTTGCTCCGTTTTTACATGAACTGACCGAAAAAAAGCATAAAGTTGGCGGTATGCACGAAGATACCAAAGATATTTACATGGTTTACAGCGATACCCTTCACAAGCAAAATGCGTATGTAAAAATTCCGTTTAAAAGCTTTGCTTTAGGCGAGCAACCCGTTTATGAATTAGCTGAAGGAGTTCAAAGTTTGTTTTTAAAATCGGTTGCCGATGCAAAAAATCCTTTAGATAAAACACAGACTTATTTGGTAAGAATCGATGAAAAAATAAGGGTTGAAACCTTTGTGAATATTCTAATAGAATTAGAAAAACAAAAGGTTTCAGAAAGCCTGAATAGCGAAGTTTATGTGAATTAATAGTGATTGATGATGAATAAAAAATGGATATTTAATATTTCGATTTTACTAAATGTACTTTTTATAGTTGTATTTGTTTTTAATTATTTTAATTCGCCAACGTATGAGCTAGGAAGATTAAAGAAAGATTTAAAAATAAGTTATTTCAGTAGCGATAGTACATTTTTTTACCTGCCAAAAGGACTGACTGTAAGAAATGTATCTCAAAGAGGGATAGCTGCGATTAGTCAATTTGAGAATGAGAGATTTGCAATTGTTATTACAAGTGATAATGATTTGGTAGATTATGATGTTTCTAAAGATAGTTTAAGCCCTGTTGGTAATTTTTATTCTGCGGATAATTATAAATATGAACAAAAATCTATTGATGATGATACGGTTCATTCTTTAAAATAGTAAAACCACGGTAAATCTGTTCAATAACAAACAAACGGACCATTTGGTGCGAAAACGTCATAGCTGAAAGCGATATTTTACCGTTTGCTTTTTTGTAAACATCGTCTGAAAAACCATAAGGTCCGCCAATTACAAATACCAAAGTTTTAATACCAGCATTCATTTTCTTTTGAAGTTCATCGGCAAAACCAACGCTCGAAAAACTTTTTCCGTTTTCATCCAATAAAATCAAATGATCGGTTGCGGTAAGTTTACTTAAAATCAATTCGCCTTCTTTTTGCTTTTGTTGCGCTTCCGAAAGGTTTTTAACATTTTTAATATCGGCAATAACCTCTAAATCAAACTTAATATAAAAGCCCAAACGCTTGGTATATTCGTCAATTAACGCTTGCAGATTTTTATTGTCGGTTTTACCAATTGCCAAAAGTTTGATGTTCATAGAAATTTGTTTTTGCAAAAATAGTTTAGTTTAGCCAATTGCCAAACCATTTTCTACAGCTTTTCCCGGAGCAAGCAAAGTAACTTCCTTATCACTACCAACAACGCCCAAAACCAGACATTCGCTCATAAAATCGGCAATTTGCTTTGGTGGAAAATTAACCACAGCAACAATTTGTTTACCAATTAAATCATCAATACCATACAAAACGGTAATTTGCGCCGATGTTTTTCTAATGCCTATTTCTGATCCAAAATCAATCCACAATTTATAAGCAGGATTTTTAGCTTTTTCAAACGGTTGTGCATCAATGATGGTTCCTACACGAATATCGATCTTTTCAAAATCGTTCCAAGAAATTTCTGTTTTCATTATTGTTTTATCTGTAACTATATTCCAAAAATACCAAAATTTCGTACTTTAGCCATTAAAGATTGAAAAAAATGATATCAAAAGAACAGTTTAATAAAGAATTAGAATTAATTATACAAAATGCCATTCGTGAAGACGTAGGCGATGGCGATCATAGTTCGTTAGCCTGTATTCCTGCAGATGCTATGGGAAAAGCAAAATTATTAGTGAAAGACGAGGGAATTTTAGCCGGAGTTGATTTTGCTAAAATGGTTTTTAATTATGTGGATCCAAAAATGCAGGTCGAAGTTTTTATAAACGACGGAACTCCTGTGAAATACGGTGATATTGCTTTTTATGTTACAGGTAAATCACAATCGATCTTAAAAGCAGAACGCGTGGTTTTAAATTCCATGCAGCGAATGAGTGCTATTGCAACGAAAACCAAGTTTTTTGTAAATTTAGTGGAAGGAACGAAAGCAAAAGTGTTGGATACCCGCAAAACTACGCCGGGAATTCGCGCTATTGAAAAATGGGCAGTAAAGATTGGCGGAGGCGAAAATCATCGCTTTGCTTTATACGATATGATTATGCTGAAAGACAATCATATTGATTTTGCAGGCGGAATTACACAGGCAATCACACAAACAAAGCAGTATTTAAAAGACAATAACAAAGACTTAAAGATTATTGTTGAAGCCAGAAATTTAACCGAAATTGAAGAAATTCTTACAAATGATGGTGTTTATCAAATTTTAATCGATAACTTTAATTATGATGATACCAAAACAGCCGTTGCAATGATAAACGGTAAGTGTTTTGCAGAATCATCGGGAAATATCAACGAAAAAACCATTCGTAATTATGCAGAATGTGGTGTCGATTTTATATCAAGCGGCGCACTAACACACTCTGTTTACAATATGGATTTAAGTTTAAAAGCCGTTTTATAATTGGGGAAATCATCAGTTAAAATAACAAAACTGCCGGTCATTGGCAAACTCATTAAGCTTTCTATGCGGACAAAGCTGCCCGGTTTAGAAGGCTTAACTTTATATGAATTGTTGCGAATTTATTTTGCAGGAATCGTAGAAGGCGCCTTGAATTACAAAGCCGGATCCATTGCCTTTACTTTTTTTATGGCACTTTTTCCGTTTGCGTTATTTTTGCTGAACCTTATTCCTTATATACCTATCGATAATTTTCAGCAGAGTTTTTTGTTGTTTGTAGAAGAAAATGTTCCACCGAATACCTACGATGCTATTGAATTAATTTTGGTCGATATTATGAGTAATTCGTACAAAAGCTTGATATCAACAGGGGTAATTATGTCGGTTATTTTCATGGCTAATGGTGTAAACGCCATCATTAACGGTTTTCAGTCATCTTCGCATTTATCAATTTCTCGAAATTTTTTCAGACAATATTTAATAGCAATCGTTTTATCGGTGTTGTTAAGTTTAATGCTGGTTCTTTCTGTAGCCGTGTATTTATCAGTAGAAGTATTGATGCATTTTTCGGAATATCCGTATTTGGCTGATATCGGTCGAAATATTTTTGTGGTTTTAATGATCTTGCTCACCGTATCCATTCTTTACAAATTTGGATCAAGAGAAACCAAACATTTGTCTTTTATATCCTACGGATCGGTTTTTACAACCATCTTAATGTCTTTAACTTCGGTAGCTTTCGGGTTCTATGTATCAAAATTTGCAAAATATAATGAGTTGTACGGATCAATTGGTACACTTTTGGTTATAATGATTTATATTTGGATTAACTGTATGATTTTATTGTTGGGTTTTGAATTAAATGCAGCGATTTATACAGCTAAACGAAGAAATTTGTATATTAGTAACAGTAAAACAAAAAATAACGTATGAAAAATGTAATTGCAACTTTTGTATTAACAGCTTTTGCGGCTTTAAGCATGCAGGCGCAAACAGTAACAGGTAAGTGGAAAACGATTGATGATGAAACGGGTAAACCAAAATCAATTGTAGAAATTTCAGAAAAAAACGGAAAAATTTATGGTAAAGTGGTTGAGATTTTAACTGATAAAAAAGATGCCAAATGTGATAAATGTCCGGGTGCCGATAAAGGTAAACCAGTTAAAGGCTTAACAATTATCAAAGGACTTTCTAAAGATGGTAAGGAATATTCTGGTGGAACAATTACCGATCCTTCATCAGGAAAAGAATATAAATGTGCCTTAAAATTGAACGGATCCGATAAATTAGACGTTCGTGGCTACGTTGGTATCCAAGCTTTAGGACGCACACAAACGTGGGTTCGCGTTAAGTAATTTCACAATAAACAATTTAAAAGCACTTCTTTATTAAATGTAAAGAAGTGCTTTTTGTTTTATCTTTGTTTTATGGACTATTTTCTAGATGTTATTGTGCCCATAGCAGTAACAACTACTTTTACATATAGGGTTTCGCAGGCAGAGTACAATTTTTTGCAGCAGGGCATGCGCGTTGCCGTTCCGTTTGGCAAACGTTTGGTTTATACTGCAATGGTGTTGAATAAACACAGTCAGAAACCGCAGGTTTACGAACCAAAAGACATTCATACGATTATAGATGAACAGCCTATTGTTACTAAAATTCAGATTGAATTTTGGCAGTGGATTTCGCAATATTATATGTGTTCGTTAGGCGAAGTTTACAAAGCGGCTTTACCAAGTGCTTTTTTGTTGGAAAGTGAAACAATATTGAGTTTTAACCGCGATTTGGTGGTTGATTTAAGATCACTGTCTGATGATGAATTTTTATTGTACGAAGCTTTTGAAAAGCAGCCCATTTTACGGTTTGATGAGGTTCAGAATATTCTTAACAAAAAGAAAGTTTTCGGAGTTATTGATGAATTATTGAAAAAAGATATTATCTACCTAAACCAGCATATTCACGAAAAATACAAACCAAAACTGGTTAAATACGTTTCATTACACGATAATTATAAAGAGGAAAAAAACTTAATAAACCTTTTAGACAATGAATTAAAAACAGAAAAACAGCGTGCGCTTGTTTTAAAGTATTTTCAATTGAATACACAAAAAGCAGCTGTCGAATTAAAAGAATTATTGAAAGAAGCCGAAGTTTCTGCAGCTATTTTTAATAATTTGGAGAAAAAACAGGTTTTTACGGTTTATACGTTAGCCGAAGATCGTGTGCAGTTTACCGATGCTTTTTTAAACGATATTCAGTTTACCGAAGCCCAAACAACAGCCATTCAAACAATAGAAGATCAGTTTGAAAAACACGATGTAACCTTATTAAATGCCGTTACCGGAGCAGGAAAAACCGAAATTTATATAAAGCTGTTGCAGGAATGTATCGAAAAAAATCAGCAGGCATTATTTCTGGTTCCCGAAATTGGCTTAACCACACAATTGGTTCAGCGTTTAACGGCTTATTTTGGAAACAAAATTGCAGTTTATAATTCTAAATATTCCGAAAACGAAAGGGTAGAAGTATATCAGCATGTGTTGAATAATACCGAAAATGCTCAAGTTGTAATAGGTTCACGCTCATCAATCTTTCTCCCGTTTAAAAATCTGCAGTTAATTATTGTTGATGAAGAACATGAAGCAAGTTACAAACAGGTCGATCCCGCACCACGTTTTCACGCGCGTGATGCCGCTATTGTTTTGGCGAAAATGTTTAATGCGAAAGTTTTGTTGGGATCGGCAACCCCAAGTTTGGAAAGTTATTACAATTCGTATCAGCAAAAATACGGCTATGTAGAATTAAATCAGCGTTTTACAAACGTTCAGTTGCCCGAAATCGTTTTGGTCGATTTAAAAGAAGCTCGCAGAAAGAAAGAAGTGAACGGAATTTTCAGCGTAAAGTTGATTGATGCCATTACCGAAGCTTTTTATAACGGCGAACAGGTTTTGTTGTTTCAAAATCGACGCGGATTTTCGCCTGTTTTAGAATGTTTAACCTGCGGAAATGTGCCGCATTGTACCTCGTGCGATGTCAGCTTGACCTATTATAAACGACAAAATTATTTAAAATGTCATTATTGCGGTTACACCATGGCAATGCCTACAAAATGCCATAGTTGCCATAGTACCGAATTGACAACGAAAGGCTTGGGAACCGAACAGATTGAGGATTCTTTACGATCGATTTTTCCAAACAAGCGAATTGCCCGAATGGATCAGGATACAACTCGTGGAAAATTTGCTTTTGAACGATTGATCGATGCTTTTAAAAATCAAGAGATCGATGTTATGGTTGGAACACAAATGCTGGCAAAAGGACTCGATTTTGACAATGTTTCGCTTGTAGGTATCATGAATGCCGATAGTATGCTGACTTTTCCCGATTTCCGAGCTTATGAACGTGCTTATCAGTTAATGACACAGGTTGCAGGTCGTGCCGGCAGAAAAAACAAACAGGGTAAAGTATTGATCCAAACTTACAATCCATACCACAACACCATACAGCAGGTTACCCAAAACGATTATAAAGGAATGTTTAAGGAACAGATGTATGAGCGTTTAAACTTTAAATATCCGCCGTTTTACCGTTTGATACGTTTGCAAATGAAACATGCAGATTTTAATAAAGTAAAAGAAGCATCGAATTGGCTAGCTTCAAATATGCGGAATAATATAAACGGAATTTTAGTTTTAGGTCCGCAGGAACCATCAATAAACCGAATCCGAAATCAGTATATTCAGATTATTTTAATAAAACTTCCGCTTAACAAACCGGTAAATGTTCTAAAAACCGCTATTCAGAAAAGTATCAATAGTTTAGAAACCATTGGTATGTATAAAGGTGTAAAAACAACTATAAGCGTTGATTTTTATTGAGATGTTTGGTGTTGTCATTCCGACGAATGGAGGAATCTGAAAAAGATATAAATTTGATGGATTTTAGAGATTCTTCATTCTACTTCGTTCCATTCAGAATGACAGACGATACTTTGTATCAAAATAAATAAGAAACTATTTGTTAATAAAAATAACTATCGTATCTTTGCACCCAATTTTATAACAAATTAAATATAATTATTATGAATCATTATGAAACTGTTTTCATTTTGAATCCCGTTTTATCTGAAACTCAGGTAAAGGAAACAGTACAGAAATTCGAAGATTTTCTTGCTTCAAAAGGGGCTAAAATGATCTCTAAAGAAGATTGGGGCTTAAAAAAATTAGCTTACGAAATTCAAAACAAAAAAAGTGGTTTTTACCATTTATTCGAGTACACTGTACCAGGTGAGGCAATCATTAGTTTAGAAACTGAATTCCGTCGTGACGAAAGAATCATGCGTTTCTTAACAGTAGCTTTAGACAAGCATGCTATTTCTTGGGCAGAGAGAAGAAGAGAGAAATTAAAAACTAAAAAAGCGTAATTTATCATGTCAACAATCGAGCAATCTGCAAAAGGTAAAAAAGACGGAGATATCAGATATTTAACGCCTTTAAACATTGAAACTAACAAGACTAAAAAATATTGTCGTTTCAAAAAATCTGGAATCAAATACATCGATTATAAAGATGCTGATTTCTTATTAAAATTCGTTAACGAGCAAGGTAAAATTTTACCACGTCGTTTAACAGGAACTTCTTTAAAATACCAAAGAAAAGTATCTGTAGCTGTAAAACGTGCACGTCATTTAGCGTTAATGCCTTACGTTGCAGATTTATTAAAATAAAAACAAATTAAAGTTGTTGCCTCGCTACTGGCGGGCTAACTTCTTATTTAAAAAAGGACAACAACATGGAAATTATCTTAAAACAAGATGTTCAAAAATTAGGATTTAAAGACGATGTAGTAACTGTAAAACCAGGATACGGTCGTAACTATTTAATTCCTCAAGGTATTGCTATTTTGGCTACACCTTCTGCTAAAAAAGTTTTAGCTGAAAACTTAAGACAAAGAGCTCACAAAGAAGCTAAATTAGTTGCTGATGCTAACAAAATTGCTGATGCATTAAAAGCTTTAGAGATCAAGATTGCTGTTAAAGCTGGTGGTGAAAAATTATTCGGTTCGGTAACGAATGCTGATATTGCTGCTGCTTTAGAATCAAACGGTCAATCAATCGACAAGAAATTCATCACTTCAGGTACAATCAAACGTTTAGGTAAATATGCTGCAAACGTACGTTTACACCGCGATGTAATTGTTGAATTACCATACGAAGTTGTTGCTGCTGAGTAATTAGTTGCAAAATAGTATATTGAAAAACCTTCTTTTTAAGAAGGTTTTTTTTATTAAATTTATCGAATGAATTTTACAGATTTAAACCAGAAACTTACCAGTGCTTCAAACCAAATTGCTGTAACAACCTATCAATCTCCGTTAGGGTTGATGTTTTTGGGCGCTACCGAAAATGGAATTTGTCTGGCTGAATTTTATGATCGAATTCATTTAGAAAAAACGTTATTAAAGTTAGCCGAAAGTTTAAAGTCACAATTTGTTGAAGAAGAAAATAAACATCTAAATCAATTAAAAACAGAACTTGCTTTATATTTCGATAAAAAACTACAAGAATTTACTGTTCCGTTGGTGTTGACAGGAACCGATTTTCAACAGAAAGTATTTCAATCATTAATTAAAATTCCGTACGGAAGCACATCAACCTATAAAAATCAGGCAATTGTTTTGGGCGATGTAAAAGCTATTCGTGCCGTTGCAACTGCGAATGGATTGAATAAAATTGCCGTTGTAATTCCGTGCCATAGAATTATTGGAAGCGATGGATCGATGGTTGGTTATGCAGGCGGAATCCACAGAAAAGAAGCATTATTGCAGCTTGAAGGCGCTTTGCAGCAAACCCAGTTAAGTTTATTGTAGTTTATGAGCGAGCTTGATGTAAAGAAATTCAACCGTATTTTAAGCATTTACGTGCAACTTCAATCACGAAATTGGATTACGGCACAACAATTTGCAGATCGTTATCAGGTTAGTGTTCGAACTATTTATCGCGATATAAAAGCATTGGAAAATGCAGGAGTGCCTATTTACAACGAGCAGGGTAAAGGGTACGCTTTGGTTGAAGGATATAAAATTCCGCCGACTATTTTTACGAAAGATGAAGCGTTTAGTTTTGTGATTGCCGAAAAACTGATGGGAAAGTTTGCCGATAAAAAAATGAGTTTTAATTTTTCATCAGCCTTACATAAAATGAAAGCTGTTTTGCGATCTAGCGAAAAAGAAAATGTAGCTTTAATTGAAGATCAGTTTTTAATATTTGATACTGCGTCAAACGAAACTTCTAACGAAGTACTTTCAACTTTGTTGGAAAGCATTGTTTCAAAAACACAAATAGAAATTTTATACCAAAAACCTGGCGATAATAAAGCCGATAAACGACTTTTAGAACCCATCGGAATTTTTTACGAACATGATTATTGGTATTTTATGGCTTTTTGCTATTTAAGAAATGATTATCGTCAGTTTAGAATTGACCGCGTAAAGCAGATTGTAAATACGGATGTTTCTTTTAATCGAGAACACAAACAATTAGATTATTTTCTGAACGCAAAAAAACAGGCTGAAGTTATAAAAACAACGGTTAAAATTTTAGCACCTAAAAAATCGGCACATTATTTTAACTGGGATCGGGATACGTATGGCTTTGTATCAGAAAAAGAACTAAACGATAAAATGGAGTTGACTTTTGAAACAACAACCCATTTACAATATTTTGCTCGCTGGTTTTTAATGTTTTCTGCTGAAGCCGAAATTTCCGAACCTTTAGAATTAAAACAAATAGTTACCGATTTATTAAAAAAGGCAATTGAAAAGATATAAAAAAGAGAGCAATTTGCTCTCTTTTTTAGTAACGTTCCCAGAAAAAAGGTGGTTCAATATTTAAGCTTCTTAAATAAACGTAACCTTGTCCGCGGTGGTGAACTTCATTGTCAACAAAATATAGAATATTCTGAATAACCGGAAACTTGTATTCGCCAAACAGATTGAAATCTTCCTTAAAACGATCTTCAGAAATCTGCATGAATAAGTCATTAATTTTCGGCGTAGCTTCGTCCCAAGCGTTTAACAGTTCAGCTTTAGTGTTAAGCGGCAAATTGTGGTTGTAACCTTCGGTAGAACTGTTCACAATTCCTTCTAAACCGGGAACTGCGATAGACAACAATTCTTTAACCAAATCGGCAAACGTACGCATTCCGCCAATGCTGAATTCAAAAAGTTCTTTCTCGGGAAAAGTTTCAATAACTCTTCTTGTTAATGCTCTGTGACCTTGCCAGTGGTTTAATAATTCCTCGTTTGTTAAAATGTTTGCTTTCATAATAATTGATTTAGATGTTATTTTCAGTTCAAAATTATGAAGCAGGTTTGACAACGGTGTGTCACACTAAAAATTAATTTTCTACTTTATAATTATATTTTTTTGCTAGCTCTAAAATTGATGCTGTTATTGCGGCACCCAAATCATCACCATCACTTTTACTGGTGTTTTCTTCAACATACAACGTTCGTTTTTTTGCAACCGCATCAATTTCTTTCTGAATTTCCTCACGCTGTTTATCTGTTTCTTTTAATTTCGATTTTAATTCTTCTTTGGTAAGATCTTTAAATTCACTTGGCAATTCTTCTTTTTTTACCTTATCAACGAACGATGCATCTTTTTTATAGGCATCAACAACATCCCAACTTTCATTTTTGTATGCAGCTTTCGATTTTGAAACCGCACGTTCTGCATAAATTGCTTTGTTCATGCTGTTTGCATTAGAATCTTGAACCAGCTGATTGGCTTTTTTGCTTACACCTAATGATCCGTAACCGTAATAAGTATCATTCAGTTTTTTGTTTAGTCGTTCAATATCTGCATCATACGGAGTTTCAACATAACGAATAGTTCTGTTTTGATCGATATTAAAATATTTACCCTGACCTTTTGTTGCACCTGCCTGCCAATATTCGCTGATTCCTGATTGACGATCACCACAATAGATTGTGTTCACAAAAATTTGTCTGGAAACCGCTGTAGAAATGGTTTCAACATAATTTACACTTCCTTGATCAAAATTCTCATTTCCGGCAATGTAAATCAATTTCATAGAGTTTTTTTTGCTGTCCCATTCCAATTGGTTGATCGATTTTTTAATAACTTCCCCACAATATTCCTGTCCGCCGTTGGTGCGCAGAGCAAAAAGTTTTTCTGATAGTAGATCTAGATCCGTAGTAAATTTTGTAACCTGTCTTATATAACCTTCTTTTTCGTTTAATCCGTCATTTCCATATTCGTACAAAGCAATTTCCAAACCAGGCGTTTTTCCTTCGTGTTTTAAGGTTGATAACGTATTAACAATGTTCCACAAACGCGCTTTTGCCTGATCGATTAATCCGTCCATACTACTTGATGTATCTAACAATAAAGCCACCTGTATTTTTGTATCTTCACTTTTTTCTACAACTACTTCGGGCTGTTCTTTTTTAGGTTCGTTACTTGCAAAAAGCAGACTTGTAACCGTTAAACTTGTAAAAAAGATCATTCGTGCCGAAGCGTTTACTAAATTCGTTTTCATAATAATTGTATTTAAGATTTAGTACGAATGTATTGTGAAATAAATGGTGTTTTAATCAAACTTGGTGAAATGCTTTTATGACTTGGTAAAACAGGTTGAAGTTTAAAATATATTGATTTTCTTTGTGTTGTAAATTATAGGTGATGCGTATTTTTTTAAGTTTGTGTTTTTTAATGCTGTTTGGTTTTGCGGGAATTGCACAGCAGGAAACCAAAAATAAATCGGTTAAAGAATCTAAAGTCGGCAGTCTTAAAAAGGCTGAAAAAGCTATTAAGGAAGATAATCCTACGGAAACTGCTGCGCAATACACAAATTTAGGTAACCAATACGCAGCCGGTAAGCAATATTCCGTATCAAATACTTACTATCAACGTGCGTTAAACATCTATAAAGATTTAAAAGATAACGACAAACAAGCCGAAATATTACGAAAAATAGCCATAAATAATGAGGCTTTGAATAATATTCCGTTAGCAACTTCATATTTTTCGCAGGCACAAGATAAAGCGACTAATGTTCAGGAACGACAATTGAATTCGAATGATTTGAGCCGGGTTCAGAACAATACAAATGCTTCCAAACAAGCCGATTTTTTGAATGATAATATCCGGATTTTAGAAGAATCGAACAAAAGGGAAGAGGTTGCACAAACGTATCAGCAACGAGCAAAATTATCGCTTGCCAACAAAGATACACTTGCAGCGATTTCAGATTTGAAAAAGGCAGCTAAAACCAGCACAAACGATGATGTTAAAAAAGATGCTGCTACCAAATTAGCTTTTATTTATGCAGCCACAGACAGTTTAAAAATGGCGATTAAAATATTAGAAGAAAGCAGTGAAAAAGCATACAATATAAAAGATTGGGACAATTATTTTGATTTACAGCAAAAACTGTCCGATTATTATTTTAAGGAAAACAATACAACAAAAGCGCTGCAAAGTTTAGAAACATCTTTACAAAAGGCTTACGAACTTTCAAACACCAAATGGGTAAGTGCTTTCAACAACAAACTTTATAGTTATTATTTGCAAGCAGGAAATACGGTAAAAGCCAATGAATATGCGCAAATTTTTATGCAGCGCGCCTGGAATTTGGTAAATAACGACAGCCTGTTAATGCAAAATAAAATTTTTGGAGAAATTTCACAGCGAATTTCATTGTTGGAAAAAGAAAAAGAAACGCAAACAGTTTTATATAACAAATCTAAAAGGTTCAATACCGTTTTGTTGATTTTATTAAGCGTTTTGTTTTTAGCTGTTTTGGCAATATTTTTCACTTTAAAACGATTAAAAAAGAAGAATTTACAGGTTCAGTTGCAATCGCTGCGCAGGGAAATGAATCCGCATTTTGTGTTTAATTCGTTGAACAGCGTCAATCAGTTTATAGCATCGAACGACGAAATTGCAGCGAATAATTATCTGACAAAATATGCCACTTTAATGCGCAATGTTATGAATGCATCGAACAAAGATTTTGTAACGTTGCAGGAAGAAAAAGAAGCGTTGCAGCATTATATTTCGTTAGAACATCTGCGTT
Organism: Paenimyroides baculatum; assembly: GCF_008629655.1. Lineage (GTDB taxonomy): Bacteria > Bacteroidota > Bacteroidia > Flavobacteriales > Flavobacteriaceae > Flavobacterium > Flavobacterium baculatum. Next base: position 180,420 of record NZ_VWSG01000006.1, read on the forward strand.
TTGAAGATCAGTTTAAGTTTAAAATTACTATTGATGAAAATCTGGATCATAATCAAACCAAAGTTCCTAATATGTTGTTGCAGCCGTTTATAGAAAATGCCATTTGGCACGGTTTGCGATACAAAAAGGATAAAGGTTTGCTGTCTGTATTGATCCGAAAAAATAATGATAGAATAGAAGCTGTTATTGAAGACAACGGAATTGGAGTAGAGGCAAGTAAGGCAATAAAAACGGTGCATCAGCAAACATACGATTCGCGCGGTATAAAAAATACGATTGAACGTATTGAAACCTTGAACAAACTTTATAATTGTTCGATAGCATATCGAACAGAAGTTTTAAACACAGCCGATAATTCGGGTACTCGAGTAATTATTTCATGGAAAAACTAATTTGTAATGTGGCAGCAAAAAATTAAAACGGTTATTATTGAAGATGAAATGGCGGCACAGAAAGCGTTGCAATCGTACCTTCAGAAATATTGTCCGCAGGTAGAAATTATCGGCGCGGCTTTTAACGGTACAGATGGTATCGAACTGATAAAAAACACCAATCCGCAACTGGTTTTTTTAGACGTTGAAATGCCTTTCGCCAATGCTTTTGACGTTTTAGATGCGTGTAAACACATTAATTTTCAAACAATATTTGTAACTGCTTTTACGCAATATGCCATTCAGGCTTTAAATATCAGCGCGGCTTATTATCTTTTGAAACCGGTGAATATCGAAGAATTAATTGTTGCGGTAAATAAAGTGGTAGAAAATCTGCAAAAGGAAACTTATTTTAACCACAACCAAATGGTAATGCACAATCTGCATCATTCAACAGATCAGCAGCAACTGGTTTTGCCTACTTTAGAAGGATTTGATGTGGTGACTGTTAAAGAGGTTGTTCGATTGAAAGGAAACGGTAATTTCACCAACGTTTACACTACAGACGGTAAAGATTTTATGGTGTGCAGATTCTTAAAACATTTCGAAGATATTTTGCCAAAACAATTCGTCCGTATTCATAAATCGCATATTGTTAATACGCAGTTTATAAAATCGTATCATAAAGGTTCGGGCGGATTTGTTACTTTATTGAACGATATAGAAGTAGAAGTTTCTGCCAGTTATAAAGATTCGCTGTTAAAACATTTTAAATAATTCTTGTTAATAAACGGATAACTTTATCTTTGCAAAAATTTCTTTAATGAAATATCTTTTATTTATCATTATATATGCTTTGTTATGGTGTGTGTCTATACTGCCGTTTCGAGTTTTGTATTTGCTTTCGAATATTTTTTATTTTCTGATATATAAAGTTGTAAAATACCGCGTTAAAACGGTTCGATACAATTTAGAATTGACTTTCCCGCATTTATTAGCTACAGAGAGAAGAGAAATCGAACGAAAATTTTACATTCATTTATGCGATTTGTTTCTTGAAATGATAAAAACCATTACCATTTCACCAAAAGAATTAGATAAACGCTTTGTTTTTAAAAATGTAGAACTAATGAAAACCTACGAACAAAAACAAAAAAGCATTATTTTAATGTTACCACATTACGGAAATTGGGAGTGGGTTATAGGCTTGGGTCAACATTTAGAGTTTAAAGGTTTTGGTATTTATAAAGCATTAAAAAACAAGTATTTTGATAAACTTTTTAGAGATATTCGTTCGCGATTTAATGCCGAATTGATTGATACACACCATACAACAGGCGTAATTCGTGAAAATCAGGCAAAGGGATTGTATGGAACTTATTTGTTTTTAAGCGATCAGACTCCGTTGTTAAGAGCAAATCTTCACTGGGAATCGTTTATGGGAATTGATGTGCCAATACATATGGGTGCCGAAGTGTTGGCCAGAAAATTAAATATGAATATTTTGTATTTAAAGGTTGATAAAGTTAAGCGCGGACATTATGAAGCTACTTTTTCTGAAATTACAGATGATATTAAAAGCGAACCAAAATACAAACCAACCCGAATGTTTTTAGATAAGGTAGAAGAGCAGATAAAGGCAGCTCCCGAATACTATTTTTGGACACATAAACGATGGAAACATAAAGACCAAAAAGATCAATTTGAACCTAAATAGTTCGATAAAAAAAGAAGACGTAACGTCTTCTTTTTTGTTATTCTTTTTTGAAAATCATTTTTAGCTCGTCACCTTTAAAAAGATGCAGTTCGCTATCAATAATTTTATATTTGGTAATAGTTGCAATTTCTTTTAAAAATTCTTGTTCCATATTTTCGTGTACGCACATCATACGTGTAACGCCTAATTTTGAAAATCGGATGTATTGATTATCAAAGAAAACAGCTCCGTTAAAACCATTGCAACTTGCGTTTCCGTTGACGTGTTTTTCTTCATTTTCAAATTGTAAATAAGGTGTTTTAAGGTATTTGTCTTGCAGTATTTCTGCACCGTTAAAACTTATTAAATTCCATTTACCTTGTAATTTTAAGGGAATAATGTAATTTCCGCAGCCGTTTAATTTCAATTCGTTTTCTTTTGTAATGATCGAAACTTCGGTTTTATAATCAAACTCTGTATCTGACATTCCATCAGAACAAGATTTTTGTGTAATGGTAACACGTAACTGTTGGTTTCCTTTTTCAGATCTGATCAACTGAACATTGGCATCTTGCGCTTTATCGATACTATTCACAGGAAAAACTTCCGACTTTCCGTCAATATCTTTATAAACAATAAAATCATCACTTATTTCAATGTTCCAAAAAGGTTCGGTTCCTAATCCTTTAAAATACGGATCAAACGTTTTTTCATTGAATTTTTTTGCAGAAGAAGTATTATCCACGGTAGTTTGTTTGCTTTTACACGAACTTACAAAAGCTATCAAAATCGCAAAACATATTAACTGTATCTTTGTCATAGTAAAATCTTTTACATTAAATGTACTAAAAATTGATGTAATATGAATTTGAAGAAGTGTTTAAAATAAAAAACCTTCTATAAAAGAAGGTTTTGATATATTATGTTAGCATTCCGCCATCAACATTTATAACCTGACCGGTAATGTACGTTGCTAAATCTGATGATAAGAACACACATGCATTTGCAATATCTTCCGGAGTTCCGCCGCGTTTTAACGGAATAGCATCTGTCCAACCTTTAACGGTTTCTTCGCCTAATTTTGCTGTCATTTCAGTTTCAATAAATCCTGGAGCAACCACATTACAACGAATATTTCTTGAACCTAGTTCTAAAGCTACCGATTTTGAAAAACCAATAATTCCGGCTTTCGATGCTGCGTAATTTGCCTGACCCGCATTTCCTTTCACACCAACAACCGAACTCATGTTAATAATAACACCGTTTCTGGTTTTAAGCATGGTTTTTTGCACGGCTTTGGTCATGTTAAAAACCGATTTTAAATTCACATCCATTACATTGTCAAAGTCGGCTTCGCTCATTCGCATCAACAAATTATCCTTTGTAATACCGGCATTGTTAATTAAAACATCAACAGTTCCAAAAAATTCTAACACCTGATCAACTAAAGATTGTGCTTCGTTAAAATCTGCAGCGTTTGATTTGTATGATTTTGCTTTAACACCCAATGCTGTTAATTCTTGTTCTAAAGCAATAGCGGCTTCATCAGATGAGCTGTATGTAAATGCAACATTTGCACCTTGTTTTGCGAAAGTTAAAGCAATGCCTCTACCAATTCCACGAGTTGCTCCTGTTATTATTGCGGTTTTTCCTTCTAATAATTTCATGTAATAGTTTTTAACACTTTTAGGCAAATATAATTATTTAAACTGTTTTTTCTAATCGTTTTTCATTCTTATTCATAAAAAATACAATGTAAATAACACTTACAAATAATAGAATGATTAAATAGTAACTTTTAGAAACCAAATCTATAAAACTGATTTTCTGATTTATCAAGGCAAGCAATATTAAAACTTGCGCACCGTATGGAATAAATCCTTGCGTTATGCAACTGAAAATATCTAATAAAGATGTTATTCGAATTTTGTTTAGATTAAATCGTTCGGAAATCTGTCTAGCAATTGGTCCGCAAATCAGCAACGCAATGGTATTATTTGCAACAGCCATATTAATAAAAACGATCATTGATATTATAGATGAAACCGCTACCCATGTTTTTTTACTTTTTCAAATAAGTGATAAAACATTTTCAAACCCTTTATTTTTTTCGATTAAGAATGATAATCCGCCAATTAGCAATGAAAGTAAAGAAATTTCGAAGGTAGATTGCATACCGTCTAATGCTAGCTTTGAAATCGACAAAAATGATAAGTCTTGAAAAAATGCAATAGTTATAGCCAATAAGCAGCTAATTGTTAATACAACTAATACGTGTAAACGGCATAGTGCCAATACTACAATGGCTATATAAGGAAGTAAAACAACACCTGTTTTATCGCTTTTATGGATGATACTTGAAGTGAATTCTGGTTGATTTAAATAAATAAAAACACACGTAATTATTGCTGCAATAAGAGCAATTAGTCCATTTGCTTTAAACTTGTCGATCATTTTTACACCCATAGTTTGCGTTGCCGCAATAGTAGTGTCTGATATTATAGAAAGATTGTCACCAAACATTGCACCACCCAACAAACTGCCTGATAGTAGAATTAAAGCATCGGTACTGCCGCTTGACAATCCTGGTAAAAGTGGTGCTAAAGTAACAATTGTACCAACCGATGTGCCTAAAGCAAAAGATATTAAGCAGGATATAACAAAAAAGGCAATGAATAATATCTGTGGAGTGATGTGGTTTAAAATCAATGCAACCAAATAATCTACACTGCCAATTTCTTTTGTAATAAAGCTAAAAGATCCGGACAAGAAAAATATAAAACACATGGTTAATATTTGATCATTGCCTGCACCTTTTAAAAATAGGTCGATATTTTTATTAATTGATCCTTTAAAGTAAGTTATTGCAAAAGCAACTGCACCAAAAGCAATAATAACGGGCGATAACGCGTAAAAATCGTTATAATAAATTCCTGAACCTAAATATATTCCGAAAAACAGGAATAATGGCAGAAAATTCTTTAATATTTTCATTAAAAAAGTTTTTTTACAGAACAAATATAGTGTTTTTGTTTTGTTTGAAACTTTTACGATCGTACATTATAGTATCTAAAGTTCTGTAGGATCTTTAAACTCGTATTTTTTATGATTTCTCCACGAAGCGCCAATTCCTGCCTGAATTTTATGCGGAGTATTTTCAATGCTTGTTCCGCCAAAAGCATCAATCTGTAAATTTTGATGAATTTTATAGGTTAAGCCTCCTTTTAAAGAAGCTTCGTTCATAAACGGAACTGCTACATTTTTGTATTTACGATCAATAATTCCCTGATGTTCGCCAAAAATGCTCCATCTGTCACTTAATCCCAAAGATGCCGTTACAATATAACTAATGTTTCTAAATTCTTCTTCGGTAACGTTTTCGCCGATAAAGTTATAGGTAATGCTAAAGCGTTTGCTTAAATGTTGTTGGGCAATAAGCATGGTTTTTAAGCCAATTTCGGGTAATTCCGGATAGTAAATATTGTGTTTAAAATTAAATTGTCCACCTGCATAAATCGATATTGCCGGAATCAATCTTCCCCATTTAAAACGCTGATTCGCTTTCCAACTGTAAACATTTCGCTTTTCAACGTAATATTTGTAATGATCGTAAATTAAATATTTCGCACCAAAGTTTAACTGACGAAAACCGCTATTGGTTACATCAACGTTAAAGTCGGTTTGGTTGTAACTGCTAAAATTAAGATCGGCAACAAATTCCAAGTTTTCAAGCATTTCGCCGTATCGCAACTGCAAATTAAAATTATTATATGTATTTACTTTTTCGGTATGAAATTCATCGTTCTGATACGTATATCCGCCTTCAATCTGAAAAATTCCTTTACTAACGCTGTATGCGCCCATAGAAGAACTCGGTCGGTTGGTGTTGATGTCTTTTGTGTATTGCGCTTTTGCAGAAATCGATCCTAACAAAACGGCTGTTATATAAATGTACTTTTTCATTTTACTTTTTTAGTGATGATTAAATGATTGTGCCCGTATAAGTTTGGAAATTCCTGAACTGAAAAATACAGCTTTAAATTTTCGACAAACTTTTTGTTTCGTACTTTATGCACATCACTTATAATAAGGGTATTAAAAATTATGCTTCCGTTCAAATCCAAAACATTGTAAACCGATTTGATAAATTCTGTCTGAAAAACAAAATCAGGAATCGTTACATCATTAAAAAGATCAACAATAATAAGGTTGTAGCGCTCTTTGGTGTATTTTAGAAAAAGGTTGGCATCGTTATTTATAATTTCCAGTTTGCTGTTTGGAATAATATCGAATTCTTTTAAAGCAATTTCAATAATAACAGGGTCAATCTCAACAGCAGTAATACTTGCGTGCGATTTAAAGTTATTTCGTAATTGCTTTACCACATCGCCACCGCCCAAACCTAAAATCAAAACCGATGTTTCTTCACTTCGAAAATCCGTAGTGACCGATTTTAAACCTTTTTGCAAAACCTTTCCCAGATTTCCGTATGAATAGTTGGTGTTTTTGGTATCCAGAATTTTTTTACCGTTCAGCCAGTTAATTTCCAAAATACCGTTGTAGGTAGATTGGTAGATGCGTTCGGGAATTACATTTAAATAACTAATATATTTTTTTAAAATACTCATTTACGGATTGTACTTTTTAAAACTTCCGTCGTTGTAAAAAATAACGATACAGTCAATTTCTTTAGATTGGAAAGATAAAATGTTTTTTGGATTCTCCGTTATATTTTGATTGATATTTTTAGGTTCGATTTCTTCAGGTTGACTTTCATTTTGATCTTCATTTTCGATTTCATTCACCATTTCAACTTCCGAAATTTCATTTAAAACAGGTATTTTATTTTGATCTTTTTCGATTGATTTTGGATAAATTTCGGTCACCAAAAAAGGTTCTTTTTCATAAATCAACCATTCCAAATTTAGGGTAGGAAAGGTGGTATGTAACTTCATTATAAACTCTAAACTCGGTTTGTTTCGCTCCGAAATAAGATGCGAAATTGTTGCTTTTGGAACCAAAATTTTATCTGCCAATTCTGTTGTGCTTAAACCAAAATGATGCATTATTTTTTGTAGCTGTTTACTGAATTTCATAAAAAAAGAAGCTTTTTTAATTAAAAATAGACTTTACAAATGTAAACAAAAGTGTATTTACAATTGTAAAATGATTTATTTTACAATTGTAAAATCAATTATATATATTTAAGTAATAGTTGATTTGATTATATTTAATGTGTTGGTTTTTAACTTATAAATGTATAAAAATTAAGTTTTGTTAAATGATGAAATTAACATTTGTTTACAAAAATAAACAGCTGTTTAAAAATGGTTTTATTAGAGATTGATAGTATATTTGGAAAAAATTAAAACAAGCATGCGATTTTTAAAACAGGAAGAAATTAACGAGCGTTACATAACAAATTCTAGGTTAGAAAGTCTTTTAGAAACTCTTGATAAAGATATTTTTAAAGTGTCGGTTGCCGGAAAAAGTGTGTTGCAAAAAAACATTTACCGAGTAGATTTTGGAACAGGAAATTTCAAGATTTTGTTATGGTCGCAAATGCACGGAAACGAAACCACAACAACCAAATCGGTTCTTAACTTTCTTGAAAAATTGAATGCAAACAAAAATGCAGATTGGTTAAATTTTTTCTCGTTTACTTTTCTGCCAATTTTAAATCCAGATGGTGCCAAAGCGTTCACTCGTGTGAATGCAAGTAAAATCGATTTAAATAGAGATTCGGTCGATCTTTCACAACCCGAATCACAATTACTTCGTTCAATATTTAATGAAGTAAAACCTGATTTAGCTTTAAACATGCACGATCAACGCAGTATATTTTCGGCAGGATCAAATGCAAATCCGGCAACCTTGTCGTTTTTGGCTCCGGCATTTAATGAAACGTGCGATATAAATGAGGTTAGAATTTTTGCAATGCAGTTAATTGCAAATATGAATGATGTTTTGAAAAATCATGCGCCTGATAATATCGGTAGGTTCGACGATTCTTTCAATATAAACTGTATTGGCGACATGTTTATACATTTAAACGTACCAACGATCTTGTTCGAAGCTGGTTTTGAATCAGACGATTATCAACGTAAAAAAGCCGAAAAACTGGTTGATATTAGCTTGGAAATCTTGTTAAACAGTATTGTTTCGCAAGAATATAAAAAGTTTTCTGTTGATGATTATCTTAAAATATCTGAAAACGAAAAAAACTTTGTTGATTTAATAATCGAAAATTTTTCTACCACAAATAGTGATTTTGCAGATAAAAAAACACTTCCAATCGTGTTTAAAGAAGAAATTATTGACGGAAAATTAATTCTAAAACCAACGTTGGATTTTGTTTCTGCACCAAATTATAAGTTCGCTCATAAGGTTTTAAACCTTAATCAGCAAACTATTAACAATGAAAATGACATAGCCGAAGCGTTAAGTAATATAACGATATCGTAGTTTTTCGGTGGTTAGTTGTTAATGCTTTGCCAAAATCTAAAAAAAAATTATGCTTTTCTATATATTTTTTAATAATTCATTGTATTTTTGCATTCATTAAAGATTAAAAAAAATAATTGATAAAAATTGTTATATGAGTAAGTTTCGATTAGATGAAATAGATCACCAGATCTTGGATATGTTGATTGATAATACAAGAGTGCCTTTTACAGATATTGCAAAAAAATTGTTAATATCGGCAGGTACAGTACATGTTCGCGTTAAAAAAATGGAAGATGCGGGTATTATTCAAGGTTCTTCGTTAACTTTAGATTACGAAAAATTAGGGTATTCATTTATTGCTTATGTGGGTATTTTCTTACACAACACATCGCAAACAAAATTTGTTTTAGAACGTATTAACGATATTCCTTTTGTTACCGTGGCTCATGTTACTACAGGGAAATTTAACGTTTTCTGTAAAATTCGTGCAAAAAACACACGTCATGCAAAAGATGTAATCTTTATGATTGATGATATCGAAGGAGTTTACAGAACAGAATCTATGATATCTTTAGAAGAAAGCATTAACGACAAAAAGCGTTTAATGCATACTATTTTTCAAGAGATGTAATTAAAATATATTGTATTTTTGAACTGCTCATTCACAAAAATGAGCAGTTTTTTTATGGATTCATTTACCCAGATTGTTTTAGGAGTAAGCGTTGCGCATGTAGCTTTAAATAACAGCGTAAGCACAAAAAAGATATTTTTATTGGGTGCTGTTGTTGCTACTTTGCCCGATTTGGATATTTATATTGCCAAACTTTTTAACGATTCACTTACCGAAATTGAAATTCATCGAGGTTTTTCGCATTCTATTTTATTCTTTTTATTGTTAAGCATATTCATTACTTTTTTTGTTAAACGCTGGTTTAAAGAAGTTTTGGTAAAACAATTATATACAACCATTTTTCTAGTATTACTCACCCATTCGCTGTTAGATGTTTTTACAACCTGGGGCACACAACTTTTTTGGCCGATTAATGATAAAATGGCGTTGAAATCTGTTTTTGTGGTCGATTTGTTTTATACCGTTCCACTTTTAATGGGTATTGTTTTAGGCTTGAAAAATAAACAGAAAATATTCACTTATGCCGGATTGATTTTAAGTTCTATGTATTTGGTTTGGGGATTGGTAATTCAGCAAGTGGTAAAAAGTAGAGTAGAAGATCAGTTTTATGCACAATTTCCTTCAAAAAATATCAAGACGACAGTAAAACCTACATTTTCAAACAGTTTTCTATGGAATGTAATTGTTCAGGATGTTGACGGATTTTACATTTCAGATTATTCTATTTTCGATTCAAAAGAAATGAGTTTTCAATATTTTCCCCAAAACAAAAAGTTAATTGATCATATAAAAGATTCTAACATCAATCGCTTAAAAGAAATATCCGAAAATCAATACATCATTACAGAAAATGAAAACGGATTCGTTTTTAATGATTTACGTTTTGGATTGTTAAAGAATACTGATAGTGATGTGCAGTTTGCTTTTTCGTATCAGTTAATTCCATCGAAAAACGGATACATCGTTAAGGAACTTCCAAAAGACAAACGTGACGGAATGCAACTATTAAAAAACATTTGGTTTAGAATTTTTAATATATAATGAGTCCTTTTTTTTGAATATAGAATTACTGATTTATTTATTAAAAGTTTAATCTGTGTAAATTTGTGAAATCTGTGGTTAAAATCACTAAACTTATAAAAATTTGAAAAAAATATAGAATGAAAATAATTATATCGCCGGCAAAATCGTTAGATTTCGAAACTCAATTGCCTGTAACTACACATACAAAACCAGCTTTTATCAAACAAAGCAAAGAAATAAACAATATTTTAAAAACATTAAAGCCTGCTGATTTAAGTAATTTAATGTCGATTTCTGATAATCTCGCAGATTTAAACTGGCAACGTAACAAAGCAAGAAAATATAAATTGACCGAGCTTAATGATACGGTTCGCCAAGCAGTTTTTGCGTTTAACGGCGATGTTTACACGGGTTTGAATGCTTATACGTTAAACGAAAAAGAAATTGATTATCTGCAAAACAACTTAAATATACTTTCGGGTTTATACGGTTTGCTGAAACCTTTAGATACTATTGAACCTTACCGATTAGAAATGGGCATAAAACTCCCAATTGCAGATAAAAAAGATTTAAACGATTTTTGGAAAGATACTGTTACAACAGCTTTAAACAAAGGTTATAAAAAAGGAGATGTTTTGGTGAATTTAGCTAGCAACGAATATTTTGGTGCAGTTGATAAAAAGTCACTAAAAGCAAAAGTTATTACTCCCGAATTTAAAGATTACAAAGGCGGAAAGCTGAAAATGATTAGTTTTTTTGCTAAAAAAGCCCGTGGTTTAATGGTTCGCTACATGGCAGAAAACAACATTACAAATGTAGAAGATATTAAACAGTTTAATGTAGAAGGTTATGGTTTTGATGCTAATTTATCAACTGATACCAAATGGGTTTTTACGAGATAACTCTTAAAACATTTTGATTTATAGATTAGTTTTAGGAATTTTGGCAAACTAAGAAAAAAAGACCATGTCAGCAACACATTATATCAGTAACAACACGTTGGGCTTAGAAGAGCTTAACACAACTATCGAAGAAAATCATACGTTGGCTTTATCAGAAGAAGCTATTGCAAACATTAATAAATGCCGTGAATATTTAGATAATAAAATGCAGACCGAAACCAATCCTATTTATGGAATCAATACCGGTTTTGGATCATTGTACAACATTAAAATTTCAAACGAAGATCTAACAACTTTACAAGAAAATTTAATGAAATCGCACGCTTGCGGTACAGGTGACGAAGTTCCGCACAGCATTGTAAAAATCATGTTGCTGTTAAAGATAAAGTCGTTGTGTTACGGTAATTCGGGCGTGCAATTGGTTACGGTTGAACGTTTAATTGATTTTTACAACAACGATATATTACCTGTTGTTTATACACAAGGTTCGTTAGGTGCATCGGGCGACTTATCTCCACTGGCACATTTATGTTTGCCTTTAATCGGTGAAGGCGAGGTTTTTATGAACGGAAACCGCATCACTGCTAAACAAATGTTGACCGAAAAAGGATGGGAAACCATTACGTTGAAATCTAAAGAAGGTTTGGCGTTGTTGAACGGTACACAGTTTATGAGTTCGTACGGAGCTTATATTTTGTTGAAAACCTCAAAATTATCACAATTGGCAGATGTTATCGGAGCTGTTTCTTTAGAAGGTTTCGATGGTAGAATTGATCCTTTCAACAATTTAATACACATAGTTCGTCCGCACAAAGGTCAGGTGAATACTGCCGTTCGTATTACTGAAATTTTAGAAGGATCAGAATTAATCAAACAGCCTAAAAAACACGTACAAGATCCATATTCGTTTCGTTGTATTCCGCAGGTTCACGGAGCTTCAAAAGATGCGATTGAATATGTAGAAAAGGTTTTTAAAACCGAAATCAATTCAGTTACCGATAATCCGAATATTTTTGTTGATGAAGATTTAATTGTTTCGGGCGGAAATTTCCACGGACAGCCATTGGCTTTAGCTTTAGATTTCTTGGGAATTGCCTTGGCGGAATTAGGAAGCATTTCAGAACGCAGAACCTATCAGTTAATATCGGGCTTGCGTAATTTACCACCGTTTTTAGTAAACAATCCGGGGTTGAATTCAGGTTTTATGATTCCGCAATACACCGCGGCAAGTATCGTTAGCCAGAACAAGCAATTGGCAACGCCGGCAAGTATCGATAGTATTGTTTCAAGCAACGGACAAGAAGATCATGTAAGTATGGGCGCAAATGCAGCTACAAAAACATTGAAAATCGTTGAAAATTTAGAACGAATTCTTGCAATTGAGTTATTTAATGCAGCACAGGCTTTAGAATTCCGCCGCCCAGGAAAATCGAGCGATTTTATAGAAAACTTTGTAAGCGATTACAGAAAAGTTGTTCCAACGGTAGAAGAAGACCGTATTTTACATTATGATATTCAAAACAGTATTCAGTTTTTAAGCAATTATAAATTCAATTAATTATACAAAATGCACTTTTAGTTATACAAAAGTGCATTTTTCTTTTGTGAAAATAGTTATATTTGCCTGATATTTCAGCAACAAAGATAGTTTTGACATCAGCAAATAAATTAAAAATTTTAAACGATCCTATTTATGGCTTCATAACCATACCTGCAACATTGTTGTACGATTTAATTCAGCATCCGTATTTTCAACGTTTGCGCAGAATTAAACAAATGGGGTTGTCTTCTTTAGTTTATCCGGGTGCCGAACATACGCGATTTCATCACGCTTTAGGCTGTATGCACATGATGCAGAAAGCCGTTCAGGTGTTGCGTTTTAAGAATGTTGAAATATCAAAAGAAGAAGAAGAGGCGCTTTACATTGCCATTTTATTGCACGATATTGGTCATGGACCTTTCTCGCACGCAATGGAACATAGCATTGTAGAAAATATTCATCACGAAGAAATTTCGTTGCTTTTTATGGAAGCTTTGAATGAAGAATTTGAAGGAAAACTTTCATTAGCGATTGAGATTTTTAAAGGAAATTATCCGCGTAAATTTTTGATCCAGCTAATATCCTCACAAATGGATATGGATCGAATGGATTATTTAAAACGCGATAGTTTTTACAGCGGTGTTGCCGAAGGAAACATCAATTCCGAACGATTGGTTCAAATGATCAACGTTCATAACGATGTTTTGGTAGTTGAAGAAAAAGGTATATATTCGGTAGAAAAATTTTTGGTAGCACGCCGTTTAATGTATTGGCAGTGCTATTTGCATAAAACAAGCGTTGGTGCCGAATTGTTATTGTCGAAAATATTAAAACGCGCCAAGCAGTTAACTTTGCAAGGTGTAGATTTACCGGCAAGCAATGCACTAAAGTTTTTCTTGGAGAACAATGTTTTAAAAGCCGATTTTAATAAAGAAGTTTTAAACAATTTTGCCTTGTTGGACGATGCAGATATTTACACCGCATTAAAAAACTGGCAGTTTCATACCGATAAGGTTTTGTCATATTTAAGCAGTGCTATTGTAAACAGAAAATTGTTTCATGTGCAGTTGGTTTCAAAAGACGATTTACCTTCAAAATTAAGTTATTACCAAAGTTTATGTAAAGATGAACTTGAAGTAAATGATGAACTGGATTATTTTGTTTTTGGCGACAAACTGAAAAATCAGGCGTACGATTTAAAGGCAGATCCAATTCGAATTTTTACAAAGAATAAAGAAATTATCGATGTGTTGGAAGCATCAGATCAATACAATTTAAAGGCTTTGTCAGAGCCTGTTTATAAATACTTTATATGCTATCCGAAAAGCATTCATAAAGTTGGTTAAAAATTAATATTTTTGTATTCAATGAAGATTACAGCAGAGCAAATTGCCGAAGTTTTAAATGGAAATATTGTGGGCGATTCTACGGTTGAGGTTTTTAAATTGGCCAAGATCGAAGAAGGCGAAGAAGGTTCTATTACCTTTTTGTCAAACTCAAAATACAACCATTTTTTATATACAACCAAGGCATCAATTGTCATTGTTAATAAAGATTTTCAACCGTTGCACGATGTAAAGGCAACCATGATTCAGGTTGATGATTCGTATCAGGCATTTACAAAAATATTAGAATATGCCAACCAGATCAAATTAATGAAATCGGGCATCGAACAGCCTTCAGTATTATCAGAAGGTGTTGAATATGGTTCAGATTTATATTTGGGAAGTTTCTGTTACATTGGTAAAAACACAAAAATTGGAAATAATGTAAAAATTTACCCTAATTCTTTTGTGGGTGATAACGTAACAATTGGCGATAATACGATACTTTTTGCAGGTGCACGAATTTATTCGGAAACAGTAATCGGCAAAAACTGCGTGATTCATTCAGGGACAATTGTAGGTTCAGACGGATTCGGATTTGCTCCAAACACTGACGGAACTTATGCTAAAATTCCGCAAATTGGAAACGTAATTATTGAAGACGATGTTGAAATAGGTTCATGTACAACCATTGATCGTGCCACATTAGGATCAACAATTATAAGAAAAGGTGTAAAATTAGATAATCAAATTCAAATTGCACATAATGTAGAGGTTGGCGAAAATACGGTAATTGCCTCACAAACCGGTGTTGCAGGTTCTGCCAAAATTGGTAGAAACTGTGTTATTGGCGGGCAGGTTGGTATTGTAGGTCATATTGTAATTGGCGATAATGTGCGTATTCAGGCACAATCAGGTGTTGGTAAAAGTGTGAAAGACGGTGAAATTATTCAAGGTTCGCCGGCAATGACGTATAACGATTTTTCAAAATCGTATGTCTATTTTAGAAAATTGCCAAACATTGTAAAGGAAATCGATCAGTTAAAAAAATCAAATAACGAAATATAAGTTAAAAATAGTTATGGTTAAACAAAAAACCATCGCCCAAGAAGTAACAATTAATGGAGTGGGTTTGCATACGGGTCAACAAGTTGTTATGACTTTAAAACCTGCGCCTGTAAATAATGGTTTTACTTTTGTGCGAGTAGATTTACCAGGAAGTCCTGTTATTGAAGCAGATGCAAATTATGTTGTTTCTACAGAACGTGGAACAAATTTAGAGCATAAAGGTGTTCAATTACATACTACAGAGCATGTTTTGGCTGCTTTTGTAGGTTGTGAGTTAGATAATGTAATTATCGACTTAAATGCTTCAGAACCACCAATTATGGATGGCTCATCTAAATTTTTTGTTCAAGCTGTTGAAGAAGCCGGAATTGTAGAGCAAGATGCAGAACGTAACGAATACATTGTTAAAGAAGTAATCTCTTACGTTGATGAAAGAACTGGCAGCGAAATTATCGTTATGCCTGCAGATGAATATCAGGTTACTACAATGGTAGATTTTGGTACAAAGGTTTTAGGTACACAAAATGCTACGTTAAAAAACATGAGCGATTTTAAAGAAGAAATTTCAGAAGCAAGAACTTTTAGCTTTTTGCACGAAATTGAAACTTTATTGGCACACGGATTAATTAAAGGTGGCGATTTAAATAATGCAATTGTTTATGTTGATAAAGAAATATCAGACGAAACATTACAAAATTTAAAAGTTGCTTTTGGTAAAGATAATATTGCAGTTAAACCAAACGGAATTTTAGATAATTTAACGTTACATTATCCTAACGAAGCTGCCAGACACAAGTTGTTAGATGTTATTGGCGATTTGGCTTTAATTGGTACACGTATTCGCGGAAAAGTTATCGCAAACAAACCGGGGCATTTTGTAAATACACAGTTTGCTAAAAAAATGTCTAAAATCATTAAGGCAGAACGTAGAAATCAGGTTCCTGTTTTCGATTTAAATAAAGAGCCTTTAATGGATATCAACAAAATAATGGCAGTTTTGCCACATAGATTTCCTATGCTTTTGGTTGATCGTATTTTGGAATTGTCTGATTCTCATGTAGTAGGTATGAAAAACGTAACTATGAACGAAGAATTTTTTCAAGGACATTTTCCTGGTGCGCCTGTAATGCCTGGTGTTTTAATAATTGAAGCTATGGCACAAACAGGAGGTATTTTGGCGTTGAGTACAGTTCCAGATCCGGAAAATTATCTGACTTATTTCATGAAAATTGATAACGTACGTTTCAAGCAACAGGTTTTACCTGGCGATACGTTATTCTTTAAACTAGATTTAATAAGTCCGATCCGCAGAGGAATCTGTCATATGCAGGCTGTTGCTTATGCTAATGGTAAAGTAGTTACCGAAGCAGAATTAATGGCACAAATAGTAAAAACAAAGTAGTAAATTAATAACTAATTAGAATGAATCAACCATTAGCATACGTTCATCCAGGAGCAAAAATTGCTAAAAATGTGGTAATTGAACCTTTTACAACTATTCACAACAATGTTGAGATAGGTGAAGGTACTTGGATAGGGTCAAACGTTACCATCATGGAAGGAGCACGAATCGGAAAAAATTGTCGTATTTTTCCCGGTGCAGTTATTTCTGCCGAGCCACAAGATTTAAAGTTCGATGGCGAAGAAACAACTGTAGAGATAGGCGATAATACAACAATTAGAGAGTGTGTTACCATTAACAGAGGTACAAAAGACAGATACCGTACAGCTATTGGTAAAAATTGTTTAATACAGGCTTACAGCCACATTGCACACGATTGTATTGTGGGCGATAACTGTATCTTTTCAAACTCAAGCACATTGGCAGGTCACGTAACCGTGGGCGACTATGTTGTTTTGGCGGGTATGGTTGCTGTGCATCAGTTCTGTACAATTGGGTCGCATTCGTTTATAACGGGCGGTACGCTTGTTCGTAAAGATGTTCCTCCGTACATTAAAGCAGCACGTGAACCAATCTCTTACGTAGGAATTAATTCTGTAGGATTGAGAAGAAGAGGCATCGATTCTGAAAAAATTAAAGAAATACAGAATATTTACCGCGTATTGTATCAAAAGAATTACAATAATTCACAAGCAATTGAGATTTTAGAAACCGAAATGGAAGCAACTCCAGAACGTGACGAAATTATTCAGTTTGTACGTAATTCAACGCGTGGTATCATGAAAGGTTATACCGGAATTTATTAATAAATAAAAAAATAAAAGCATAATTTATGGCAAGTACATCAGACATTAGAAACGGTTTATGTATTAAATTTAATAACGATATTTACAAAATTGTAGAATTCCTGCATGTAAAACCAGGTAAAGGTCCTGCGTTTGTAAGAACAAAAATGAAAAGTGTAACTTCTGGTAAAACGTTAGACAATACTTTTTCTGCAGGTCATAAAATCGATGTAGTTCGTGTAGAAACACATACTTTCCAGTATTTATACCAAGAAGGAAACGATTATCATTTTATGAATAACGAAACATTTGAACAAATTACATTAGAGAAAAATATTTTAGATGCTCCTGAATTATTAAAAGAAGGAACAAACGTAATGGTTCAGATTAATGCAGAAACAGAATCTCCTTTATCTGTAGATATGCCTGCGTCTATCGTTTTAGAAGTAACTTATACAGAGCCTGGTGTAAAAGGTAATACGGCAACAAATGCTACAAAACCTGCTACAGTAGAAACTGGTGCGCAAGTTAACGTACCTTTGTTTATTAACGAAGGCGATAAAATTAAAATTGATACAGCTTCAGGAAGTTATATCGAACGTATAAAAGAGTAATTAATAAATGAGATTTCCTAAAACTTATCATTTAGAAAATATAGCAGAAATAATTGGGTGTTCCTTTGTAGGGGCTCCCGATTTTCCTGTTTTAGGAATGAACGAAATTCATGTGGTGCAAGCCGGTGAAATCGTTTTTGTAGATCACCCGAAATATTACGATAAAGCATTAAATTCAAACGCAACCATCATTTTAATTAATAAAGATGTTGAGTGCCCTGAAGGAAAAGCTTTGTTGATTTCAGATGATCCTTTTCGCGATTTCAATAAACTGTCGGTTTATTTTCGTCCGTTTCAGGCTTCATTAAATGCAATAGCAGAAACAGCTCAAATAGGCGAGGGAACCATCATTCAACCGAATGCATTTGTTGGCAATCATGTAAAAATTGGTAAAAACTGTATCATTCATGCAAATGTTGTGTTGAACGATCATACCGTAATTGGCGATAATGTAGTTATTCACGCAGGAACGGTTTTAGGTGCCGATGCTTTTTATTTTAAGAAGCGAACCGATTTTTTTGATCCGTTGATTTCTTGTGGTTCCGTTGTTATAGAAGACGATGTAACTTTAGGTGCTTTATGTACGATAGATCGTGGTGTGACAGGAGAAACCCGTATTAAAAAAGGAGCAAAAATTGATAACCAGGTGCATATTGGGCACGATACAGTTATTGGCGAAATGTGCTTAATTGCAGCACAATGTGGTATTGCAGGTTGCGTAGTTATAGAAGATAACGTAACTTTATGGGGACAAGTTGGTACAACCAGCGGAATTACTATTGAAGCAGGTGCGGTGGTATCTGCAAAATCAGGTGTTTCAAAAAGCTTAAAAGGCAATAAGGTTTATTTTGGTACACCTGCAGAAGAAGCTCGCGAATATTACAAGCACGTTGCAAAAGTTAAAAATTTAGTAAAGTAGGTAACAATGGAAAGTGCATTAGAAATAGTCAGAAATTTTTACGAATCGGCAGGTATCTTAAACAAAACCTATTGTTTAGAGGTTTTTCATGAAGATATTCAGTTGGAATGGTACAGTTCTAAAGGACATTTGTTTTTAGAGCATACCGATCTTTTGGCACTTTCTAAAGACTTAAAGCATTCTTATTTTGATCTTCGCGCACAAATTCACGATATAATGAGTGACGGCGATAAAGTAATGATTCGTTACACTTACTACGTTAGGACATTTGAAAATACTGAAGAAGAACTGATTCTTGCTACCTTTTTTACCGTTTGGGAAGTTAAAGACGGCAAGCTTTTTAAAGGTGTTCAAATGAGCCAACTATCAAATTAATAAAAATTTAAAGTAAAAAATTTTAATATTATTCATTAACCCTTATTTTTGTAAAATAATTCAAAAAACGATAATTATAAAAATCATGAGTGTATTAGTAAACAAAGATTCTAAGATAATAGTTCAAGGATTTACAGGAAGCGAAGGAACGTTCCACGCCTCTCAAATGATTGAATACGGTACAAACGTTGTAGGTGGTGTTACTCCTGGTAAAGGCGGAACTATGCATTTAGATCGTCCTGTGTTTAATACAGTAAAAGATGCTGTTGAAAAAGCAGGTGCAGATACATCTATTATTTTCGTACCGCCGGCATTCGCTGCCGATGCGATTATGGAAGCTGCAGAAGCAGGTATTAAAGTAATTATCTGTATTACAGAAGGTATTCCTGTGGCAGAAATGGTTACTGCATACAACTATGTAAAAAACAAAGGAAATTGTCGTTTGGTTGGTCCTAACTGTCCGGGTGTAATTACTCCGGGTGAAGCTAAAGTTGGTATTATGCCAGGTTTCGTGTTCAAAAAAGGAACAGTAGGTATCGTTTCTAAATCAGGAACTTTAACGTACGAAGCTGCAGACCAAGTTGTAAAACAAGGTTTAGGTATTACAACAGCTATTGGTATTGGTGGAGATCCAATTATTGGAACAACAACTAAAGAAGCGGTTGAATTATTAATGAACGATCCAGAAACAGAAGCAATCATTATGATTGGTGAAATTGGCGGACAATTAGAAGCTGATGCTGCACGTTGGATTAAAGAAAACGGAAACAAAAAACCGGTTATCGGATTCATCGCAGGTGAAACAGCTCCTAAAGGTCGTACAATGGGTCACGCAGGTGCAATCGTTGGTGGTGCTGATGATACAGCAGAAGCAAAAAAACGCATCATGGCAGAATGTGGTATCCACGTTGTTGATTCTCCGGCAGAAATCGGTAAAAAAGTAAAAGAAGTTTTAGGATAATTTCTTTTCTATATAACAAAAAAGCGATGATTTATAGTCATCACTTTTTTGTTTAATATTAACTTATATTGTTATAAAGTAGTTTTACATTAAATGTCTTTTATACTTACTATAGGCAGATGTTTAATAGGGAAATTTACAGAATTTGCAATAAAACAATATTCATTTGCCTTTTTATGTAATTCAATTGCTTTTTTAACCATTTCTTTGCTTCTAACTATTATATTAGGATGCAAAGTAACTTCTTTAAAATAGCCTTTTCCAGTAGCATCTTCTAACATTATCCCTTCTGCAATATGTATATTCATCAACAATCACATTGTTCACCGAGCAAAAGTGTAAATACCATAGCATATGACAAGAAGAGATAGATGATACAAGCAGATCTTCTGGATTATGTCTGCTTTTTTTCCCTCTAAAAGCTGGATCCGATGAACCTTGTATTATAGCTTTGTTCTCAATAATTACATTATGATTTCTCTCGTAACTTTTATAACTATCAGTTCCCGAACCATTATTTCCAGTCCATTCAATTTTTGATTGATATTTATGTTCTTTCATTTTAATAGGTTTTTAAAGAACTCTGACCAACAACTAAAGCTACTGGCTTATTACTGATTTCTCCTTTTTATTTCAGTGTTTAGCTTACCTATATGAACAATCATCGGTAAAAAGAATACCGGTAGCATAAAAGCGGGAATTGCTGATGCAAACGGAATATCTCCAAAACCATTTGTTGTAAAAATATAAATTAAAATACCAATAGCTACAATTGCAACAATTCCTAAACCAATTGATGGCCTTTAAGTAAATCTCTTCTTTTAATAAGTTGAGCAGTTGATAAATGTTCGAAAATATCTTTTTTCATATATAGATTTCTTTTAAACGAATTATTTCTTAACCGCCTTTGGAACCAACAAACTGTAATCACCGTTATTACGAATAAAATCACGTACAATACTAGAACTTATAAACGAGGTGTCTACAGCAGTTAGTAAGAAAACCGTTTCAATACCCGAAACTAATCTATTGGCGTGTGCAATGGCTTTTTCAAACTCAAAATCGGCAGGATTGCGTAAACCGCGCAATAAAAAATCGGCATTTTGTTCTTTACAGTAATCAATCGTCAATCCTTGGTAAAGATCCACTTTAACTTTAGGTTCGTTGGCAAAAGTTTCTTCAATAAAACGTTTACGTTCCTCTAAACTAAACATGTATTTTTTTTCGGCATTTGTACCAATGGCAATAATAATTTCATCGAACAAAGGCAAAGCTCGGGTAATAACATCTACGTGTCCGTTGGTTATAGGATCAAACGAACCTGGAAAAACAGCTTTTTTCATTAAAAATGCGTTCTGGTTAAAGCTAATTCAATAGCGTTGTCAAACAATTCGTTTAACGAGATTCCTGCTTCGCGTGCCTGTTGTGGTAAAATACTTTCGGTAGTTAAACCGGGTACGGTATTCATCTCTAATAAAAAAGGTTCACCACTTACCAAAATAAATTCAGATCGAGAAAAACCATCCATTTTTAAAATCGTATAGATACGTTTTGCAGCATCTTCTACTTTAGCTTTTTCATCTTCGGATATTCTTGCAGGAGTAATCTCGCTCGATTTTCCTTCATATTTCGCTTCGTAATCAAAAAAGTCGTTTTCAGAAACAATTTCAGTTATTGGCAATACCATTGTTTGGTCTTTGTATTTAATCACACCAACCGAAACTTCTGTTCCTTTTAAATAACTTTCAATAATAATTTCATCGTCTTCTATATATGCTTTGTCAATCGCAGGCAATAATTGTTCGCTATCTTTTACCATCGAAATTCCAAAACTCGATCCCGATTTGTTCGGTTTAACAAAACAAGGCAGTCCAACACGCTGAATAATCTGATTTTCATCAATAACATCGCCTTTGTTCAAGTAGTACGAAATTGCCGTTTTAATTCCGTAAGGTTTCAACACAGAGAGCATATCGCGCTTGTTAAACGTAAGTGCCGACTGATAGTAATTACAAGACGTTTGCGGAATATTCAACAGTTTTAAATAGGCCTGTATTAATCCGTCTTCACCCGGTGTTCCGTGAATGGCGTTAAAAACAACATCGAATGTAATTTTTTCGTTGTTTACCGTTACCGAAAAATCGTTTTTATCAACAACAAAGCGGTTATTTTGTTCATCAACATAAAACCAGCCTTCTGTTAAAATGTGTATTTTGTATAAATTATATTTAGTGCTATCTAAATGATTATAAACAACTTCGCCGCTTTTTAAGGATATTTTATATTCGCTAGAATATCCTCCCATAATAATTGCTACGTTTTTCATTTAATAATGTATTTTTATATTTTATTTTTGTAAGATGTATTTACCTTACTTTAAAACAAATTTATAAAAATACACGTAACATAATTGATAACTTTGCTAAAATAAATAACTCTATGGGTTTTACATCATTTATAAAAAGTAGGCAGTTTTTTTTCTCGTTAATAGCAGCAGTGGTAATCATTGCCGCACTTATTTTTGGAAGCTTACAGTTTTTAAATATTTATACACGTCACGGCAACGAAATTCCTGTACCCGATTTGACTAAAATGAAGGTTGAAAAAGCTATGAACGCCGTTGCAGACAATGGTTTTGAAATTATTATTATTGATACAATTGATTACAACCCAAAGTATCCGCCGTTAACAATTTCAGAACAAGATCCTAAAGCGAACGATGCCGTAAAACAAGGTCGTAAAATTTATGTAAAGATTAATGCCAAAGGATATTCGTCTGTACGTTTACCTAATTTAGATGGTAGAACGTTGCGCCACTCAACCGCTATTTTAGAATCGTTAGGTTTGGTGAAAGGACAAATTAAATACGAACCCGATTTTGCTAAAGATGTAGTTTTGCGTATTGAACAAGATGGCAGAATTTTACGCATGGGCGATAAAGTACTTAAAAATTCAAAAATCGATTTAATATTGGGCGATGGTATGTTAGGATACAAACCAGAAACCGATACTTTAGGTGAAATGTATGAAGATATAGCACCGGCAATCGATTCAATTTTTTAATGAATGATAGAAGATAACACAATTTTAGAAGACGAATTATACGAACATCACCGTTTTGAAGCCGGTAAAGGTCAGGCGCCCTTGCGTGTTGATAAATTCTTGATGAATCTGGTTGAAAATGCAACTCGAAACAAAATTCAGAAAGCAGCTGATAACGGAAATATTTTTGTGAATGATGTTCCTGTAAAATCAAATCATAAAGTAAAAGCAAACGATGTGGTGCGTGTTTTAATGGAACAGCCTCCGTTTGAAAACATTATTGTTCCAGAAAACATTCCGCTGGATATTGTTTATGAAGACGATGATTTACTTGTAATTAATAAACCTGCAGGTTTGGTGGTACATCCGGGTCATGGAAATTACACCGGAACTTTGGTAAATGCATTGGCGTATCATTTCGAAAATTTGCCATTAAACAGTTCAGAGCGTCCTGGTTTGGTGCATAGAATTGATAAGGATACTACGGGATTACTTGTTATTGCCAAAACCGATTGGACAATGAGCGAACTGCAAAAACAGTTTGCTGCAAAAACAACCGAGCGTGAATATGTTGCCTTGGTTTGGGGAAATGTTTTAGAAGATGAGGGAACTATAGAAAGTTATATTGGTCGCCATAAGGTTGATCGTATGCAGATGGCTTCGTTTCCCGATGATTCAACCGGAGCAAAACATGCAGTTACACACTATAAAGTGATTGAACGTTTAGGATACATTACAATGGTTTCGTGCAGATTAGAAACCGGCAGAACACACCAGATTCGCGTGCACATGAAAGCAATCGGGCATACCTTGTTTAATGATGAACGTTATGGCGGAAACCGAATTTTAAAAGGAACCACTTTTACAAAATATAAGCAGTTTGTAGATAACACTTTTAAAGTATTGCCACGACAGGCACTGCATGCTAAAACACTTGGTTTTATGCATCCGATTAAAAAAGAATTCATGCGTTTTGAAACCGATTTACCAACAGATATGGTTCAGTGTATCGAACGTTGGCGAAACTATTCAAACAACCATGAAATTATTGAAGAAGAAGATTAATTATGACCATAATTAAATTAAGAGGAGTAAAAAATTTAGAAAGCGATATCAGATTAAGTCAGCTTTACAGTCAGTTTGATATTCTTTTAACTGAATTAAGAAAAAAAGAATTACCTGATTCAATTATTCAAACAATCAATAACGAGGTTGAAGAAATTAATACTTCTGATTCTTTAACGACTAACGATTTAAGAAAAGTAATAAAGAAAAAGCAAACCGCAATTTTAAGGTTAATAGAGAAAGACTTAAAGTTGGTTCCTAAAAATTATTACAGAACGCTTTGGTTGGCACTCGGTATGACTGTTTTTGGCATGCCATTAGGTGTTCTTGCAGGTGTTCTTTTAGGGCAACCAGGTTTGTTTGCTATAGGTTTACCTATTGGCGTTGCAATTGGCGTAACCGTTGGAACATTAATGGATAAAACTGCCGCTAAAGAAAACAGACAACTAAATTTAGAAATTAAATACTAAAACATTTATGCTTGCATTTGTAGGAAGCAACTCGTCAAAATCCATCAACGAACAGTTAACAAAATCGGTTTTAAAAGAACTGAATGTAACACACACTTTTATTGATCTTAAAACATTAGATATTCCTTTATTTAGTGAAGATTTAGAGCGCGAAATTAAATCACCTAAAGGCATTGTTTCTTTAAAAGATCAAATCGAAGCTTTCGAACATATTTTCATAACCACAAACGAGCACAACGGCAATTTATCGGCATTTTTCAAAAATATAATAGATTGGTTGTCACGTGCAGATAAAAGTTTTTTGCAAGGAAAAAAGGTTTTTATTTTAAGTACATCAAACGGAAAACGTGGTGGTTTGGGTGCGAACGAAAGTTTACAGAAAATGATCGAACGTTTTGGTTGCGAAGTTTACGAAAGTTATGCTTTTTCATCTTTTTCAGAAAATTTCAACAAAGAAACACAGCAAATTACAAATAAAGATTTCTTACAAGAAATCGATAATAAACTAAATAGAATTTTAAAAAGTTAATGCAACGGTTTTCAAAAACGTATCAAATACAAAATATTCCCGGTTTTAAAAGGCAGATGCTTCAGTGGGCGCAACAGTTTCGCGAAGTTGTTTTTTTAGAATCGAACAATTACAAAGCCAAATACAGCACACACCAAGCTGTTTTGGCTTTTGATGCTTTTACGCTGCTGCAAACCGATTATTTTAATGCGTTCGATAAATTAAAAGAATATCAAAGCAATACCAACGATTGGCTTTTTGGTTATTTAACATACGATTTAAAGAACGATGTGGAACGATTAGAATCAAATAATTCTGACGGATTGAACTTTCCCGATTTGCTGTTTTTTCAGCCAAAGAAAATCATTTTTTTCGAAGATGATTTGGTTCGATTTGAATATCTGGGAATGTGCGATGATGAAATGGATGATGATTTTCAGCAGATTATTTCGATTGAAATAGAAGGGTCTCATCAGCATAAAAAAATAAAGGTAGAAAGTAAATTAACGTTTAACGAATACGAAGCTGGATTTCAAAAAGTAATCAGTCATATTCAACGCGGCGATATTTACGAAGCCAATTATTGCATGGAATTTTTTGCAGAAGACGTGCAGTTAAATTCCAATGAATTGTTTTGGAAATTAAACGAGATCTCCGAACCGCCGTTTGCGTGTTTTGCTAAATTCAACAAACATTTTGTAATGAGCGCGTCACCGGAACGATATATTAAAAAAGACGGTTTAAAAATGATTTCGCAACCCATTAAAGGAACGGCAAAACGCGGAGCTACGACTGAAGAAGATACACTTTTAAAACAAAATTTGGCAGAAAATAAAAAGGAACAGTCAGAAAACGTGATGATTGTCGATTTGGTTCGGAACGATTTATCAAAAACAGCAACAAAAGCATCGGTTCAAGTCGAAGAATTATTTGGGATTTATACATTTAAACAGGTTCATCAAATGATTTCTACAGTTGTCTCCGAAGTTTCAGCAGATCAAAATCCGGTACATATAATCAAATCTACCTACCCAATGGGAAGTATGACAGGCGCGCCAAAATTATCAGCAATGAAAATTATCGAAGAGGTCGAAAAAACAAAACGCGGTCTGTACAGCGGTGCCATTGGTTATTTTTCGCCTGATAACGATTTCGATTTTAACGTGGTTATCCGCAGTATTTTATATAATCAAGAAAGTAAATATGCATCATTCAGTGTAGGTAGTGCTATTACGATCAACGCAAATGCTACCGATGAATACAATGAATGTTTGTTGAAAGCACAAGCAATGCAAAAAGTTTTACAGCAATGTTAGATCAGTTCAAAGAACATATCGCCCAAAAATTTCCCGAATCAGCAAGCGGAAAAACCTTGCTTGCAGTAAGTGGAGGAGTGGACAGTATGGTGTTGTTGCATTTGTACCATGCTTTAAAATTAGATTTTGCTGTTGCTCATTGTAATTTTCAGTTGCGTGGTACAGAAAGTAATTTAGACGAAAAATTGGTTATTGATTTTTGCAAAAAGTATAATATTCCGTGTTTTGTAGAACGATTTGATACGATGCAGATTCTTGAAAGCAGAAAAGTTTCCATTCAAATTGCAGCACGCGAATTACGATACAACTGGTTTAAACAGATTTGTATCGATTACGATTATCAGTTTATTGCAACGGCTCATCATTTAGACGATCAGACAGAAACATTTTTGATCAATTTTACGCGCGGAACCGGAATTGACGGTTTGGTTGGAATTCCTGAAAAAAACGAGAATATTATTCGACCAATGTTGAATTTTTCTCGAGAGGAAATTCTGCATTATGCTACTGAAAATGGAGTAGAGTGGAGAGAAGATCAATCGAATGCCACAACAAAATATCTGCGGAATAAAATGCGCCATTTAGTGCTTCCGGTTTTAAAAGAAGAAAATACAGAGTTTTTAAAATCGTTTCAAAATACACTTCATCATTTAAAACAAACACAACTTTTAGCAAACGATGCAGTTGCTTTTTTCGAGAAAGAGTGTGTGCAGATGATCGAAAATCAATTAGAATTTGATTTAGATAAAGCACAGGATTTCAGCAACAAAAAACACTATTTATTACAGGTTTTAAAGAGATATGGTTTCAGTTCAGCAGATGAAATTGAAAAGATATGTTTGTCTGAAGCCGGTAAAGTGTTAAAAAATGATCAATTTACGATTTTGAAAGACCGAAAAAAACTAATCGTTTTTGAAGAAAAATCTATATCAAACATTATATTTTGCATTAAAAGCAAAGATGATGTTTTAAGCCTGCCTTTTTTTATGAATATATCAGAAGTAGAAAAGGAAGGATTTAACTCGGATAAATGTACTATTTTCGTAAATTCGAATCTTTTAAAATGGCCTTTGATTTTAAGACGTAAGCAAACGGGTGATTATTTTCAGCCTTTTGGAATGAATGGAATAAAAAAAGTGTCAAAGTTTTTTAAAGACGAAAAACTATCTAAAATTCAAAAAGATAACACTTGGATTTTGGAAAATGGAGATGGAAAAATAATTTGGATTGTTGGTTTACGTGCCGATGATCGATTTAAAATAACAAGTAACAATCAACAAAACTATAAAATAACTTTAAACCAATGAGAAATTTACTCACAGCGCTGGTTTTATTCGTAACCAGTTTGGGGTTTTCACAGGTGCAAGATCCTGTAAAATGGAAATCGAGTATCGAAAAAATTTCAGATACAGAGTATCAACTTAAATTTGATGCTACAATTGAAGGCGAATGGCACATGTATTCGCAGTTTACGCCAGAAGGCGGACCACTTCCTCTAGAATTTCTTTATAACAACGCCCAAGGAAATTACGAACCGCAAGGCAAAGCAAAAGAGAGTGAATACACTAAAAAATTCAATGATATTTTTGGTGTAGATGAATATTACTTTGCAAAAGAAGCGCATTTTACACACAACATAAAAATTACAAACCCTGAGGTTAAAAATATTCAGATAGAACTTTCATATCAGGCTTGTATTGAAATGTGTATTCAGCAAAACAAGTATTTTGTGTTTGATTTAGCTACAGTTACATCAAAGGAAGTTCAAAACTTTGAAGATCTTGCAGCAACATCAACAAATAATGATACAACTAAAACCAAACCGGTAACAGAAAATCCATCGACAGATAAATCAGAAAAGAAAGGTTTATGGTCGATTTTTATCATTGCATTTTTCTCGGGTTTCGCAGCATTGTTAACTCCGTGTGTATTTCCAATGATTCCAATGACAGTAAGTTTTTTTACTAAACAGAGTAAGTCACGTGCTAAAGGAATTAAAAATGCGGTTATTTACGGTTTATCGATCATTATTATTTATGTGTTGTTAGGACTGATTGTAACCAAGGTTTTTGGTGCAGATGCATTAAATGCTTTGTCAACAAACGTTTGGTTTAACGTGGTTTTCTTTACATTATTAGTGGTTTTTGCATCATCTTTTTTAGGAGCGTTTGAAATTATGCTTCCAAATTCGTGGGCAAATAAAGTTGACAAGCAGGCTGATAGAGGAGGTATGATCGGTATCTTTTTCATGGCATTGGCATTGGCAATTGTTTCATTTTCATGTACAGGACCAATTGTTGGAACTTTGTTGGTAGAAGCAGCTTCTAAAGGAGGAACAGCTCCGTTAATTGGTATGTTTGGTTTTTCATTGGCATTAGCATTACCTTTCATGTTGTTTGCTATGTTTCCAGGTTGGTTAAATTCTATGCCACGTTCTGGTGGATGGATGAACACTGTAAAGGTTTCGTTAGGATTTTTAGAACTAGCATTGGCTTTCAAATTTTTATCGAATGCTGATTTGGTTTTGCAAGCACATTGGATGGAACGTGAAGTATTCTTGGCAATATGGATCGCAATTTTTGCAGCTTGGGCAATTTATTTGTTCGGAAAAATTCAATTACCGCACGATTCTAAATTAGATAAAATATCGGTAGGTAGATTATTTATGGCATTGCTGGTATCAACTTTCACAATTTATTTAGTTCCCGGATTATGGGGAGCGCCGTTAAAATTGATTTCAGGTTTTCCACCACCAATGACGTATTCAGAAAGTCCGTATGGTGTAGGAAATTCTAAAGGAGGGACATCTTCTTTAAGTGAAATTCCAGATGGTGCAAAAGAAGGTCCGCAGGGAATCATCACTTTTACAGATTACGATAAAGGTATGGCGTATGCAAAAGAGATCAATAAACCGGTTTTACTAGATTTTACAGGACACGCGTGTGTTAACTGTCGTAAGATGGAAGAAAACGTTTGGTCTGAAACCAATGTGTTAAATATTTTAAACAACGACGTAGTTTTAATATCTTTATACGTTGATGAGAAGAAAGAATTGCCGGAAGCAGAGCAATATGTTTCTAAAACAACAGGTAAAAAAATAAAAACGGTAGGTAATAAGTGGAGTGATTTTCAGATAGAAAAGTATCAGGCAAATGCACAACCTTATTATATTGTTTTAGATAATGAAGGAAATTCGTTAAACACGCCGGTTGGTTATACGCCGGAAGTTTCGGAATACGAAAATTGGTTAAAAGAAGGAGTAACAAATTATTCAAAATAAATTTAAAAAATGAGAAAATTACTAATAGCAGCAACGTTATTTGTGGCAACACAGGTAAATGCACAAATTAAAACGCCACAGGCAAGTTTAAAATCAGAAATCGATCAGGCAGTTGGTTTAACAAATGTAAGTGTTGATTATTTCCGTCCGGCTAAAAAAGGTCGTTTGGTTTTTGGAGATTTAGTGCCTTACGGAAAAATGTGGAGAACAGGTGCAAACCAGAATACTGTTATTGAAATTGATACAGATATCGAGATAAACGGTAAAAATTTACCGGCTGGTAAATATGCATTATACACATTGCCAAAAGCAGAATCTTGGGATGTAATTATCTACAAAACTACCGATAACTGGGGATTACCTCAAAAATGGAACGATAGTGATGTAGTTATGAAAACAGCTGTAAAACCACAAACATTAAATAAAGATGTAGAGTATTTTACAATTGATGTTACGCCACAAAGCAATGAGCAGGGAACAATTGACATTTCATGGGAAAAAACAATAGTTCACGTTCCGTTTAAAGTACCAACGCACAAAATAGCAATGGAAAGCATTAATTCAAGCATTAACGAAAATTCTAAAGCATCGGATTATTACGCGGCAGGTGTTTATCTATTTACATCGAATACCGACGTTAAAAAGGCTTTAGATTTTGTAAACAAATCAATTGCAATGCAAAACGGCGAGGCTCCTTTTTACATGTTGCGTCAAAAATCAATAATTCAGGCAGCAAACGGTGATAAAAAAGGTGCTGTAGAAACAGCTAAAAAATCGTTAGAAGCTTCAGAAAAAGCAGGAAACGAAGATTACGTAAAAATGAACAGAAACTCAATTTTAGAATGGAGTAGATCATAAAGAAGAAGAGAAGCAGAAATGCTTCTTTTTTTATGCCTTCAAAATAAAATAAGTTTTTTTAAACTGTAAATACGCAGTATATTTGTTTCTTTAAAATATATTGGAAATATTTATGTTAACAGAATTAAATGCTATTTCACCGATCGATGGTCGTTATAGATCAAAAACAGCTCCATTAGCAGATTTTTTTTCGGAAGAAGCCCTTATAAAATATCGCGTTTTAGTAGAAATTGAATATTTTATTGCTTTGTGCGAATTGCCATTGCCGCAGGTTGCAAACGTATCTAAAGATTTGTTTTCTGAATTACGAAAAATTTATAACGATTTTTCTACAGAAGATGCACTTTGGATCAAAAACACCGAAAAAACAACAAATCACGATGTTAAGGCTGTTGAATATTTCATAAAACATAAATTTGACCAATTAGGTTTACAAGAATTTAAAGAGTTTATCCATTTTGGATTAACCTCTCAAGATATCAACAACACCGCAATACCTTTATCGGTAAAACACGCTTTTGAAAAAGTGTATATGCCTACTTTTATTCAGTTGGTTAACAAATTAAAAGAGTTAAGCATTGAATGGAAAGATATTCCAATGTTAGCGCGTACGCACGGGCAACCAGCATCTCCAACGCGTTTAGGTAAAGAGTTGCATGTTTTTGTGGTTCGTTTAGAAGAGCAGTTGCGTTTGTTGAACAACATTCCGTTTGCAGCTAAATTTGGTGGTGCAACAGGAAATTTCAATGCACACAAAGTAGCTTATCCGCAAAACGATTGGAGAGTTTTTGGAGAGCATTTTGTGGAAGAAATTTTAGGATTAAAACATTCGTTTCCTACCACACAAATTGAACATTACGATCATTTTGCAGCTTTCTGCGATGCTTTAAAACGTATTAACAATATATTGATCGATTTGGATCGCGATGTGTGGACATACGTTTCAATGGAATATTTCAAACAAAAAATCAAGGCTGGCGAAGTAGGATCATCTGCAATGCCACACAAAGTGAATCCGATCGATTTTGAAAATTCTGAAGGAAATTTAGGTATCGCTAATGCCATTTTTGAACATTTAGCTGCAAAATTACCTATTTCTCGTTTACAGCGCGATTTAACCGATAGTACCGTGTTGCGTAATGTGGGCGTTCCGTTTGGTCATACCATTATCGCGTTTGAAGCTACCTTAAAAGGTTTGAACAAATTATTGTTGAACGAAAGCAAATTTGCAGATGATTTAGAAAACAACTGGGCGGTTGTAGCAGAAGCAATTCAGACTATTTTACGTCGCGAAGCATATCCAAATCCTTACGAAGCATTGAAAGATTTAACGCGTACCAACGATGTAATCAATCAAAAATCGATTCATGCGTTTATCGATACTTTAAATGTTTCGGTTGAGGTTAAAAACGAATTAAAACAAATAACTCCAAGCAATTATTTAGGAGTTTCAATTTAGAAAATATGAAAAAAATTATTGTTACTTTATTTTTGGCATTGGCATTTGTTGGATGTAACGATGACGACAAACAGGTTGATGTTTTGGTAGGAAAATGGTATCCGCAAGGGGTAATCATTAATGGCGAAAACACACCTTATGCAGAAAATTCAAACTGCGGAAAAGATTATTTGCAGTTAAACGAATTTAATTCGTTTGAGATTGTTGATTATACAGAAAGTAATGTTGTTGGAAAAACAACACCAGTACCACCATGTCCTTCACAAAAGTTTTACGGATCATATACGGTTATAAACAACGAATTAAAATTTCACGGATCTAACTTTTTTCAAGGAGGAGAAATTATTGAAAAATCTGCAGATCAGTTAAAACTAAAACGAATGATAGATGTAAACGGCGACGGAACAGAAGATGAAGTAATCGAAGTTTTCATGAAGCATTTAGCAGAATAAATAATAAAAAAAACCGAACTTAATTAAGTTCGGTTTTTTTATTCCTCTATATAATTTTCGCTTTTAGGGATTTGGTTAACCAACTTAACAATGTTTTCTGGTAATGTAGTTAGTTTTCTTGATTGCAAATCAAACCAGGCGCCATCAGCATTTACCGTTGCACTTTTGGTTCCATCGGATTTATAAACAAAATGAGTGATGGAAAAACGATTGTTGGCAATTGTATGTTTGGTCATTTCAACAGCTACAGAAATTTCTTCATCCATTTTAATTTCTCTGTGAAAAATAGTTTCTTCCCTAAAAAGAATAGGAGCAATACCGTATTTTGCACATTCATTAACCGATAAACCTATGTGAATCATTAAATTGTTACGAGCCTGTGTGCATAAATCGCTGTAAGCAGAATGACGTAAATGTCGGTTTGCATCAATCATACTCCATAGTACCTGACCTTTAAAGAAAATATTTTTCATAATTTTACAAAAGTTTCAAACAAAATTACAAAATTATTTAGAAAGATATTTTTTTGGCACGATTAATGAAATGAAGATTAATATAAAAGATATATAAACATTTAACAACAATACATCATGAAAAAGATAGTACTACTTTTAACAGCATTCATAGGTTTAACAGCATTACAAAGCTGTACAGTTGAAGAATATTATGAAGACAGAGGTTACAACGAAAACATTTCACAAGTTTTTGAATTGTCAAACGAAACTTTAAGCACAGTGGAAGATGCTTATACTTATTCTGCAACTTGGAATTTTACTACACCAATTTTTGATAGTGATAACGTTTTAGTTTACAGATGGCAAGGCAATTCTTGGGTTTTAGTTCCTGTTTCATACAATTTAGGAGGAAGCGATATGGTAAAATACGATTATGATTTTACTCGTTACGATGTAAAAGTATATTTTTCGGCTAATTTCCCAGTGAATGACTTGACAAATGCTGAATATAACGATTTTGTTTACCGTCAAACATTCAGAGTTGTTGTAGTACCAGGTGGTTTCCAACAAAAAATGAACTTTAGCGACTACAATGCTACAATTTCAGCGTTAGGTTTAGAGAATGCCCCAGTAAAAACAATGCAAATAAAGAAATAATTAAATGTTTTTAAAAAGACCCCCTAAATTTTAGGGGTCTTTTTATTTTTAATCAAAGTTTTATTTATTTTTGCATGGTATAACTACACAATACAAAAAATATGGCAACTTTTCGTTTCGAAGCTTTAAAAGCAGCAAGCAACCGTCCGCCGGTTGCGGTTTCTGAATTAGGTAAAAAATCAGAAATTTTTGGTAGCAATGTTTTCAATGACAAATCAATGCGCCAGCACTTAACTCCAGAGGCATACAAGGCAGTACGCTCTGCAATGGATCAAGGTACAAAAATTGATCGTAGAATGGCAGATTATATCGCTTTAGGTATGAAAGAATGGGCAATGACTAAAGGTGTAACACACTACACACACTGGTTTCAGCCTTTAACAGGAACTACCGCAGAGAAACATGATGCCTTTTTTGAGACTTCTTTTGATGGTTCAGATCCGGTAGAAAAATTCGGTGGTTCGCAATTGGTTCAGCAAGAGCCTGATGCATCTTCTTTTCCAAACGGAGGAATTAGAAACACATTCGAAGCTCGCGGTTATACTGCTTGGGATCCTACATCGCCTGCATTTATTTTTGGAACAACATTATGTATTCCAACCGTATTTGTATCGTACACAGGTGAAGCATTAGACAACAAAGCACCTTTATTAAGAGCGTTGTCTGCAATTGACGATGCAGCAACTGAAGTTGCTAAATTCTTCGACAAAAACGTTAAAAAAGTAACTCCTACTTTAGGTTGGGAACAAGAATATTTCTTAATTGATGATGCTTTGGCAGCATCCCGCCCTGATATTTTACAAACTGGTAGAACATTGTTAGGTCACGTTTCGGCTAAAGGTCAGCAATTAGAAGATCATTATTTTGGATCGATACCAACAAGAGTTTTAAACTACATGCGCGATTTAGAAAACGAGTGTATGTTGTTGGGAATTCCGGTAAAAACACGTCATAACGAAGTTGCTCCAAATCAGTTTGAGTTAGCTCCGATTTTCGAAGAAACCAATTTAGCGGTAGATCACAACTCATTATTAATGGATGTGATGCAGAAAGTTGGAGAACGTCACCACTTTAAAGTGTTATTCCACGAAAAACCTTTTAAAGGCGTAAACGGATCTGGTAAACACAACAACTGGTCGTTAGCAACCGATACTGGTATCAATTTATTGGCACCGGGCAAAACACCAAACAGCAACTTACAGTTTTTAACGTTCTTTATCAATACCATTAAAGCGGTTTCAACTTACGAAGAATTATTACGCGCATCAATCGCATCAGCATCTAACGATCACCGTTTAGGAGCAAACGAAGCACCGCCTGCAATTATATCAATCTTCATTGGTCAGCAATTGACAAAAGTGTTGGAAGAATTAGAAGGTGTATCAACAGGAAAATTGTCTCCTGAAGAAAAAACCGATTTAAAATTGAACGTAGTTGGTAAAATTCCAGACGTTTTGTTAGATAATACAGATCGTAACCGTACATCGCCATTCGCGTTTACAGGAAATAAATTTGAATTCCGTGCCGTTGGATCAACAGCTAACTGCGCTACTTCAATGACCACTTTAAAC
Source organism: Paenimyroides baculatum (assembly GCF_008629655.1). Taxonomy (GTDB): domain Bacteria; phylum Bacteroidota; class Bacteroidia; order Flavobacteriales; family Flavobacteriaceae; genus Flavobacterium; species Flavobacterium baculatum. Next base: position 215,612 of record NZ_VWSG01000006.1, read on the forward strand.
TCGATTGTTGCAAAACAGTTGATCGATTTTAGAAAAGAAGTGGAAGCTTTGGTTGAAAAAGACGGATTGAAAAAAGACGAAGCGATCTTCAACGTATTGCGTGAGTATATCAAAGAAACCAAAGACATTTTGTTTGAAGGTGACGGATACAGTAAAGAATGGGAAGAAGAAGCGGCTCGTCGTGGATTATCGAACCACAAAACAACTCCGGCTGCATTAAAGGCAAAAGTTTCTAAAAAAGCATTCGATTTATTTGCAGAATTAAACGTAATGAATCATACTGAAGTAGAATCTCGTTACGAAATTGAATTGGAAGATTACGTTAAAAAGGTTCAGATCGAAGGTCGTGTTTTAGGTGATATCGTTCGTAACCACATTATTCCTACAGCGTTTAAATATCAAAACTTATTAATTGAAAACATTAAAGGGTTAAAAGATATTTTTGGCGACAGTTATGAGGAATTGGCTGCAGAACAAATTTTGATTTTAAAGAAAACGTCTATGCACGTGAACGAATTAAATGCAAAATTACACGCAATGATGGATGCTCGTAAAGAGGCAAATTCATTAGATTCTGTTGAAAAAATGGCGCATGCTTATTGCGATAACGTTAAACCATATTTTGACGAAATTCGTTACCACGCAGATAAATTAGAGTTAATGGTTGATAATGAATTATGGACGTTGACTAAATACCGCGAATTATTATTTACAAGATAATTTTATATTTATTTATACAGAAAAACCTCCGTTTTGAATAATCAATTCGGAGGTTTTCTCATTTATTGGATTGGATTTATTGAAATTATCTGTTGAAATTAAACACAAACGTATTTCCACCGCCGGTATAGGCTCTGCGTTCCCACATTCCAAACTGATCACGGGTTAAAATGGTTCCTAAATCGCTGCGTAACCTGCGTTCGTAATCACGCGGACCATAATTGTTGTTTACCATAAAGTTTAACGATACTTGTAATCGAGATCTTTGTGCCCGCGATAATCTTAAAAAATCGTATCGGCTCATTTCACGATCTACATGATAATGGTAATCTGTGCGGTCATCGTATCTTACAACTCTTCTTTGGTTGTGGCGGTAATTGCGGTCATCATCTCTGTGATGTTTGTGAGTATAATGTTTTTTGTGGTGTTTTTTATGTTTGTGGTGACCTCTATGATGTCCCGGCTGCGCACTCGCAATTGTTGTAATGGCTAAAAGTGCTAAAGTGAATAACGTTTTCATAACAAGTTTGTTTAAAAAGATTGATAATTGTTTTGTTAGTAAGCAATTTTCAAAGTGTGTGCCAAAAAATGTTAAGAAATAAAAAAGACGCTACTTTAACAATAGCGTCTTTAAATATTGAATTTTGAGTTACATTAACTCTGTTTTTTTACATATTTTGTAAGAATTACAATCTGCTGACCATCAATTTTTCCTTCAATTTGTTCGGTGTTATCATGAACCAAGCGAATATTTCTTACCGCAGTACCAATTTTTGCGTTTAAAGTTGATCCTTTTACATCTAAATCTTTAATCAGGGTAACGGTATCGCCACCAATTAAAATATTTCCGTTGCAGTCTTTGTGTAAATCAATACTTCCGTCGCCTTCATGATCTCCGGTTTGTTTTGCCCAATCTAAAGTTTCGTCGTCTAAATACATCATATCAAGCAAATCGGCAGCCCAACTTTCGTTTCTAAAACGATTCAACATACGCCAGCTTACAACCTGCACCGGAATATTTTCGTTCCAAATAGAAGTTGATAAACATTGCCAGTGATTTGCATTTAATTCTTCTTTCTTTTCGATTTGATTTAAACAATTTTCGCAAACTAAAATTTCTCGGTCTGATAAATTACTTGCTGTTGGCGGAACATCGTAAATTGATAAATTTTCTGTTGCTGCACATAATTCACACTGATTGCCGCTGCGTTCTGTTAATTTGTCTAATGTTTTCATGGAGTATATGTTATAAATTTTGGCAAATATATCAATTCTGTTTATTATTTGACATAAACTGAATCAAATCAATCAATCGGGAAGAATATCCAATTTCATTATCGTACCAGCCAACAATTTTTACCATGCGTCCTAAAACAGTCGTAAGTTGGGCATCGAACAAACAAGAATGCGTATTTCCAATAACATCAACAGAAACAATAGGATCTTCGGTATATTCAATGATTCCTTTCAACTGATTTTCGGCTGCATTTTTAAAAGCTTCGTTAATTTCTTCTACCGAAACATCGCGATTTACATAACAGGTAATATCGGTTAAAGATCCATCGGGAACAGGAACACGAATACCGCCACCACCTATTTTTCCTTCAAATTCAGGGAAGATTTTGGTTAATGCTTTGGCAGCTCCAGTTGTAGTAGGAATGATTGATTGTGCCGCACCACGAGCTCTGCGCAAATCTTTATGAGGTTGATCGTGCAGACTTTGATCGGTGGTGTAAGAATGAACGGTGGTGATAAAAGCTTTATCTAACCCGCACAATTCATCAATTATTTTAACCATTGGTGCTGCGTTATTTGTGGTGCAACTTGCGTTTGAAACAATTAATTCCGAACCATTTAAAATAGATTCGTTAACACCTAAAACAACGGTTTTAATTTCGTTATCATCTGGCGGAACCGAAAGAATTACTCGTTTTGCTCCGTTTTTTATGTGATGTTGCAATAAATCTTCTGTTTTGTGTTTGCCGGTAGCTTCAATTACAAAATCAAGATCAAAAGGTTTCCAGTTTAGTTTTGTAATATCTTTTTCGTGCAGAAATGCAATTTTAGTATCATTAACTATCAAATGATCTTCGTTATGCGATACGTTTTCAGATAATTTCCCATGCACACTGTCGTACTTTAACAAATGTGCCATTGTTGCGGTATCGGCTAAATCGTTAATGGCAACAACTTCTATCTGTGAATGATTAATCAATAAACGGAAAAGGTTTCGTCCAATACGACCAAATCCGTTAATAGCGATTTTTATTTTCATAATTTATTATAGAAAACAAGTAGGTCGTTCTTATGAACGACCCGATATTATAAAATATGTTTTTGTGCTTTGTAAGAAGATCTAACCAAGGCACCGCTTTCTACATGGCGGAAACCAAGATTTAAACCTATTTCTTCGTATTTTTTAAACTGATCTGGCGTAATGAATTCTTTTACAGGCAAATGTTTTTTACTTGGCTGTAAGTACTGCCCAATCGTTAAAACATCTAAACCAACATTTCGTAAATCGTGCATGGTTTGTATAACCTCTTCTTCGGTTTCGCCCAAGCCAAGCATAATGCCCGATTTAGTTCTTTTAGCTCCGTTTGCTTTCAAGTAACGTAAAACTTCCAAACTACGATCATATTTCGCTTGAATACGCACTTCGCGAGTTAATCTGCGAACGGTTTCCATATTATGCGAAATCACTTCGGGAGCCACTTCTAAAATACGGTCGATATTTCTTTCGATACCTTGAAAATCAGGAATTAATGTTTCCATGGTAGTTCCCGGACTCATTCTACGAACCGCTTTAATGGTTTCAGCCCAAATAATCGAACCGCCGTCTTTTAAATCGTCACGATCAACAGAAGTTAACACCGCATGTTTAATGTTCATTAACTTAATAGAACGGGCAACTTTTTCAGGTTCATCCCAATCTACCGTTTCTGGGCGACCGGTTTTTACACCGCAAAATCCGCAAGAACGCGTACAGATGTTCCCTAAAATCATGAAAGTAGCCGTACCTTCGCCCCAGCATTCACCCATGTTTGGGCAGCTTCCAGAGGTACAAATTGTGTGAAGTTTGTATTTATCTACTAAACCTCTTAATTCTGTATATTTTTTGCCGGTTGGTAATTTTACACGTAACCATTTTGGTTTACCAGTAGCCGGTTTGTTTGCTTCTAAAACCGATTCCATATATTGTTCAATCTAATTAGCAAAGATAATTAAAAAGAGTGGTATAAAATTGCAAAAAATTCAATTTGTACGATTGTTCTTGTTTCAAAATTGTAATTCCTGTAATTTCGCCTTTCATCACTTATAAAAGCAGTAATCATGAATTCTAAATCGACTTTATCACGAATTGTATCAAACGAAAAATCCTCGGGAATTTTACTGATTATATGTACGATATTTTCGTTGATTATAGCGAATTCAGCGTTTGGAGATGCGTACCATCATTTTTGGACAACCATGTTACCTTTAGGAAATATCGAATTTTGGATTAACGATGGTTTAATGGCGATTTTTTTTCTGTTTGTAGGATTAGAGCTTAAGAAGGAAATTTATACAGGCGAATTATCAAACGTAAAAGCCGCATTACTTCCTGTATTTGCTGCAATTGGCGGCGTTTTGGTACCGGCGGCTATCTATATGTATTTTAATCACGATGCATCAACGGCGCACGGATGGGGAATTCCAATGGCTACCGATATTGCTTTTGCTTTGGGGATTTTATCGTTGTTAGGAAAGAGAGTTCCGTTAGGATTAAAAGTTTTTTTAACAGCTTTGGCAGTGATCGATGATTTAATGGCAATTTTGGTAATCGGCTTTTTTTATACATCGAATTTTGATGGGACAAACCTATTGATTTCTTTAGGGATTTTAACACTGTTATTTATTTTAGGAAAACGCAATGTAAATTATTTGTGGCTTTATTTGATATTGGGCGCTTTTGCTTGGTATTTTATGCTGCAATCGGGTGTTCATGCAACAATAGCTGGAGTTTTACTTGCATTTACCATTCCGTTTAGTAAAATAAAAACGCAATCATCGTTATCTACAGATTTAGAACACAGCTTGGCAAAACCGGTGTCATTCATCATATTACCATTGTTTGCATTAGCAAATACCGCTGTGTTGATTGATGCAACCGCAATTAACGGCTTGTTACACAACAATGCACTAGGAATTTACGGCGGATTAATTGTAGGAAAACCATTAGGTATTACCTTATTTTCGTTCTTTGTGATTTCGTTAGGTTGGTGTAAACTGCCAAATGCCTTTAACTGGAAACATTTGTTTGCGGTAGCCTGTTTGGGCGGTATTGGTTTTACCATGTCGATTTTTATAACAAATCTTGCTTTCTCAAATCAGGAAGATATCGTAATATCAAAACTCGCTATTTTAATATCTTCTACAATTGCCGCTTTGTTAGGATATATTTTGTTGCAGTTTACTTTAAAAGATAATAAAATTGATAAGACGGTTTGAAGTTAATAGTTACTTATTTGTTAAAAATGTTTAATTTTATCAAAATTTTAAAATTATAACCAATGAGAAAACTTTTAATATTAATTTTTCTAACATTAATTTGTGGAGCTGTAAATGCCCAAGAATTTAATATAGTTGGGAAATGGGAAGTTAAAGAGGTTATCAGTCCTAAAACTGTTGAGAATGAAAATATGCAGAATATGATGAACGGATTAAGTGAAAGTACTTTTCATTTAAACAAAGATCAAACAATTAAAATAACGTCTACAAATCCAACACAAGGGCTCAGGTATTTTACTATGATGGCAGATGATGCTGTTTGGAATTTTAAAGACAACACAATTACTTTAGTTGATAAAAAAACAAAAGGGTTAATGATGAAAATATTTGTGGCGACAAAAGATGATAAAACAAAATTTACTTTCTATGAATCCAATCTAATATTAGAAGTTGTCAGAAAAGATTAAAGCTAACAAACCGTTAGCTTTTTTTTATCACATCTTATTTTATCTTTGCACAACTTATTTTTATAAAATGATTACAGTAAACGATATTGCCGTAGAATTTGGCGGAACAACACTTTTCAGCGAAGTAACTTTCGCCATTAATGAAACCGATAAAATTGCCCTTATGGGTAAAAATGGTGCGGGAAAATCTACCTTACTTAAAATTGTGGCGGGTGCAAACAAGCCAACGCGCGGAAATATTTCGGCTCCAAGCGATGCTGTTATCGCTTATCTGCCGCAGCATTTATTAACCGAAGACAACTGCACGGTTTTAGAAGAAACTTCAAAAGCGTTTTCATCGGTTTTAAATATGAAGAAAGAAATCGACGATATTAACGAGCAATTAACCGTTCGTACCGATTACGAAAGTGATGAATACATGAAATTAATCGAAAAAGTTTCAGAATTATCTGAAAAATATTATTCGATCGAAGAAGTAAATTACGAAGCAGAAGTTGAAAAAATCTTAAAAGGATTAGGTTTTGAAAGAGAAGATTTCAATCGTCCGACTAAAGAATTTTCGGGTGGATGGAGAATGCGTATCGAATTGGCAAAAATCTTATTGACAAAACCCGATTTGATTTTGTTAGATGAGCCAACCAATCACTTGGATATGGATAGTATTGAATGGCTGGAAGATTTCTTGATCAATCAGGCAAAAGCCGTAATGGTGATTTCGCACGATAGAGCGTTTGTTGATAATATTACCAACAGAACAATCGAAGTTACCATGGGAAGAATTTACGACTACAAAGCAAAATACTCTCATTATTTAGAATTGCGAAAAGATCGTCGCGTTCATCAGCAAAAAGCGTACGATGAACAGCAGAAATTTATTGCCGACAATCAGGCGTTTATTGATCGTTTTCGCGGAACTTTTTCTAAAACCGATGCCGTTCAGTCGCGTGTTCGTATGTTAGAAAAAATTATTCCTATCGAAGTTGATGAAATCGATAATTCTGCTTTAAAATTGAAATTTCCACCATCGGTTCGTTCGGGTCAATATCCGGTTATAGTGAAAGATCTTGAAAAATCGTACGATGATAAATTGATTTTTAAAGATGCCAGTTTGGTAATCGAACGTGGACAAAAAGTAGCTTTCGTTGGAAAAAATGGTGAAGGTAAATCAACCATGATTAAAGCCATTATGAAAGAAATCGAAATCAACGGTGGTTCGGTTGAAGTAGGTCACAATGCTCAAATTGGATATTTTGCTCAAAACCAGGCAGCGTTGTTAGATGAAAATGCAACGATATTTGAAACTATAGACAGAATTGCGGTTGGCGATGTTCGTACACAAATAAAAAATATACTTGGGGCGTTCATGTTTCAAGGTGATGATATTCAAAAGAAGGTAAAAGTACTTTCGGGTGGCGAAAAAACACGTTTGGCAATGATAAAACTGTTGTTAGAACCTGTTAACCTGTTGATTTTAGATGAGCCATCAAACCATTTAGATTTAAAAACCAAAGACATTATTAAAGATGCCTTACGCGATTTTGATGGAACGTTGATTTTGGTTTCGCACGACCGTGATTTCCTTGATGGATTAGCTGAAAAAGTTTTTGAGTTTGGAAACAAACGAGTAAAAGAACATTTTGAAGATATTAAAGGCTTCCTTGCAAACAAAAAAATGGAATCTTTAAAAGAAATAGAGAAATAAAAAAAGGAGTGGTTCGGTTAGAATCACTTTTTTTTGCTTCTCACTTGGGCGTTCCCCGCCTTTTATTGGGCGGGTCGGGCTTTTCACTCATAGCTTTTGTGGCATTAAAGCCACAAAAGGCTATCCGCTGCACCCGAGGCATAAGCCGAACTGACCGAAGGTAATCTCTAACGCGACATCAAGACCTTAAATTATTAGGATAAGTCAAGAAAAAGTATTCATTATTAGGTATAAAATATAAATACTTCTTTGTGTTTTAAACTTCATTACAACCATTCACCTGTTAAAATTATTTTATAACCACTTAACAATAAAGTAACTAAAAAATAACTTTAAAAAAAGGTTTAAAATAATTAGGATAGCATAAAAAAGGGGTGGTATATTTGCACCGTTGAAAAACAGAAACGTTCTTTAAAAGATTTGAAAACACAGAAAAATTTATAAAAAATAAATTTGGATTTGATATAAAAAAGGTTGTAGCTTTGCAATCCGTTTCAGAAACGAAACGACTAGCAAAAGTTCTTTAAAAAATCGTGTCAAAAATATTTTTTAAAATAAATTTGTGAGAATTAAAAAAGATTACTACTTTTGCAACCGCTTTGAGATACAAGTGAAGAAAAGAAGACAAGTTCATAGACATATTGGATTAACAGAAAAATAAAGAGTAAGAGCTTTTAGGAAACTAAAAGGTCTTAAACGCAACATCAAAAATATAAAAAACA
>NZ_VWSG01000007.1 GCF_008629655.1 Paenimyroides baculatum
CACCAAATACTTAATCGAATTTTATGTTAGCTTCTATGATGATTTTTCCAGATTTTGTTTTGAAACTAAATGTAAGGGGAACGCCCAAAAACAAAAAAATCCCGCTAGTGAACTAACGGGATTTGATTTACTGGAGAAAACTAATTAGTTTTTACCTTCCATTTTAGCTTTTAATTCTGCTAAAGCGTCGATATCACCTAAAGTTGTTTTTTCGTTTGATGAATTGTTAGAAGAAACTTTTTCTTCTGATGCTCTTACATTCTTCTCTTCCTCTTCGCGGAAAGTAGCAGTATGTGAAGCTACAACTCTTTTGAATTCTTTGTTGAATTCGATAACTTTGAAATCAGCTGTATCGCCTTTTTTCAATTTTTTACCGTCTTCTTTCTCTAAATGACGTGTTGGGATGAACGCAACTACATCTTCTTCGAAGTTTACAGTAGCACCTTTATCGTTTAAGTCTGCAATTGTACCGTTTTGTACTGTACCTACACCGTAAGCTGCTTCGTGAGCATCCCATGGATTGTCTGTAGTTTGTTTGTGACCTAATGATAATTTACGACCTTCAACATCTAATTCTAACACTACAACATCTAACTTGTCACCTACGTTAACAAATTCTGATGGGTGTTTGATTTTTTTAGTCCAAGATAAATCAGAAATATAAACTAAACCGTCGATACCTTCTTCTAATTCAACAAAAACACCAAAGTTTGTAAAGTTACGAACTGTACCTGTATGTTTAGAACCTACTGGGTATTTAGATGTAATGTCTGTCCAAGGATCGTTTGATAATTGTTTGATACCTAATGACATTTTACGATCGTCGCGATCTAATGTTAAGATAACTGCTTCTACTTCATCACCGATTTTTACGAAATCTTGAGCTGAACGTAAATGCGTTGACCATGACATTTCTGAAACGTGGATTAAACCTTCTACACCTTCTGCAACTTCGATGAATGCACCGTAATCAGCCAAAACAACTACTTTACCTTTTACTTTGTCACCAACGTTTAAGTTAGCATCTAAAGCATCCCATGGATGAGCGTTTAATTGTTTTAAACCTAATTGGATACGTGTTTTTTCGTCATCAAAATCAAGGATTACAACGTTTAATTTTTGGTCTAATTCTAATACTTCAGATGGGTGGTTGATACGAGACCAAGATAAGTCTGTAATGTGGATTAATCCGTCAACACCACCTAAATCAATGAATACACCGTATGAAGTAATGTTTTTAACAACACCTTCTAATACTTGACCTTTTTCTAACTGACCGATGATTTCTTTTTTCTGAACTTCGATATCAGCTTCGATTAATGCTTTGTGAGAAACTACTACGTTTTTGAATTCGTGGTTGATTTTAACAACTTTAAATTCCATAGTTTTGTTTACGTATTGATCGTAATCGCGGATTGGTTTCACATCGATTTGAGATCCTGGCAAGAAAGCTTCGATACCGAATACATCAACGATCATACCACCTTTAGTTCTACATTTAACAAAACCGTTAACGATTTCGCCTGTATCATGAGCTGCGATAACACGATCCCAAGCTTTGATTGTACGAGCTTTACGGTGAGATAATACTAATTGTCCGTTTTTATCTTCGCGAACGTCGATTAAAACCTCTACTTTATCACCAACTTTTAAGTGAGGATTGTAACGGAACTCATTTAAAGAAATAACACCTTCAGATTTAGCGTTGATGTCAACGATTGCATCTCTGTCTGTGATTCTTACTACTACACCTTCTACAACTTCTTCTTCACCAGTTGAGATAAAAGTTTTTTCTACTAAATCTTCGAATTCTTGTAAGTTTTGAGCGTCTACTGCATCAATACCGTTTTCATAACTTTCCCAGTTGAAAGTATCTAAGAATTCTTTTGCGTTTTGTGTTTGTTCAGACATGTCTGATAATAAATTTGTATTCTGTTTATTTAAGGATTGTAACGAAGTTTTAAACAGAAGTTGTTATTGATTTATGTTTCAACCTTTTAGCCATTCCTTTATCTTCTACTAAAAAGTGGTGCAAATTTACGTTGTTTTTTTTTATCTTCCTAAAAATCAATAAAAAAAAGTCTGAATATTAATTCAGACTTTAAGTTATTTAGAAATTTGTTGTTAGGTTTAAAGTAAATCCTGTAGCCTCTGGCACCATTCTACAAACACCGCCTACACAGATTAAACCTCCGCGTTGACGCCCGTAACTTGCAGCAACACGAGTTGCACCTTTAGTAAAACTTCCTCCAACGCTGTAATAATGTAACTGCATATCAGGGTCATCATTTCCATAATTATAGATATCATGCACAAAAAACGAAAATTTACTATTTGGCATATACTCTAATGTACCACCTGCCCAATTTTTACGATCTCCATCTGCCCATTGATGCTGTAATTCTAAACGAACCGAACTAGTTGGTTTGAAAAAATACAAACCTTCTGCAACAGCAACATTTGAATGAATCTGCCCGTATGTTTCTTCAACATATTCTCTGTTGTAATACTGATTAAGATACATAAAAATTGAACTGAATTTTTCAGACCATTTTCTTCTGTATTCAACAGCAAAATCGCGATAATATTTTTGACCAAAATCTGCAAAACCTGTAGATTTAAGATTACCATCTGGCTGTTCTTCTGTTTTTAAACCAGCCCAATATGATCCATTCACAATTAAATTTGCACCATATTTACCACCTAAAAAAGTTTCTTTTTTCAGTTCATAAAACACATCAAACTGCCCGCCAATTTCACCAATTTTATGAATATTCATATAACCATATTTAGGTTGAGACTGATAAACAAAGATATTTTGTAAAGCAAAATCGTATTGTTTTGTTAATGCTGGAACATAATTTATCATACCTACATTAAATGCATTTCCTGTTAACTCCCGGTTTGAGAAGAATGACATATTTTCCATTCTACGTAAATTAACATTTGCTGCAAAACCTTCAACGGTATAACCCATATTAACTAAAAAGGCATTTCCGTAACCTGATCTTTCAGGAAAAATTGTGCCTAGATTTTCAACAAGAACGTCTTCTGTTTTATAAACGTATTCACCGCCAATTGAGAATTTTTCACCAACGTAATCCAATCTTGTAGACATTACGTTTGTGTTTGGGTCAACTGTTGGATACTCAACAGATATGTCTTCGCGACGTCCAACAAACGAAGCTCCAAATTTCAGCAGATAATTATCTTTTTCTAAAATATTTGTGATATCAACTTCTGCATTGGCGCCGTAAATAATTCCATCTGATAAATCAAAACCTAAACCAACACGTTGTTTACCACCTAATAATGTTAAATTGGTTGAAGGATGCATACGTACTTTAAAACGCCCCCCAAAAATAGCATTGTTAATACCTAATGCCCTATCTTCCCAAGAACGCAAGGCTAAACCGCTACCAAATTGCTCGTAAAAGTGTCCTAATGTAATATCTACACCTTTATCGTAGTTATTGTATCGGGCATAAACAGTTCCTATACCCATTCCCTCTAATTCGGGATTGTAATTTAAAAGTGCTTTTGGAAGATAGCCTTCAGCTTGCATTCCTACTTCGAAATAATTTTTAAGATAATCTATCTTTATATAGTTATTTGAACGGAATGGATCCTCTTTTGCGCTTTCATCTAATTTAATTTTATCGTCTTCTGTGTAGTATTGAGAATTAGATTCGATCCCCACATTAACTTGAGCTTTACCTTGGTAAGACAACAGTACTATTAAGCCTGCTGCAATTAAATATTTAGATTTCATTACGATTTACCAATAGCTTTTTTAACTTGTTTGTAGATTTCGTTTTCGATACCTGGCGTATAACTAGAATGTGAATAAACCACTTTTCCTTTATAAATCACCATAGTATAAGGAACATTACCTACATTTAAAGCACGCTTTAATTCTTGGTTTTCATCTAAGACCACGGTATATTTCCATGATTTACCTTTAACCTGCGGTTTAACTCTTGCTTTTGTTCTAGCATCATCAATAGAGACCGCTACTAGTTCTACACCAGTTTCTTTTTGCCAAGAGGCATAAACTTCATTAATAGCAGTAAGTTCTTTTACACACGGACCACACCAAGTTGCCCAAAAACTTACAATTATTGGTTTATCAGAATTATTATACTTAGACATGTTAATAGATTTACCGTCTAAATCCTTTAACGTTACATTAGGTAACTTTTGTGCGTAACTAGCAAAGCTTAATAATAGAAACGCAACAAACACTTGAATTTTTAACATATTAGTTATTTAAATAAATTGGAAAAACAAATTTATAAAACTTTTTAACAACTTTTTTTTTTATTCTCAAAAAATTTACGTTTACTTTGTTTTAAATTAACAAACAATTAAGCTGACTTTATGAAAAAATTACTTTTTTTAAGTACGATTGCCTTGGGCGGATTAGTGATGGGATGTTCATCATCTGATGATTCTCCTAAAGAAGAAGAAAATCAATCACAAAAAATGAAAGTTGTGGTTGCTGTATTAAATGCAAATGGTGATGCTATTAACGTACAACAAGCGGATGCAAATACAACAAAAGACTATGTTATGGTTGGAAATAAATTTCAACACAGAGTTCTAATTGAAGATTTTACTGGTGCTTGGTGCGGATGGTGTCCACGCGTAACTTTTTCTATTGAAGAATTAGAAAAAAACAATGGAGATAAAATTGTTCCTGTTGCACTACACAACGGTGACAAGTTTGCTTTTTCTCCACATGAAAGAACATTATCTACTGCTTTATGGGAGAAATTTGGAATTCCTTCAAACCAAAGAGGCTATCCATTTGCTGTGTTAAACAGATCTGCCGAATGGGAAGCTGCTAGTGGTAATGCTATGAAAACTGCTCAAGCTTTAGCTTTGGCAAAAACTGATTCTGAAGTAGGTATTAAAATCGCATCTAGTTTAACTGAGACAAGTGGTAAAATTAATGTTTCTTTTAAATTTGCAGATGGTATTGCGAAAGATTTAAAATATGTTGTTTATGTGCTTCAGGATGGAGTGGTTTTAACACAATCTAACTACACTACTAATTTTGGTGGAAAAGGTAACAAACCTGATTTTGTACACAATGCTATTGCAAAAGCTTTGAATGGGGACGTTATGGGTACTGCAATTCCTTCTGACAAAATTGTTGTAGGTCAGGAATATACTCCAGCAGAAATTAATGTTTCTTATAAAAACTTTTAATAAAAAGTTTTTTCAAAAAAAGCTGTTTCAAAAAAACAGCTTTTTATATATATATTTTAACTTTTTAATAAAAAAATTACTGAATAAATTAAACTTATGAAAACAAAAAATATTTTACTGTTAGGAATTTTATCTATACTATTTAGCTGTAGTCCAGAAGAAGTACAAGAAGATAATAACACAATGAATTCCGAAATGGAAGCTGTGACAGACTCTGGTTATCAAACTTACAGTTCTGGAGATGGACTCTGGGATGTACTTGGATATGGATATGACGTTAAAGGTGATTTTGCTGATCCAACTTACGCCAAAGCCAATATATTAAAATTAAATTTACTAGAGAATGAGAATAGACTTACTTCACATACGCTTACAGTAAGTGAATCATCAGTAATAGCAAATTACAATGCCACAGAATACAAAAAAGATGTATCTACCAAAGTTAACCTTGGCGGCAGTGGTTTCTTTAAATTATTTGATGCCTCATTATCAGGGAAATTTGATAAAGGAGTAGTTGCTAATGGCGCATACTCCTTTGGAAGTAGTGATTATTTAATTTTAAGAAAGAAATTTTCTATTGATATAGACCCCTTAGATTTAACTCAATATCTAACAACTAACTTCAGAGAAGATGCTGATCAATTAACGCCACAAGCCTTTACAAATATTTATGGTACGCACTTAATTAAGACTGCTTATTTAGGAGCTAAATTAAGTGTTTCATATACAGGAAGTTCTACTCTTAATTCTTCTGCAAAGAAAACGGAAGCTGGTTTAACGGTTTCTTTTTTATCTGGTAAGATTTTTGGATTAAATGTTGGCGCAGGATATGACTCATCATATAATTATGCAAATAAATTCGCGAATAGCCAAGTATATTGTAAATCTATTGGAGGTTCTTACCCTATTGCAATAGGACCTCTTGACATTAGTAACCCAACAAATGTTCCAACAATGAATATTGATAATTGGTTGAATTCTATTACTGATAGTAATTCCAGGTTAATAAATTTTGATAGTACAAGCCTTTTGGCTAATTATGAATTAGTATTAGACACTAAAATTTCAAACGAAATAAAAAATTACATTAAGACAGGAATTAATAGTTACGCATCAGACAATCTAACTGAATACACTAATTTTGGACAGAAAACTTTCGTACCAGGAGATATGGTTATGTATTACAAAGCCAATTTTGATAGAGTGATCTTAATGAAAACAAGAAGAGGTAGATGGATTGAAGTAGCAGATGTGAGTAATTATAACAGCACTACAGGCTCCTACACCACCTCTTTAAAAAATAATTTATTGATTTTTCCAACAACCTTACCATTATTGCAAGCAAGCTTTACTAATGAAAATTTTGAAATCGTTAAACAAAATTCTTACATAAGTTTAGTAATCAATCAAGAAAATGGTAAAAAGTATATGGTATATCAGAATGGATATGATAAAAGAGCCTACCTGATAAAGAATGATTTGACTGCACAAAAATATAAACTTATTTATGGCTTACCAACTACATCTATTTCAAATTTGGATAATTTTATTATCAAAGTTCTTTAATTGCTTAATTGATATCAACAATTACAAAATTAAGAATTTCTCAAAAAACTCAAACCTTTCGGTTTGAGTTTTTTATTTCAAAACCTAAACTTCAGCTGCACGTATTCTGCTTTTTTCTGGTTGATGTTTAAATTACTTACCTGAATACCAATTAAGCGTACCGAAGCTTTTAAATTGCTTTGTTGTAACAGTTCCAAAGAAGTATCAAACAATAAATCAAAACTGCTCATGTAATACAGCAACGTTAAGCTTTTTGTCTGTAAATTAAAATCGCTGTATTTTATTTTAAGGGTGATTGTTTTGCCCGAAAGATTTCGTTTTTGCAATCGAGTTGAGACTTCTTCACAGATATCAATAAGCTTTTCTTTTAAAGGAATGATTGATGTAAAGTTTTCTTGAAACGTTCGTTCGGCTCCGATTGATTTTGGTAAACGATTTGGAACAACCGCCGAATTACTTATACCACGCGCCAACTGATAAAAATGAACACCCGAATTTCCGAAATGATGTTCTAAAAAATCTAACGATTTTTGGCGTAAATCGGCACCCGTGAAAATACCCAGATGATACATTTTTTCACAGGTTTTTTTTCCAACACCAAAAAAGCGTTTAATTTCTAACGAATCTAAAAACGGAATTATCTCGTCAGGTTTAATTGTTTTTTGTCCGTTTGGTTTGTTGTAATCGCTTGCTATTTTTGCAAGGAACTTATTGATTGAAATTCCTGCTGAAGCTGTTAACCCTGTAGTTTGAAAGATTTTCAAGCGAATTTCTTCTGCCATTAATGTGGCACTTTTCAACCCTTTTTTATTAACGGTTACATCTAAAAAAGCTTCGTCTAACGACAATGGTTCTACCAGATCGGTATATTCTAAAAAGATTTGTCTTATTTGGTTTGATACTTCTTTGTATCGACCAAAACGAGGTTTTACAAAAATTAATTCCGGACATTTTTTTATTGCAAGCTTACCGCTCATCGCACTTCGAACTCCAAATTTTCTAGCTTCGTAACTGGCTGCCGATATCACGCCTCTTTCTTCAGATCCGCCCACGGCAAGTGGTTTACCTCTTAATTCAGGAAAATCTAATTGTTCTACCGAAGCGTAAAACGCATCCATATCAACATGAATTATTTTGCGATGCGTCTGATTTATTTCCATTACAATCTACATCAATTAATAACAGTTTCTTTGCTTTTACGAGGTGGAAAAAAGAAATGTAACGGCTGTTTTTTAAAGTGTTTCCAAACCGATTTCTGCAAAGAAAAAACTTCTGTCCAAGGAATATTTCTTGATCGGAATGCCAAACCTAACGACAAACCAAAACTTACGATAAAATTCATAAATCCTACAAAAAACAAACCTAAAACACACCACACCCAAGTTATCCATGGTAGTTGAAAATCGGCTCCGTAAGCACCTAATGCTATATTTCCACTTACAAAAGTAATATGACGGATATCCAAATTCAAACCTAAAAAGATTCCAATGGAATGTGTGCTTCCCATAAAAACACCAAACCAAAGATTAGAAATAATTCCCGGCCATTTTTTCTCTAACCAACCAGCTAATCTGTTTGCTTTATACGCACCAATGGTCGATTTTAAAAACGGATTTTCCTGTATGCGATAATAAACCTGATTGTGCTTATTCTTGTTTGATACGTTACCCGAAATAATTCCCGACAGAAAAAGAAAAACGCCCGCAATAGCCGCATGAAAAATAGCTAACGAATGTGCCGGACTTGAATCTTTTAGCAACGTATGCCATTTGGTATCGGTAATATTAATGCCGGTAATGCTGTCAATTACCCAAATTAAAAGCAATGCTACGCCAAAAGCCATAATTACGTTGCCCACAAAGGCAATAAACTGCGAGCGGAACAACCTTGCAAACAATTTCGCAAAAGAACTATGTTGTTCGGTTGTTGATGTCTGATTTTTTCTACCTTCTTCAATTGCCTTTATAATGGTCGATGCTGTCATTGCAGGCTGTTTTGTTGCCAAGGCAAAACCGCATAAGTAAATTACAATGAAACCGAAAGCGTAATTAAGACTGTACAAAAAGGCAAAGCCAAAATCGCTTGTGTTTGCTTTAGATAAAAGCACTTTAAAAATACATAAGAAACCAACCACAAGCCCTGCACCCATTGATGCTTTAAACATTGAAAAATATTCTTTGGCAGTTTCGGTAATGTAATGCTCGCCTGTTTTGGCGGTGTACTGGGTAATTTCGTACGATACAACCTGCGTACTTTCGGCAATTAATTTGCTGATATTATTTTTGTAACAGTTGTATTCTATTAATCGTAATGATAGTTTTACGGTATTTTCGATTCGATCTTTAGAATGATCTACAACCATAAAATTCATTAAAATTTGAATTCTTTCCAATTGCTGTCTTATACGCAGTAAGCTTTGATTTACTTTAAGGGTAATACCAAATGTTGCACTGTTTTTATAGGCGTGCTTAACCAAATCTACACACTGGTTATACAAAATAACCATTTGCTTGTAGTTTAAATCATTGGAATCTACAAACTGTATTTCACCTTTTCGCAAACGGTTTTCAATCTCTAAAAACTCGTTTTCGAAACCTAAAAACGGACTTCCCAAATGGTTGTATTTCGGTATCATGTTCAAAATACTTGTTTCCATAGAACGCCCGCTCATTCGCTGGGTTAAAAGTCCCATGGCATATAATATTTCAGACAAAGCACCGTCATCTGCCTTTTCAAAACTGTAAATATCTTTGATCTGTAAAATTTCAACCAGTTCAATTAATTCGGCTAATGGAATTTTATTGATCCATACAAAATCGTTTTCCTTATAAAAAACCTGATTCAAGGCATATTCTAACGTATCTCTTTGTGGCTGATAAGGAAGTATTTTTGCCGAAATACGCTTTCTGATCTCATACAAAAAATCTGAATCCTGCAAAATACCGGCATCTGAAACCATTCTATGGAAAGATCTTCCCGATAAAATATTTTTCAAATAATTAGCAAGGATTACACGGTGCTTGTCGAATTCTATCAAATGATCCAACAGTTCGCGCAAGGTAATATTGGCAACTGCTTTTGGATTTCTTGGACGGTAATATCGCACCAAATCGTATAAAAAATACAGTCGTTCTTGCAAAACCACCTGATCATCTACAATGTATTTTGTAAATATTTCATTGACATTTTTATAGGTTAACTGTTTTTTTATTAAACTCATAAATTCTTTTTTACGATATTTGATTTCGAAGAAAATCCAGAAAATCAATGTTAGAAATTGAAAGAAAATTCAGCGTTAAAAGTACTACTTTTTTGGCGAATGCTAAAGAAAGCTACAAGATAACTCAAGGCTATTTGAATACCGATAAAAACCGAACGGTTCGCGTGCGCACCAAAGGAAACAAGGGGTTTATTACTGTGAAAGGCATAAGTTCTGCGGATGGTTTATCGCGGTTTGAATGGGAAAAAGAGATCGACATTAAAGATGCCGAAGCGCTTTTATTGCTGTGCGAAGATTTTGTGATTGATAAAACCCGGTATTTAATTCCGTTTGATACTATTGTTTTTGAGGTTGATGTTTTTGAAGGCGCAAACAAAGGACTTGTTATTGCCGAAGTGGAACTGCAAACAGCAGATCAGCAATTTGAAAAACCCGACTGGTTGGGAGATGAACTAACAGGCGACGAACGTTTTTACAATGCGTATTTAAGCAATGTGCCTTTTACTTCTTGGAATCGTTAATCAATTCTAATTTAACCTGAAGTTTACCCGCTTTTTTATCGTGCGAAATGGCATCGAATGCTTTTTTGCTTAAATCAATTTCCAAACCTTTTGTAAACGGTCCGCGATCGTTAATTTCAACAATTACGCTTTTATCGTTTTCTATATTGGTAACTTTAACTTTAGTACCAAACTGCAATTTTTTATGTGCTGCGGTTAATTTACTGTTAGAAAAAACTTCTCCGCTTGCTGTTTTTCTGCCATTAAATTTGTTGTGATAATAACATGCAAAAACCTCATCTTTATACAATGAGGTTTTTGTGTTTTTTGTGCGGTTTGCCGTTTTACAACTTGCAAAACACAATATTATTAAGATACTAAAAAGGCTATAACGCAAATTCATGTAAGTCTAAATCATTTGGAACCGAAGTTACTACATTCAATTCTTCTTGTATTTCGATTTTCTTGTCTTCGTAATCTTCCGGTAACACTTCAACTTTAACGCTTAATGTACCGTGGTTGCGGTTATGGGTTAAGTCCATAAAAGCTTTTTTGCTTAAATCTAACTGGCGTCCTTTAGAAAATGGTCCGCGATCATTGATTTCAACAATCACTTCTTCATCATTTGTAAGATTTGTTACACGCACTTTAGTACCAAAAGGTAATGTTTTATGCGCTGCCGTGTATTTTTTATTACTAAAAACCTCACCGCTTGCTGTTTTTTTACCGTTGAATTTATCGTGGTAGTAAGATGCTTTGGTTTCTTCGTGAACTGTTTCAACTTCGCTTTCTAAAGCTTCTAGTTCAGCATTTAACTTAATTAATTCACTCTTTAATTCAGCTTCTTTTTCGTTTATTTTAGAAGAATCTTTACTCAAATTATTAGCTGTTGCTATTTCTGCATACGCTAATTCCTTCCCTACAACTTTTACATTGTTATCCGTCTCATTGTTTTTTGTTACAACACTAAATCCAGTTACTACTGTTAGTGTTACTAATCCTGCTAAAATTAATGAAAAATGCTTCTTCATAAATTGTAATTTAATTAAACTTCTTTTTTTCTTGTAAAGACAAGAGAATTCTTTTTCTTTTTACGGAATTAAGAATCGTATTTTATAACCAAGCGCTCCAAGGAATTCTTGATAAAATCAAAATTGTTCCTAAAGCAAACATGATTGCAATTGATTTAAATTTTGCTTTGCTTGTTGTCATTTTTTTATGACGCGACCAACCAATTGTAATTAATACTACTGCTATAATATTAATTAATGGGTGTTCTAAAGCATACAATCGTAATGTACTGTCTTTCATTGCAACTGAAAAAGACTGAACCATTGGAGACACAAAATAAAGTATGATTCCAATTAACAATTGTGTGTGTGTAAAAATTAAAGCGAATAACGATAATTTACGATCGCCATCTTTAAATTCTTTGTTTGATGTCATCCCGATAATTGCATTTATCGATGCTACAATCAGTAAGATTAAAGCCGCAAAAGCAATGTAAGAATGCGCATGTTGTAAACCTGTGTACATAGTTATATTTATTGTTGTTTGCTGGCAAAGATAGGCTTTTTTCGTTGCAAAAAACTACCTTTAAATTTTCACACAAAAGCAAATATATTGAATTACAACAACATAGCAAAATTAATTATTAAAATAGTTTTGTTTTTAACATAATTTTAGAAGTTGTATCGCACACCAAAAAACGTTCTTAAGCCTTGGTTTGGTGCGTAAATATAGGTAGGATCAAACACTAAACCGTACGGATTTTCGGGTGTAACCAAAGCCGTTCCGTTGGCATCATATTGCACATTTTTGTTAAACGGATCGTTAGATCGGGCAATTAAAAACGGGTTATTCTTATTAGGCGTCCAATTCAATAAATTTTTAACGCCACCGTATAATTCAAAATGCTTAAAACCTTTATAAGTTAACTGAATATTCTGAATACTGTAAGTTTCGGAATACGGCAAACGCGGATCTAATTCGCTAACCAAAGGCAAACGCATGGGTCCGTACAAATTTCCAGAATAATCTGCGGTTAGGTTTAAACGGTTAAAAGTGTAGGAAACAACCCATGTTCCAGAAAATTTTTCGGTAAGCATTTGCTGTGTGCGTACATTATCTTCTACCTTGCTTACATCTTGCAGTGTTACACCCATCATTATTTTAAGATTGTTGGCATAAACTGCATCAACATTTAGGCTGATACCTTTTGTTTCAGCATATCCTTCTAAATTTTTATAGATGATCTGGTTTGGATTGCTGTCGTAATCTGGAATTATGGAATTGGTAAAATAAGTGTACCATGCAGCAGCTTCAGCCTGAAGGATAAAATCATCTTTCAACATCCAGGTTTTTAAATAATTTACATTTACGTTATACGATTTTTCGGGCTTTAGATCTTCTAAAACAAATACATCACGAGCACCCGAAAGCGCGGCGTGTTCTTCGGTAAACAAATTCACTACACGGAAACCTGTTCCGGCATTCAAACGTAAAATATCTCCTTTATCAGATTCGTATCTAAACGCAAAACGTGGTGTAATAATGCTTTTGTGATCTTTATGATAATCATATCTTAATCCACCCAACAAACTAAAATGCTTGTTTATTTCGTACGAATCCTGAACAAAAACACTTGGAATAAATGTTTCATGGGCTGTTGGTGTTGCTGCACTGTTGTCATCGTACATCTGATATCTTGCGGCTGTTCCAACTAACAAATCGTGCTTGCCGTAGGTTTTATCCCAATAAAACTGTGTAAAAGCAATGTTTTGTTTTGCCATAAACGGCGTATCGCCATACATTGAATTCTGATCGTGTGCCGTAATAGAAAACTGACTCGTAATTTTTTCGGTAAATGGCAGTTCATATAAACCAAGCAATTCAAATCTGTTCGTATAAATCGATTCCCCGTAAACATCGGTTCCGCCACGGTGACTTCTGTTCCAATTCATTTGTCCGCCCCAACGGTCTTCGTAAAAATAGCGGGTTGCCAGTGCAAATTGTTTTTTAGATTTTCGATCGAAAGTAAACTTGTTAAAAATCGAAATACGGTCTTGCAACGTAACATCGGTAAATCCGTCTTTATTTTTATCGATCGGATTGGAATAATTGAAATAATTCACGCCCATTAACCAATGAACTTTGTCTGAAACTTTTAAAGACAATCCCAAATCGGTATTTATCTCGCCCCACGAAGTCCCGAAAACATCAACAGCATATTTTGATGCATACAACGGATTTTTTGTAATGATATTGATCAATCCGCCCACAGCCTCACTGCCGTACAACGACGAAGCCGGACCTTTTACGATTTCGACTTTCTCAATCAATGAATTCGGAATTCCCGATAAACCATAAACGGTTGACAAGCCACTTACAATAGGCATTCCATCGATCAAAACAAAAGTGTACGGACCCTCTAATCCGTTAATATGAATGTCGCCCGTATTACAAACACTGCAATTTACCTGCGGTTTTACGCCGTTTACGTTTTGCAAAGCTTCAAAAATATTGGGCGTTGGGTTCTTTCTGAAAAATGTTGGCGTGTAAACCTCAACCGGAACCAAACTTTCCGATCGAAGCACGGGTTTCATAGTGCCCGATATCACAATTTCGTTCAGTAAATCGGTTTGCGGATTTTCGTTTGATAAAACAAATTCAAATTGTTCTTCCGGTTTTGTTAGATTCAATTCAAAAGCCTGAATGAATCCGCTGCTGTTTTCAATATTGATATGATAAATACCTGCATTTTCGAATTGATACGTAAAAGCTCCTTCTGCATCAGTTTGAACTTCCTCATCGGCTTCAACAATATAAACCGCTGTTTGTATAGCATTTTTGTTATCAGTCACTTTTCCGGTGAATTGTACTTGTGCCGCTAAAGTTGAAACACTTAAAAGTAAACTGAAAAATATAATTAGTTTCATTTGAATTAAATTTTAGACAAATCTAAAAATATTTTTTAAACAACTTAAATTAAAACTAGATTATTTAATTATATTTGATTTTTATTTGAAACTATGCTTACCCATACCGAAGAAAATTACCTGAAAGTGATTTATCATTTGTCGCAAACCGAAGATGAAGGAATTTCAACCAATGCCATTGCGCAGAAAATCGATACAAAAGCGTCATCGGTAACCGATATGATTAAAAAACTGAAAGAAAAAAAACTGATTACACACGAACGATATCAAGGTGTTTTTATAACCACTTTAGGCTTACAAACAGCTAAAATGATTATTAGAAAGCACCGTTTGTGGGAAGTTTTTTTGGTTAATAAGTTGAATTTTAACTGGGACGAAGTGCATGATGTTGCCGAAGAATTGGAACACATTAAATCTGAAAAGCTTATTAATGCATTGGATGCTTTTTTGGGTTTCCCGAAAGAAGATCCTCATGGCGATCCTATTCCAAATTCTAAAGGCGAAATTCCGTACCGTGAAAAAGAACTGCTTACCGAAACCAAAATCAATCATAAATATATGTGTGTGGGTGTAAAAGATACGTCAGCTGCTTTTCTTCAATATTTAGATCGACAAAAAATTGCCTTGGGAAGCACTTTTACCGTTTTAAAGCACGAAAATTTCGATCATTCGGTAACTATTCTGTTTCAAGAAAACGAGCTGACCTTATCTAAAGTGGTTGCTCATAATTTATTTGTAAAAAAGATCTGATATGTTTGATCAACTCATAGCCTTTTTTGAATCGGTTGACCCAGTTTGGGCAGCACTTTTCGCAGGATTATTCACTTGGGCATTAACGGCAATTGGTGCGGCTTTGGTATTTGTTTTTCGAAATCCGAGTAAAAAATTATTAGACGGAATGTTGGGTTTTACTGGTGGTGTAATGATTGCAGCCAGTTTTTGGAGTTTGCTTGCACCAGCTATAAACATGAGTCAGGGCGAAGGTTTTACTAAAGTAATGCCCGCTGCTATTGGCTTTGCGTTAGGCGCGTTGTTTTTGTTTGTGTTAGATAAAATTTTGCCGCATTTACACTTGAATCATCCCGTATCGAAAACCGAAGGCGTTAAAACCAAAACTCCTTGGCAAAAAACAACTTTATTGGTTTTGGCAATTACCTTGCACAACATTCCCGAAGGTTTGGCAGTTGGCGTTTTGTTTGGCGGTGTTGCAGCCGGAATTCCCGAAGCGACTATTGCCGGTGCTTTAACATTGGCAATTGGAATTGGTTTACAGAATTTACCCGAAGGTTTGGCAGTTTCGTTTCCGTTGCGAAGAGCCGGTATGAGCAAAGGCAAAAGTTTTATGTACGGACAAAGTTCTGCTTTGGTTGAACCTATTGCGGCGGTAATTGGTGCGTTGGCTGTCGGTTTTTTTACGCCAATTTTACCTTATGCGTTGGCTTTTGCAGCCGGAGCCATGATTTTTGTGGTGATTGAAGAAGTTGTTCCCGAAACCCAGCAAGGCGATAACGGCGATATTGCAACCCTTGGTTTTATAGGTGGATTTATTGCCATGATGATGTTAGATGTAGCTTTGGGGTAATCGAAAATAAAAGAATATGCAGATAATTTAAATATAGCTAAAGATAATTTATACAACAAAGGTTTTTCAATTGTTGATGGAATTTTTAATGATGCAGAAATCGAATCAATTATTTCGTGCATTAATAAAGCTGATCAAACAAATACTACTTTTCGTAAATCGGAAGATTTATTCGCGATAAGACAAGTTGTTAAAGAAATCCCGGAAATACTTCAATTCATTTTTAATGATAATCTTAAAGATCTGATATCAAGTATTCTTGGGAATGATTATTTCATTGTGAAAAGCATCTATTTTGATAAACCCGAAAATTCTAATTGGTATGTTGCTTATCATCAGGATCTGACCATTTCGGTAGATAAAAAAGCGGAAATTGAAAACTTTGTTAATTGGACTAAAAAGCAAAATCAGTTTGCTGTTCAGCCACCAATTTCTATTTTAGAAAATATTGTAACCTTACGAATCCATTTGGATGAAACAAATTTAGAAAACGGCGCTTTAAAGGTTATAGAAAATTCTCATTCAAAAGGAATTTACAGACCGGAATCTATCAATTGGGAAAATGAAAAAGATGTAACCTGCAATGTTAATAAAGGCGGAGTTATGCTTATGAAACCATTGCTACTCCATAGTTCGGGCAGAACAACAAACAGTAAAAAGCGAAGAGTAATTCATATTGAATTATCAAACATCGATCTTCCAAAAGAAATAAACTGGTCTGAAAAACAAGAAATATAAAACGTTTCGACAGGCTCAACGTCCGAAGAATTTTAATATTTAAAGATCTCACCCACCGGTCACTGAGCTTGTCGAAGTGACTTCTCACAAAAATTTAAAGTTATGAAAGGATATATGTATATTTTAATCTGCTGTGATGGTAGTTATTACACTGGAAGCACAACAGATTTAGAACTTCGAATTACACAACATCAAGCAGGCGTGGGAGCGAATTATACAAAAAAGAGACTTCCTGTAAAACTGGTTTATTATGAAGAATTTCAGAGAATAGATGAAGCTTTCTATAGAGAAAAACAAGTTCAAGGTTGGAGTAGAAAGAAAAAAGAAGCTCTAATTAATAACAACTCAGAATCTCTACCTTTATTATCAAAAAATTATTCCCAATTCCCTAAAGATTCTAGTCACTGATTTTGTTTAAGTGACAATTTATATATAAAAAACGTTTCGACAGGCTCAACGTCCGAGAAACTTTATCGTTTTTTACCCACAACCACAGTTATTATCATTACCGCAACTGCCCTTTTTCTTCTTTTTAAAAACAAACTTTTTCAGTAAAAAGGCAACTGCCATGCATAACAATATATAAACAATAACATCTTGCATACGCTTTATTTTAAAAGTTGATAAGCAATTAACGCTGCAACATACGCTACGGCTGTCATAAACACCAACTGAACAAACGTCCATTTCCACGAGTTAGTTTCCTTTTTGGTAACCCCAACAGTTGATAAACACTGCATAGCAAAAGCGTAAAACAACAATAACGAAATTCCGGTTGCGACAGTGTAAACCGGCGTTCCGTCTGCGCGTTTTTCATTTGCCATTCTGTCGATAATCTTGGTTTCGTCTTCGGCAGCTTCTTCGCCTAAATTATATAAGGTTGCTAAATTTCCAACAAAAACCTCACGTGCAGCAAACGATGTTAAAACAGCAATACTTATTTTCCAATCGTATCCCAACGGACGAAAAACAGGTTCAATTGTTCTACCGATGATTCCAATGTACGAATGTTCTAACTGATAACCTGCAATTTCGCTTGCCAATTGTTCTTCGGTCAAACGTTCGGTCAAACGTTCGTTCATCTGCTTTTCGGCAACCATTTCTTCGGCATTTCCAAACGTATCACTCGGCCCGTGCGATCCTAAAAACCATAAAATAACCGATAACGCTAAAATAATTTTTCCGGCACCCACAACATACGAAACTACTTTTTCGTACATATTTAAAAACACATTCTTTAAAATGGGTGCTTTGTACGTAGGCATTTCAATCACAAAAAACGATTTTCTGTCGGCTTTAATAATCTTGCTTAAAACCAAACCAGAAAGCAACGCAGCTAAAAATCCTAAAACGTACATCATAGTCATTACAAAAGCCTGCAACGGTACAAAACCTAAAATATATGTTTTTGGAATAATGAGCGATATAATGATAATGTACACCGGAATACGTGCCGAACAGGTTGTAAACGGCGTAACCAGCATGGTGATTAATCGTTCTTTTGGATTTTCGATGTTACGTGCACTCATGATTGCCGGAATGGCACATGCTGTTCCCGAAACTAACGGAACGACGGATTTTCCGCTTAAGCCGAAAGGTTTCATGATACGATCCATTATAAAAACCACTCGGCTCATATAACCGGTTTCTTCTAAAATCGATATTAAAAAGAATAAAATGGCAATTTGCGGAACAAACATCAACACGCCTCCCAATCCGGGAATTACACCATCGGCAAGTAATTCGGTTAATTTTCCTTCAGGCAAATTGGCGCTTGTCCAACTTGATAAATCGGCAAATAATCCATCAACAAAATCCATTGGGAAAGCTGCCAGTTCAAAGATCGATCCGTAAATCAACAGCAAAACAAAGAAAAAGATAATGTAACCCCAGAATTTGTGCGTTAGAATTCGATCGAACTTCATGCGGATATCCGTTGCCTTTGAAGTATCTATTTTATAGGTGTCCTTTAAAATCTTGTTAATAAACTGATAACGCTTTATGGTTTCGCGCTGTTGTAATTTTTTGAGTTCGGTTTCTGATTTTTGAACGGTAGAACTGCTTGAAACAACCGGACTTAATTGTTCGAACTGAAAAACACCTGTCTGCGTAAGCCAAACTTTGTAAGGATTTTGATTTGGATATAAATGCCCTAAAAGCGTAAAATAGCTTTCATCGATCGATTTTAAATCGAAAACACTATTGGTATTGTAGTTTGAATAATTTAAAACGGCTTGTTTCAACTCATCAATTCCTTCATTTTTTCTTGCGGAAATCAGAACAATTTTAGTATCCAACGCTTTTTCCAACGCAGGCACATCAATAGAAATTCCTTTCTTTTCCATTTGATCTGCCATGTTCAATGCCAGAATAGTAGGAAACCCCAAATCTTTAACCTGCGTAAAAAGCAACAGGTTTCGTTTTAAATTTTCTACTTCTGCAACCACAACAATTACATCTGGAAAATCTTTGTTCGATGCATCGAAAATGGCGTTCAACGCAATTTCTTCGTCTTTAGAATTTGGATTTACAGAGTAAACACCCGGTAAATCTATAATATGTGCTTTGGTATCTTTTGCTAAAGTTGCCGTACCAATTTTACGTTCTACGGTTACGCCGGGATAATTTCCTACGTGTTGGTTTAAGCCTGTTAACGCGTTAAAAACGGAAGTTTTACCTACATTTGGGTTTCCAATTAACGCTACTTTTAGTTGTTTCATTAAATGTTATATCAGTTCAACTTCAATTTCTTTTGCCAGATCTTTACGAATGCTTAAAAACGAATCGTTTACTTTTATGTAGATCGGATCTGATAGAGGTGCAATTTGCAAAACCTCGACAATATTGCCGGGTAAGCAGCCCATTTCAATTAATTTTAAAGGAACATTGTCTGCATTTATAGCGATGATAGTTCCTTTTTGGCTCTTTTTTAAAAAATTAAGAGTCATAATCTTTTTATTTAGATTGATTTTAGATTACAAATCTACTTATTAAAAAAGGAAATCCGAATTTAATTTGAATTTCCCTTCTTTTTTTGATCTGTTTTATAAATATTTTAACTTTTGCTATTCAACCATTTAATGTCTTCTAAAAGTTGTATCATGTTTTTGGTATCATCGCCTTTGTCTTGATCTAAATTGGTTCCGTCGTAAAATCCGCGAATGCGTCCGTTTTTATCAACCAAGATAAAATTTTCTGTGTGAACCATATCGTACAATTCGCCTGTGGTTTCGGTTTTTACAGCCAAAAACGATTTTCTTGCCAAATAATAAATATCCTTTTTATCGCCTGTAACCATATTCCACTTGGCATCAATCACTCCTTTTTTATCGGCATATTTTCGCAAAACTTCGGGTGTATCAATATCAGGCGTAACAGAAAATGACAATAGCTTTACATTAGGCATATCTTTAATTTTATCTTGCAGCCACACCATATTATCGGTCATAATTGGGCAAATAGTTGGGCAGGTTGTAAAAAAGAAATCGGCAACATAAATCACGTTTTCGTAATCTTTCTGGGTAATGGTTTTATTGTTTTGATTTTGAAAAGAAAAATCGGCAATCTTGTGCTTCATTTTATTGTTTTCGTGCTGAACCAAACTGTCAACCAACTCCGGATTTACCATTGCAGGTGTGTAAATAGGCAATTGTTTTTCGGGTTTCAAAGCATTGTAAAACAGCGATAAAATAATAACCGACAATACACCAATGGTAAGAAACAAGTAGCGGTAACGATAAAAAAGATCTTTCATTACTTAAATTTTGTGCAAAATTACAAAACGTTTCAGCTAAAAAGGGTTAAATAAGTTATAAAACAGTCTTTTAATTACGTTTAGTTTTTATTTTTGTAAGTATATACCTAATCTATTAAAAATGAATAAAAAATTTATGTTTTTACCTGTAACCTTGCTAATGATTTTTTCATCGGTAAATGCACAGGATAAATCTGCAGAAAGTCACGGAATCAACTTGGAATACATGGATAAAAACGTGAAGCCGGGCGATGATTTCTTTAGATATGTAAATGGCGAATGGTTTGATAAAACCGAAATCCCTGCCGATAGAACGCGTTGGGGAAGTTTTGACGAACTGCGTCAGAATACCGATATTGATGCGTTGACCATTTTAAAAGAAGCAGTTAACAATAAAAAGTTAGATCCAAAATCGGATCAAATGAAAGCGGTTAATGTTTTTAAAACCTATTTAGATCTTGATACGCGTAACAAATTAGGTATTAAACCTATTCAATCTACGTTAGATCAAATCAACAAAATTAAAAATGCGAACGACGTTGTTTCTTTATTAAAAGAGAAAATGCCCGAAGGTAGTTTAGGATTTTTTGGATTGTACGTAGGTGCTGATGCTATGGATTCTAACAAAAATACCATTTACGTTTCTCCAGGAAGCATTGGTTTACCAGACCGTGATTATTATGTTTCTAAAGATGCAGACTCGCAAGATAAAAAGCAGAAATACGAAGTACACGTTGCCCGTATGTTGCAGTTTTTAGGCATTGATGAAGCGTCGGCAAAAAAACAGGCAGCACAGGTTGTTGCTTTAGAAACCAAAATGGCTGAAGCACGTTTAGACCGTGTGGAACGTCGCGATCGTAGAAAAACCTACAATCCAATGTCGGTTGCCGAATTGCACAAGCTAACTCCATCTGTAAACTGGAACAATTATCTAACGGCAGCCGGATTAAAAAATGTGGATCAAGTAGTGGTTTCTATGCCAAAATACATGGAAACATTAGAAAATATTTTTAAAACTGCAAGTGCCGATGAATTGAAGGCGTATTTACGTTGGATGTTGATCAACAAAAACACCGGCGTTTTAACTACAGCTATTGATGAAGCGAACTTCGATTTTTACAGCAAAACCTTAACCGGAGCCATTGCACAACGTCCAATTGAAGAGCGTGCGTTGCAAGTTGTAAACGGAACGGTTGGTGAAGCTTTAGGTAAACTGTATGTGGAGAAGAAGTTTCCGCCAGAGGCGAAAGCAAAAGCAAAAGAAATGATCGATTATGTTTTCTTGGCATTTGAAAACCGTATCAACAATTTACCTTGGATGACACCTGCAACTCGTCAGGGAGCTATCGAAAAATTGCGTAAATCAACCGTAAAAATTGGATATCCTGACAAATGGGAAGATTATTCAAAAGTTGAAATTAAATCACCAGAAAACGGAGGAACGTATTACGAAAACATGAAAAACGTAGCACGTTGGGGCTTTGCAAAAAACATTGAAGAATATGGCAAACCGGTAGATAAAACCAAATGGGGTATGTCGCCACAAACGGTAAACGCGTATTTTAACCCAACAAACAACGAAATTGTGTTCCCTGCTGCTATTTTACAACCACCTTTTTACGATTATAAAGCCGATATGGCGGTAAATTTTGGTGGAATTGGTGCGGTAATTGGTCACGAAATTTCGCATGGATTCGATGATTCTGGTTCTCGATACAATGCCGACGGTAACTTGGTGAATTGGTGGACAGAAGACGATTTAAAACAGTTTACAGGATTAGGTGGAGCTTTGGCAAATCAATATTCGTCTTTAGAACCGCTTCCAAATACATTTGTTGATGGTAAATTTACTTTAGGCGAAAATATTGGCGATTTAGGTGGAGTGAACGCAGCTTATGACGGATTACAGTTGTATTTAAAAGATAAAGGTCGTCCGGGATTGATCGACGGATACACGCCTGAACAACGTTTCTTTATTTCATGGGGAACCATCTGGAGAACAAAAATGCGCGATGAAGCCATTAAAAATCAGGTAAAGACTGATCCACATGCTCCGGGAATGTATCGTTCGTATGTGCCGTTGCAAAATGTTGATTCTTGGTATAAAGCTTTCGACATTAAACCAGGTGATAAATTATACGTTTCACCAGAGAACCGAGTAAAAATCTGGTAAAACAATTCTTAAACTGCAATGTAACAATTGCAGTTTTTTTATACTAATTTTAAAAAATTAACTTTTTGTACTAATGAAAAAAATAACGCAACTAAGTTTGGTGGCTGTTTTGGCATTGGCGTCTTGTAAAAAAGATAAGCCAGATACAGACAACCAAACACACGGTATCGCTTTACAGTATATGGATACTACCGTTAAACCGGGCGATGATTTTTACCGTTTTGTAAATGGTAAGTGGTTCGATAAAACCGAAATTCCTGCAGATAAATCAACTTGGGGTAGTTTTGACGAACTGGCTAAAAACACCGATTTAGATGTTTTGAACATGCTGAAAGAAGCTGCCAATAACAAAGATTTAAAATCGAGCTCTGATGAAGGTAAAGCGGTAAATCTTTATAAAACCTATTTAGATACGGTTTCGCGTGCCAATTTAAGTATTAAACCTATCGAAGCTGATTTAGCTAGAGTTGCAGCCATTAAAACCATTGATGATGTAAATGCCTTGATTCAAGCTACTATTTTTGAAGGTGGAACAGGATTATTCGGCACGTATGTAAGTGCTGATGCATTGAATTCAAACAAAAATGTAGTTTATGTTTACGGAACTTCAACCGGATTAGGCGAACGCGATTATTATCTTTTGAAAGATGCCGAAACAACAGAAATTCGCAAGAAATATGAAAAGCACGTTGCCCGAATGCTTAAAGCGATAGGCAATAATGAAGCAGATGCTACAGCTAAAGCAGCGAAAGTTTTGTCTTTTGAAACTAAAATATCTGAAGCAGAATTAACAAAAGTAGAACTACGTGACGATCGTAAAACCTACAACCCAATGCCTGTTACCAAACTGCAAAGTATTGCTTCAAACATTAATTGGACAGCTTATTTTGATAAAACCGGTTTAAAAAATATCGATTCTGTAGTGGTTTCACAGCCTAAAGCATTGGCTAAAATGAACGAATTACTTAAAACAACACCTATCGAAGATTTAAAAGCTTACTTAACATGGAATGTGATCAACGGTTCTGCTTCTATGTTGTCGCCAGAATTAGAAAGAGCAAACTGGGAGTTTTTCAGCAAAGTTTTATCGGGTGCGCAAAAGCAAAAACCAATCGAAGAACGTGGTGTGAACATTGTAAATAGTTCGTTAGGTGAAGCTTTAGGAAAATTATATGTAGATAAAAAATTCCCGGCTGAAGCGAAAGAAAAAGCACAGGAAATGATCGAAAATGTGGTTAAGGCATACGAAAACCGTATTAAAAATCTTCCTTGGATGGCTCCGGCAACGCGTCAGGGTGCATTAGATAAATTAGCGAAATTGAGTATCAAAATCGGATATCCGGACAAATGGGAAGATTATTCAAAACTTACTGTGAAAAGTCCAACTGAAAAAGGAACTTATTACAACAATATGAAAGCCATTACACAATGGAACATTAAAAAGAATTTTGACGAATACGGAAAACCTGTTGATAAAACCAAATGGGGTATGCCGCCACAAATGGTAAATGCTTACTATAACCCGGCTTATAACGAAATTGTTTTCCCGGCAGCGATTTTACAACCGCCTTTCTATGATTACAAAGCAGACGAAGCTGTAAATTATGGTGGAATTGGAGCTGTAATTGGTCACGAAATTTCGCATGGTTTTGATGATTCTGGTGCACGATACAATGCCGATGGTAATTTAGTTGACTGGTGGCAACCAAGCGATTTAACGCAGTTTACCAAATTAGGAAAAAGCTTGGCAGCACAATACAGTGCATTACAGCCTTTCAGCGGTATTTATGTTGATGGAGATTTTACTTTAGGAGAAAACATTGGTGATTTAGGTGGAATTACTGCTGCTTACGATGGTTTACAGATTTTCTTGAAGAAAAATCCACAAGAAAAAATCGATGGATATACTCCGGAACAACGTTTCTTTATTTCGTGGGCAACCGTTTGGAGAACAAAATCTCGTGACGAATATGTAAAAAATCAGGTTAAAACTGATCCACATGCACCAGGAATTTACCGTTCGTATGTGCCTTTACAAAATTTAGATGCTTGGTACGAAGCTTTTAATGTTACACCAGAAAACAAGTTGTACATTAAACCGGAAAACCGAGTGAAAATTTGGTAAGTTATCACTAAAATAGAACATTTAAAAACCTCTGCCAAAGTTTAAAACTTTGGCAGAGGTAAACATAGAGTTTTAAATAAAAAAAACTGTTTCAAATTGAAACAGCTTTTTTTATTTTATAATGTTCTTTTAATTAAAAACGGTAACCAATATTAATACCTGCATTTAATTCAACTCCCATAAATTCATCAGAAACTTCTTGACTAAAGTTTCTACCGATATTAACGAAAGGTGAAACTGTAAAGGCGTCGTTTTTAACTAATTTGTATCCTGCTCCTACTCCAAGAATAAATGCATTCATATCTACTGTTTGTCTTTGGTAAACACTTTTAGCGATTTCTACATCGTGTTCGTAATCACCAAAACGGTATTTTAAGAACGGTTGTGCGTAAAAGCCCGATGCATGTTCGCCTTCTTTACCACCAAAATAAAAGCTGTAGTTTACGGCAATTGCATTGGTATTGAACTGCTTAAATTTCCCTTCTTTTTTGTTTTGTCCGTAGTAAGAAAAACGATCGTTAATTAATAAATCTACACCAACAGATTGGTCTTGATCTATAAAATGCTCATAACCAATTTCAACCGACTGATTTACAATTGTGTTAAAAATGTTTAATTCTACTTCGTTTAAAGCCTGTGACTGCGCGTTTGCTGTGCCCACTAAAGCGCAAACTGCTAAAAGTAATCTTTTCATAATCATGATATTTTTGACAAATATAAATATTTTTGTAGTTAATTTCTTCCTTTTTCGGCAGGATATAAATCGGGCAGCGAATCACTTTGCCAATATTCCTTGGTATCAACATTTAAAATGGATAGTTTTCCGGTAAAAGCTGCACCTGTATCAACATTCCAAACATTTGCGAAATTCATGGGTGCCGATGCTCCAAAACGTATAACCGGCGTGTGCCCAACATAGATTTCTTTGTACAGTTTTAAACGTTGCGGATAGCGTACACTGTCTGCACTTAAATTGCCGTCTACAGCCATGGCGGTTTCCCACAGAGTTCTGTCCCACCACAGCATTCCGCGAAAATATTCAAAAGCAACGCCTTTTAAATGTGTAAAACCGGCATGTACAAACAGTCGGTTTTTGTTATCGATATAATATTCGTTCAGCTTTTCAAGAAAAGAAATATGTCTTTCTATTGTTTTCAGCGGAATATTCTGATATGCCTGTACCGTAGCTTCGCCACCATGAAAACGCCAAAGTTCGTTATCGTCTTCCTTCTTCAACCATTTTATAAGCATTTCTTCGTGATTTCCCTGCATAAAAACACAGGAATAGGTTGTAGATAAATCAATCAAAAAATCTAAAACAGCAGGTGTTTCGCTCCATCCATCAACATAATCGCCTAAAAAAATCAGCTTGTCATTGGTGGTTACATTTGCACGGTTTATAACCTGTTGCAATGCTTTTAAGCCTCCGTGAATATCGCCAATTACAAATGTATTACTCATTTTGTGTTTCGTATTTTAATTTTCGAAGAATGCGCATTACTTCTTTAAAAGAGGTGTATAAAAAAGGTTGTTTGTAATTTTTAAAGACCTCTTTATGATTAATAAGTACTTCTTTGGCTTTCTTGAAACCGTGAAGATAACATAACATAAGCGAATAACAAAGGTTTTGCAGATCGTTTTGTTCTGTTAAGCCCAGGCGTTTGTGTTGCAAAAGTTTGTTTAAAATAAGCGTGTAGTAATTGTACAGATGATATAGGTGGCGCTTGTCTATTTCGGGCGTTTCAAAAATAATTTCCGATGTAATTTGATACGTCATAGAATCGCTAAAGATAATTTTCTGCATGCTGAACGGAATGTATCGGTTATTTTTACGGAAACCTATTTTCACGTATTCGGTAATTATAAATTCGTTTTCGTTATAAGTGATCGAAACCTCATCGAGTGCCGAATAAAATATTTTAACCTGTTCGTTGATCAGCTCGATATCAACCCGAGATAAATAAACTTCGCCTTTTTTTACTTTTTCGATACCTGCCCAACAAAGCGTAAAATATTCTTTAAAAACATGATATTTCGGCTTCATGTCAGGATGCTTTTTTGTAACAAAATGTAGCACACTGTCAATAGTACTCTGCAAATTGGTAACCGATGCCTTTAAAATACTGTCGACAATTTCACTGTTGTTAATTTTTACCGATAGATATTCCGGATGTGATATACTGCCAATTCGTGAAAACGATGCACCTTCGTCTACGGTATAAATCCGTTTTTTAAAGTAACATTTACCTTTTTTGGGATAAATGGTAACCAAGCCAACCACCATTCCGTTTTCCAAATGCGGAAAAATAACGTTCTCGTACTGAATCTGCGGCGGATTTTCCAAATAAGCGTTCAATAGGTTTTGAATATGACTGTCGTCGTAAAAATCAATACCCATTATGGTATTTTTCTCGTCTTCAATTCCCACCAAAATAAAAGACTGATTGTAAGGATTTGAATTAGATAAAGAACAAACATGTTTTAAAAATTTGGCTTTTCCTTCTAAAGTATGTAAGTTTAGCTGCTGCTTTTTATCAAAGAAGCTATTTTCGGTATGGTGAGCCAGTAAATTCTTTATTAAAAGGCGTTTGTTTATCACAATTAAAGATTTATCTTAAAATTATAAAAAGAAAATGATAATACATACTTAAAACAAATATACAAATGTGTATTTTAACCATTTGTTAACAAGTTAAGCAAATAAATTTTAATCAATTTGTAAGGAAAATTAATACATAGAGAAAACAATATAATGGAAGCAACAACATCCACGACTGACATTCGATCTATTAACGATAAAATAGAACGTGAAAGTGCATTTATTGATTTGCTTACTGCCGAAATGAACAAAGCAATTGTGGGGCAAAAACACATGATTGATCGCCTACTGATTGGTTTGCTTGGGCAAGGGCATATTTTACTGGAAGGTGTACCAGGTTTGGCTAAAACATTAGCCATTAATACACTTGCAAAAGCTGTGGACGGATCTTTTAGCCGCATACAGTTTACACCCGATTTATTACCTGCCGATGTGGTTGGTACTATGATTTATAACGTAAAGGTTAACGATTTTAGTATTAAAAAAGGACCTGTTTTTGCTAATTTTATTTTAGCCGATGAAATTAACCGTGCCCCTGCAAAAGTGCAGTCGGCGTTGTTAGAGGCTATGCAGGAAAAACAAGTTACCATTGGCGATACTACACATAAACTGCAAAAACCATTTTTGGTAATGGCTACGCAAAACCCTGTGGAACAAGAAGGAACGTATCCGTTACCGGAAGCACAAATGGACCGTTTTATGCTTAAAACAGTGATTGATTATCCAAAGTTAGAAGAAGAACGTTTGGTAATCCGTCAAAATTTAGCAGGAACCGTTCCAACTATTAATTCTGTGGTTTCTATTGAACAGATTCTTCGTGCACAACAAACCGTGAAAGAGGTTTATATGGATGAAAAAATCGAAAAATATATTTTAGATATCATCTTTGCAACACGTTATCCGGAACAATTCAAACTAGAAAGTTTAAAACCTTACATAAGCTACGGTGCATCGCCTCGTGGATCTATCAATTTAGCTGTGGCAGCAAAATGTTATGCGTTTATTCGCCGTCGTGGTTATGTAATTCCAGAAGATGTACGTGCGGTTGTTTTAGATGTACTGCGTCACAGAATCGGAATTACTTACGAAGCCGAGGCCGATAACGTAACCAGCGTAGACATCATAAACAAGATTGTTAACGAAATTGAAGTGCCATAAAATTTTGTTTCAAGTTTAATGTTTCAAGTTACAGCAACCTGAAACAAAGAAAACTTTAAACCTTAAACAAAAAAATGGAAACAAAAGATATTTTACAAAAGGTTCGAAAAATCGAAATAAAAACCCGTAGGTTAAGCGATCATATTTTTTCGGGCGAATACCATACCTCTTTCAAAGGAAAAGGAATGTCGTTTGCCGAAGTTCGCCAGTATCAGTACGGAGACGATATTCGTGCAATCGATTGGAATGTTACTGCGCGCTACAGCGAACCTTATGTAAAGGTTTTTGAAGAAGAACGCGAGTTAACGTTAATGTTGATGATTGATGTAAGCGGATCGCAGGATTTTGGTTCTACAAACGATTTTAAACGCGATATTGTTACAGAAATTGCCGCAACACTGGCTTTTTCGGCAACTACAAACAACGATAAAATTGGTCTGATTTTATTTTCAGATCAGATCGAACTGTTTATTCCGCCTAAAAAAGGAAAATCGCATATTTTAAGAATCATTCGCGAACTGATCAATTTTCAGCCAAAAAGCAATCAAACCAATATTGGGCAGGCGTTTGAGTATCTTTCTAAAGTAATGAAAAAGAAGGCAATTGTTTTTGTACTGTCTGATTTCATGACGAAAGATTACGATCGTATTTTGCGCATTGCAGCCAAACGCCACGATGTTACCGGCATAAAAGTGTACGATAAACGCGAACAAGATTTAAACAATGTTGGTTACGTTTTAATGCAAGATGCCGAAACAAACGAAGCACAATACGTAAACACAAGCGATGCCAACGTACGCAAAGCCTACCGCGAACATTACCAGGAATTAGAAGATTATTTTACAACAACATTTACACGCAGCGGCGCCGGAGTTATTAAAACAGCTACCGATGACAGCTACGTTAAAAAACTATTGGCTTACTTTAAAGCACGATAATATGAACAAATTAGTAGTTGCGTTATTTTTAAGTTTATGTACTTTGGCAAGTTTTGCTCAGGTAACATCGGCGGTAGATTCAACTCAAATAAAAATAGGTTCGGCGTTTAACCTAACCGTTAAAGCAACCGCTAACGAAGGCAGCAAAGTTGTTTTTCCAAACCAGCAGAATATTGGTCCGTTTGAAGTGTTAGAACAATCTAAAACCGATACTGTTTTAGACGGAAAACGCATGGAACTGATCAAAAAATACACCTTAACCCAGTTTGATGAAGGTGATTATGTAGTTCCGCGTTTATCGGTTTATATCGACGGGAAAAATC
The DNA here is from genome assembly GCF_008629655.1 of Paenimyroides baculatum. Taxonomy (GTDB): domain Bacteria; phylum Bacteroidota; class Bacteroidia; order Flavobacteriales; family Flavobacteriaceae; genus Flavobacterium; species Flavobacterium baculatum. The sequence continues at coordinate 29,829 of NZ_VWSG01000007.1, forward strand.
ATCAAACCAATTTGTTCAACATAAAAGTGAACAATGTTACGGTTGATACGTTGAAACAGCCAATGCACGATATTAAAGCACAAATTGGCGGCGAAACCGATACCGATAAATTATGGAAATATCTGGTTGCTATTGCACTTTGCTTTTTAGCCGGTTTGGCAGCCTATTTTATAATAAAACGCATACAGAATAAGAATTTAACCGAAGAAGATTTATACAAAACTCCGTTAGAAAGAGTAACCAAAAAATTACAGTTGTTAGATTCTAAACGATTGGTTTTAAACGGTGATGTAAAATCGTATTATTCTGAAATGACCGATGTTATCAGGGATTACATTGAAGAAGTTTTTGAAATTCCGGCAAAGGAATCAACTACATCAGAAGTTATTCAGATGCTTTTTCAAACGATACAATCTAAAAAATTACAGTTAAGCAAAGAATCGATTAACGATTTAAAACGCGTTTTGCAAACTGCCGATCTTGTAAAATTTGCAAAATCGGAACCAATGATGAACGAGATCGAACAAGATCGAAGAGCATCAGAAGTTATTTCGGTTTCTATTGATAAAGCCATTCCTCGTTTTTCAGAAGAACAGTCCGAACGTGTAAAACTGCGTGAACGTCGTTTCAAGAAACGTCAGCAAATGCGTTTGTGGATACCAATCGGTGTAACAACATTGTTGCTTTTCGCTACTTGTATTGTGTACATAGTTCAGGCAGTTCGTTCGGGGTACGAATGGAGCATTTTTGCATCGAACAAAAGCTTGTACGAACGTGAATGGGTAACGTCTGATTATGGTTTTCCGGCAGTTATCTTAAGCACGCCCGAAGCGTTAACGCGTGTTCAAATGCCACAATCCGACAAAGAAAAACAGCAATCGCAAACCAGCGTTTTTGCCTATTCAAACCTTAAAACTCAATTGATAATCGCAGTTGGTACAACCGCAACGCAAACAAACGATTCTATTAATTTAGATCAAATGCTGAAGTACAAACTCGATCTAACAGCAAAACAATACGGTGCTAAAGATGTTACCTACAATGCCGAAGAATTCACCCAAAACGGTGTTCGCGGAATTAGAGGCACAGGAACATTGGTTGCGCAGAATTTTGTATCGGGCGAAGCAATAAAAATGCAGTACGATATGTACGTTTTTATTCAACAAAACGGTATTCAAGAAGTAAGTGTGTTGTATAAAGAAGGTGATGAATACGGAGCAAAAATAGATCAACGAATTATTGAATCCATTCAATTAAATGTAGCAAATCCAAATGAGTAATATAACCTTTTTAAATCCGCAGTTTTTTTGGTTGTTATTACTTTTACTGCCATTGGGCTGGTATTGGTACGTTAACAGAAAAAACGAGAAAGTTCCTGTAAAAATAAGCAGCATACAAGGTTTTAAAAACAGTAAAACCTTATTAACAAAAATGTACCCATTGCTTTTTGTATTGCGTGCCATAGCATTCGCTGCGTTAATTGTAGCGTTGGCTAGACCACAAACGGTTGATAAAAGCACAAAATCTAAAATTACAAACGGAGTTGATATTGTTTTAGCTACCGACGTTTCTGGTTCGATGCTTTCACGCGATTTAAAACCAAATCGTTTGGAAGCCTTAAAAAGTGTAGCTGCCGATTTTATTAAAGAACGTACCGATGACCGTTTGGGAATTGTAGTTTATGCTGCCGAAGCATACACCAAAGCACCTGTAACAAGCGATAAAAACATGTTGTTGAATCAGTTGGCTGACATAAAATATGACCGAATTATTCAAGACGGAACAGGTATTGGCGTTGGTTTGGCAACAGCGGTTAACCGTTTAAAAGACAGCAAGGCTAAAAGCAAAGTGGTTATTTTAATGACCGATGGTGTGAACAATTCCGGATTGATCGATCCGCAAATGGCTGCCGATATTGCCAAAGAGTTTAAAATTAAAGTTTACACAATTGGTATTGGTACCAACGGCATGGCAGAGACACCTGTATCAGTCAAACCTAACGGCGAACTGGAATACAAACGCATGAAAGTAGAAATTGATGAAAATCTGATGAAAATCATCGCTCAAAAAACAGGCGGTAAATATTTCCGTGCAACAGATACCAAACGATTAGAAAATATTTATGATGAAATTAATCAGCTGGAAAAAACAAAAATCGATGAGCAAAAGTTTGTCCAACGTACCGAATTATTTCGTTCGTTAGTGCTTTTAGCATTGGTTTTATTATTGGTTGAATTTATTTCGAGAAAAACATTATTTAAAGGATTCGTGTAAAATGTGGGGATTAGATACACCTTTTTATTTCTATTTACTACTATTAATTCCAATATTAATAGCAGTTTACCTATGGAATACCGTTTGGAAAAAAAAGAAAATTGCCGAATTTGGTTCTGGTAATTATTTAAAACGTCTGGCTCCAGAAGCATCAACCACTAGCAAACCGCTTATAAAAATGGTTTTGCTGGCTGTAACGGTTTTTGCTTTGATTATTACATTGGTAAATCCAAAATTCGGAACAAGAATAGAAACCGTAAAGCGCCAAGGTGTTGATATTGTGTTTGCAATAGATGTTTCTAAAAGTATGCTGGCAGAAGACATTGCGCCATCGCGTTTGGGAAAATCAAAACAACTGGCATCGCAAATCATCAATAATCTGGCATCTGATCGTATTGGAATTGTAGGTTATGCGGGATCGGCTTTCCCAATGTTGCCAATTACTACCGATTACAGCATGGCAAAAATGTATATTCAGGATATGCACACCGATATGGTTTCTAGTATGGGAACTGCACTGCGTGAAGCTATTGAAGTTGGAAGCAATTATTTTGATGATCCAAAAACCAGTAAAGTAATGATTTTGATTTCTGATGGAGAAGATCACGGCGAAGGAATCAGCGATGCTATTGCAATGGCGAAGGATAAAGGCATTAAGATTATTACCGTTGGAGTTGGAACACCAGATGGCGGACAAATTCCTATCAAACAAAACGGCAGAACAATTGATTATAAGAAGGATACCGACGGATCTACCGTTGTTACCAAATTAAACGATGCTACTTTAAAGGAGATTGCAAAAAGTACTGGCGGCGTTTTTATTTACGGAAGTAAAACTGATGAGGTGTTGCAATTGGTAGATCAAACATTACAAAAAATAGAAAAAACCGATTTTGAATCACAGCAAATTGCCGATTTTCAATCGCAGTTTCAATGGTTTGTCGGTTTGGCTTTATTGCTATTGATTATTGATAGTTTGGTGTTGGAACGCCGCACTGCATGGGCAAAGAAAATTAATTTATTTAACGAGAAATAACATGAAACACTTTTGGTATATCATATTAGTACAACTAGTTATGCTGAATGCTGTTCAGGCACAATCATATAAATCGGAATTAGCGAACGGTAACCAGAGTTTTAGTGTGAAAAATTACACCAAAGCAGAGCAAACCTACCGCAAAGCATCGGCTAAAGAAAAACAGAATACTGCTGCACAATACAACAAGGCAAACAGTATTTACAAAATGCAGTCTATGAACGAAGCAGTTTCGGCGTATCAAACTGCAATAAAATCAGCAAAAACAAAAGAAGAAAAACATCAGATTTTTCATAACATGGGCAATGCTTTTATGAAATTGAAAGATTACGGAAGTGCCGTTGAAGCTTACAAAAATGCGTTGCGAAACAATCCGAACGATAATAAAACGCGTTACAATTATGCGTTAGCAAAAAAAATGCAGAAAGAAAATCCTGATCAGAATAATGATAATAAAGACAACAAGAAAAATCAGGATCAAAACAAAGACAAAAAAGATCAGGACAAAAAAGACGATCAAAACAAGGATCAGAAAGACAAGAACGATCAAAATAAAGATAAAAAAGACGATAAAGGCGATCAGGATAAAAAAGATCAACAAGATAAAGACGGACAAGGCGATAAAGATAAAAAAGACAAAGAACAGCCTAAACCAAATCCGCAGCAACAAAAACAAAATCAGTCTAAACAGCAAATGGAAAACATGTTAAAAGCGTTAGACAATCACGAACAAGGCGTTCGCGAACGTATTCAGGGTCGTGAACAAAAAGGCAAACCGGTATCGTCACCAACACAAAAAGATTGGTAAAACTATGTACGCAAAACATTTCATATATATGTTTTTAGCTTTATTTACAAGCGTAGCTACTTGGGCACAGTTTCAGCTTAAAACCCAGGTTAGCAGTCAGTCTATTGGAATTAATCAGGTATTGGAAGTTCGCTTTACAATGACCGATGACGGCGACGATTTTAAACGACCTTCGTTTGAAGGATTTGAAGTTGTTGGCGGACCTATGCAATCTGTTAGCCACAGTTGGGTAAACGGAAAAACAAGTATGGAGAAAAGCTTTTCGTTTTTTGTTCAACCTAAAAAGAAAGGAAATCTGGTTATTGGATCGGCTTCGGCTACGTTTGAAGGTAAGCAGTACAAATCGCAACAAGTTACCATAAAAGTTGGCGATGCTGTTCAGGAACAACCGCGTCAGCAGCAACGTCGTCGTGATCCTTTTGCTATTTTCGACGAGATGGAAGAGGAATTGTTGCGTAGACAACGCCAACAACAACAACTTCCTAAAAACATGGGGCAAGGCATTCATTTGGTTGCAAAAGTATCAAAAACCAGTGCCTATGTTAACGAACCTGTTACCATTGAATATGGTTTATATGTAAGCGATCAGGCTGGATTTAATACTATGGCGGTGAAAAATATGCCGAAGTACCAGAACTTTTGGAATCACATGATCGAACAAAAACAGCAAAATGTAACAAGAGCAACATTAAACGGAAAAAGCTACCGCTACCTTGCCTTGCAAAAAGCTGTTTTACTACCACAAAAAGACGGAACTCTGAAAATTGATCCTTTAGAGCTAGAATTAGACGAACAATACTATACAGGTCGTGCGGATGTTTTTGGAATGCCCGAAATAGGAATCCGTAAAAAAGTATATTCATCGGGTACAAAAACAATTCAGATAAAACAATTACCGCTCGATAGTCAACCTGCGGGCTATACTGGCGCAGTGGGATCGTATCAGTTTAATGTTCAGGCAAACAAAACATCGGTAAAAGCAAACGAACCTTTAGAGTTGATTTTAACCGTTCAAGGAAAAGGAAATTTAGATTTATTAACCTTGCCAAAACCGGTTGCGCCAACTGCTTTGGAATTGTACGATCCTGAAAAAATCAACCGTGTAAATAAAAGTATATCGGCAGGAATGGAAGGTTCAAAAGCCGAAAAATATGTAATTGTTCCGCAGTATAAAGGTACATATACTATTGAACCGATTACTTTTTCGTATTTTGATACCGCTTCAAAAACCTATAAAACCATCACGTCGCAACCTATAACGATTGAAGTGACCGATGGTCCGGAATTGCCTACGAACGCTTCTATGAACAATAAAGCCGAAGTGGTTAGCGATAAAATGCAAATGCAGCCGCTGAATAAGAACATTGAATGGTTTAACGGGAATTTCATTACACAGAACAAATCGTTTTATGCATGGTGGTTAGCGCCTTTATTACTGTTGCCAATTGTATTTTTGGCTAAAAATGCATCCGACAAAAAAGCAGGAGATGTTAGCGGAAATAAACTTAAAGCAAGTAACAAACTAGCTAAAAAATACCTTTCGGCAGCTAAAACGCAAATCGGAAACAAAGAAGCGTTTTACGAAGCGTTGGAACGATGCCTTCACAACTATTTAAAGGCGAAGTTAAAAATTGAAACTACCGAAATGAGTAACGATACCATTACCGAACTGTTGCAGAACAACCAGATTAACAGTGAGGATATTTCTACATTTATATCGATAAAAACAACGTGTGAAATGGCTCGATACGCTCAAATGGATATTCAAACCATGCAGAACGATTACGATTTGGCGGTCCAGTTGATCAATTCAATCGATAAACAAATAAAAAAGTAATATGAAACAGTTACTGATACTTTTTTTAAGTTTTTGCTTTTCGTTGGGTTTACAAGCTCAAGAAAATAACGATGCGCTTTTTACCAAAGGAATAAACGCTTTTAACGAGAAAGATTACGCAGCATCGACACAAGTTTTTGAAAAATTAGTTAAGACAGATTCTTTAAACGCTACGTTGCATTACAATTTAGGAACCGCTTATTTACGTTTGCAGAATACGAGTTTAAGTATTTATCATTTGGAAAAAGCGTTGAAATTGCAACCAGATTATGAGCCTGCACGCATCAACCTGAATTTTGCCGAAAAGCTTAAAACCAAAGTTACAAAAGGTAATTTGCCAATTCCGCAACAGCAAATGTTGTACAGCGTTTTTAATTTTCTAAAACCAAATGCGTGGGCTTACCTGGCAATTGCTAGTATGTTTTTAACGGTTATTGTTCTTGTGATTTATCGTTTAAATAGTAATGCAACTGCTAAGAAAGCGCTTTTTACGTTGAGTATTTTTACGTTGGTAATTAGTATCGGAAGTTATTTTATATCTAAAAACCAGTCCGATTATTTGTTGATGAACAATTATGTGATTGTAAAAGATAGCGATGTTTCGCTAATGAACGAGCCAAGATCAGTTGCTAAAATAACCGCGACGTTGAACGAAGGCGAAAAAGGATTTATACAGGAAGAAACCAATCAATGGATAAAAATTCAGCTGCAAAACGATACCATTGGCTGGGTTGATAAAAAAAATGTGTTACAGTATTAAATTTTGGTAAGTTTCGGCTTACCATTTTTATTTAATAACTTTATAAAAACAAATTTCTATGGCACAAGACAGCACCTCCGTAATTATAGAAACTATGCAATCGAGTTTTTTAAAATGGCGCGATTTTTCTCTGGATGACCGAATTTCGGTTTTAAAAGATATCAAAGAAAAGTTGCTTCAAAACAAACGCGATTATGCAGACGCAATTACAACCGACATGAACAAGCCAATAAAACTAGCAATTGCCGAGGTGGAGAAATGTGCTTACTTGTGCGATTATTACATAGAAAATGCAGCAAAGTTTTTAGAAAATCAGGAAGTAAAAACTGGTTGGAGTAAAAGTTATATTACGTTTCGTCCGTTGGGTGTATTATTGGGTGTTATGCCTTGGAATTTTCCTTTTTGGCAGGTGTTTCGTTTTGTAATTCCAAGTTTACTTACCGGAAACGTATTTGTGGTGAAACACGCAAGCAACGTACCTTTAAGTGCCAAAGCATTGGAAGATGTTTTTAATGTTGATACCATTGATTTCCCAATTTACAAAGATCTTTCTATAAAAAGCAGCGAAGTTGCCAATGTAATTGCTAATCCAATTATTAAAGCGGTTTCATTAACAGGAAGCGAAAACGCAGGAAGATCGGTTGCAGAAACGGCAGGAAAACATCTTAAAAAATGTGTATTAGAATTAGGTGGAAGCAATGCGTTTATTGTTTTGAATGATGCCGATTTAAACTACGCTGCCGAAAAAGCAGTTAGCGCACGCATGCAGAATGCCGGACAAAGCTGTATTGCATCGAAACGATTTCTGATTCAGGAGGATGTGTATGCACAGTTTATAGATTTGTTCAAACAGAAATTAAACACTTTGATTCTAGGCGATAAATACGATGAAACGGTTACTTTCGGAGCGATGGCGCGAGAAGATTTAGCGATAGAATTAGAACATCAATTGGAAAAAAGTGTAGCAAAAGGTGCAACAATCATTGCGGGCGGTAAACATAACGGAGCATTTTTTGAACCTACTTTGGTTACAAATGTTACGGTTGATATGCCTATTTTTGCCGAGGAAACTTTTGGTCCGTTGGCTGCAATCATGCCTTTTAAAACCATTGACGAAGCGATTGAATTAAGCAACAAATCAAACTTTGGATTGGGTGCAAGTATTTTTACTAATGATCCGCAACAATTAGATACTTATTTACATTTGTTTGATGAAGGTGCTTTGTTCATTAACGAAATGATTGTATCGGATCCACATTTGCCTTTTGGCGGTATTAAAAATTCCGGTTACGGACGAGAATTGTCACATTTTGCTTTGTATGAATTTGCGAATATTCAAACGGTTGTTGTGAAATAGATTAAAATGAAATTTAACTAAAATGAAGACAGAAGGAGAAATTTATTTTGTTATAAAAACTGAAAATCCTGATATTGATATTGACATTTTTAATCAATATTTATCAATAAAACCTACAACATTTGATAAAATGTTTGTAAAAGGAATTATTCCAAAGTGTACAAGTTGGATATATTCGTCAGGAAAATTGATAAATGCTGATTACTCTTTAGAGATCGAAAAATTAATTTCTAAATTAATAGATCGTCGGAAAGAATTTATCAATTTACAGAACTTTTATCCTGAATTTCAGTTTTCCATACAAATTGTAATTTATCTAGGAACAGATAATCCTGCATTACATTTCAACCTTAATATATTAAATTTTCTAAACAATATTAACACAGAGATTGATTGTGATATATACAATAGTTTAGCTAAGTAATTTAAAAAAGTTCTGACAAAATTTCTATTGACTTAACCTGTTTAAATCCTAGAATATGTATTTCATAATAAGCCAGCAACAGTTTTAAAAGTGTCCTTCGTTGAATATAGGTTAACTGTGTTTGCTTTTCGTTTACAGAAAGATCGAACAATTTTCGGAATAAAGCTGTTTCTTCATCATTAAAACAGTTTGGAGTATAATGCATGGTAAAACTACCTTCGTGCGGATTGAAATATATCGAATTTTTATCGGAATCATCAGGATAAAAACCCAAATATTTAGTAAGGTTTATTAAAATCCACAAATGAAAATCGGGCGAAAAAGAATGTTCATCGAACCAAACCAAAGTGGTTTTTAAAAACAGAAACAAATCACTGTTTGGCTGTTCTTCTTTTATGCTGTGACTTAAAACTTCAGCAATAAAAATGCTGACGCTGTTTTTGTAAAATTCCAACGAAATAGTCTGATACGGATAAGACAGCTTCAGTTCGTTAATATACTCTAACGAACCTTTATTTTTATGTGTCGCATCAATAGACAACTGATTCAACGGTTGAAAATACGCGCTGTTTAATCCTTTGTTTTTTGCCGAAAAAGCATTGCGTACAAAATAGGTTTTCAAGCCGAAATGTTGCGTAAAACATTTAACAATCAGACTTTTTTCCTGATAACGCAAGGCACTTAAAACAATAGCTTCGGTTTTAATCTGCATTAACGAATAATCATCACTTTTTTAACTGCGTCTAATTCGCCGTCTGCCGATGTAATAAAGATCATATATACACCAGATGGCACTTTCGTTCCAGAAAAAGAAAGCGTGTTCCAAGTTACCGTTCCACCTAACGATTTGGTTTCGTGAACCAGATTTCCTGCGATATCGGTAATTTTTACAGTAGCATCGCTAACCAATCCGCTGATTTTTACATCTCCCGAAAAACCAGGCTTCACAGGGTTTGGATACACTTTAATATTGTCTAAATCTGCTGTAGGTGTTGTTGCAAAGTTTTTAAAAGACACCATACCTTCACGTGTTACAAAATACACCTCTCCAGTAGATCCATCGATAGTTACAGCAGTAACATCGTTACTTGGCAGAGGAGAATTAGATGTTGTAAAATTATAAATAGTTTCATCTCTGTCAGAAATTAAAAACACTCCTGATTCTGCTATAGAAACCCATTTATTGTTCGATCCATCAATCGTAATATTTAAAATTTCCTGTTCATAGAACAATTCCTGCGCCTTGCCTTCTTCTTCAATAATGATATTAGTTGCTGTTAACTGCGTGCTGGTTAAAAATTGATCTATGTTTCTAATAACTCTTAGTCCTTTTGCTGTACCAATCCACAATGCATTTTTATAATCTATTGCAATAGATCGTACACCTACACTAGGCAAACCATTATTTGTGCCAATTTTCATTGCCTTATTGTTGCGTGTTTCGTTAAAAGCAAACAAACCACTTAAACGGCTGGCAAACCATTTGGTATTGTTTTTATCGATCACTGGCAGTAAATACGCATCACTTTCAGTATTATTGCTTTCAAGAATATTTGATATGTATTTATTAAACTGAATGTTTGTATTTATAGAAATCAAAGCGGGATCTGCACCTGCCGTATTTGTCATCCAACCTGTTCCGTTTCTGTCAAAAGCTACTCCATAAATACGTAAGTCGGTTGGGATAATAGGTGTAAAAACATCAGTATTTGTATCGTCGTAAACAGCCAGTTCCTTTTGGTTTAGATCGAAAATTCCCAATCCGTCGTTAAAAGTACTTAAATACGCGAAGTTGGGTTTTTGAGGATTGAAACTGATATTTACTGTTGATTGTAATCCGTTTAATTCTTGATTTGAAATATGTTGCCACGACTGCATATTTTTGTAGGTACTAATACCATATTTTGTTAACCCATTTGGCTGATAAGGATCCATAGCAACTCCATACCCTCCAAAAGTTAACCATAAATCTTTTTTGTTTATAACTGCCGACGAGATATTGTTACTTAACGGACCGCTTGGTGAAATAACTTCGATATTTTCTTTATTTTCTAAAGGCACTTTTAAACCACCGTTTTTATTGGATGCCAAATAATAATTTCCGTTAGAAAATGTAGCATCACTTACACCACCTTTTTCATCAAATGAGTAGATAAAATCGTTGTAAACCGATAAATCTGTAGCTCGTAAACGAGCCGCTTCTCTAGTAATTTCAATTAAAACATCGCCCGAAATACTAAATTTTAAAAAACCACCCCAAACATCACCTACATTATCAATCTGATTTGTTGCAGAGATCGTATTTAAAGATAAATCGTCCTTAACACCGATTAATTTGTTTGAAAAAGTTGCCAATTCAATCCAATTACCAAAATCAATAACCTGCCAATTGTTATAATCGATCAAATTACTGTTGATCGATGCTTTTTTAATTCCTTCGTTTTCAACCGCAGCATACACCTGATTATTAAAAATAGCCATTGTTTTTACGTTCGCCATTTCGCCACCAACTGCTACATAAAAGGTATCGCCAAAATGATTGTCGTTTAACCGAACCGTTGTTATACCGTAACCCGTAGCCAGATAGGCAAAACCGGCATGAATAACTATTTTATTGATTTTCTTTTGATTGTCTGGAATGTTGGTTTTAGAAAAAATATCGTTTAAATGATAAATTTTATCCGCAGCCAAGTCAATAATCGCTACTTTACCATTGTTGCTTCCTATAACTAACTTTTTATAATCTTTGGCATAACCAAGAGCATTAATTCCATTGATTTTTAAGCCACTAACGGTATTAAAAATCTCGGTTTCTTTACTATACTCGTTATAGGCAAAAACGCTGTTATCTGTTGCAACGTATATGTTTTGATCGTCTTTTTCAATGGCTTTTGTTTCCTGATACGAATAGTAACCTTTCCACAACTGGCTTGTTTGTGCTACTGAAACAAACGATACTAAAAAGAAAAATAATTGATAATAGAATTTCATACGGACTTGATTTCAAAGATTGAAACGTTTTTTTTATAAAAATAGTATAAATTGAGATATGTAACGCTATGAAATTAAAAAAGTCATTTCTAAAGAAATGACTTTTTATTCTGTTTGTTTTTATTTCAACGCCTGTTCAATATCGGCAATTAAATCTTCAATATCTTCTACACCAACGCTTAAACGCACCATATCGTCGGTAACGCCGATTTCTGCACGTTTTTCAGCTGGGATTGATGCATGTGTCATCAACGCCGGATGATTCGCTAACGATTCAACTCCACCTAACGATTCTGCCAAAGTAAACACTTTTAATTTCTCTAAAAACGAAATAGCATCGGCTTTTGTACCCGATTTAAACGTAAGTGAAACCATTCCGCCAAAACCTTTAGGCATTTGCTTTTTAGCCAAATCATGTTGCGGATGCGATGCCAAACCAGGATACAACACTTTATCAATTAGCGGATGTTGCTCTAAAAACTCCGCTACTTTTTGTCCATTAAAACAATGACGTTCCACACGTAAATGCAAGGTTTTAATTCCGCGCAAAACCAAGAAACATTCTTGCGGTCCCAAAGTTGCACCCGTTGCAAATTGTGTAAAATGAAGTTGTTTTCCTAATTCTTCGTCTTTAATAATCAAGGCTCCGGCAATGACATCTGAATGTCCGCCTAAATATTTTGTAGCAGAATGCATAACGATATCAGCACCCAAATCTAACGGTTTTTGTAAATACGGAGTTGCAAATGTATTATCAACCGCAAATAATAAATTGTGCTTTTTGGTAATGGTTGCAATCGCTTCGATATCTGCCAGTTTCATTAACGGATTTGTTGGTGTTTCAATCCAAACTAATTTAGTTTTATCGTTAATCTTCGATTGAAACAACTCTAAATCGTTCATATCGATAAAATGAAACTTAATACCTAAATCCTGATAAAATCGAGTAAATAATCTATACGTTCCACCATATAAATCGTCCATCGCAATTACTTCATCGTTCGGTTTCAACAAGCGCATAACGCAATCAATGGCAGCCAAACCAGACGAAAATGCCAAACCGCGCGCGCCGTTTTCAATACTTTCTAAAGCATGCTCTAAAGCAGTACGTGTAGGATTGTCGGCACGGCTGTATTCGTATCCAGTATGGACGCCCGGACTTGTTTGTGCAAAGGTTGATGTATGATAAACCGGCGGCATTACCGCACCTGTCGATGGGTCGTGATGCTGCCCGCCGTGTATAACTTTGGTGTTGAATTTCATAATTTTTAGACTTTAAAAAATATGAGCAAAGATACCACTTAAAACCGACTAAAATTTATAGATTTGCTTAAAATTAGAGGCACTGTTTTTAATGATAAAATATTTACTATTTATTTGTTTATCAGTAGGTTTTGTAAGCTGTAAGAAGGAAATTCCGTTGCAGATTACTACTAAAACCTACGATCTTAAATCGGATTTGGACTGTACGGCGGGCAATTGCACGTATGTTCATTTTGAAATTCCATTTGTATCGGGTAACGACGCGGTTTCAAAATCTATGAACAATCGTTTTTTTAAGTTTGTTCAAAGCATTGTAGCTCTTCAAAACGATAAAAAAACCAGTTCGTACGATACACTGGCATTAAATTTTATTCATAATTATAACGAAGTTTACAGAACCTATCCGGATCATGCTGTTGCTTGGGAAGCCAATTTTAAGGTAAACCATAAAGAGGTATCGCCTAAAGTTTATCAGGTAGTTTGGGATTATTATATTTTTACGGGCGGTGCACACGGAATGCAGGCTTCAAAGGTTTTTTTGTTTGATTTATCAACGGGAGATACCATTCCGACCAAAGATCTGTTCATCAATTTTGAAGGATTTAAACAGTATGCAGAAACCGAATTTAAAAAGCAATTGAATATTTCAAGCAGTTTGAACGATGCCGGATTTACTTTTGAAAAAAATCAGTTTAAATTGCCCGAAAACTTTTACGAAACCACAAACGAATGGATTTTATATTACAATACGTACGAAATTGCGCCGTATGTACAAGGATCAACCATAATAAAACTGCCTAAACAACAAGTAGAACGTTTTTTAAACCCACTTTACTTTAAAAATTAATTATTTTGAGCGTTTATAAAAATCTGTTTAAAACCACTTTAATCTACGGAATAGCTACGGTTGTTCCTAAAATGATTGGTTTTTTCATGACACCGTTTCATACTAAATGGCTGCCTGTTGGAGCATATTCAGACTACACGTTAATTTTTTCGTGGATGATGTTTTTCAATGTGGTACTTTCTTTTGGAATGGAAACGGCTTTTTTTCGCTTTTATAACAAACAAGAAAATAAAAACGAGGTTATTAATAACACTTTGTGGTTTTTAATTGCCGTTTGTGCTATTTTTTTAGGAGGGATTTATCTTTTTAAAGATATTATAGATGCTTACTTTGGAATTCCGCCAATTGTTGTTAGTTTTCTTATCTGGATTTTGGTTTTAGATACCTTGGTTGTAATTCCGTTTGCAGTATTAAGAGCCCAGCAACGACCGATAAAATACAGCTTTTTAAAAATTTTGAATGTTGCTGTTAACGCAGGTATTTCAATTGTTTTATTATATTTAATTCCTACTTATTTAGAGCAAAATCCGGCAAGTGAAATATCAAATTATTTTATTCCTCATTTTGAAGTAGGTTATCTGTTTATTTCAAACTTAATCGCAAGTGCTTTAGTTTTAATACTGCTTTCTAACTATTATCGAAATTTAAATCCAAAATTCAATAAAGTTTTATGGAAGGATATGATTATCTACAGTTTTCCGGTAATGATTGCAGGTTTGGCTTTTGTAGTGAATGAAACATTTGATAAAGTTTTTTTAAAAGAATTACTGCCCGAAAGTTTTAAAGGGCTTGGTTTGGCAAGTTATGGTGCCATCTATAAAATTGGTGTTTTTATGGTTTTATTTAGAACAGCCTATTCTATGGGAATTGAACCTTTCTTTTTTAGTTATGCCAAAAACGATGATGCACCTGTAAAATATGCTACAATAACAAAATACTTTATTATTTTTGGAAGCTTGGCTATGTTGATCATTGTAGTTCTTGCCGATTTTATTAAACCATTTTATATACCCGAACAAAAGTATTGGATTGCAATGGAAATTGTTCCATACATTATTTTAGCAAACCTTATGTTGGGTATTTACACTAATTTATCAGTTTGGTACAAAATTCAAGACAAAACAAAAATCGGAGCATATATTTCGGTTTTCGGAGCAATTGTAACAGTAGTTTTAAATTACATCTTAATTCCAAAAATCGGTTTAATCGGATCTGCCATAACAACATTAGCAGCGTATGCAACAATGATGCTTATTTCGTTTGTGTTGGGGCAAAAATCGTATCCAATTCCTTATGATAAAAAAGCAATTGCGCTTTATTTAGGAACTGCCGTTTTGTTTTCTTTTGGATACTTTTACAATTTCAGAGAGAATTATTTCGTTGGAATAACATTCATTCTTATATTCGTAGCATTGATTTATTACAACGAAAAAGTAATGATTCAACGCATATTAAAATCTGTTTTAAAAAAATGAAAATAAATATTATCAACAAATCGCAACATGCTTTGCCAAGCTACGAAACTATTGCTTCGGCAGGTATGGATCTGCGTGCAAACCTAACACAGCCAATCGTTATCGAGCCTATGGAGCGTGCATTGATACCAACAGGTTTGTTCATGGAATTGCCAATTGGTTACGAAGCACAAGTGCGTCCGCGCAGTGGTTTGGCATTAAAAAAAGGAATCACCTGTTTAAATTCACCCGGAACAATCGATGCTGATTACCGTGGCGAAGTCGGTGTTATTTTAGCTAACTTATCAAAAGAAACCTTTGTGGTAGAAAACGGCGAACGCATTGCACAAATGGTGATTGCAAAGCACGAACGTGCCGAATGGGTTGAAGCAGAAGAATTATCAACAACAGAACGCGGTGCAGGCGGATTTGGCAGCACCGGTGTAAAATAAAATCAGAAAAAAGAAAATGAAAATAATCGTACCAATGGCAGGTCGTGGTTCACGCTTGCGTCCACATACATTAACAACTCCAAAACCATTAATTCCAATTGCAGGTAAACCGATCGTTCACCGTTTGGTAGAAGATATTGCTAAAGTAATTAATCAACCAATCGATGAAATTGCATTCATTATTCACGAAAGTTTCGGTAAAAACGTAGAGAAAGATTTAGTTGCTATTGCAGAAAAATTGGGAGGTAAAGGAACTATTTGTTATCAAAACGAAGCATTGGGAACAGCGCATGCCATTTTGTGTGCTAAAGAAAGTATGCAAGGACCAATTGTGGTTGCTTATGCTGATACTTTGTTCCGTGCCGATTTTACATTAGATGCTTCAGCCGATTCTGTTATCTGGGTTAAAGCTGTAGAAGATCCATCGGCGTTTGGAGTAGTTCAATTGAACGATAAAAACGAGATTGTTGATTTTGTTGAAAAACCGACAGAATTTGTTTCTGATTTAGCAATTATTGGAATTTATTTCTTTAAATCTGCCGAAAATTTACGAAGCGAATTAGAATATCTTTTAGATAATAAAATTGAAAAAGGCGGCGAGTATCAGTTAACCGATGCGTTGGAAAACATGAAACAGAAAGGTTTGCGTTTTGTTCCGGGTAAAGTTGATGAATGGATGGATTGCGGAAACAAAAACGTAACGGTTGATACCAATAACCGTATGTTGAACTTTTTACATATCGATAATGAAAACCTTGTAGCATCAACAGCTGTTTTAGAAAATTCTACCATTATCCCGCCGTGTTATATTGGCGAGAATGTAGTGCTTAAAAACGCAACGGTGGGGCCAAATGTTTCTTTGGGCGATAATTCTAAAGTTGAAAACGCTACGATTAAAAACAGTCTGATACAAACCAACGCCACCGTAAAAAATGCCGATTTAGACAATGCAATGATTGGTAATTTTGCAAGCTTTAACGGTAAGTTTACCAACATAAGTATAGGCGATTACAGTGTGTTAGAATAATCATAAAAAAATCCGTGTTCGCGGATTTTTTTGTTTCTTTATAGTTTTAATTTCAAGAATGAAACAATTTTTTATCATATTAAGTATTGCTCTTTTTGCGGTTTCCTGTAAATCGTCAAAGAAAAATACGTCTGCGCCGGAAAATCAAACCGAAAATACTGCAGAAACTATTATCGTAGAACCAAAACCCGAAAACACTTCAAAAAAAGCAAATAAGAAAGCTGTTACCGAAATCGCCATTAATCATTATGCCTTGTTTAACGATTTTAATACGTTAAGCATTACTGCCGATGTTGATTATAAAGATAAAAACATGGATCAGTCGCCACGAGCGGATATCAAAATAGAAAAAAACAAGCAGATCTTAATTTCTGTAAAAATGTTCGGAATTACAGGTGCCAAGGTTTATTTAACTCCAGAACGAGCAAGCTATTACGAAATTGTGAACGGTACACATTACGATGGCAACTATAAATTTATTAAAGACTTTTTAGGAACCGAAGTAACTTACGAAAACGTTGAAAACTTGTTGTTAGGTAAGGCTTTTTACGATTTAAACACCAACGATTATCAAAAAATAAAAAGCAATGAATTAGAGTTAAGACTGAACCAATTCTTAATGCGTTTGGTTTTAGGATCTAAAAATCAGGTGTCATCAACAGAAGTTACCGAAGATAACGTTGCCGATAAACTGGTTATTCAATATCCGTCGTATCAGTCAAGCGAGAACATCTATCTCCCTAAAGAAATAAAAATTCACGCAATGCGCAAAGACGATGTACAAATCAGGATCGATTACAAAAAAGTTTCGGTAAATCAATCAGTTGATTTTAAATATAAAATACCAAGTGGTTCCAAAGCAATAAAAATTTAGTTATTTTTGAACAAAATTCAAAGTAATGCATCGCATTTTATCAATCATACTATTATTATTTTCCGTTAATACATTCGCGCAACAAGATTACGAAGCACAACAACGTAAGCTGGAAGAGCGTAAAGCCGAGATTTTAAAAGAAATCAAAGAATTTCAAACCTTGCTTAACACCAATAAAAAGCAGGAACGCAATATTTTGGCAGAATTAAACGAGCAAAACAAGAAAATAAAACTTCAAACCGAATTAATCAATAATTCGCAAAAACAGATACGAACTTTATCTAACGATATTTACGTAAACACACTGGCATCAAACAAATTAAGACGCGAATTAGGTGTTTTAAAAGATGATTATGCTAAAACCATCGTAAAATCGTACAAATCTCGATCGGAACAAAACAGAATTATGTTCATTTTATCGAGTAACAACTTCTTGCAAGCCTACAAACGTATGCAGTATATTAAGCAATATGCGAAATACCGTAAATCTCAAGGTGATGAAATTCGATCAAAATTTGAAGAATTAGAACGCATTTCTGCCCACATGGAATCGCAGAAAAACAAACAGCAAAAGGTTGAAAACGATCAACAAAGCCAGCGTAAAGAATTAGAGGTTGAAAAAGGCAAACAAACCGAATTAATGAGCTTGGTTAAAAAAGACAGCAAAAAATTCAGCTCTCAAATTAAGACCAAACAGCAGGAAACCAAAAAGATCGACCAGCAGATTAAAGCGATTATTAAAAAGATAATTGAAGAAGAAAACCGTAAGCGTCGTGAAGAAGAAGCGCGAAGAAAACGCGAAGAGGAAGCTAGAAACGCAAAATCGGGTACCAAAACAACATCAAAACCAACGGTTACAACAACAAGCGCTGCCGGTAAATTTGATATGACGCCTGAAGAAAAAGCTTTGGCAACAAGTTTTAGCAATAATCGCGGACGTTTGCCTTGGCCGGTTGAAAAAGGATATATTTCATCGCGTTACGGAACGGTTAAACATCCGGAATACGATATTGAATACGAAAACCACGGAATTGAAATCAGCACCGAAAAAGGATCTACTGTTCGCAGTGTATTTGAGGGTGAAGTTTCACAGGTTCAGGTAATCGGAAATTCGCGCACGGTATTCATTCGTCATGGAGAATATATTTCGGTGTATCAAAATCTGGCATCGGTAAGTGTATCAAAAGGACAAAAAGTATCAACCAAACAAAAAATTGGAACCGTTGGAACCAATTTTGAAGGTGTATCGGTTTTAAAATTCCTTATTACCAAAAACAGTGATTACAACAACCCGCAATCGTGGTTAAGCGCTAAATAATTATGGAAATGAAGAAACCTTTTAATTTAAAAAATTGGATCGATGAAAACAGAGGGTTACTAAAACCGCCTGTTGGCAACAAGAATATTTACACGGAATCGGGCGATTTTATTGTAATGGTTGTAGGCGGACCAAATGCCCGTAAAGATTATCATTACAACGAAACCGACGAGTTCTTTTTTCAGTTAGAAGGAAGTATTTCAGTAGCAGTTCAAACCGAAAATGGTAAGGAAGTAATGCAGTTGAATGCTGGCGATGTATTTCTTTTACCAGCTCAAACACCGCATTCGCCAATTAGAACAGAAGGATCGGTTGGCTTGGTTGTTGAAATGAAACGCGCTAATGCTGATGCTAAAGATGGATTGCTTTGGTTCTGCGAAAACTGTAACGAGAAACTATACGAAGTATATTTTCCGTTAGAAAATATCGAAACCGATTTTCTGCCTCATTTTAGACATTTCTATTCTTCGGAAGATTTGCGTACCTGCAAAAAATGCGGAACGGTTATGGAAGCAGACAATCGCTTTATTGGTTAATTTATACAATTTCAGCATCTTACAAAAAATATATAAAAACAAAATATTATCATAAAAAAGCAATGAAAACAATTTTATCGCAATTAGGCTTAAACAATACAAACCTGGGTTCATCAACAGGAACACAGTGGTTTGCAAACGGATCAGAGATTTCATCATACACACCGGTAAACGGTTCGTTAATCGGTACGGTTCAAACATCATCAAACAGTGATTACGAAAAAGTAATGAGTACTGCCGAAAAAGCTTTTAAAGAATGGAGATTAGTCCCTGCACCAAAACGTGGCGAAATTGTACGTCAGGTTGGTGATGCATTACGCGAAAACAAAGATGCTTTAGGTAAATTGGTTTCGTACGAAATGGGTAAAAGCTTACAAGAAGGTTTAGGAGAGGTTCAGGAAATGATCGATATCTGTGACTTCGCGGTAGGTTTATCTCGCCAGTTATACGGTTTAACAATGCATTCAGAACGACCAATGCACCGCATGTATGAGCAGTATCATCCGCTTGGAATTGTAGGAATTATTTCTGCATTTAACTTCCCGGTAGCTGTCTGGGCTTGGAATGCTGCTTTGGCTTGGGTTTGTGGTGATGTTTGTGTTTGGAAACCAAGTTCAAAAACACCATTATGTGCTATTGCATGTCAAAATATCATTTCTAAAGTATTCGAAAAAAACAATGTACCAGAAGGTGTTAGCTGTTTAGTTACAGGAAATGCTTCGGGAGATTTAATGAACAACGACAAACGCGTACCGTTGGTTTCTTTTACAGGATCAACACGTATTGGTCGTCACGTATCAAAAACAGTTGCAGAACGTTTTGGGAAAACTATTTTAGAATTGGGTGGAAACAACGCCATTATTGTATCAGAACATTCAGATTTAAGTATGGTATTGGTTGGTGCAGTTTTCGGAGCAGTAGGAACTGCCGGTCAACGTTGTACATCAACCCGTCGTTTAATTGTGCATGAAAGTGTGTACGACAAAACAATTGAAACATTGAAAAATGCTTACGGACAGTTGAGAATTGGCGATCCATTGGACGCTGCAAATCACGTTGGTCCGCTTATCGATACAAAAGCTGTTGAAGATTATTTAAAAGCAATTGAAAAAGCAAAAACCGAAGGCGGTAAAATAGTTGTTGATGGAGGTGTAGTTGAAGGTGCTGGTTACGAAAGTGGTTGTTACGTAAAACCATGTATTATTGAAGCTAAAAACGATTTCGAAATTGTTCAGGAAGAAACTTTTGCACCAATTTTATATGTAATGAAATACAGTACAATTGAAGAAGCTATTGATATGCAGAATAATGTTCCGCAAGGATTATCTTCGGCAATTTTTACAAATAATTTACGTGAAGCAGAATTGTTTTTATCGCAAGCTGGATCTGACTGTGGTATTGCAAACGTGAACATTGGTACATCGGGTGCAGAAATTGGTGGAGCTTTTGGTGGTGAAAAAGAAACAGGCGGCGGACGTGAATCTGGTTCTGATGCTTGGAAAGTGTATATGCGCCGTCAAACAAACACCATTAATTACGGTACTGAATTGCCATTGGCACAAGGAATTAACTTTAATTTATAAAATACAGCACATGAAAAATTTATTTATAGCTGCAACAATGTTGTTATCGGTACAGTTTGTATCGGCACAATCAGCAGATTTTAAGAAGGATGTAGTAAATTACATTAAATTATCAGGTTCAGCATCACAAATGACAACAGTTTTAGAACCTCTTTTAGATCAAATGTCTGCTGAAGATCGTACGGCATTTAATAAAGAACTTCAAGAAAAATTGCCAAGTTTATACGATAAGATGGCAGAATCATTAATGAAATTCTACACGCATGAAGATATCAAGAAAATGAATGAATTTTACAATTCACCTGTTGGAAAGAAAATTCAAGAAACTACTCCTAAAATTACCAAAGATTTACTTCAAATTGGTCAATCGTGGGGAATGTCTGAATTGCAACCAATCATAATGAAGTACATGCAATAATTATAAAATCGAGGTTTAATAAACCTCGATTTTTGTTGTAATAATGTTAATCAATAACATTAAAATGAAAAATAATTGTAATTTAGATGTCTATTTTAAATAAAAAATTATGAAAAAGTTTATTTACGGCGCAATCATGATCTTTGCAGTGCAAACGGGTTTCGCTCAAACACAAGATGCTAAAACGTTCGTTGATAATATGGGAATGAAAACCAATATTGATGGCGTAAAAGAACAAATTTTACCAATGATTGATACTTCAAAAGTTGCTGATTTTAATAAAGAATTCGATGCATTAGTGAATGGCTTTGTAACAGATTTCTCAAAACTAATTGATGAAAGTTACAATGCTGCAGATTTAAAAGCAGTTAATAAAAAGTTTGCAGACACTAAAGAATTAGATGTAATTGAACCTAAAGATAAAGCTACATTTGAGCAAAAAGCAGGTGCTTTAAGCAACGAAGTAAACATGACTATGCAAGGTTTGGTTATGAAATATGCAAGTGCAGAAGTATTACAGCAAGCACAAGAATAATCAATACAAAAAAGATAAAGAGAGGCATTTACGCCTCTTTTTTTATGCGTATTTTTGAAAAAACATTAAACAATGAATTGTCCGTGCTCTTCCAATAAATTATACGCAGAATGCTGTGAACCTTATCATACTAAAGAAAAATATGCTCCAACTGCCGAAGCCTTGATGCGTTCGCGCTTTTCAGCCTTCGCTATTCCAAACGGCGACTATTTAATGAACACAACCTTACCGGCAAAACGTAAATTTCATACTAAAGAAGAACTTCAGGAATGGGGCGAAATCAATCAATGGATAAAGTTAGAAATCGTTAATGTTCCAACCATAAATCAAGTAGAATTTAAGGCATATTATATCGATCAAGATCAAAACGAGCAACTGCATCACGAATTATCGGTGTTTCAAAAAATGAACGATCGCTGGTATTATGTTTCGGGCGAATTTCTAAACGACAATTAATGTCTTAACTTCAATGTATATTTGATATGGGAAGAAGGAACGAAACCAACCGACTGGCACACAAGAAAAAGGTTGATCAGAAAAAGAATAAAGCAAGCAATGCCGAGGCACTTCGAAAGGAAAAATTAAAACAGATCCAGCAACAATTCAACCAGCAAAATAACCAAGATTTACAACAAGAATAACATGAAAATTCTACATACAGCCGATTGGCATTTAGGAAAACGTTTAGATGGTTTTTCACGATTTGAAGAACAGATTGATGTAATGAACGAAATCGTGGAAATTGCCGATCGCGAAAAGGTAGATTTGGTTTTAATTGCAGGCGATTTGTTCGATGCTTTTAATCCTGCTGTTGAAGCGGTTGATTTGTTCTACAAAACATTAAAACGCCTTACAAATAATGCACAGCGACCTGTAATTGCCATTGCCGGTAATCATGATTCACCCGATCGTATCAATGCACCCGATCCGTTAGCACGTGAATGCGGAATTATTTTAATTGGTTATCCAAACGAAAAGATACATTTGTTTGAATTAGATCATTTTAAAATAGAAAAATCTACTGAAGGTTTTATCGAAATAAATATTAAAAATATTGATTTCCCAATTAGAATCATTCATACTGCTTATGCAAACGAAATTCGTTTAAAACAGTATTTTGGCGAAGAAAAAGAAGAGCAACTAAACAATGTTTTAAAAGAACAATGGACAAAAATTGCCGATGAATTTTGTGACGATAGAGGTGTAAATCTGCTAATTTCACATTTATACATGAACAAGCGGGGAACATCACTTTTAGAAGAACCCGAAGGCGAAAAACTCATTAAAATTGGCAATGCAGATATGGTTTATTCCGATTGTATTCCGCCGCAAATTCAATATACTGCACTTGGTCATTTGCACGCGTTTAACAACATTAGCACAATCGAAAAGCCGGTTGTGTATTCGTCATCGCCTTTATGTTACAGTTTTGGC
Organism: Paenimyroides baculatum; assembly: GCF_008629655.1. Classification (GTDB taxonomy): domain Bacteria; phylum Bacteroidota; class Bacteroidia; order Flavobacteriales; family Flavobacteriaceae; genus Flavobacterium; species Flavobacterium baculatum. The sequence continues at coordinate 53,057 of NZ_VWSG01000007.1, forward strand.
GAAGCTGGTCAAACCAAATATGTTTCCATCATAAATTCTCAGCCAAATCAAGCTGTAATCTTTACCAAAATAAATCTTACCAAAGGAAAAGCGTTAGTTCGTAAGACCTTTCAACTAGTTGGTGATGCAGTAAACTGGCTATTGGAAAATCCGGATACCTTGGTAGAATTGACTATGGAAACCGATACTTTTTTAACCACCGATGAGCGAAAAGCCATTTTTCAGGCACATTCGGGCATTGTGCATTTAATTCCGAAAATAAAAAGTAGTGATTTAAATGAAATTTCAGCAACGGAAATCAATTTGAATCAGGATATAAAAGACCTGTTTAAAGATTATTTTAAATCTAAAAACGCCCAGCAAGAACCAAACAATGAATTAATTGATTTGTTTAACGAAGTTTTAAATAATCACGAAAACTAATTTATGATCCCAATTAAACTCACAATAGAAGGTTTGTATTCTTATCAAAAAAGACAAACGATTGATTTTGAAAACCTGATAAATGCAGGTTTATTCGGTATTTTTGGTTCTGTTGGTTCGGGCAAATCCTCTATTTTAGAAGCCATTACTTTTGCGTTGTACGGCGAAACCGAACGATTAAATTCAAAGGACAAGCGCGCATACAACATGATGAATTTAAAATCGGACACTGCTTTTATTGCGTTCGATTTTTATAATTACGAAGACAAAATATTTCGTGTAACTCGTGAATTTAAACGAAATTCTAAACGGTTTGATGATATTAAAACGCCAACTGTTGTTTTTTATAAATGGATAAATAACGATTGGGTTCCGTTGAATCACGGCAATGCACAAGAAATTGTAGGGTTGAGTTATGTTAATTTTAAACGAACCATCATTATTCCGCAAGGCAGATTTAAAGAATTTATCGAATTGGGAGCGAAAGAACGAACCGAAATGATGAAGGAAGTTTTTAAACTGCATCGGTTTGATCTGTCTGATAAAGTTTCGGTTTTAAATAGTAAAAACCTGACAGAATTAAATCAGTTGGAAGGAAAATTGTGGGGTTATAAGGAAGTTTCCGAAGAAAACATTGCAGTTTTAAATGAAAAACTTGATAATGAAACGTTAATCCAAAACGAAAAACAGAGTGTTTTTAAAGCGACAAACGAAAAACTACAGCATTTAAAAAGTATAAAAACCGATTTTGAATCGTTACAAAGTAAAAGAAATCAGTTTACAGAATTCAACCATCAAAAACCTGCAATTGATCGTAAAAAATCGGAGTTAGAAATTTACGAACGTGTTTACAAAACCTTTAATCAGTTGTTGGTTGACAGTAAAAAATATGAAGTTGAAGTTCAAGAAAAAACCAATCAATTAACAAACCATAAAACACTTTTACAACAGTCGGAAGCTGAATTACTTAAGATTGAAGCTGCAATTAACGAAATAAAACCTTATTTTGATGATTTGCCAAACAAACGTTTGCAGGAAAACGATTTAGATTTTATTGCTAAAATACTTCAGTTTACAATTGATGTTGTTGAGTTAAAAAATAGAACTTCTAACGGCGAAATTAAAGTCCGTGAAATAGAGCAAGTTGTTAATCAACTGCAGCAAACCATAAAAGAAACCGAAATTGAAATAAACAATCTTGCGAAAAACCAGATAGAAACCACTGTTTTAATAAATGTTGAGAATTGGTTCAGCAAAAAACAGCATTTGGAGAAAGATTGGAATCTGCAAGAACAGAAAAATAATCAGTTAAAAAATGAAATTCAGCTTATTGAAAACGAATTAATCAGTGATAACATTAAAATTTCGACTTTTGAAGAAGATGTAAAAGTTTTGAACGATACTTTTTCACAACAAAAGAAGGAATTAACTGCAAAATTGCAATCTTTTCAGGTTCAGCAGGAATTGGCTCATTTTGCACACAACCTGCATAACGGCGAGGCTTGTCCGCTTTGTGGATCTTTAGAACATCCTGAAATTTTGACTTTAAATGACGTAGCATCGAATTTAAACGAAATTCAAAACGAAATAGATTTAGTTGATGTAAAACAGAATGAGTCAGTTGAATTAGCTAATAAAAATCGACAGAAAATTCAGAAGTTAACGATGCTTGAAGAACAATTTTCTAACGAAGATATGCGTTTAGAAGATTTAAGAAATCAAATGATTCAGCATAATATCGGTTTTATTTGGACAGATTTTAAGGCAGATAATTTTGAAGATTTTCAACAGAAAAAACAAGTATCGTTTGATTTAACCAAACAAATCGAAACTAAAAATAAATTCATTTCAGATCAAAGATCTCAATTAGAAAATCAGCAGGAATTACTCTTAAAATGTCGAAATAAATTAGCGGAATTGAAGTTAAATGAAGCCGAAAAGCAAGCGCAAATCAATCAAAATTTAAGTAATTTGAAAGTTCTTGATTTCGCAGATTTTAATAATTTTTCTGTTGAAGAAATCGAACAAAAATTAAATGATTTAAAAGTATTCAATCAAAAAACTGAAACTGATTTTAGTCTGTATAATCAGCAATATAATCAGTTAAATACTCAAATTCAGGTTCAAAAAGCATCGATTATATCAATAGAAAAACAATTGTTCGATCTAAATAAAAATCTGGAAGATTTAAATGATCTTTTCAACAAAAATCTGACCGATCAAAATATCGAAAACAAACAAAAAGTTGTCAAAATACTGCATTTAAACCTAAATGTGGAAGTTGTTCGAAAAGAAATTGAAGAATTTACGGTTGCTTACAAAACGTTGAATAATGAAATCCAAAATCTAGAAACAAAACTTAAAGACGAATTTTTCAATGAAGCTACTTATTATCAGTACGAAAAAGATTTTGAAACTGCAGAAATTGAATTAAAAATCGCAACCGAGAACGTTACTAAAACCAACGCAGAAATCACTCGTTTAACAGAAGCTTTCAATCAGAAAAAAGAATTATTGACAGCTTTGGATCAGCTTAAAAAAAGAGCAGAAAACCTGAAAACAATGAGCAATTTGTTTAAAGGTGCTGGTTTTGTTCAATATGTATCGTCGATTTATCTTAAACAATTGTGCGAAAATGCCAATGTGCGTTTCCGAAAAATGACGCGAAACCAGTTGAGTTTGCAGGTTAACGAGGCAAATGATTTTGAAGTGATCGATTATTTAAACGAAGGCAGAACGCGCAGTGTAAAAACGCTTTCGGGCGGACAATCGTTTCAAGTTTCGTTAAGTTTGGCGTTGGCGTTGGCAGAAAGTGTACAGACAAACAGCATTGCAAGCAAAAACTTTTTCTTTATTGATGAAGGTTTTGGAACGCAAGATGCCGAATCGGTTAATATTGTGTTTGAAACGCTGAACAACCTGCACAAAGAAAACCGTATTGTTGGAATTATATCGCACGTTGAAGAACTAAAAGAGCGTATTCCCGTTGCTTTGCAAATCACTAAAACCGATGAAGACGGAAGTTTAATTAAAGTTGTTTAACTATTCCCACCAAGCGGCTTCTTCTGCATCAAGTGCTATTTTATCGTTTTTTAAATAGGCATCGTTGTAGGTTTTCCAACCTTTATTGTTGTATTTCTCGTTGGGACTGAATTCGCCTGCTCCAAGATCGAAATCGGAAGGAACATCGGGCACACGGAAATCTGCCCATTTGCAAATTTTTGCTTCTTTTGTCTGATAATCTGTCCAAAAACCTTGGTATACGTTGTTTATGTAACTGTCGCGGTATAAATCCAAATCGTTGTAATAAACCTTATTGTCCTCTTCTACAATTTGAAACATTGCCTGATAAGTTCCTTCAAAAACTCCGGAATGATCCCGATCTGTAGGCTCTTTAAACTCATAAACACCCGAAATTATACCCTGATAAGTTGTAGGTAAACTTACCATTGTATCATCTAATTCACGATCTTTTATCTGTTTAATGGTTTGCAATTTAATAGTTCCTGCAAAACTTTCAATATTGTTGCCAACTTTCGATTTTCCTTTTACATGATACAAATCCGGATTGGTTTGATCTTTTTCAACATCGGTTATTTTTACGTGAATGCGTTTGTAACTGCTGCCAATTGTTCCAAAAACATTGTTCATTTGCAAACCTAAAATCACAGGCGAAAAATCGTAATTGTTAAACTCTTTTAACTCGTTTCCGGCAGAAATATATTCGGTTTCGGGTAAAATCTGCGTGAATCTGTTTTGTGCATTTCCAACAAACTGCCAAAGTAGTACAAAACATAAAATATAATTTTTCATATCGATATTTTCTACAAATGTAAGCGGTTTTGTTGTTCTAAACATAACTTTTTAAAAACCATAAGTTTACAGCACAGCGGTATCTTCGGTAAAATTCTGTTTAATTATGAAGAGAAGCGTTGAAGTAGCGGTAATTTCAGATACACATTTGGGAACTTACGGTTGCAAAGCCAAAGAGTTACTGAATTATTTACGATCGATCGATCCAAAAATATTGATTTTAAACGGCGATTTTATCGATATCTGGCAATTTAAGAAAAGTTATTTTCCTGAAAGTCATCTCGAAATCATCAAATACATTCTGAATCTGTCGCTAACAAACTGTCAGGTAATTTATCTTACAGGCAATCATGACGAGTTTCTGCGGAAATTTTCGCCTATGACTTTTGGAAAGATTCAACTGTTAGACAAGCATATTTTTGAATTAAACGGAAAGAAAGCCTGGGTTTTTCATGGCGATGTTTTCGATTCGTCTGTTCAGCATTCTAAATGGATCGCGAAATTAGGCGGCATTGGTTATGATTATTTGATCCGTTTGAACAACCTTTCAAACTGGATTTTAGCTAAAATGGGTCGCGAGAAATATTCCTTCAGCAAAAAAATAAAGAACAACATTAAAAAAGCCGTTAAGTTTATTGGCGATTTTGAAGAAACTGCTTCTGAACTGGCTATAGAAAATAAGTTTGATTACGTGATCTGCGGGCACATTCATCAACCGCAAAAAAGAGAAGTTTCTACTGCAAAAGGAAGTTGTTTGTATTTGAATTCCGGCGATTGGATCGAAAATTTAACAGCTTTGGAATACAACAACGGTTCGTGGGAAATTTATTATTACGAAAACGATTTGTTGATTGATTTAATGAATCAGATCGATCAAAAACCACAACAAACTCCCGATCAATACAAAGAAATTGAAGTTTTTTTTAAATGAAAATTTTATACGCATTACAAGCAACCGGCAACGGACACATTGCGCGCGCCAACGTTTTAGTACCCAAATTAAAAGAATATGCCGAAGTAGATGTATTTATTTCGGGTCAGAATTCACAGTTGCCGTTTAAAGGAAACGCCGTGCAGAACAAAGGAATTTCGTTGTTCTATTCTAAAAAAGGCGGCTTGAACTACAAGAAAATCATCAAAAAAAATTCGTTTGTGCAGTTTTTAAGATCGGTACAAAATGTTCCCATTCAACAATACGATTTAATTATTAACGATTTTGAACCTGTTACGGCATATGCTGCCAAGTATCGAAACAAAAAAATCATCGGATTAAGCCATCAGGCAGCGGTTTTACATGATAAAGCGCCAAAACCGCAGAAAGATTTTCATTTAAGTAAGCTTATTTTAAAGAAGTACGCGCCTATTCAAAATTCGTTTGGGTTTCATTTTACGAAATATGATGACAATATTTTCCATCCGATCATTCGTAGTTCTATCAAAAATTTAAACTGCGAAAAAGAAGATTACATTCTGGTTTATCTTCCAAGTTTTCATAACGACGAGTTGTATAAAGTACTTTCGCAAATTAAAAATGTTGATTGGATCGTTTTTTCGCCTTTCAGCAAAACATCCAAAAAGCAGGGGAACTGTACTTTTTTTCCTATTGATGAACAGTTGTTTACATCGTATCTGGCAACAACAAAAGGCGTTTTATGCGGGGCAGGTTTTGAGTTTCCTGCCGAAGTGTTGCATCTTAAAAAAATGCTTTATGTAGTGCCGATAAAAGGGCAGTTTGAGCAATACTGCAATTATTTGGCATTGAAAGAACTGGGCGTAACCGGAAGCGAAGATTTAAAAGTTGATAAATTAAAAAGCTGGTTATACAGCAACGATATTGTGGATATTTCGTTTAAAGATGAAACCGACCTTTTGATTGAAAAGGTTTTAAATACTTAATTTGTGCAAAATTTATTAAATAGTGCCGGGCTTTAGCCCGATGCTTCTATTAAAACAAAGTTGGCTTTAGCCACATCTCAATGAATTTTTGGCTGAAGCCTATTCTTTTTGCTTTTTACAAAACGAGCTAAAGCTCGTTTCAATTCATTTATTACAGCTTGTTTTTCTTTAAATGCGGATAAATTTTAATATATAAATGTTCAACTTTTTCGCGAGCCCATGGTGTTTTGCGCAAAAAAGTCAACGATGATTTTATGCTTGGATCTTTTGTAAAACAATTAATAGGAATTTCTTTGCCCATTGTTTCCCAGCCTTCAAAAAACTCTACCATTTCTTCGAGCATTTTTTGAAGCGTCATTCCGTGTAAAGGATTGTTGTTTGTCATAATACTAATAAAAAACCGACTCTCAATTGAAAGTCGGTTTCGTTTATAAATTAATGTGTTTCAGTACCGTCGATACCATGCGCGTGTCCGTGAGACAATTCTTCTTCGGTAGCCGGACGTGCAGCTATAACTTCTACATCGAAATTTAATTTTTTACCAGCCATTGGGTGATTTAAATCGGCAACAACTGCATTGTCGTTTACTTCAACAACAACCGCACGAAACTGATTTCCCTGATCATCAGTCAACGGTAACATAGCACCAACTGGCGGCAAGCCCGATTCGCTGAACATATCTAAAGGCAGTTGTGCCACAGCACTAGGATCGATTGTTCCGTAACCTTCTTCTGGTAAAATAGTGAACGATTTTTTATCGCCCGCTGTTAAACCATTCATTTCGTCTTCGAATTTAGGAATCATCATACCTACACCGTGTAAATATGTTAGGGGATTTTCTGTTGTAGTTTCTTCAACAAATACTTTTTCTCCGTTTGCTTCAATAGTATGAAGTTTGTAGTTTACCGTAACTACGTGGTTGTTTTCTATTGTCATTTTTTTGTATATTTCTTTGTTTTCCGAATAAAATCAACAATTGTTCCGCGTTGCTTTTATACCTTTTATGGCGTATAATTAAGTCGTTAATATGACTTTATGACATGTTTTGTGTTGCTGGCGATTGATTTTGGGCTACTCATAATTCATCTTCAGTTGCTCAAAGTCGGGAGACTTTGCGTAGCGGGTAAAAGTTGAGTGACTTTGCACAGCGAGGCGTGTTGTGCTGTGTTAAAATTCAACATATGTGTTAGCGTCTTTAATAAGGTAATCTTGTAAATCATTTGGGTTTATCAATACACTTTTCACAATATTTTCTCCTCTATATTGTAGTTTTAGTTCATTCATTTTCCAATAAAATGACTCTTTTAAAAAAATCAATTCTAAATTTTCAACATCATTATTTAAATAGTGCTTTCCTAGTTCTTTTAATGAACATATTGATATATTTTCAAAAGGCTTTACATTTTCATAAATTGGATATTCAATTATTTTTCCATATTCATCGTCGTAAGGAACAAGGTAACTCACTTTGTCTTCTTTTATCCAATTCAGACTCTCATCAAAAGCATAACCGATACAATATTTTACATTCTCAATAGGTTCAAAATAATAATATATTGAGTATTTTACTTTACATTTATCTAAATCTCTTTTTAGAGCATTGTTTTTGAAATTATCGAGACTATCTTTATACACTTTTTCAAAACTTTGGAATATTAATTTCTCTTTAAAATAAGCAGACGCCTCCTTTAAAATTATATTTTTAACTATTGAGTCAATTTTGATATAATCATGTTTAACCATTTCTATATTGCCTTTTTCGAAAGGATGTTTAATGTAACTGAAGTTTTTCGATTCTTGATTATAAGAATACGTTGGGCATTTTAAAATGTATTTAATATTTTCAAAAGTACCGCTCAGTAACTTTTCATTACACTGAGAGAATCCAGTATAACTGAAAAAGAAAATTAATAGAAATAGCATATTTTTCATATCTGCAATATAACAAAAAACCCACAAGGTCAAGCGGACCTTGCAGGTTCTAATATCTAAAATCTAGTATCTAAGTTTTAACAGACTACAACGGAATGTTTCCGTGTTTACGGTTTGGTGTTGCTACTTCTTTATTTTCGAGCATTTTAAATGCTTTGATTAATTTGCGACGTGTATCTTGCGGAAAAATAACTTCATCAATAAAACCACGTTGTGCTGCACGATACGGATTAGCGAATTTTTCAGCATATTCTGCTTCTTTTTCTGCTAATTTGGCTGCTGGATCTGCTGCTTCGGCGATTTCGCGTTTAAAGATAATTTCCGATGCTCCTTTTGCTCCCATTACTGCAATTTCAGCTCCTGGCCACGCAAAATTCATATCGGCACCAATGTGTTTAGAGTTCATTACATCGTACGCACCACCATAGGCTTTACGCGTAATTACGGTCACTTTTGGCACAGTAGCTTCAGACAACGCATACAATAATTTTGCACCGTGCACAATGATTCCGTTCCATTCCTGATCGGTTCCCGGTAAAAATCCAGGTACATCAACCAAAACTAATAACGGAATGTTGAAAGCATCACAAAAACGCACAAATCGAGCTGATTTTATTGATGAATTCACATCTAAACATCCTGCCAAAAACATTGGATTGTTTGCTACGATACCAACCGATTTTCCGCCGATACGTGCAAATCCTACAATAATATTTTCGGCATAATTTTTATGAATTTCGTAGAACGAATCTTCGTCGATCACATTGTTGATTACATCGTGCATATCATAAGGCTTGTTGGCATTATCTGGCACAATATTGTTTAACTGATCGCGGATTTCATCGCCAAATTCAAAAGGTAAGTCTTCAACAACTTCCTGATTATTTTGCGGAATGTAGCTTAACAAGCGTTTTACATCTTCTAAACACTCAATATCGTTAGCCGAAGTTGTATGTGCAACTCCTGATTTTGTTGAATGCGTTGATGCTCCACCCAATTCTTCTGCCGAAACGGTTTCATTGGTAACGGTTTTAACAACATTAGGTCCGGTAACGAACATATATGAAGATCCTTCAACCATCATAGTAAAATCGGTCATTGCCGGCGAATAAACTGCTCCACCTGCACATGGTCCCATGATTGCTGAAATTTGAGGAATAACGCCTGATGACTGTACATTTCTAAAGAAAATATCGGCATAACCACCTAACGAACGAACACCTTCTTGAATACGCGCTCCACCTGAATCGTTTAGTCCGATCATTGGTGCACCTACTTTCAACGCCATGTCCATTACTTTACAGATTTTTTCGGCATGCGTTTCAGACAAAGCTCCACCAAAAACGGTAAAATCCTGTGCAAAAGCATACACTAAACGTCCGTTTACTGTTCCGTAACCTGTGATTACACCATCACCTAAATAATGTTCTTTATCTAAACCGAAATCTTTGGTACGGTGTGTTACAAAAGCACCGATTTCTTCGAACGATCCTTCATCGAAAAAATATTCGATACGTTCACGAGCCGTTAATTTCTTTTTTGCATGTTGCGCTGCAATACGCTTTTCGCCACCGCCTAATTGGGCTTCGGCTAATTTTTTATTTAAAATATCGAATTTTGTATTTGATTCCATTTTCTTTCTTTTATTTAGCCCTTAGTCTTTAGTTATCAGCTTTAAGACTTAGAACTTTAGACTTTCGACTATAGCTTCGTTGGTACGCGTAAAACTTTTTGATCAGCAAAATAGTTCTTTAAAGCTACCAATACAGCAACTTCTGCCTCTTTTGCCTGATTTTCTTTAATGATATCGGCACTGTAAAATTTCTTAACGAAATTGGTATCGAAATCTCCAGAAACAAACGCATCATGCTTAAACACAAACGTACCAAAAGGCAATGTTGTGCTTACACCCTCAATCTTATAATCTTGAATTGCCTTTAGCATCAACTCAATTGCTTCGTTACGGTCTTTACCATACGTGATTAGTTTTGAAAGCATTGGATCGTAATAAATAGGCACATCCATACCTTGTTCAAAACCGTTATCTACTCTTATTCCCTCACCTTCCGGCAAAATGTAAGTAGATAAATTTCCAACCGATGGCAAGAAATCATTCAAAGGATCTTCGGCATACACACGTAATTCCAACGCATGGCCTTTTATTTTTAAATCTTCTTGTTTAATTGGAAGTACTTCGCCACGAGCTACACGAATCTGCATTTCTACTAAATCAATTCCTGTGATCAATTCCGTAACCGGATGTTCAACCTGCAAACGCGTATTCATTTCTAAAAAGTAGAAATTCTTGTTTTCATCCAATAAAAACTCAACCGTTCCTGCACCAACATAATCACACGATTTTGCCACTTTTACAGCAGCTTCGCCCATTGCCTGACGAATTTCGGGAGTTAAAACGGCAGAAGGTGCTTCCTCAACGACTTTTTGGTGACGACGCTGAACCGAACATTCACGTTCGAACAAATAAATCACGTTTCCGTGTGTATCTGCCATTACCTGAATTTCGATATGGCGCGGAGAACCTACATATTTTTCAATAAAAACAGATCCATCTCCAAAAGCTGAAGTTGCTTCGGAAATAGCGCGCTGCATTTGCGATTCAAAATCTTCTTCCTTCTCTACCACACGCATTCCTTTTCCACCACCACCGGCAGATGCTTTGATCAAGATAGGAAAACCGACTTCTTTTGCTACTTGTTTCGCTTCATCGATATCGGTAATTGCGTGATCCAAACCAGGAACCATAGGGATATCGTAGGCTTTTACAGTATCTTTTGCTGCCAATTTATCGCCCATTACTTCAATGGCATGCGATTTTGGACCGATAAACGTGATTCCGTTTTTCTCTGCCATTTCGGCAAATTTCGAGTTTTCTGATAAAAATCCGTAACCCGGATGAATACCGTCAACACCTAATTCTTTACATACTTCGATGATTTTATCGCCTAAAAGATACGATTGGTTCGATGGTGCTTCGCCTATACAAACAGCCTCGTCGGCAAATTTTACGTGAGGCGACTGGCGATCGGCAACAGAATAAACAGCAACGGTTTTAATTCCCATTTTTTTTGCCGTTTTCATTACGCGCAGTGCAATTTCACCACGGTTTGCAACTAATATTTTTTTCATTATGATTTTCTACAAATTAAATGATTCAAAGATTGAATGATTAAAAAATTGTTCTATTCGTTCGACTTTTCTCTTTAAGAATAAATCTATTCGAATTCAATTAATAACTGACCTTTTTCAACTGCCTGACCTTTTGTAACCGCAATAGATTTAATGATTCCGGCACGAGGCGAATCGAAACTGTTTTCCATTTTCATGGCTTCTAAGATCAACAGGTTATCGCCTTCGTTTACTTCTTGACCCACGGTAACGTTAATTTCCAAAATCAATCCCGGCATTGGCGCTTTAATGGCATTTACCACTTTGGCTTTACCAACTTCAAATCCCATTTCTTTAATCAACTGGTCTAAATGGTTGGCAATGCTAACCACGTATTCGTTGTTATTTACAACTACGGTATATGTTTTGTTGATAAAATCGGTGTTCACAACCTTGGCGTGGTACGAAGTATTGTTGTGTAACACATGAAAGTTTTCCTGATCTAAACTCACTGCATCGGCTGCAAGCATTTGCTCTTCTGTAACATCAAAGTTGTATTCTTTATTTACAGAAACTTTAAGTGTGTTGTTCATTTTATTTAATTGTTTCTAGGGGTAAAGTTATTTAAAAAATCGCAATTATTTTATTAAAACAGCGGTTTAATGCATTAATTAAATGCTTCTTACGATATTTGAAAAAAATAATGAAATGAATAAATATTCTGTAGTTTTTATGCCCGATTTGCAAACTATTGAAGCAGTTAAGCAGATGAAATTGCTGTTAGCGGATAAAATAGGCTGGTTTAACAGTAAAAATTCACTGGCACATTTTACTATTTTTGAATTTTTTGAAGACGATTTACAAGAAGATAAATTTTGTGCGCAGTTAGATAGAATTGCTTCTGAAATCAAATCTTTTAATATGCAGTGTGATGCATTTGACTGGTTTAATAACGGTGCTTTTTACATTAAACCCAATGAAGTTTCTGCTACAAAAATGACCGAATTGATGAAACAGGTTCTAAAAGAGTCGACCCAAATTAAAAAGACCATTACCAATACAAATCCACATTTATCAATCTCCAGAAGGTTATCACCAGAAAAATTAGAAATTACCAAACAACTGTTTACCAAAATTAATTTAGAATTTGCCGTAACAAACCTCACTTTAAGAAAGTTTGATGAAAACTTGAAACAGTTCACTGTTTATAAAGAATTTCCTTTACTTGGAAAGCCTAAAGAAATACAAGGAAGTTTGTTTTAAGATATTTTGTTATTTTTGCCGAAACGTTACTTATGAAACAAATTATTACCGATTTCTTTTCTTTTATCAAGAAACCAAAAGACTTTCAATACTCTGGAATTGACAAAACTTATAAATGGAAGGTGTTTTTTACGCTTTTTATATTCAATATATGTTTCACAATTATCTCCGTGGGAATAATCTCAGTAATTGAAGAATTCTATCCTTTAGATCATAAATTAGATGAATTAGATTTAAGTCCGCTTCTTATGCTTTTAGTGGTTTCAATACTAATTCCATTTATTGAGGAAGTTATTTTTAGATTGGGATTACGCAGAAAAGGAATTTTAAAGAGGTTGTTTACTGTAGAAAAATGGTCAAAATGTTTCTCAATATTTACCTATATCTCCGTCTTGATCTTTGCTTTAGTACATGGTACCAATTATTATTTCGATAATTATTGGTTTTTGTTATTAGTTCCCTTTTTAACTTTATCACAATTTGCTTCTGGTTTTATCATGACCTACTTACGCGTTCAATTTAATTTTTGGATAGGATATCTATTCCACGCTACATGGAATTTCACAGCAATCTCTTTAACAATTTTACCAAATCTTTTTGGGTCTGAAACCATTATCAATAAAGAAACTTATCATTTAGAAATTAGAGAAAATTCTCCTTTCCAAATCAAAGATAAAGAACTAATTTTTTCTACAAATATTGACACAATCTATCAATTAGAAACGGAAGGCAATAAAACAGAAGAAATTTTAAAAGCGATTCATGCCGAAAATAAATTTGAACCTGTTTCAGACTATATCGATATCAAATTTACTTCTGAAAAAGGAATACCAACAGATTCTTTACTTCATATTTTGGAAACAGAAGGATATATAGAAAAGAAAGCGAAAACCAATTAGTTTTCGCTTTTGTTTTTTAAGTAATGATTCAACAAAAAGGCAGTTGAACAATCGTGTTTTTTTATTTCGTTTGCCTGCAGTTCGGTTTTAATGTTGTTTGCTAAAACCTTTCCGTACTCCACACCAAATTGGTCAAAACTGTAAATGTTCCAAATATAGCCTTGCACAAACGTTTTATGTTCGTATAATGCCAGCAAACTTCCTAAAGATTCAGGTGTTAACTTGTCAATCAAAATAGTGTTCGATGGTCGGTTACCTTTAAATTCTTTGTAAACTGCGTTTTTATCATTGCTGTCTTCTGTATGATAATTTCCTTCCTTACCATTCATCAATGCTTCGGTTTGGGCAAAAAAGTTAGCCATTAACAAATCGTGCAAATCACTTTCGTAAAAAGGTTTTATGAATCCAATAAAATCGGTCGGAATAATCTTTGTCCCCTGATGAAACAACTGAAAAAACGCATGTTGCGAATTGGTCCCAACTTCGCCCCAAACAATGGTTCCGGTTTCGTAATTCACCGGACTTCCGTTTCTATCGACACTTTTCCCGTTACTTTCCATAATAACCTGCTGCAAATAAGCTGGCAACATTTTTAATTTATCAACATACGGAACAACCGCTTCGGTTTCAAAACAGAAAAAGTTGTTGTACCAGATAGAAAGCAACGCCAAAATAACCGGAATATTTTCTTTAAAAGGCGTGTTGGCAAAATGCTGATCCATTTGGTTGGCACCGCTTAATAATTGTTTAAAATTATTAAAACCTATGGACAAAGCCGTACTTAAACCAACGGCACTCCACAACGAATAACGTCCGCCAACATAATCCCACATTGGGAAAATGTTCTGTGCTTCAATGCCATAATTTACCGCTTCGGGAATGTTTGACGAAACCGCCACAATATGATCTTGCGTTTTTAAACCGTTTTGCAACAGCCAGTTTTTAAAAATATCGGCATTGCTAATAGTTTCCAGCGTTGTAAACGATTTTGAAACCATCACAACCAAGGTAGTTTCTAACTGAAGTTTGCCCTTTAAACATTCAATAGTATCATTGTCGATGTTTGATATATAGTGAACATTTAAATGATTTTTATAATCAGCCAAAGCTTCGGTAACCAGTTTTGGACCTAAATCTGAACCGCCGATTCCGATATTAATTACATCTGTAAACGCTTTTCCTGTTGATCCTTTAAAATCGCCCGAAATCACGCTCTCTGTAAACTGCTGAATTTGTTTTAAAGCCGCAGCAACTTCTTCGGTCTGCTTTTCTGATTCTTTTCTTAAATCGGTATGAAGTACTTTTCTGCCTTCAGTTTCATTGATGGTTTCTCCGCTTAAAAGCGCATTGATTCCTTCTTTAAGATCAACCTCTTCTGCCAATTTAACCAACAGATCAATTGTTTCTTTAGTTATTCTGTTTTTGGAAAAATCGACTAAAAAATCGTTCCAAATAATATTAAAATCATTAACACGCGTTGGGTTTTCGTTAAAAAGTTCCTGCATCTTTACAAACTGAACTTCGTAAAAATGTTCACGTAACTTTTGCCACGCCTGTGTTTCGGTAGGATTATTCTTTGGTAATGACATTAATTTTCAAATTTTTCTTGAAGTTTGTCTTCTATAGCTTTTTTAACTGGTTTTATCTGGGTTAGATAAGTAGCAATATCTTTATTATCCATAGCCAGAGATGTTGGTAATTTTTGTTTTAAAGGATCTACCTGAACGCCGTTTTTCCAAAATCGGTAGCAAACATGCGGACCTGTAGCCAAACCGGTACTGCCCACTTTACCAATTACCTGACCTTGGGTTACACTTTGTCCGGGACGAACCAATATTTTAGACATGTGTAAATATTGGGTTGTGTACATGCCGTTATGCTTTACTTTTACATAATTACCGTTACCCGATGTTCTGCCGGTTTCAACTACAACACCAGATGCGGTGGTCATAATTGGTGTTCCTTGTGGCGCGGCATAATCGGTTCCGTTATGCGCTTTAAAACGTTTTTGAACGGGATGAAACCTGTTTTTCGAAAACTTTGATGTGATGGTAAAATATTTTAAAGGCGATTTTAAAAACATGGTACGCATTTGCTTACCGGTTTCATCAAAAAACTGTGCTTCTTTTTCGCCTTCTTGTTTGTACGGAAAACCATAAACATCTTTACCGTTGTAACTGAAATATGCTCCTAAAATTTCTTCGGTTCCCACGTAAATAGAATCGTTAATGAACTTTTCTTTTACGGAAAGGGCAAATTTATCGCCACTTTTAAACTTAAAAAAATCGACAGTCCATGCGAAACGTTTTGCCAAACCTGCTGCTAAACCTGGATCTAATCCTTCTTTTTGGATCGATGCCGATAAAGATCCGTCAATTTCGCCGGCAATTGTTTTAACTTTGTACGATACCGGATAATCTACGGTGTAAGCATGAATAGAATCTCGAAAATCGATCACCTGAAAACCCATTTTATCGGGTTCGTAAATTAAAATTTCTAATTTAGGAATGGTTTCTTTCGATTTTAACAACGTAAATGTTTTACCTGCTTTGATCTTTCGAACATCAAACGAATCTTTTACTTTACCAACAATGTCGTGAATTTCGGTAGCATCGTAATTATGGCGTGCCAAAATCAAACTTAAATTATCTCCACGCTCAACGGTATCACGCTCTACATGATATTCGTTCAAAGAAAAACCATAGGCAAATTCAGGTTTAACTTCTTCTTTGTCTTTCACGGCTACTTCGGCAAATTCAGGTTCTGACTCCTTTTTATTGCACGCAAAAAGTACCGAAAAAACTGTTAGAGATAATATGAGCTTGAAAAACTTCATTACAAAGCGTCTTTTCCCCAGTTTGCTAATTCTTCTTCGCTCCACAATTCCGGGAAGAAAATTCTGCGTTGGTATTGCGGTAACATGTATTTTTTCCAATCGCTTCCACCTGTCGCTTCTTGCGGACCTGCTTCACTTTCGATGTATTTTTTTGCCGCTTTAAAATGCCCCATAACCCATGTAATATTCACGGTTTTATCGTAATGACGCATTGCCTGGCGTAAATCTTCGTTCTGTTGATCTTCTATTGGAAGTTGTTTGAACTTTTGCCAAAGGTTTGATGTGTTGTATTTCTGCATAAAATCAATGAATTCTTTTTTGTATTTTTTTTCGAATTCATTGATTAAATAAGACTTTTTTCCTGTTTTGTAATCTTTACCCGCAGCTTGCCAATACATGTGTTCAAAAGCATTTTCGTACGGCGTATTTCTGTCGATAGTTTCACGGTAACGAGCATCGATCAAATTAATTAAATCGGTTGAAGCAAATTCAATCAAACGATATTGTGCACTTTGAAATCCACTTGCCGGTGTTAAGGTGTTGCGGAATTTCAGGTATTGTTCTGTTTCCATTCCGTCACCCATAATGGTGAACGATGTGGTTAACATATCAAAATAACGAGAAATTCTTCCTAAACGTTCGGTAAAAAATGGCGTTGTTAAATTTTCTGCGAAGCAAACCTGTTCCATTTCCCACAAGATCATTTTAAACAACAATTCGTTTACCTGATGGTACATGATAAAAACCATTTCATCTGGCAGGGTTGAACGTTGGATCTGTAAATTAAGTAGCGCATCGGTTTGTATGTAATCCCAATAAGTAATTGGTTTTTGCCATAACATTCCTTCTAAATGTGTGTCTAATTTTTGATCTATTTTAGTGAATTTATCCTGTAAGGCTTCTATTTTTTGTTTGCGTTCGTTTGAGATTTCCATTATTTTACGACTTTCAAAGTAGTTTTTAAATTTTTATATTGAGTTAACTCTGCCTTTAAAGATCCAACCAGTAAACTTGCCTGAATTTTCAACGGAACTCTGTTCTCATCGTTTGAAACCCAAAGAGTTAAACTTTCTTCTTCTTTAAAAACACGCCCCGACATTACATACGGACGGAACTTCATAGTGTTAACCGTACCAAATTTAGTTTTAATTTTCTCATAACCCATAAATTTTAGTTTAAATTTAAAGATTTCGTCATCAAAAAACATATCAATCTGTATGGTTTCGCCCACCTTAATATTGTCTAACTTTTCGTGATTACGCAAATGGTAAAACGATGAAATAACATCTTGAATTTTTGAATTTACGTTGTATGTTTTTTCAGTTTTTGCTTTGTAATCTTTCAATAAAACAGTGTTGGTTTTGTAGTTTATAAAACCTTCTTGATTTTTGGTGTATCCGCCCTCGTTAATTTTTCTTACAAAACGGTAAGGTTGCCCTGTTGTTTTATCGAAATAACTTTGATAATCGTCTTTTACCTTAAAAAAAGATTTCGATAAACCAGTTGTATGCCCATCGCCTTTTGCATGGTACACGCTTTTGCCGTTATACGTTGTTTCTTTCAACTCTAACGTGGCAATTCCCGCATTTATAAAGCCGTAAGAAACCTGAAATTTAAAATATTCACCTGATTTAAAAGCCGATGACTGCCCATAACCAAGCATAGTTATAAATAGAACCACAAAGGTTAAAAATGTATTTTTCATATTCTTCAATTTTTAGGAAAGATACAAAACAATATTTATTCCAAAGTTATTAAAAAACAAAAAAACCCAGTTGTTACCAACTGAGTTTTTATGCTATTAACCAACCAAAAAACTATAAATTATGAAAAATTTATTACAATTTCCAAGGCTTTTAACCACCCTGATTTTGTGAGTGCAAAGGTAGGTTTTTAATTTAAATGTATAAACACTATTTTGTATTTAACACAACTTTAACTGTTTGTGCTTAAAAAGCAGATTATTAAAGTGTTCCACGTTTTTCTTGCTCTCTCTCTATTGATTCAAATAACGCTTTAAAGTTACCTGCACCAAATCCGCGAGCGCCCATACGCTGAATTACTTCAAAGAATAATGTTGGACGATCTTCTACCGGTTTAGTGAAAATCTGTAACAAATATCCTTCCTCATCGGCATCAATCATGATTCCTAATTTTTGTAATTCATTGATATCTTCTTTGAATTTATCCATGTGATCTTTTAAACGCTCTGGAATTGCATCGTAATATTCTTGTGGAGGAATAGATAAAAATTCTACACCACGCGCTTTCATTTCAGAAACTGTTTTAATGATGTCGTCAGTAGCAACTGCAATATGCTGTACACCCGGACCTTCGTAGAAATCCAAATACTCTTCAATTTGTGAACGTTTTTTACCTTCAGCCGGCTCGTTGATCGGGAATTTAATTCTTCCGTTTCCGTTTGCCATAACTTTAGACATTAACGCAGAGTATTCAGTTGTGATTTGTTTATCATCAAAAGACAAGAAGTTTACGAAACCTAAAATATCTTCGAACCACTTAACCCAAACGTTCATTTCGTTCCAACCTACATTACCAACCATGTGGTCAATAAATTTTAAACCAACCGGAGCCGGGTTATAATCGCTTTCCCATTTAACATATCCAGGTAAAAACAAGCCGTTATAGTTTCTACGCTCTGTAAACATGAAAACCGTTTCGCCATAAGCATAAATTCCTGCTTGGATAATTTCACCGTTTTCATCTGACGTTACTTTTGGTTCCATATACGAAACAGCACCACGTTTAGTAGTTTCTTCGTAAGCCGAAACAGCATCTTCAACCCATAAAGCCACAACTTTTACACCGTCGCCATGTTTTTTAACGTGCTCACCGATTGCAGAATCAGAATTTAAAGCCGTTGTAAGAATAATACGTATTTTATCTTGTTTGATAACGTACGATGCTCTGTCACGAACGCCAGTTTCTAATCCTGAATAAGCTTCAGACTGAAAACCGAATGCCGTTTTGTAGAAGTGAGCTGCCTGTTTTGCATTTCCTACATAAAATTCAACATAATCTGTACCTAAAATTGGTAAGAAATCTTGTGCTCCTTCAAATATTTTTTCTAATCCGTACTCAACAGATTTTAATTCGTTTGAC
Organism: Paenimyroides baculatum; assembly: GCF_008629655.1. Classification (GTDB taxonomy): domain Bacteria; phylum Bacteroidota; class Bacteroidia; order Flavobacteriales; family Flavobacteriaceae; genus Flavobacterium; species Flavobacterium baculatum. The sequence goes on from NZ_VWSG01000007.1 coordinate 72,368, forward strand.
ATAATATTAAAATTATATTTTGTTACTATTGTTGTTATTTTATTCTTGATTTAAAGAATCTTGGTAATTGTAAATGGTATCTTCTTCTACTTGCTGATCCCATTCATATTCATCGTTTTCGTATGAAATAGTATCGGTTTTACTTTTATTTAATTCTTCTCTGATCGATGAAAACATGAAAGTTCCATACACAATAAGGTATCCAAGAAAAATAAATGTTATTATGCCATTTAAAACAAGGGCAATAATATTTAAAACCTTTGCCGTACTAACATTCTGTCTGCTGTTTGGTAAATATGCGTTTGGATTTAACTGATATTCACGTAAACTTTTGTTAGCACTTATTAATCCTATGATCGAAAGAATAAGTCCTATAATAGAAAAGCCGCAGCAACCTAAAATAATTGCCATACATAAGGCAACTATTCCTAAAATTAATGAACTTGGATCGGCAGGTAATTTGTTTTGATACATTTATTATTTTATTAATCTAGCCAAGATTGGTAATATTGTTCATCGGCTATTTTCATAGCTTCTTCGGTAACCATTAATGGCTTAAAGGTATCAACCATTACGGCTAATTCTTGTGTGTCAACTTTACCTATGCTTCGCTCCATTGCGCCCGGGTGCGGTCCGTGTGGAATTCCGGCTGGGTGTAACGAAATATGTCCGGCTTCTATATCGTTACGGCTCATAAAATCACCATCTACATAATAAAGTACTTCATCAGAATCGATATTACTGTGATTGTAAGGTGCCGGAACAGATTCCGGATGATAATCATACAAACGCGGAACAAACGAACACACTACAAATGCATCTGATTCAAAAGTTTGATGCACCGGTGGCGGCTGATGGATTCGACCTGTAATCGGTTCGAAATCGTGGATTGAAAATGCATACGGAAAGTTGTATCCATCGTATCCAACAACATCAAACGGATGTGAAGCGTAAACCATATCAAAAATTTCGTCTTGCTTACGTACTTTAATTAAAAAATCCCCTTTTTCATCGTAGGTTTCCAATTCTTCTGGTCGGCGGATATCACGTTCGCAAAACGGCGAATGTTCTAACAACTGCCCAAACCAGTTGCGGTAACGTTTTGGCGTATAAATTGGTCGGCGCGATTCTACAATAAACAAACGGTTATCGTCTGTATCAAAATCAATTTTATAAATAACTCCGCGTGGAATCAGTAAATAATCACCGTATTTAAAATCTAAATTACCTAAAATGGTGCGTAATTTACCTGTACCTCTGTGAATGAAAATTAATTCATCGGCATCGGTATTCTTATAAAAATAATCTTGTGTTTTATCTGAAGGTGCAGCCAAAACTATCGTTAAATCGCTGTTTGTTAAAACGGCTTTACGGCTTTCTAAATAATCGGGCGTTTTTGGCACCTGAAATCCGCGTAAACGATACGATTGTATGTTATTTGCACGTGCAATTTTAGGCGCAACGCTGTAAGAACCTTTAATTTCTTTAACCTGTGTTGGACGATGTTCGTGGTACATGTTTGAAGACATACCGTCGAAACCAACTGTGCCAAACAACTGCTCGTAATAAAAACCGCCGTTAGGCTTGCGAAACTGTATGTGGCGCTTATGTGGAATTTTTCCTAATTTATGATATAAAGGCATATTTGTTAGTTTTTAATTAATGATAAAAGCATAGCTCAGCCTTCTTCATTCGGGATTCCGCTTAATGAAGTATTTTAGTTTTGATAATAATCCTTGCCATGTTTCCATACCAAACAAATATAAAAACTATTTTTTTGTGATTATTAATTTTAACCAAAAATAAAAAGAATCACGTAAATTTTTACCTTATTTAAAACCAAAATCCTAAACTAAACCAGGTATAATGGATTTTTACTTCGGGTGAATAAGACTGCTTTATTTCCAGCGGACCAACAACGGTTTGGAAGCCGTATCCTAATGCATATCCCGAATTTATTGGCATTTCTAACCAGTCGTTGTACTGAAACATGGCATCTTTTAAATACATATAATTTGCTGTGAAATTTAAATGATGCTTTTTATAAAAACGGTAATCAACGCGTAAAAGTGCTTTAAGATAGGTGTTTGCATTTAGACTTAAAAAATCATAGCCATAAAAAGGTTTGATGTTCCATATGGATTGAAAACCGTATCCGCCCAGAAAATAATTCATGTTTGTAGATGGAGTGCGTCCGATTGTTAAACCAACATCAGCTTTTGTTTCGATTGAGATCCGATCGAAAAATGTTTTTACCATTCCCAATTCTCCGTTTACCTGCGTAAAAGGTTCAAAATTTTCGTTATAGTCCGATGAGAAAATGGTATGCTTAATTTCTGCATTAAAATTAACGCCTCGGGTTGGAAAATACTTGTTATCATAGGTATCTAAAACCACATTAAAATACGGACTTATGTAATGACTGTTGTCTAACCAGCTTTTTTGTAAGCTTAAATTCGCGATATCAACAATCTGATATTTGTGTTCCACACCCATTCCAATTACAAACTTGTCGTTGTAATAATTTTGCAGATACAGACGGTTTGTTAGATCGTTCCAATCGGTATTAAAAATATCAAAACCAAGAAATTCTGGTGGAATAACGCCGGTTTCGTAAGGCTTTGCGTTGTATTTAAATTTGTTGAAACGGCTTTGCGCACCAAAACTCCAACGGAAACCATTATCTACCAAATAATTAAAATTATATCGAATATTATCGCCAAAAATAAAATCGAGCGATGCCAAATCGTTCTTAAAAAGTAGTTTTTTCTGCGTAACATTGACCAATGCGGCACTTTTGTAAAGGTTATCGAAATGCAGACCAAATTTTAAAAATCGATTTACCGTGTTTTCCTTCAAATTCAAAACTAAATTGTCGCCCTCTTCGTCGGCCTTTTCAAAATGATACGAAATCCCACTAAAGTTCTGCGTTGCATTTAGGTTTGTGATACCATTTTCCAATCTTTTAAACGATACGCATTCGTCTCTAAAATAACCCAGTTTCCCAAAAACATAATCTTTGTTGTAATTTTTTAACTTGTTCATACTAACCGAATGCACATGAATATCATCGGTAAACATATAGTCAGGCAATTTTGGTTTTTTATAATTACTGCTGATTTGTTGCAATTGCGGTATTTTTTCTTTGGCTGCTGCTATTCCCTTTTGAATGATCTCGTTTCCTTTATCGAAAGTCACCACCGAAAAAGTAGAAATATCGGGTTTTATGTAGATATCGGTTTGCTTTTTCTTCTCGTCCATGCCACCATACATGCCGTAATTGGCAATCTGCATTAAGATATCCAAAGCTCCTTTTAGATTTTCACGATCTTTTTTACCGTCTTGAACATCAACACCAATAATGATGTCGATGCCCCGATCGCGAAGTTCCTTAATAGGGTAATTATTAACTACACCGCCATCAATCAACAAACGATCATCAATTTCAACAGGTGTGTAAAGCGACGGAAATGCGCCACTTGCCAAGATACTCTGCGGTAGATTTCCTTTTTCTAACACAACGGCTTCGCCCGAAACTACATCGGTTGCAATGCAAAGAAACGGAATGGAAAGTTTAGAAAAATCTTGTTCGTAGCGAACATGCGCCAACAGTTTGTTTAGCAGATTGTAATTGTACATTCCTTTTGAAAGCGATACCGGACTGCCTATTTTGAAATCATCAAATGGAAGCTGCAACGCATAAATTTCATCGTTACGCTTTTCATAAAACGATTTTGAATTTCTAGGGATATAATCTTGTAAAAGGGCATCGGCATCAACCGATTTAAAGATAGAATCTAATTGCGAAGCATTGTAGCCCGACGCGTACAAACCGCCAATGATAGCACCCATACTTGTGCCGCCGATATAATCGATTTTGACGCCCTGCTCTTCCAACACCTTTAAAACACCTATGTGCGCCAAACCTTTTGCACCTCCACCACTTAATACCAAACCAACTTTAGGACGCTGATTTTCTTGGGCAAAAGCCGAGAAGCATGCTGTAAAAAGAAACAAGCATCCAAGGAAAAGTTTCATCATGGCTGTTTTGGTTTTTGGTGTTCATCAAATTTAATTAAAAAATTGAAACAAGCGTATTACCAAATGCTAAAGTATGGTATAAAAAAAAGCTTCCGGTTAGGGAAGCTTATCTATTATTTCTTTTCTGTAATAATCATAATCAACAGTGTAAGTAAAAAAGAAGCTGTAAACGCAATTACATTTCTATTACTAATCTCTGTTTTAAATTTCTTGAGTATAAAACGTAAAATCATTCCTCCAACAAAAGTAAAAACCAAGATTCGAACAACAACAAAAATAGAATTGGTAAAATTTATAATTTCAGAAATTCCTGCTTGTCCTTCTGCATAACAGTGGTTATTGAATAGAACAATCGATAGTAATGAAACTATTAAAAACCTTTTGCTAATCATTAATTTCTCTGAATAATTGGAATCCCAAAATAGAACTCTAATATTCGGGTGCGGAACAAATAATCGTATTTTGTACGCAATAAATCAGATTGTGTGTTTACCAAAAGCGTTTGCGACTGGTTGTAATCAAAGGCAGTTGCCATTCCGTTTTCGTAACGTTCTTTTGTATAGCGAAAAGCTTCTTCTCGCGCTTTTAACATTTCTTCGGTTGCCAGATACGTTTCCATTGCTCCTTTCGCGTCAGAATACGCGGTGTAAATATTTCGTTCCAAATCCAATTCGGTTTGTTCAAACGTTAACTTGTTTTTTTCTAAATTCACCCTGCTGCGCGCAATATTGTTTTTAGCTGCAAATCCGTTGAAAATAGGAATGTTTAACTGCACACCAAAACTGTGACCTTTGTATAAATCGAACTGATCAAAAAACGGTTGCGGATTAATTTCTCCACCTCTTCCGTCGGGAATTTTAGCATACGAAACACGCGAGCTAAAACTGTAAAATCCGGTTAACGATGGTAAAACGGCAGCTTTTGCAATATCTACGTCTTTCTCGGCAATTTTTACATTGTTTTCGGCAATCTTAAGTTCGGTACGTTCAAAACGAGCTTTTTGAAAGATTGATTCCGGAGTTTCTAACAAAATGGTCGTTGGTTCAAATTCATACTCCACATCGGCGATATCAAAATCTTTGAAATCTTCCATCTGAAGCAGTTGTGCCAAACTCATTTTTGATACAATCAACGCGTATTCTGCCTGAATAATTCGTTGTTTATCGGTTGCTAAAGTAGCTTTCATATCAAACAAATCGCCACTTGGTATCATACCGGCATCAACCAAAGCTTCGGATCTTACCAACTGTAAACTATCGGTTTGAAACTGCTGTTTTTGAACCTTTTGATTTTCTTTGTTAAACAAAATCTGCAAATACGCATTTACTACGTTCAACGCTACATCTTCTTCAATTTTTAAATGCTGATATTGCGAAGAAATCAATGCCAATTTCGATTTTCTGAAACGGTTTTGATTTTGCAATCCTTTAAAAATATCAACAGCAGACGACGCCCCCATTGAGGTAAACTGCGTAGTTTGATTTTCCAGAATACCGGTTGTAATGTTGGTATTTAAACCCACGTTCCACGAATGCGATGCGGTTGCGTTTAGGTTTGGAAGGAAATTTCCAAACGCATCTTTTATATCGATTTCCGCCAGTTTATTGTCTAATTCGATCTGCTTGACAGATACGTTGTTTTCAATGGCATGTGCCACGCATTCTTCTAATGTCCATTTTTTTTGAGCAAACGAATTGACAGTAAAAAGCAGACTGATTATAAGCAGTGTTTTAATGTTTTTCATTTAGCTACTTTTTAATTTGATTCCAAACTTTAATCTTGTCGTTTTTGGTAATTCCTTTTTTAATTTCCACATAAATACCGTCGCTAACGCCTAATTCAACATTTCTACGTTCGAATTTCTGCGGACTAACCTCAACTTCTACAAACGATTTCTTAGTTTTTTCGTCGTATTGAATCAAACCTTCTTTCACTGCCAGAACATTATCGGCTTTTGAAAGAATGATCGATGCATTTGCACTTAAACCAGATCGGATAAAAGTAGAATCTTTATTTACCAACGTACCTTTAATTGGGAACTGCATGGCTCCGTTTTCGTTCACACCTTTTGGAGCGATATAATCTAAAACAGCGTTGAATTTCTTGTTTTCAATGGCACCGACGGTAATTTCTAACGGAAGTCCCAATTTAATTTTTCCTACTTCAGATTCGTCTAATTTTCCTTCAAAAATCATGTTCCCAACATCTGCCAAACTTGCAATGGTAGTTCCCTCGTTAAAATTATTTGCCTCGATTACCTGATTTCCTTTTTTAACAGGGATATCCAACACCATACCCGAAACCGTAGAACGAATAAGGGTTTGTGCGATATTACTCATTCCACTGGTTGTTCCGGTTCTGATAATTTCGGCACTTTGAACCATGGCGCTGTACGTTTGCTGTGCTTGTTTGTAAGAAGTTTCAGCAGTATCGAAATCGTTGGCAGAAATTACACCTTTATTGAACAATGTTCTTTGGCGTTCGAACACTTTTCGTTGGTTTTCCAAATCGATTTTTGCCGTGCTAATTTGATTATTGGCAGAGTTTAAGCTTGATACATTTGGCACTACTTTAATCTTTGCAAGCAAATCGCCCGATTTTACGTAATCGCCGGCTTCTACATAAACTTCATCAATAATTCCTGAAATATTCGGTTTAATTAATACTTCTTCTTTCGGGTTGATGTTTCCTGTAGCAACGGTGCTTTTAGAGATCGATCGAACCTCGGCTTTTTCGGTTTCATAAACTACCGGCGGCTGTGCGTTTTTCTGATACAACCAAAATAATGCGCCTGCAAAAGCTATTGCTAAAAAGACTAAAATTGAAATGGTACAACCTTTTTTCATATATATTTTTGTTTGTTTATTCGTTGATTTGTTTAATTGTTTATCTGTTTATTAGAACATTTCTATGCTCTATATTCTATTCTCTTTTATCTTAATTCTATTCCGTTCTTAATGCGTCAATTGGTTTTACTCTAATGGCTGTAATAGCCGGGATTAATCCTGCTAAAAGTCCGGCAACTACCAATATTAACAAGGCAATTACAACCACGCCTAAATGTACGCTTGGGTTTACAATAGGTATCTGTTCGCCGTTTGGTGCGTTTTCTAAACCTAAATTAATTAGTGCCAGTACAAGCGATGCAAAAATGATTCCCGCCATACCTGCAATGAGTGATAACACAACTGATTCGGTCAAAATTTGTTTAATAATGACAGCCGGCGTTGCGCCTAATGCTCTTCGGATTCCTATTTCCTGGGTTCGCTCTTTAACGATGATTAACATGATGTTTACGATTCCTATAATTCCCGATCCCAGAATGAAAATTCCTACGATATAAGAAACTGTTGTTAAGATCGAAAACAAACCGTTGATTTTTTTAAATTCCTGATACAGATCAAAATGTCCAATGGCTCTATCGTCTGTAGGATCTACCGTATGGCGATCTTTCAACAACTTAAAAACATCTTCCTTTAAATCGGTAATTGGTTTATCATCTTCTGCGGTAATGGTCATCCAACCCACAATATCGCCATAATTAAACGCTTGCTGAAAAGTTGTAAAAGGTATAAAAAGCTGTTTCTGACTTTCTTCGGCATCGCCACCCATGTTCGAAATACTTTTATAAACGCCGACTACCAAAAAGTTAACGCCTTGAACTTTAATGTACGATCCCAAAGCTTCTTCGCCCGGCGCATACAATTCCCTGATAACACCTTCGCCAATTACAGTTACTTTGCGGTTGTTAGCAATGTCGCCGTAATTAATAAATCGACCTTTAAGAATGTTCATGGGCTGTTGCAGGATAAATTCCGGATAATCGCCATACACGTTGTAAGCACCGGTTTTTGTTCCGCGCACCACATTGTTGCTTCCCCTAAAACCACCCAACTGATTTCGTGGCGATACATACAGCAAACCGTCAATATCTCTTTTTAAAGCTTCCACATCAGGGTTCTTAAAGTTGAAACTTCTACCTTGCGGTAAACCTTTAAACGGTTTCGATGTTGGCTGTGTCCACATAAACATGGTGTTGGTAGATAAACCACCCATTTGCCTTTTAATGCCGTTTTGTAACCCTTGACTTGCAGAAAGAAGAATTACCAGGATAAAAATTCCCCAGAAAACTCCGAATGCAGTGATCAGCGTTCTGAACGGATTGGCAGAAAGCGCCTCTATAATTTCATTCCATTTATCTCTGCTAAACATACTATTCTCCTCTTAATGCTACAATTGGTCTAATTTTCGCGGCACGGTATGCAGGAACAAATCCGGCAAAAGCCCCGGCAACAATCAATATAATCAGTGTGGTAATTGCCACGTTAAAATCTACTTCAGGGCGGGTAAAGAAATCGGCTTCTACGTGCGGAGCAACAACTTCCCAAACCACCAAACCAAAGATCAATCCTGAAAATCCGGCAATAACGGTTATAAAAACAGCTTCCTGCAAAATCATGGTAATAATTGAAAAAGGCGAAGCGCCCAAGGCTTTTCGTATCCCGATTTCTTTGGTTCGTTCTTTAACAATAATCAACATAATGTTTCCTACCCCAACAACGCCGGCAATAATGGTACAGATTCCCACAAACCAAAAAAACGCTTTTACACCACCGGTTATAATGTAGATGTTTTTTGCCTGTTCTAAAGAGTTGTTGATAAAAATTCCGCCATCATCGTCAGGTGCAACAGTATGTCTTGCTTTTAAAAATGTTTCCAGCTTTTTTGTAAATTCATTCGATTCTGCTACTGCGGTGTCAAAATCACTGCTGGTACGCATGGTAAATGACATACTACGAATACTGTCACCGGCACTATATGCTTTTTGAGCGGTTGATATAGGAATAAAAACGCGGCTTTCTTCGCGTTCGCCACCCGGATCGGTGTAAACACCAACCACTTTGTAGATCATTCCCGAAACATTCAATTCCTGCCCCAAAGGTTCTTCGCCGTTTTTAAACAGATCGGTAGCTACTTTTTGACCAATGATTACATTTTTTTCGTAGTTTGAATTATCGGAATGATTAATGTATCGACCTTTAACAATGGAAGCATTTTCGATGAACTGATAATCAGGATGAACCCCTTCTACCCGATACGTTCCTGTTTCTTTTTTATAAACGATGTTTCCGCTCCAAACCGAAAAAATTGCCGATTTGTATTCAATATAGTCTTTGAACAAAGTAGTCGCCAAATCGTAATCGGCATTCCGAAGCTGCACTTCACGACCAACGCCCAAACCTTTGTATTCTTTTTTGGTTACTCCGGGCCAAACCGAAATCTGGTTTGCCGCATCTTTTTCAAACTGACTCTGAATTCCGTTCTGAATCCCGTTTCCGGCACCCAGAAGTATCACCAGAATAAAGATTCCCGAAGCAACAGAAACGCCGGTTAAAGCAGTACGGAGCTTGTTTTTATAAAGCCCTTCGAATATTTCCTGCCAACGTTCAATACTAAACATATTGCGATGCTCTTATCTGGTTTACCAATTTATCCGATTCTATTTGTCCGTCTTTCAAAAACACAATACGTTTGGTCATTTCGGCAATATCGGGTTCGTGCGTTACAACAAGTACGGTTTTACCTTCGTCGTTAATCTGCTGGATCAAATCCATAACTTCATACGATGTTTTTGTATCTAAAGCTCCCGTAGGTTCATCTGCCAATAAAACTTTAGGATCCGATGCCAATGCGCGCGCAATTGCCACACGCTGTTTTTGTCCACCCGAAAGCTCGTTAGGTAAATGCTTTGCCCAGTTTGCCAACCCAACTTTTTCCAGGTAATGCATAGATCGCTCCATACGTTCTTTACGTGCCATACCTTGATAATACAGCGGTAACGCCACATTATCTAAAGCGGTTTTATAATTGATAAGGTTAAAAGACTGAAATACAAAACCCAAAAATTTGTTACGATATTGCGATGCAATTGTTTCGTTTAAGTTTTTAATGGGAACATTATCTAAAGTGTACGAACCTTGATCGGCTTCGTCTAAAATTCCGATAATATTTAAAAGAGTGGATTTTCCGGAGCCGGAACTTCCCATAATGGAAACAAATTCGCCTTCTTTAACATTGAAATTAATTCCTTTGAGAACATGCAGTGCATTTTTTCCCATTTGATATGATTTGTGAAGGTCTTTTATTTCGATCATTATCTTGAGTTTTTGAAGTGATACAAGTGTTGTTTAACAAGTAAGTATCGCTTTTTACAGAAATGTTACAAGAAAATTGAAAGAATTTATAATTATAACTAACTGTTTTTAAAATACGACATTACCTTTTCTGCTTTTGATTTACCAACCAATTTCACGATTTCCTCTTCGGGAGTTTCGCCCAAACGTTTTATAGATTTAAACTGAATCATTAATTTTTCCATAGTTTTTGGTCCTATACCCGGAATGGTCGTCAAACCACTATCTATGGCATTTTTACTGCGTTGGTTTCTATGAAAGGTAATTCCAAATCGGTGTGCTTCGTTTCGTAAATGCTGAATAATTTTTAAAGTTTCAGACTTTTTATCCAAATACAACGGAATACTGTCACCGGGATAAAACAGTTCTTCCAAACGTTTCGCAATACCAATAATGGCAATTTTTCCGCGTAAGCCTAAAATATCCAGACTTTTTAAAGCAGCACCCAACTGACCTTTACCTCCATCGATAATAATTAAATCGGGCAACGGTTCGCCTTCATCCAACAAACGGCGGTAACGACGAAAAACCACTTCTTCCATCGACGCAAAATCATCGGGACCTATTACTGTTTTAATATTAAAATGGCGGTAATCTTTTTTGCTTGGCTTTCCGTCTTTGAAAACCACGCAAGCTGCCACAGGGTTTGTTCCCTGAATGTTCGAGTTATCAAAACACTCAATATGGCGCGGTTCTTTATTTAAACGCAGATCAGATTTCATCTGTGCCATAACTCGGTTGGTATGCCTGTCCGGATCTACAATTTTTATCTGTTTTAACTGATCTAATCTGTAATAACGTGCGTTGCGTTCAGATAATTCCAACAACTGTTTTTTATCGCCTAATTTTGGAACAGTTACCGAGATTTTCTCGCCCAGATCCACTTCAAATGGAACAATAACTTCTTTTGTTAGCAGCTTAAAACGCTCGCGAATTTCAACAATTCCCAAAACCAGTAATTCATCATCGGTTTCATTCAAACGTTTTTTTAATTCCAAAGTATGCGATCTTATAACGGCACCATGCGCAATCTGTAGAAAATTGATGTACGCCATGGTTTCATCGGATACAATAGAAAAAACATCCACATTTGTAATCTTTGGATTTACAATGGTAGATTTTGCCTGATAATTTTCTAAAATCTGCATTTTTTCTTTAACCGCCTGCGCTTCTTCAAACTTCATTTCTGAAGCGTATTGCAACATCAACTGCTTAAATTCTTTTAGGTTTTCTTTGAAATTTCCTTTTAAAAGCTGACGGATATGTTGAATTTTGCGTAAATATTCTTCTTCGGTTTCATGTGCTTCGCAAGGTCCCAAACAATTCCCGATATGATATTCCAAACAAACTTTATACTTTTCGTTTTTTATGTTCTGAACGCTTAAATCGTAATTGCAATTTCGCAACGGATACAGTTCTCGAATCAAATCTAACAACGTATGCAAGGTTCTACCGCTGGTGTACGGGCCAAAATATTCAGATCCGTCTTTAATAAAATTTCGGGTAGAAAAAACTCTTGGAAAACGTTCGTTTTTAATGCAAATCCACGGATACGTTTTATCGTCGCGCAATAAAATGTTGTAACGTGGTTGCAGGTTTTTTATTAAATTGTTTTCCAGCAACAGCGCATCGGTTTCGGTTTTAACGACAATATGCTTAATAACCACAATTTTTCGAACCAAAACATTTAAACGCGCATTGTCGTGCGTTTTGTTAAAGTACGATGCCACCCGCTTTTTTAAATTCTTTGCCTTGCCCACATACAGCAACTTCTGGTCTTTATCAAAATACTGATAAACACCGGGTAATTGTGGTAAAGTTTGTAATTGTAAAGAAATATCGGAATTTGTTGTCATAGCGGCATTGGGTTGCACAACAAATTTACATTAAGTTTTTGTAATTGTTAAAGGTTAAAAGAGTATCTTTAAGTTATGATTTTCATAAAATTTAATAAATGCACTTTACTACACGTAATTTTGAAATTTTAGGCAAATCGGTTATACCGGGCGAAACAAAAACCATTGAATTAAAAATTGCAACACTACATACAATGACGGAATTAAAGGTTCCGATTATTGTTTCACGATCTGTTTACGACGGACCAACCGTGTTACTAACAGCAGGTTTGCATGGCGATGAACTAACGGGAATTGAAATTTTACGGCAAGTGATTCGTCAAGGAATCAATTATCCGAAATGCGGTACCATAATTTGTGTGCCGTTGGTAAATGTGTTTGGTTTTGTGAATCAATCGCGAGATTTTCCTGATGGTAGAGATTTAAACCGAGTTTTCCCAGGTTCACAGTCGGGTTCTTTGGCAAGCCGTTTTGCTTACCGAATTATGCAGGATATTATTCCGGTTGTTGATTATGTGATTGATTTTCATGCCGGTGGTCGTGGTCGATTTAATGTGCCGCAGATTCGTATCGAACCAAATAATGAAGAATTAGATGCGCTGGCAGAAGCTTTTTCTACGCATTTTATTCTGTATTCAAAAAATATCGAAGGATCTTTCCGTGCAGCTTGCGATAAGTTAGGTAAAAAATATTTGTTGTTTGAAGCCGGCAAAGCATTGGATATTAACAACGATGTTATTGAAGAAGGCATTCAGGGAACGATTCGTTTTTTGGACAAACTGCAAATGCTCAACAACAATTTTGCCGTGAAAGAGCCTAGCCAGACAATGGTTTGTATTGAAAATTCTACTTGGGTTCGTGCACAATATTCTGGCTTACTGCATAATTTTGTACGCCCTGGAGCTTTAGTGAAAGCCGGCATGCAATTGGGTAAAATCACCGATCCGTATGGTTTGGTAGAAGAGCCCATTTTAGCACCTAACGATGGATATATAATTTGTAAAAACCAAGCTGCCATTGTTTTTCAGGGCGATGCTGTTTATCATATTTCAACCAAATTAAAAAATGACCAAGAAAGAATTACGCAAGAAATATAAAGAACTACGTAACGATTTAAGTTTTGATGCGATTGAAGATTTAAGTCTGCAAATTGCCAATCAAGCCTTAAAACTGCTTATCTGGAATTTCGAAAACTATCATATTTTTTTGTCGATACACGAGCATAAGGAAGTTCAGACCGATTATCTGCTGCATATTTTAAACGGGAAAGATAAAAACGTAATTGTGTCAAAATCTGATTTCAAAACCCGAACAATGAATCACATTTTACTGACCGATAATGTAACCATTAAAAAAAACGAATGGAACATTCCCGAACCACAAAACGGCTTTTCAGTTGCAGATAACCAGATCGATGTTGTTTTTGTTCCGCTACTAGCTTACGATGTTTTTGGAAACAGAGTCGGCTACGGCAAAGGTTTTTACGATCTTTTTCTATCGAAATGCAAACCCGATGTAGTAAAGATTGGCTTGTCTTTTTTCAATCCTGAAAAACTAATTGAAGATGTGTTTTTAGAAGATGTTCGGCTTGATTATTGTATTACACCTGATACAATAGTTAAATTTTAGTTTTATGAAAAAGTTATTATTTAGTAGAACAGCTCGCTACGCAACCATATTTTTATTGTTGCTGGCATTTTCGGCAACTTTTACCAGTTGCGTTGTAAGACCGCCACATCATAGCGAACGTAGAAAACTTCCACCAGGGCACGAGAAAAAATTACGTGGCGACAGATCGGCAAAACGATATGCACCCGGACAACAAAAAAAGCAACATCACAAAGAACATAAACAACGAAAAGGAAACAAACGCGGTAGCTAACTACCGTTTTTTTTTGTAAACATTTTCAACAACAAACAGCTTCTTTGGCAAAAACCCAAATTATATTTTACCTTTACAAAAAATAAACGTACACATGAATTACATTACAGAAATACTTATTTTATTGTTCTTGGCAATTACTTTTTTACAATCGGGTTACGATAAAATAGCAGATTGGAAAGGAAACGTTGGTTGGTTAAAATCGCATTTTGCAAATACCTTTTTAGGAGATAAAGTTCCGTTTTCGTTAGGAATTATCTTGATTCTGGAAATCATTGCAGGAATTTCAGCATTGGCTGGAATCTGGTTTTTATTTAACGACTGTAAAGAAATTGCTTTATACTCGGGAATTGTTTCTTGCGTTACCTTATTGTTCCTATTATTAGGTCAACGTATTGCAAAAGATTACGACGGTGCCAGAACCATTGTAATTTACTTTATACCGGCAATATTTTTAGTTTTTCTATTAAAATAATATTTTTGGCACACTAATTGATTAACCGATATAAGTTATGAAAAGGAAAATTTATTTTTGGTTAGTTTAGTTGTAAAAAGTCCCGCGTTTGCGGGACTTTTTAGTTTTTATAATTTGGCATCCAAGTTATTCCGTCTAAAGTAATGCTATAAACCAAACGCATGATTAACAAAGTAATCACTCCTAATAAAAATCCGTAGAGATAAATCTTTTTCAATGTTAACACATTTACCCATTTAATAAAAAAGTAAACGGTACATAATACGGTAACAACTACAGAAATTAAAACACCCAATTCATAAATTACACCAAATAGCACAAAATCCCACAGTATCGGAATTTTTGCTAACACCCAGAATATAAAACATAAAATAGTTGCAGTTGCAACTATTTTATCCCAATCGTTCAATCGATTGTAAACTTTCATATTTAAAGTAAACTTTTAGTTTCTACTCATTAACAAACGTAATACATACCAAAACAACAACATTAACGATGAAAACAAAGACAATGCTGCTGCAATGTATTGGTTGGTTCCAAAGTTATTTTTTATTTGATGTGTGTTGTATAAGATTGATCCCGATGCCAAAACGATCATTCCGACAGAAAACCATAAGCCTAAATCGAAATTAAACAACATACCGGCAACGATTGCGCCTATTGCTACGAAAAATCCGATGGCTAAAATGCTACGTAAAAAAGAAAAATCGGCTTTTGTACTAAATACCACAAAGGTTAATCCTAAAAACAAACTACCTGTAATAATAGCTGCCTGTGTTAACAATTCGTAACTTCCTGTGTAATAAATGGCAATGTAAAGTATCGGTACAAAAATAATTGCTTGTGCAACAATGTATAGAAAATATCCTAAATACTGTTTTGCCAAGCTGGTATCGTTATAAGCCATTTTTTGTGCGATATACGAAACGCCCATAAATCCGCCTAATAAAACTAACCACAAATAGCCTTGCGTTAAGCTTAACATAAATTCAACCAATGGTTGAATACGTAAGAAAATAGTTTCTAAAATTACAAAGGCTACCAAACCTAACGCCAAATTAAGGTAGGTTTTTTTATAAAACGTAGCTTGTTCTTGTTTGGTAGCCTGTGCGGCTAACTGAAATGCTTCCATAAATTTATTTTAGTTTAATATTTTAAAGATAAAAAAAAGATTTCTGTTTGAGCAGAAATCCTATTTAAAAACTTTTTTGTTGAATACAATTAATAGTCCTACACCTACTGAAATGGCTACATCGGCAACATTAAAAATAGCGTTGAAGAATGTGAAATAATTGCCGCCCCAAACAGGCAACCAATTTGGCAGATAACCTTTCCAGATAGGGAAATAAAACATATCTACCACTTTACCATGAAACCAGCTTCCGTAGGGTTGATCGCTGAATAGTGTAGCAATTTGGTTGTGACTGTCGTTAAAAATTACTCCGTAAAAAACAGAATCGATAATATTACCAACTGCACCCGCCAAAATCAAGGCAATGGCAACAATTAATATATTTGAACCTCTTTTTTTTACAGAATCATTCAACCAGTACAAAATTCCGCCAACTGCAATAATTCTGAATGAAGTTAACAACAGCTTACCGTAATCGCCCGGAAGTTCAACTCCCCAAGCCATTCCGTCGTTTTCTATAAAACGAATCTGAAACCAGTCAAAACCAAATACTTTTACAAAATCATCAATTGCAAAATTGGTTTTGATATATATCTTTGAAATTTGATCGATAAGAATAACTACAATCGCTAAAAATAAAGCCTTGTTAAACGACATAATATGCAAAAATTTTGCACAAATGTAAGTTATTTAAAACAAAAAACGCTCTTAATTAAGAGCGTTTTATAAATTAACGTTGCTGTAATTTGGCTTCCATGCTCATTGTTGCATGCGGAACCAATTTAAGACGTTCTTTTTCGATTAATTTACCGGTTACGCGGCAAATTCCGTAGGTTTTGTTTTCAATTCGCACCAAAGCATTTTTCAAATCGCGTAAAAACTTTTCTTGGCGTGTTGCCAATTGTGAGTTTGCTTCTTTAGAAAGAGTTTCACTGCCTTCTTCAAACGCTTTAAATGTAGGCGATGTATCATCGGTACCGTTATTTAAATCGTTCATATAAGCGCTTTTAATCAAATCTAAATCTGCCTGTGCTTTCTCTATCTTTTTTAAGATGATTTCCTTAAATTCTGCTAAATCTGCGTCTGCGTATCTAACTTGTACATTTTCCTTTTCCATAACTAAACAATTTATTTTGAAACACTAATTTTGGTTACTAAATCGTCAAACTCAATTTCTGTACCATTTTCTAAACTATCAACAAATTCAAGCGTTTCCGTAAGGGTTTCTGCTTTAATATAATCAATGTTTGCTGTAACGGCATCTTGGATAACCGAGTTTTGCTGTATTTTAATTTTTACTTTATCGGTTACTTCAAACCCTGAATCTTTACGTATATTTTGGATTCTGTTAACCAGTTCGCGTGCAATACCTTCTTTCTTTAATTCGTCGGTTAACGTAATATCTAAAGCAACCGTAATTCCGTTTGCATTTGCTACTAACCAACCTTCGATATCTTGCGATGAAACCTCAACGTCTTCATTTGTTAATTTAACCAGATTCCCTGATATTTCCAAAGATATTTCGCTGTTTTTTTCGATCTCGCTGATCTGTTCCTGACTGAAATTTTGAATAGCTTTTGCCACATTTCCCATTTCTTTTCCGAAGCGCGGACCCAATGCTTTGAAATTCGGTTTGATCTGTTTTACCAGAATTCCCGAAGCATCGTTTAACAATTCAATTTCTTTCACGTTCACCTCTGCCATGATTAAATCTGCAACTGCCTCTATTTCTGCCTTTTGATTTTCATCTAAAACAGGTATCATTACTTTTTGTAACGGCTGGCGTACTTTAATCATTTCTTTCTTACGCAATGATAATACTAAAGATGACACGGTTTGCGCTTTTTCCATTTTACTTTCTAACGACTTATTAACAACTTTTTCATCGTAAGTAGGAAAATCGGCCAAATGTACAGATTCAAATGATTCTTTTGCAGTTGCCTGTGTTAAATCTTTGTAAAGCTTGTCCATAAAAAACGGTGCAATTGGTGCCGACAATTTTGCAACCGTGGTTAAGCAGGTGTGCAACGTTTGGTAAGCAGCAATTTTATCTTGTGCGTATTCGCCTTTCCAGAAACGGCGGCGGCATAGGCGAACGTACCAGTTTGAAAGGTTTTCCTGAACAAAATCTGATATAGCGCGTGCTACTTTTGTTGGTTCGTAATCAGCGTAAGCTTCATCAACCGTTTTTATTAAACTGTTTAGTTCCGATAAAATCCAACGATCAATTTCCGGACGATTTTCCATAGGAACTTCGTCTTCGCTGTAAGTAAATCCGTCGATATTTGCATATAAAGCAAAGAACGAATAGGTGTTGTACAACGTTCCGAAGAATTTACGGCGAACTTCGGTAATTCCGTCTAAATCGAATTTTAAATTATCCCACGGATTGGCATTCATAATCATGTACCAACGCGTAGCATCTGGTCCGTGTTCTGCGATTGTTTGAAAAGGATCAATGGTGTTGCCTTTACTTTTAGACATTTTGATACCATTCTTATCTAAAACCAAACCATTCGACACGACGTTTTTATACGCTTTTTCGCCAAAAACCAACGTTCCGATTGCGTGCAGCGTGTAAAACCAACCGCGTGTTTGATCGACACCTTCTGCGATAAAATCAGCAGGGAAGTTTTCGTGATTGTCGATATATTCTTTATTTTCAAACGGATAATGCCATTGTGCATACGGCATGGCACCAGAATCGAACCAAACATCAATTAAATCGGCTTCACGTTTCATTGGTTTGCCCGATGGAGAAATCAGCGTAATAGCATCAACCACATTTTTATGCAAATCGATTTTATCATAGTTTTCCTCGCTCATATCGCCCACTACAAAACCATCGAACGGATTTTGTGTTTGAACGCCCGCTTTCATTGCTTTTTCCATTTCGGCAACCAATTCTTCTACCGATCCAACGATTAATTCTTCGGTCTTATCTTCGGTTCTCCAGATTGGCAACGGAATTCCCCAATAACGTGAGCGAGATAAATTCCAGTCGTTGGCGTTTTTCAGCCAGTTTCCAAAACGTCCTTCGCCTGTTGCTTTAGGTTTCCAGTTGATTTCTTCGTTTAAATCGAACATTTTATCTTTCACTTCGCTAACCTTGATAAACCAAGAATCTAACGGATAGTATAAAAGCGGCTCATCGGTTCGCCAACTATGTGGATAACTGTGTACGTATTTTTCTACCTTAAAGGCTTTGTTTTCTTCTTTTAAACGGATTGCAATTTCAACATCAACCGATTTTTCAGGCGCTTCACCTTCATTGTAATATTCGTTCTTTACATACTTGCCTGCCATATCGCCCATGTGCGAGGTAAACTTTCCTTGTAAATCAACCAACGGCACAGCGTTTCCGTTTTCGTCTAAAACCAACATTGGCGGCACTTCTGGGGTTGCTTCTTTAGCAACTTTTGCATCGTCTGCACCAAAAGTTGGCGCGGTGTGTACAATACCTGTTCCGTCTTCGGTTGTAACGAAATCGCCCGCAATTACGCGGAATGCATTTTCAGGGTTTTGATACGGCAAGGTGTAAGGCAATAACTGCTCATAACGGATGCCAACCAAATCAATTCCTTTAAATTCTTTTACAATGAAGTAAGGAATTTTTTTATCGTTTTCTTTATAATCTGCTAATTCAGCTTCGGTTTCAACAGCTGTAAATTTTCCCGCAAACTGCTTTGCAACCAAAGGTTTCCCTAAGATTATCGTGATAGGTTCAAAAGTATATTGGTTGAATGTTTTTACCAACACATAATCAATCTTTGGACCAACGGTTAATGCGGTGTTACTTGGTAACGTCCACGGAGTGGTTGTCCATGCCATGATATCGATTTGTCCGAATCCTTTTAAAAACTCTGGTAACGAATTTTCTATGGTTTTAAATTGTGCAACTATGGTTGTATCGGTAACATCGCGGTACGATCCCGGCTGATTCACCTCATGCGACGACAATCCTGTACCCGCTTTCGGCGAATACGGCTGAATGGTGTAACCTTTGTACAGCAAATCTTTGTTGTAAATTTGCTTTAATAACCACCAAACGGTTTCCATATATTTGGGTTTGTAGGTAATGTACGGATCGTTCATATCTACCCAATATCCCATTTTTTCTGTTAAATCGTTCCATAAATCAGTGTAGCGCATTACGGTACGTTTACACGCCTCGTTATACTCTTCTACCGATATCTTTGTTCCGATATCTTCTTTGGTAATTCCCAGTTCTTTTTCGGTACCTAATTCAACAGGTAATCCATGGGTATCCCAACCGGCTTTACGCTTAACCTGAAAACCTTTCTGGGTTTTGTATCGGCAGAAAATATCTTTAATAGCACGAGCCATAACGTGGTGAATACCAGGTTTTCCGTTTGCAGAAGGTGGGCCTTCAAAAAACACAAACGGTTGGTTGCCTTCGCGAGAAGTAACCGATTTATCAAAGATGGACTGATCTTTCCAATACTGTAACATTTCGCTTGCTACGGTTGGTAAATCTAATCCTTTATACTCTGTGAATTTGGTGCTCATGATACTGTTTTTAAATTCAATGTGCGAATTTAAGGAATTTAGGTTAAATAGTAGTATTTAATTTAGTTACGATTTATTTTACTTTTTTGTTTGATTTTAAACGATACGCAGTAGAAACTTTTGGAGCAAAAGATTATTTAGCAAGCTTTGGTAAAGTTTAAAACTTTGACAGGGTTAAAACATAAAATCCCGAACAATTGTTCGGGATTTTATGTTTTAGATATTATTATGAGAATTTTAGATTCTTTTTAGAGATCTCTCCTTCGTCGGGATGAAAAAGCTGGTACTAATAATTAAAACCGATACCCAACTGCTACGGCTAATTTAGCATTTGCCCACGGGCCTTTTATTTTAACATCAACTCCATCATCGTTTACATCGTAAGTATATTTTACAACAGGAAGTTCTACTTCTTCTATTGCTTTGCGTACTTCAGCTTGTTCTTCGGCATCTAAAGAGCGTCTGCCGCTTAATTCGCCCGATGCAAAACCGTAACTTAAGCCTACAAAAGTAACATCGAGATACCATTGTGAAGCCAATCTCCATTGTGCACCAAATGACAATCCGCCGGAGAAACCATCGACATTTCCGTTGATGGTAACGCTTTCTAATTGTTCTTTGTAAATGTATTCTACCGGAAGTTCAACAGAAAAACGATCGTAACGCAAAAAAGGCGCAATGTAAAAACCACGCATGCCTTCTTTTCCTAAATAAAAACGGACTTCGGGCGTAAACGAAAACGCGTTCATTTTTACATCTTTTAAAATATCGATCGCGCCTTTGTCTTTCACAATATCTTCTACCATACCAAAAAACGGAATACTGCGTTTAGGCATGATGTTGATATTGGCAGCGATGCTGGTTTTTGGAGCGATTAATCGTTCGTATTGCAGAGAAATGGTTGATGATGTTAAACCTAACACATTCCATTTCACCATGTTTTTATCGTCAGAAAAATCGGTTGTCTCTTGTGCAAATCCACTAAAGTAAAGCAAACTAAAAAGTAGAGTGACTGTATTTTTCATAGCAAACAGGTATTTATACTTCAACGGTTAATTTACGCAAAATATTTCTGCCTTTTTGTTAAATAGCAAGTTTCTTAACTCTACTATGCTGCATACAAAATCAAAAAAACGAACCTATTAAAGTTCGTTTTTGCTATTCTTCTATAATCAGTTCGCCACAAATAGGCGTTTGAAAAGCTTTGGAGAATTCTTTTGCCGGTAAATTTTTTGGAAGTAAAACCATTAGTTTGGTAATGGCGGCTTCGGTTGTGATATCATAACCCGAAATAACACCAATCTGTTTTAAAGCAGTGCCGGTTTCGTATTTGCCCATATCTACACTGCCACCCCAACATTGCGTAACGTTTACAATTTTAACGCCTCGATCAATTGCTTTTTGCAAGGTGTTAATGAACCAAAACTGCGTTGGTGCGTTGCCTGATCCGAAGGTTTCTAACACGATTCCTTTTAAATTAGGAATGTTTAAAATTGCTTCCAATACGTTTTGGGTAATCCCAGGGAAAATCTTTAGAATAAACACGTTGGCATCTAATTCTTTCTGAATGATTAATTGTTTCGATTCATAAAAATCGTCCAACAAATGTTCGTTTATTTTTAAATGCACGCCACTTTCTGCCAAATGCGGTAAATTAGGCGATGTAAAGGCATTGAAATGTTCGGCTGAAATTTTGGTAGTTCTGTTTCCTCGGTATAATTTGTATTCAAAGTACAAACCTACTTCTTTTATAACAGGTATTTTATTTTGATGAAGCGATGCAATCTGTATTGCGGTAATTAAATTCTCTTTGGCATCGGTACGAAGATCACCAATTGGCAGTTGCGAACCGGTTAATATTACCGGTTTTGAAAGATTCTTCAACATAAAACTTAATGCCGATGCAGTGTATGACATAGTATCAGATCCATGCAAAACCACAAAACCATCGAAATCTTGATAGTTTTTTTCAACAACTTCAGCAATCGTAATCCAATGCTCCGGATTCATATCAGAAGAGTCGATAGGATCTTCAAAAGAATAGGTATCAATGGTGCAATCTAATAACTGTAATTCGGGAATACGTTCTAAAAGCTGGTTAAAGTTAAAGGCTTTTAAGGCACCGGTTTCAAAATCTTTAACCATGCCAATTGTACCGCCCGTGTAAATTAAAAGAATAGCCGGTTTATGCATTTTGTAACTTAAATTTGTTAACCACCGGGTTGGCATACATTTCTAAAAATGTATCAACCAAAGGTTCGTTGCCTTTATCTAATTTTAATTCTAATCTGCGTAAAAACAATTGTTTTTCCTTATCGGTATATTCATTGGCAAAACGATCGGTATCGTTCAATAAATCGTATGCAATGTAATTGGTTGGCCACAGTTTGTAATTAGCAATAATCTGCTCGTCTATTACTTTAGCAAGCATTTGAATTTGCTTGTTTACGTTGGTAGTTTCGTTTTTAATAATTTCTAATTCGGTATCTAAAGCGGTACCTACATGCAGATGAATGCGTTTTTTTTGACCTACTACGCCGCTCATTAAATTTAAAAAATCTTCGTTTTTGTCTTTAATATACAATTCGTCTGCCATTTTTGCCATTAATTGCGGCATTTTTAATTTATCGGTAGGATCATATTCGTACGATATAGAAACAGGCACAATACGCAAATTCTTAAAATAATCCATCATTGAATCTTGGTTGCACGCCATACCAATCATTTTTAAAACGCCCTGATGTGTTGCGTCGTTTCCATCTTTCGTTCTTCCTTCGCGCTGTGCAATCCAAACCGAACGGTTTTCTTCTTTCAGCAAATAACACATGTATTCTGATAATAATTTACTGCTGCCCAACAATTCTCGAGGTGAAAGTCCGCGTTTTACGATAAAATTTCGATTTAATTTAGCAAGATCCATAAACAACTGTTTCTGTACCAGATTATCGCCAACCGCCGAAGCTGTCATTATTTTACCGTGTTCCATTAAAAGTACGTTCAAAAAACTGGTATCTAACAGAATATCGCGGTGGTTTGATATGAAAAGATAAGATGTATTTGGGTCTAAATTTTCAAAACCCGAACTTGACAAACCTTCCGATGTATTTTTTAAAACCTGCTGTAAGGTGTGGTAAATAATTTTCGATTGAAAGTCGCGTATGCTGTGTATGCTGTTAACCAATTCGTTAACTTGTTCATCTGAATATTCCGGAAATGTATAATCTATCAACGATTTTACCATGGGATGATGAGAGATATTCTGAAGTATTTTTGTTACTTCTTCATCGTGATAAAAACGTATCGAATCGAATTTAGACATAGTTTGATTTTATTTTCGTAACTGAAACAAATATACTTCCAATTTACAATTTAAAAATGTTTAATGCGTTTTTTGTTGTCTGTTGTGCAATTTCTTCTACCGGCAGGTTATAAATAGCTGCTAATTTCTGTGCAACCAAGGCTACATAACTGCTTTCGTTACGTTTGCCGCGGTGTGGTGCGGGTGCCAAATAAGGCGAATCGGTTTCTAAAACGATTTGTTCCAACGGAATTTGATCTAAATATTGATCTATTTTTCCGTTTTTAAAGGTTGCTACACCGCCAATTCCCAATTTCATGTTTAAATTCAATGCACGTTCTGCCTGATTAAAATCTCCTGTGAAGCAATGGAAAATTCCGAATAAATCATCGCTTTTTTCTTGATCTAACACTTCAAAAACCTCATCAAATGCATCACGACAATGAATATTTATAGGCAAACCTAATTTTTTTGCCCATTGAATTTGTGTTTGAAATGCCTGCTGCTGAATTTTAAGGGTTGATTTATCCCAATACATATCAACACCAATTTCGCCCACGGCAACATACGTTCCTTTCGCCAATTCTTGTTCTACAAAAGCCAATTCCTGTTCAAACGTTTCGGGTTTTACATAACACGGATGCAACCCCATCATTAAATGAACGTTTTGCGGATATTGCTGTTGTATTTGCTTCATACCGTTAAAATAAGAAGAATCGATCGCCGGAACAAAAAAATGTTCTACTCCAACAGCAAGTGCGCGCTCCATCATCTGGGTTCGATCACTTTCAAATTCTTCACTATATAAGTGGGTATGTGTATCAATTAAAATCATTTTGTATTTTTAATTTTTCTTTTTACCACAAAGAACGCATAGATTTTAGCAACAAAACTATGCAACTAATCTGTACTGTTTTAGATAAATTCTATGTGGTTAAATTATATCTACCTATTTTTGCTTTTCAACAGATATTAAATTAATGAACGATCTTGTAACTGTATTAGAGCAGCAAAATTATTATAGTATTCCGTTTCGCATTCGTAAATCGAACCATTTGTATGTAAACGCAAAGGTTAACGGCATTAAAGGTTTGTTTTTGATTGATACCGGAGCATCAAACACCTGTATTGACAGTAACGAAAAATTGTTTTTTAAATTACTATCAAAAGCACATAAAGCCAAAGCTTCGGGTGCGGGCTCAAACGATATGCATGCCGAAATTTCTACCGACAATACCATACAATTAGGCAAATGGAAAAAGAACGATATTAATTTAATTCTGCTTGACTTAACCCACGTAAACATTGCCTTAAGCGAATACAACCTACCAAAAGTCCACGGAATTATTGGTAGCGATCTGCTTAAAAACAACGGAGCAATTATTCATTACCCGTTACAATTACTTTTTATTAAGTGATTGTTTTTGCCACTCGGTAGCCACGGTTTCTAATTCGGCATACCAGCTTTCGCCGTATTTGCGAATTAATGGTTCTTTTAAAAACTTGTAAACGGGCACTTCCAATTCTTTCCCCAATGAACAGGCATCGTCACAAATATGCCAACGATTGTAATTTACCGCCGAAAATTGTGAATATTCTTTAATACGAATGGGATACAAATGACACGAAATTGGTTTTTTCCATTTCACTAAACCTTCGTTATACGCTTGTTCTATACCGCATAAAGCAGTTTTTCCGTCGAAAATAACATAAGCACATTCCTTGTTATCGATCAAAGGTGTTTCCAAATCACCGTCTTCGCCCACAACCCAAGTTCCTTTTTCTTCAATTACGGCAATTCCTTTTGCACGTAAATACGGTTTTATAATAGGATAAATTTCCTCTAAAATAGCTGTTTCTTCCTTATCTAAAGGCGCACCGGCATCTCCATCCACACAACATTGTCCTTTACAAGCTGTTAGGTTACATACAAATTCTCTTTCAAGAACCTCGTCTGAAACTATTGTTTTTCCTATCTGAAACATAAATCAATTCATTTGCAGCCGCAAAGTTACAACTATTTACCGTTTTACAAGTGTTACCAAAAATGTAAAATTAACGTTGAATTTATTCTTATCTTTTAACACATTATAAATACCTTTGCAAAAACTTTAAGACTATGGAAATTAATTTTAAAGAGATTTTTACCGCTGGTATGATTTTATTCGCCGTGATTGATATTTTAGGATCGATCCCTATTATTGTTGATTTACGTGCGCGTGTTGGGAAAATTCAGTCGGAAAAAGCATCAATTGTTGCAGCCTGCATTATGATTGCCTTTTTGTTTGTTGGTGAAAGTATTCTGACTTTAATTGGGATAGATGTAAATTCGTTTGCAGTTGCAGGTGCTTTTGTATTGTTCTTTTTAGCTTTAGAAATGATTTTGGGCATTCGGTTGTATCGCGATGAAGAACCCAAAACGGCATCGATTGTTCCATTGGCTTTCCCATTAATTGCCGGACCGGGAATTATGACCACCATTTTGGCGTTACGTGCAGAGTATCAAACCATAAATATTGTATTCGCTATTATTCTGAATATTATCGTTGTTTATGTGGTTTTAAAATTATCTGGACAGATAGAACGCCTTATAGGAACCAATGGTTTAGGAGTGATTCGCAAAGTATTCGGAGTAGTTTTACTGGCAATTGCTGTTAAATTATTTGCTACTAATGTTAAAGGCTTGTTTAACTAATTAAATATTTTGTACTTTCGTTTCCTATTCAACAAAATAAATCAATAATGAAATACGTTACATACATAGTTATAGCTATTGCTATTGCTTTGATTGTATTAAACATTACAAAATTAGATTTTAACAACTTATTTCAAGGTGAAAGTGTTGTAGCTTTAATTTGTATTATTGCCATTTTGTGTGCAGTAATCTTATTGCTTATCTTTAATACTTCAAAAGCAATAGACAATAAAAACAAGTAAAATGTTTGACTGTTTAATAATAGGCGGAGGCGTTTCGGGGGTTTCTTGTGCCTTGGTTTTAGGATCGGCAAATGCTAAACCATTTGTAAACGATAAAAAAATCGGTATCATTGCCCACCAAAAATCATCAATGCTGCAAGATGCATTGTTCAACAACGCCTACGGAATACCACCCGGTACTTTAGGAAGCTACTTATTACACCAAACCCTTACCGATTTAAACAATATATACCCGCACATTAATCAAATTTTAAACGAACGGGTACTTTCTATAATTAATCACAAAGATTATTTTTTAGTTACTACTACCGAAAATATTTACGAAAGTAAATGTGTAGTTGTTGCTATCAACTCAAGCAATCCTTTTACCATTAACGGTTGTTTGGAACCTTATGTAATTCCTCACGGAAAATCGTTACCGCAGAAAAACCGTATTCAATTAGCAAATAATGATCATTTGGTTTTTGAAAAAATTTATGTTGCCGGAACTTTAGCAGGACATCGCAGTCAGCTGGCAATTGCCGCAGGAAGTGGCGCTGCCGTTGCGACCGATATTTTAACTTTGTGGAACAACGGTATTGAAACCCACGTACACGATAGTATTAGAAAGAAGTAAAAAATATATAATCAATAAAAAAGCAGGTTTAAAACCTGCTTTTTTATCTTTTTATTTTAAGAACGAATGTGCTGTAGTGTCTTGATCGTCTTCATTGTTAGCTGCAAAAATACGTAGTTGTTTTAACCAGTAAACAAAAGCAACTGTACAAATAATAATGAAAATCCAGTTAAGTAAGTTTGCAACCCACCAGTTTGTTAATTCTAATTTCGCAAACCAGTCCATTGGTACAAACAAAACATCAACGAATAAAAATTGTATCCCGTGAAAGAAAGATGTCCACATAATATTGTTATTAAATTATTTATGTTTAGTTTTAGTTTAATTCTAACTTTGCAACAAAAGTAAAAAAAATTATTAACAACTTATTTACAAAAACAAAATAATATCATTAATGCTTACAAATCTTTTTTCTAAAAGCAGACCAATAGGATATGTGGTTATAGGGCTAATGCTTTTAATAACGTATCTCATACATTTGGTAAACGATTTAAAATGGTTACAGTCGCCGGCTGTAATTATAGAAAAAAGTTTTTTGTTTGTAGTTGTGGCATTTTCGGTTTTGCTGATACAGTTTATCACCGTAAAAAACTATCTGGCGGTTAACAACCTGTATTCGTTGTTTTTGTATGCCTGTTTTTTAATTTTGTTTCCTACTTTTTATGATGATGCGCAATTAATCATTGCAAACCTGCTGGTACTTTTGGCATTGAGAAGAGTTATTTCGCTACAAACTTTAAACGAACCAAAAATTAAGATTTTCGATGCCAGCTTATGGATTTTCGTTGCAACGTTGTTTGAATCATGGACGATTCTTTATTTTGTAATGATCTACCTTGCAATAATTTGGTATGTGAATCAGGATTACCGCAATTGGATTATTCCGTTGATTGCATTGTTAACCGTTACCATTTTATTTTACACTTACAGTTTGTTTTACAATATTAACCTGGTGGAATTTTGGACAGATAAGTACGATATTGGTTTCAACTTTAGTTATTTCGATAACATTTATCAAAACATAGCGCTTTCTTTTCTGGCAACAATTGCGGTTTTATTTACCGTTTATCAGTTAACCAATTTAAAAAGTATCGCCACAAACCAGGTAACACTTTATAAAAACATTGTACTTTGCTTTGTAATCGGAGCCGCTATTTACATCATCACTCCAGAAAAATCAAACGGATTACTGGTTTTCACTTTCTTTCCGTTATCGATTATCGGTGGAAATTTCATTGCCAACACACCAAATAAATGGGTTAAAGAAGCTGTTTTAGCAACAATTCTTGGAGTAAGTTTATTACTGTTTTTACTGAAATTATAATTTTTCGCCATAAGCCAAATCGCCTGCATCGCCAATTCCGGGAATAATGTATTTGTTTTCGTTCAAAGAATCGTCTAAACTGGCAACCCACAAATGAATATTTTCCGGCAGATGTTCCTTTAAATATTCAATTCCTTCGGGTGCGGCAATAACTACGCAAATATGAATTTCCTTTGGATGTTCCTTCTTCATTAACTGATCAAAAACAGCAACCATAGAATGTCCCGTTGCCAACATTGGATCCAACAAAAGCAGACATTTTCCTTCAAACGATGGTGCTGCCTGATATTCAACCAAAATCTCTTCGGCTCCGTGTGTTCTGGCTGCCGATACAAATCCGTTTTCGGCATCATCAAAAAAACTCATAAAACCGGTATGTAAAGCCAATCCAGCACGAAGTATCGAACACAAAACCACCTCATCTTTAATCATCATCGTATCTTTTGTCCCAAGTGGTGTTTGTATCGAAGTGTCTTTATACGACAATTTCTTGCTTAATTCATATGCCATAATCTCTCCAATTCGTTCCATATTTTTACGAAAACGCATCGAATCGTTTTGTACTTTAACATCGCGCAACTGCGCCAAAAAATGATTTAAAATACTGTTCTGTTCTGATATGTAGTGAATATGCATAAGTTTACTAATGAATTTTATTGTTGTAAAAGTATTAAAAGTATATTTGTAAATAAAAATTATAACAATGTTTGCAGAATTAGCTTTTCCTGTTTTTGAAAAAAGTATCGAAGATTACCACCAATTTGACGATGTTAACCAACCAATAGCAAACCCTTACGAAAAAGGTTCTATTGAACATTTGCTGTATGCAAAAAACTGGGTTGATACCGTGCAATGGCATTATGAAGATATTATTCGCGATCCGCAGATTGACCCCGTTGCTGCTTTGGTTTTAAAACGTAAAATTGATGCATCGAACCAAGTAAGAACCGATATGGTTGAATATATCGACAGTTATTTTTTAGATAAATACAAAAACGTTCAGGTTAAGCCAAATGCTAGAATAAATACCGAAAGTCCGGCTTGGGCAATTGATCGTTTGTCTATTTTGGCATTAAAGATCTACCACATGCAAGAAGAAGCTACGCGACCAGATGCATCGGCAGATCACCGCGAAAAATGTCAGGCTAAATTAGATGTTCTTTTAGAGCAGAAACAAGATATGTTTACATCAATCAGCCAATTGATTGAAGATATAGAAAACGGCGACAAATTCATGAAAGCGTACAAACAAATGAAGATGTATAACGACGAAGAATTGAATCCGGTATTGTATCAAAATAAAAAATAAGTACTTTTGAAAGACTTTCTTAAACAGAAAGTCTTTTTTACTATGAACAAACTTTTAAAAATAGCGCAGGTATTCGTTTTTACCATTTTAATACTTTTAATTGCTGTATTTATATGGCAGTTTTTCGATGCTTACGCCAAATTACTTTTTATTCCGCTGGGCTTTTTAAGCATTTATTACCTGTTGATCTATCTGTTTGCAAAACTGTTGCAGCAAAACCAATCGAAAGTGTGGTTTTATGTAGGTATTTTCTTTATGATCATTCCGTTGCTCGCTTTTTCAATGGCTTACAAACCCGTTTTAGAATTTTCGTACAATATTTTGCAGACTTTAGGCAATTAAAATGAAGCATATTTTAGTAATACGATTATCGGCAATGGGCGATGTTGCTATGACGGTTCCTGTTATACGATCGCTTATTCAGCAACATACAGATGTAAAAGTCACAGTGGTTTCACGTCCTTTTTTCAAGCCTTTTTTTGATGATATGGATCGGGTTGATTTTTTTGGAGTTGATCTGGAAAATCGTCATAAAGGATTTTTTGGGATTTACAGATTATATCAACATCTAAAAAAGCTAAAAATTGATTTTGTTGCCGATTTTCATAATGTATTGCGATCTAAAATACTTCGTACCTTTTTTAAATCAAACGGAACAAAAACAGCATTTACTGATAAAGGCAGAAAAGAAAAAAAGGAATTAACCCGATTAGAGAAAAAAGTATTAAAGCCTGTAAAACCAATGGTTGAACGACATGTTGATACCTTGGAAAGTTTAGGTTTTAAGGTTGATCTATCAAAAATTGTGTTTCCTGAAAGATCGGTTTTGGCTGATGAAATTTTGGCTGTTACTGCCGAAAAATCAATTAATAAATGGATTGGAATTGCCCCTTTTGCACAATATCAAACAAAAGTGTATCCAACCGAATTAATGCAAAAGGTTATTTTAGATCTTTCTGCAAATCAAAATCACAAAATTTTCTTGTTTGGTGGAAAAAATGAATTAAATTCGTTAAAAAACCTTCAGCAAAACCTTGAAAATGTTATATTAGTTGCCAATAAACTTACTTTTAAACAAGAATTACAGTTTATTCCGCATTTAGATGTAATGCTTTCAATGGATTCGGGCAACGCGCATATTGCAGCAATGTACGGCATAAAAGTTGTTACGTTGTGGGGAAACACGCATCCGTTTGCAGGTTTTGTACCATTTAATCAACCGTTAGAAAACAGTTTGATTCCAGATTTAGAGAAATACCCGTTTTTGCCTACATCGGTTTACGGAAACAAAATTGTAACAGGCTACCAAGATGTTATGCAAAGTATAACTCCCGAAGAAGTTGTTGCGAAAATTAGTACAAATTTATACGAATGAAAGATTTAATAGAAAAAAGCATTGGGCTGCTAAAAGATTTAATTAAAACACCGTCGTTTAGTAAAGAAGAAGATATTACAGCCGAAATTATTGATACTTATATAAAAAGTTTCGGCGTAGAAACATACCGCGAATTAAACAACGTTTGGGCTTTTAACAAGTATTACGATCCGTTAAAACCCACTATTTTATTGAACTCGCACCACGATACGGTTCGTCCGAATATCGATTATACGCGTAATCCTTTTTTAGCGGAGATAATTGATGGAAAATTGTATGGTTTGGGATCGAACGATGCCGGCGGATGCTTGGTTTCGTTGATTTCTACCTTTTTGCATTATTACAATCAGCCTAATTTAAAATACAATTTAGTAATTGCCGCTACTGCCGAAGAAGAAATTTTAGGCTTGCACGGTTTGGAATTTGTGGTACCAAAATTAAGTGCGTTAGATTTTGCAATAGTAGGCGAACCAACACAGATGCATTTGGCAGTTGCCGAAAAAGGTTTGATGGTTTTAGAATGCACCGCTTCCGGAAAATCGGGACACGCAGCACGTAACGAAGGCGAAAACGCCATTTACAACGCTATTGAAGATATTTTGTGGTTTAAAACATTTGAATTCCCTAAACAGTCTGAAATGTTTGGACCGATAAAAATGTCGGTTACCATGATAAATGCCGGAACACAACACAACGTAGTGCCATCGAGCTGCGATTTTGTGGTTGATGTTCGTATTACCGATGCTTACACCAACGAAGAGGTTTTAGATATTATAAAGGCACATACAAAATGTGAAATTAAACCGCGATCAACCCGTTTGCGTCCGTCATTTATTTCGTTAGATCATCCGATTGTAAAAGCTGGAATGAATTTAGGCAGAACTACTTATGGCTCGCCTACAACAAGTGATCAGGCTGTTTTAAAAATTCCATCGTTAAAATTAGGACCGGGAAATTCGGCACGTTCGCACACCGCAGATGAATTTGTATATGTTAACGAAATTGAAGAAGGTGTAGAACTGTATATTAAAATTTTGGATCAGTTAGTGTTGTAGACTAAAACATTCTTAATTGATTGTTATTCGTACTTCTTTTTAAATTGCTGTTTTTTGATTTAGGATATGGTATTTCAATAACACACCAAACTGTATTATGTATGTGAAAAATCATGGTAAGTTTATTATTTCTCATCCAGTCTCTAACAATAATATATGAAAACATATTAGCTTGAATATGATTCCATTTTTTTATCCTGAAGTTTTCAGAATATGTTAGCATATATATTTCCGCGGGTCTAGTTTCTTTATTTTCAAAAGGATAAAAACCAGTACAATTAAATTCTTTGATATTTGCCCTCTTTTTATATCTGTGATAAAATAGACCTAATGCATTTTTTTCTATTACCTTTTTAATTCTGTCATTTTCAGCTTTAAAATATATTTTACCACTTTCATCTTGAAAATATGACTCTTCAATTTTAGCCATTAATTTTGGCGAGCGCTTTCTCGCTCTATAGACATTACCTCCTTCAGATTTTCTTGCTACTAAATTGGGATTATTGGAAATTTCAGTTAGTACATTAATGAAATACTCTTCATCTAATGAAAACGAATTATTACATGTTTGCAACAGGGAATTGTTATCAGATTATCTGGATACGGCTTTTCAAGTAAACTTTTAGATGGAATGTGATCTTTAGTATTGGATACATTATCACAAAAAGAACATTGAATTTCAATACTCATATTCCTCACAATTAACTTTAAAACCCTACTCCTATCCTACTTTTAAAAATCTCCAATATTTGCTTTTATCGGTATCACCATAAACTGTTTTTTATATTGATTGTCTTTTGTGGCAACATTCCAACGTGTTGATGCAATTACTCGGACTGCTTCTTTATAAAAACTGTTTTCTGCCGAAATTTCTTTGGGCGAAAATTCAAATGCTTTACCGTCTTCACTCACTGCAAATACCACATAAAACACAAAATAAGGTTTCTTTTTTGCTGTTTTAGGTATGTCTTCTTTTTTTACGTTGTTGTAGTTAAAATTATTGTTTACGTAATAGTATAAATCTTCGGTGTTTCCGCCGGCATAATTGGCATCTTTAACAACCGGTTTGTAAGGCAGAACCAATGTGTCTTGAGCAAATGCTGATAAATTACTTAAAAATAAAAATAATAAAATACTTAAATTTCTCATAATTGTTGTAGTTTTTGAAGGTTTTCTAACGCTTTACTGATTGATTTTATATGATCGAATGTTAACAGCAAACGCAAGCCGTTTTTAGTCTGTTTCTCTTTTAACGTTGCCAGTTTTGGATACAGCTGAATAAACTGTAATACTTTGCGGAATTGTGCCGATTGATAATACATGGATTGTTGGTCGCTTACAAAATAACCAATCATTTTTCCTTGTTTCAGCAACAGTTTTTCTATTCCGGCTTGTGATGCGATCCATTTGATACGAACCGAATCTAACAGATTCACGACTTGTCTTGGCAATGCACCGAAACGGTCGATCAATTTGTTTTGAAAAGCTATTAATTCGTCTTCGGTTTTCAAAGTCGCCAGTTCATTATACAACGCTAATCGTTCGGAAACATTGTTGATGTATTCATCAGGAAACAAAATCTCAAAATCAGATTCTATCACAATATCTTTTACATATTCTTTGGTATCGATATTCTGTTCCTCTTCGTATAAATCTTTAAACTCGTTTTCTTTCAGCTCATCAATCGCTTCATTCATGATTTTCTGATACGTTTCAAAACCAATTTCATTAATAAAACCACTTTGCTCACCACCCAAAATATCACCTGCACCACGAATTTCCAAATCTTTCATGGCAATATTAAATCCGCTGCCCAAGTCGCTGAACTGCTCTAATGCCGAAATACGTTTACGCGCTTCTTCGGTCATTACGCTGTAAGGCGGCGTAATAAAATAACAAAATGCCTTTTTATTGCTTCGACCCACACGACCGCGCATTTGGTGTAAATCGCTCAATCCGAAGTTATTGGCATTGTTAATAAAGATCGTATTTGCGTTTGGAACATCCAATCCACTTTCAATAATCGTGGTAGCAACCAACACATCAAATTCGCCCTGCATGAACGACAAAAGCAGATCTTCCAATTTCTTCCCTTCCATCTGTCCGTGCCCAATTCCCACTTTTGCATGCGGAACCAAACGCTGGATCATTCCGGCAACTTCCTTAATATTTTCAATTCTGTTGTTGATGAAATAAACCTGCCCGCCACGTTCAATTTCATACGCAATAGCATCGCGAATAACTTCCTCATTAAAACCAACCACATTTGTTTCGATAGGATAACGGTTTGGCGGTGGTGTTGTAATTACCGATAAATCTCGCGCTGCCATTAACGAAAACTGTAAGGTTCTCGGAATTGGCGTAGCTGTAAGCGTTAAGGTATCGATATTTTCGCCTATGGTTTTTAATTTGTCTTTTACGGCGACTCCGAATTTTTGTTCTTCATCAATCACCAATAATCCCAAATCTTTAAAAACAACGTTTTTATTGACCAACTGATGCGTTCCAATTAAAATATCGACTTTCCCTTCTGCCAAATCTTTCAAGGTTTCGGCTTTTTGTTTTGCAGTTTTAAATCGATTTAAATACGCAACATTCACTGGCATATCCTTTAAACGCTCGGTAAATGTTTTATGATGCTGAAATGCCAAAATAGTCGTCGGCACCAACACCGCGACTTGTTTACCGTTATCGACCATTTTAAATGCAGCACGAATAGCAACTTCGGTTTTTCCGAAACCAACATCACCACAAACCAA
The DNA here is from genome assembly GCF_008629655.1 of Paenimyroides baculatum. Taxonomy (GTDB): domain Bacteria; phylum Bacteroidota; class Bacteroidia; order Flavobacteriales; family Flavobacteriaceae; genus Flavobacterium; species Flavobacterium baculatum. The sequence goes on from NZ_VWSG01000007.1 coordinate 107,151, forward strand.
ACGATCCATTGGACGGTCGTTTTCCATATCAGCCTTTACTTCAATGGTAGATTTTAACTGATCGGGCGTATCTTCGTAAATAAACGAACTTTCTAATTCTGCCTGCAAATAACTGTCGGGCGCACAAGCAAATCCTTTCTCTAATCGGCGTTTTGCATACAGTTTTATAAGGTTGAACGCAATGTGTTTTACACGCGCTTTTGTTTTTTGCTTTAAGGCTTTCCACGCGCCGGATCCAATTTTGTAAATCTTTGGGGGTGACCCTTCTTTACCGTTGTATTTTGATATTTTATGCAGCGAGTGTATCGACACGTACACAATATCGTTATCGGCATAAACAAGCTTAATAGCTTCCTGCTTTTTGCCTTCTACATCAATTTTCTGCAAACCGCCAAACTTTCCAATTCCGTGGTCAATGTGCGTTACATAATCGCCAACCGAAAGCGTAGTAAGTTCTTTCAGCGTAATGGTTTGCTTTTTTGTGTAGCCGTTTTTTATGCTGAATTTATGGTATCGTTCAAAAATCTGGTGATCGGTATAACAAACAATCTGGTTTTCTTTATCGATAAAACCTTGAAACAATGGCATTACAACAGTTTTATACTGCTGAATACTTTTGTTTTGATCTTTTAAACTCGAGAAAATTTCCTCGAAACGTTTACTTTGCGATTCACTTGAACAATACAGATAATTGGTGAATCCGTTTGCGGTATTTTGGTTTAGATTTTCAATAAGCAAATCGAACTGTTTATTGAACGACGGTTGCGGATTGAAATGAAAATCGACCGAAAAATTGGGTGTAAAAAAGTTTTGTTGCGCTAGTTCAACTACCGTAAAATCATCAGCTTTTTGAAGAAATTCTGCCGAAGGCAAAAACATTTGATCCGGCGCCAAATGCTGAACATCTTTATTCAGTTTATCGAAAGCTTCGGTAGCTTTCTGAAACATTTTGGTAAGTTGTTCCTTTATTAAAACGGTGTTTTGAATAAACAAAACGGTATTTGGACTGATGTAGTTTAGGAAGCTTTCGCGATTTTCCTGCAAAAATTTGTTTTCTACATTAGGGATAATCGTGATTTTTTTATTGGTTTCGATCGAAAGTTGCGTTTCTACATCAAAAGCACGAATGCTGTCGATTTCATTTCCAAAAAATTCAATTCGATACGGATTTTCGTTCGAAAAAGAAAATACATCGATAATTCCACCACGAACAGAAAATTCGCCAGGTTCCGAAACAAAATCAACTCGTTTAAAATTATATTCAAACAAAACCTCGTTCACAAAATCGATCGTCATTTTATCGTTAACGGCAATTTTCAGTGTGTTTTTATCTAATTGTTTACGCGTAACCACTTTTTCAAACAACGCATCGGCATAGGAAACAATTACAACCGGTTTTTTACGGGCATTTAATCGGTTTAAAACTTCGGCACGCAACAAAACATTCGCGTTATCGGTTTCTTCGATCTGATAAGGTCTGCGGTACGATCCCGGATAAAACAGCACATAATCTTTCGAAATCAAATTCTCCAAATCATTCAAATAATAAGCAGCTTCTTCTTTATCGTTAAAAATCAATAAAAAATGCTGATCAGACTCTTTAAACAATGCCTGAATTTGAAACGACAATGCCGAGCCGATAAATCCTTTCGCATGAATTTTATTACCTAACTTGTTAAGTTGCTGTTGCAGTTGCTGCGATTTGGTTGCTTGTTCAAATACTTTTTTAATACTCATTATTCTTGTGGTAATGCATTTAAAGTGGCACGTTTAATGGTGTCTATCGGTTGAATTAGTTGGTCTTCGCCAGATTCTTTCGGTATTTTTGATTTTACTTCGAACTCGTTAAACTGATTAATGATCGAATTGGTGCTTTTTTGAATATTCAAAAGCAACGTATTTATTTCCTTGATATTCAACGGTTCTAATTCCAATTGCATGTTCAAGTTTTGGATATGAGTTTCCAACAAAGAAAAACGCGCTTTAGTTTCGGGTCTGTTGTACATTTCGGGAATATCGGTTTTTAAAACTGCAGCTTTTTCAACCAAAGCATTCGATTTATGAACAAGATTTCGAAGTCCTGCATTTGGTGTGATCGTTAATTCGTTTACATAATTTCGCCAGTTTTCCCAGTTGTTTAATTTCGAACTAATTGCCGGATTTGAAACGTTAACAGTGAACTTCCATTTTTCATGAATGTTCTTAACCATAGAGTCTTGCGAAATTTTGGTGGTTGTATTCGGTGTGGTTACTACCTCTTTTTTACAACTAATTGTAGCTGTTGCAAGCAGTATTAAAACAAATATATATTTCATAAAAATGGTATCTAAAACAAACCACAAAATTACTAATATTGACGGTATGAAATAGTTTAAACAACAAATATTAAGATGCTTTTGAGGAATTTTTACAAAAGATTTAAAAAAAATAGTTACAAAAGCTATCTTTGTAAAAGAAATTAAACAACATGAACGATACCAAAATATTAATTATTGGAGCTTGCGGACAGATAGGCTCTGAACTTACCTTAAAATTACGCGAATTATACGGAACGGATAACGTGATAGCATCAGACATTAGAAAAGGCGAACAAGAGGTTTTTAAAACTGGTCCTTTTGAAATTGTAGATGCTATGAATTACGAGCAGGTTGAAGCTTTAGTTGACAAATATAAAGTTGACGAAGTTTATTTAATGGCGGCATTACTTTCTGCCACTGCAGAGAAAAATCCGGCGTTTGCGTGGGATTTGAATATGAATTCGCTTTTCCACGTATTAAATTTAGCGAAAGAAGGTATAATTAAAAAGATATTTTGGCCATCGAGCATTGCGGTTTTTGGACCAACAACTCCAAAACATGATACACCGCAATATACCGTAATGGAACCATCTACCGTTTACGGAATTTCTAAACAAGCTGGTGAACGCTGGTGCGAATATTACTTTAATAAGTATGGTGTTGATGTACGATCTATTCGTTACCCGGGATTAATTTCTTGGAAAACACCTCCAGGTGGCGGAACAACCGATTATGCTGTTGATATTTATTATAAAGCAGTTGCTGACAATAAATACACGTGTTTTTTATCTGAAAACACCGAATTACCAATGATGTATATGGATGATGCCATTCGTGCAACTGTTGGAATTATGCAGGCAGATAAAGAAAAAATCAAGATTCGTTCTTCGTACAACTTATCAGCAATGAGTTTTACTCCAAAAGAAATCGCAGAAGTTATTGCAAAGGAAAAACCAGGTTTCGAGATTTCGTATGAACCAGATTTCCGTCAGGCAATTGCCGATTCTTGGCCAAGCAGCATCAACGATTTTGAAGCCCGCAAAGATTGGAACTGGCAACATGATTACGATTTAGAAAGCATGACAAAAGTTATGTTGGAAAATTTATCGAAATAAATAATTCTCTTTTAAAAATTATTTTTTATCATTGTAAATTATAAAAATTTATTACATTAGCATAAAAAATACATAAACTATAAACAAATAACTATGAAAAAAGTATTTTCACTTTTATTAATAATATTACCATTAATGCTTTTAACAGTATCTTGCCACGATGAGGAAGATCCTATAATTAAGACAACACCATATTCTAAGTTTAAAGGACCTTGGTCGGGAACATATTCTGGTGGTGATTCAGGTATTATAGAATTTTCTGTTAAAGATGATGGTACTATAACTGGCACAATAGAGTCTGATAAATTTCCTGGATCTGATATGTCTTTGAAAGGTAAAGTAACTATTGAAGGGGTTGTGAATATAAGAATTCTGTATATTGGAGAAATTGATTGGGGGGGATTTGTTGGTACAATGACAGAAACTAATGCTTCTGGTTCATGGACTAATACATCTGCTAAAGTACAAGGAACTTGGATAGCTAGTAAATAATATCAAAATCCACTTCTAAAACGAAGTGGATTTTTTATTTTCTTTCATTGCTTCAATATTTTCAGAAGCCTCACTTAAAGCTATTTTGTACCATTCTTCCATTAACGGAAATATTTCTTTAGAAACCTTTTCAATCGGTTCATAAAAAACCGATTCATCTAACCTTTCTTTTGATACTATCAAGTTATTGAAATTTATCTTTTGGAATATGTTCAGAAAAACCGAAATGATCAATAACATTTTAATTCCTTCAAAAACAGCTCCCAAAATTTTATTTACAAAGCCAAGTGCCAAACTTTCGGCAAGTTTTGTAACTGCTTTTCCTAAAAAATAGAGTAAAACCAGCACTGCAACAAATGTTATAAAAAACGCTGTAATGGTCAGTGTGTTTGGATTCCACTGTGTATTTTCGGTTAAAAAATTGCGTGTAAAAAACGAAAATCGCAACGAAATATAAATTCCCACAATCAAAGCAATCAATGAAATTACCGAAACCACCAAACCGTTTTTTATCCCTTTAAACAAGGCGTATCCCAATAAAACGGCAATTATTAAATCTACAACAATCATATCGTTAAAATAAAGTACAAATATAAAGCAGTTTCGGCATTATGAAATATATTTGCAGTTCAAGAAAACAATTTTATGGCAAGAGACGAAGAATTAAAAGAACGATGGAATTTGCTGGTTGAAAAACTATCTGATCAATTTGCCGACGGAGATACACTGGATGTTGACGGGATAACGTACTTAATTGGCATACAGGAATTGGGTAAATTCAACAAAAAATTTAAAAAAGACGAAAAAGTAAACATTATGCACATTGCCATTTGTCGTTTGCTGGAACCGTTTGGATATTATGAATTTTCGCATTTCGATGCCGACGGCTGGCCGCATTACACCATTAAAGATCAACTGCCGCACTTAAAAGCCGGCGAACAGGCTGTTTTAATGAAAGATGCCATTGTGCAATATTTTATAGATAACGGTTATATAAAGTAATTTTTAACCATTCTAATTTTCAGCATCAACCAAAAAGCGTAAATTTGCAGAATACCTGTTTTATAAAACAATGATAGATAAAATTAAAGAATTAATTGGCGAAGCAGAAGCTTTTACTACCGATAATAAAGACACTTTAGACACTTTTAGAATTAAATTTATTTCTAAAAAAGGACTGATTAATGAAATTTTTTCCGAATTTAAAAATGTTCCGAACGATCAAAAGAAAGAATTCGGGCAGGCAATCAATTCGTTGAAAAATGCTGTTGAGGGTAAAATAAAATTTATTCAGGATGCATTGGAATCTAAAGAAGAAACGGCAGGTATTTTTGGCGATTTAACGCGTCCGGGAACACCTGTAAATATTGGTTCGCGCCATCCGATATCTTTAGTAAAAAATCAGGTAATCGACGTATTTTCGAACATTGGTTTTAATGTTTCCGAAGGCCCGGAGATTGAAGACGACTGGCATAATTTCGAAGCGTTGAATTTCCCGGCACACCACCCGGCACGAGATATGCAGGATACGTTTTTCGTACAAATGAACCCTGATTATTTGTTGCGTACGCACACATCATCGGTTCAAGTGCGTTATATGGAAAACAACCAGCCACCAATTAGAACCATTTCGCCAGGGCGTGTTTTTCGTAACGAAGCTATTTCGTCGCGTTCACACTGTATTTTTCATCAGGTAGAAGGTTTGTATATTGATAAAGATGTATCGTTTGCCGATTTAAAGCAGACCTTATTATACTTTACAAAGGAAATGTTCGGAAAGTCGAAAATTCGTCTGCGTCCGTCTTATTTCCCGTTTACCGAACCAAGTGCTGAAGTTGATGTTTATTGGGGTTTAAAAACCGAGACCGATTACCGTATTACAAAAGGAACAGGTTGGTTAGAAATTATGGGCTGCGGAATGGTAGATCCTAACGTTTTAAAAGCATCAAACATAAACCCGGATGAATATTCTGGTTTTGCTTTTGGAATGGGATTAGAACGTATGGCAATGCTTTTGTATCAAATTGGTGATATTAGAATGTATTTTGAAAACGATGTACGCTTTTTAGAACAGTTTAAATCGAATTTTTAAAATTTTACATAATTATATAAAGCTCTTGTTTATTCAAGGGCTTTTTTTATTTTTGATAAAAAACATTTTTATGAATTTAACAGACATCGTTCAGAAAAACAAAGCAGACAAAGGCTTGCGCTTTGCAAATTTTTTAATTGATACTGTCTTATTTTATTGTTTTCTGTTCTTCATCGGATTAATAATCGCTTTAGTCGCAATTATTTTAAATAATGATTTGACTTTTCTTGAAGATTTATATATTCATCCAATTATTGATTATTTATTAACTGCAATCATTAGGGTTTTCTATTATTTTGGAATGGAAATCTTAACAAAAGGAAGATCAATAGGAAAATTTATCACAGGTACACAAGTAGTTACTTTAGAAGGTGAAACACCAACAGCAAATGTATTTTTAAAGAGAAGTTTTTGCCGAATTATTCCTTTTGAAGCATTTAGTTTTTTTGGCGAAAACGGTTGGCATGACAGTATTCCTAAAACTGCTGTTGTGGTTAAAAAGCATTTTGACTATGAATCGAATTTATCTTTAGATGTAGATACAATCGGGAAAGAGATCGAATAAAAACAGACTTTAAAAATCAATATTTTTTAAACTTGATCTGTTGTTTCCTTATAAAACAATGGTTTAGGACCAATAATAAAAAATACTAAAGCAGTAGCAAACGATATAAAACCAACGTTTACAATAAAACCCAAAGCAAAACAAATTACCCAAATTAATTTTTCACCTGCAGGCATTTTTCTCGATTTGTAAATCATAAAGTAAGCCAATGCAATATAAATAACCGATGAAATTAAACCTACGGTAATTAAATTGTTTCCGTTTAAAAAACCTAATTCTGTATGGGTTACTTTTAAAACCGATCCTACAATTAAAATGATAAAACTTAATACAAACGATATTCTGTAATATTTAAAAAGACTCATAAATTACATTTTTACAAATTTAAGCAAATTGAAATCTTTTTTCGGTTTGTATTATTTCGTTTTTCAATAAAGGAATAATTTTAGAATAAAGTACTATTAAGAATAAAATATACAATGTTGAACTTGTGGTACTAAATAAAACTTTAAATAGCGAAGGATTTAGTGTTGATGTTGTAAACCCAAACCTAAAGTAAATTAATAACGATATTGGTAAAGTGTACAAATAATTTGCCGTATTTTGAATAAGCCATTTTTTGGGTGTTTTAAAACTTATTTTCTGATAAACGAAAACCGCAACTGTTATTGCTACAATACTTATTAAAATAACATAATCGTTTGCTACCATCCATTCGTTTGGATTTGCAAAAATTTGAAAGAGAATATAAAACAATGCTGCTGAAAAGATAATTTTAGGAATAGAGAAGAAATCAATTAGTTCTTTTTTTATTAATCGCCAATAATGATTTTGCAATGCAACTTGCTTTTGTTCAACCAAACCTGTAAATCCGAAGATTCCAAATTTTTTAAATTCGGTTTGTAAAGCATCTTCAAACAAAATATTTGGGTTTTCTTTCCATTGATCTTCAATAGCATTTGCTAAATGATCAACTAATTCTACCTGAACATCGTAATATTCTACAAAATGTTTCTTGGTGAAATCGAACAATTGTTCTATTTGTTCTGCTGATAACTCCATTAATAATCTAATTTTAAATTTGGGTTCACAATTGTCTGCATATTGCGAATAAAATTCTCTAATTCTTCCATACGCGAAATCGTTTCTTTCACCCCGCTTTCTGTCAGTTTGTAATATTTACGAATACGTCCGTCTACACGATCCATTTCCACATCTAAAAAACCATCGGCTTCCATTTTGTGTAATGCCGGATACAAAGCACCTTCGGTAATATTCATTTCGCCCTGCGTAATTTCTTTTACCTTTTGGGTAATTTCGTAGCCGTACATTTTTCCTTGTTGTTCCAGAAGTTTCATAATAATGGTATTTAAACTTCCTTTATATAATTGTTGTTGCTTTTTCATATGTAGATAATTATTTGCTTTTTATTGGTCATATGGAATCGCTCCTCTTCATTGGTGTTTGTTTGCAACAAACAATTTGTCAATGGCGATCTCATATACTTATGAATTTTAGGTATATCAAATATACATAATTTTTTTATGCATCAAAATTTTAGGTATAAAATTGTTTCAGAAATGATAAATATCAGTATTAAGCGATTGTAATTTTGTATTTTTGCTGAAATTTAATTAAAATGTCAAAATTCAATCCTTTAAAGGTTAAAGAAATAAGAAGAGAAACGCCTTTGGCTGTTTCGATTGTTTTTGATGTTCCTGCCGAATTAAAAGCAGATTACCAGTTTAAAGCAGGTCAATATATAAACATCAAAGCAATAATAAACGGCGAAGAAGTAAGAAGATCATACTCTATAAGCTCATCGCCAAAAAGCGAAGAATTACGTGTTGTTGTTAAAGCAGTAGAAAGCGGAGTATTCTCTAATTACGTTACACAAAACTTACAAGTGGGCGATGTTTTAGAAGTAGCGCCACCCGAAGGTAAATTTATTTTAGAGAACAAAGAAGCAAAAGTTATCGTTGGTGTTGCTGCCGGAAGCGGTATTACACCTATTATTTCATTAGCTATTGATGCATTAGAAAGTGCCGACAATACTACTTTTATATTGATTTACGGAAATAAAACGGTAGAAGACACCATTTATTTTAATGAGATCGATGCATTGAAAAACAAATATTTAGGTCGATTTTTTGCACATTATACCTTTACAAAAACGCATCCTGAAGGTGCTTTGTTTGGAAGAATTGAACGATCTACCATAAATTTTGTACTTAAAAACAAACACAGTGAAAAACGTGTAGATGAGTATTTCTTGTGTGGTCCGGAAGATATGATTAAAAAGGTTACCGATGTTTTAATTGAAAACGGAGCTAACGAAGATCAAATTCATTACGAATTATTTACCACAAGCTCAACCAACGGCGAAATTCCGGTTACTGGCGAAGGTATGGTAAAAGTGACTGTGATGGTTGATGATGTGGAGACGACGTTCAACATGCCACGTACCGAAAACATTTTAAATGCCGCATTAAAACACGGTATCGATGCGCCGTATTCATGTCAAGGCGGTATTTGCAGTTCGTGTATGTGCCGTAAAGTGAAAGGATCGGCAGAAATGAAAACCAACCATATTTTAATGGACGATGAAATTGAAGAAGGCTTGCTTTTGGCTTGTCAGGCTTACGTAACATCAGACGAAATTTATATTGATTTTGATGATGTTTAGAAATCTTATTTTCTTCGGTTCGATAGTTTTAATTTATTCTTGTAATCGAACTATTGATGATAAATTTCCTATTATTTCTAAGTTTAATGTATCAAAAGATCAATACAAAAGAGACACTATTAGTTTAGAAGGATTTTCATTAGAAGGTGGCGAATTAATAGTTTATCACAAAAAATCTGATACATTAGTTCTTGACTTCTTTCTATACGGTGAAACTGGAAAATTGAATTATACTTATTTCACAGATAAAAATTTTGAATATAAGTTTGTAATAAAAAGAGATTATAGGTATAGGTACAATGGGCTCATTACAAATGAAAAAATGAAAATTGATTCAACCATTTATTTCGTAGAGACCAAACTTAACCCAAGGTTGTATGACCAAAATATAATTGAAGTAAAAGATTCTCAGAAGGTAGATTCTATAATATCTGAAATAGACTATTTCTTTAAAGATGTAGCCTAATACATTAAGGTTAATAAATAAAAAAAGCAGGATTTAATCCTGCTTTTTGCTTACAAATCAAAACCTAAATCAGTTCTGTAATATTTTTTGTCGAAGTTTATTTTTTCAACGTTTTTGTATGATTGTTTTAAAGCGTCTTTAAAGTTTTCTCCGTACGATGTTACTGCAATTACACGTCCGCCGTTTGTAACGATATTCCCATCTTTTTCGGCAGTTCCTGCATGAAAAACAATAGAATCTTCAATTTGATCCAAACCAGTAATCGCCTTGCCTTTTTCGTAATCTTCAGGATATCCACCCGAAACAATCATTACGGTGGTAGCCGTTCTTTTGTCGGTTTCTAAAACAGCATTTGCCAATGTTTGGTTTGCAACTGCCTGGAACAATTCCACAAGATCTGATTTAATTCGCGGGATAACCACTTCGGTTTCCGGATCGCCCATACGAACGTTATATTCAATCACAAACGGATCATTTCCTACTTTTATCAAACCAATAAAAACAAAGCCTTTATATTCAATAGAATCATTTTTTAAGCCGTTAATTGTTGGTATTACAACACGTTCTTCAACCTTCTGCATAAATTCTGCATCGGCAAACGGGACCGGAGAAACAGCACCCATTCCACCTGTATTTAAACCGGTATCACCTTCGCCAATTCGTTTGTAATCTTTAGCCGTAGGCAAAATTTTGTACGATTTTCCGTCAGTCAAAACAAAACAAGAAAGTTCAATTCCGTCTAAAAATTCTTCAATAACCACTTTAGACGATGCGTCGCCAAATTTGGCATCAACCAACATATTGCTTAATTCCTGCTGTGCTTCGGTTAAATCATTCAATATTAAAACACCTTTACCAGCAGCTAAACCATCGGCTTTCAATACGTAAGGCGGGATTAAAGTCTTTAAAAAATCGCAACCTGCTTCAACGGTATCTTTTGTAAAGGCTTCATATCTAGCTGTAGGAATGTTGTTTTTCACCAAAAATTGTTTGGCAAATTCTTTACTTCCTTCTAACTGTGCACCGTGTTGTGACGGTCCAATCACAGGAATATCGCTTAAAGCACTATCATTCTTGAAAAAATCGTAAATACCTTTTACCAAAGGATCTTCCGGACCAACAACTACCATTTCTACAGCGTTGTCTAAAACAAACTGTTTAACAGCGTTAAAATCCATTGGGTTTACAGCAACATTGGTTGCAATTTGCGCAATACCTGCGTTACCTGGTGCTACAAATAACTGACTGCATTTGGTACTTTGAGTAATTTTCCACGCTAATGCATGCTCTCTTCCGCCCGATCCTAATAGTAAAATATTCATATTGTGTGTGTTGTAATTTATTGCAAAAATAATATTTAAAACTGATTAATACGCCTTTTTCTCACCCTTGATTGCATTTTTTACGGTAAGGTAAATAATCTTCATATCGAGCAGCAACGACCAGCTTTCCATGTAAAAAATATCGTATTTAATTCGGTTAATGATATCTGTATCGTTTTCAATTTCCCCTCGATACCCGTGTGTTTGTGCCATTCCGGTGATTCCAGGTTTAATAAAGTGTCGTGCCTTAAATTTATTAACCTTAACGGCATATTTTTCTGTGAAATTCAACATGTGCGGACGTGGACCAACAACAGACATGGTTCCTACAAAAACATTAAAAAACTGTGGCATTTCATCAATGCTTGTTCTACGGATAAATGCACCAACTTTTGTTATGCGGGGATCGTTCTTTACGGCTTCGTCTATATCTGCATTCTCGTTAACAAACATTGACCGGAATTTGTAACAGTTAAACTCTTCGTAATCTAATCCGTTTCTTTTTTGTTTGAAGAAAATAGGACCTCTAGATTCTAATCTTATTAAAATGGCAATTAACGGAGTTAACCACGACATGATGAAAATGATGACTAATGTTGAAAAAACGATATCGAAAAGTCTTTTTATAAAGTAATTCAACGGATCGTTCAAAGGTGTTGTTCTTGATGCCATTACAGGAATCACACCATAATAATCGACCTTTAAATTGGCAGAAAGCAAGTCTTTTCGTGAAGGCAGAAACTTTAAAAGTTTCAGATTATTATCAACATAATCAATAAAAAAAGAAACCTGATTTGTCGTAGTTTTCTCTAAACTTAAATAAATTTCATCGATATCATTTTCTATACAAAACGAAATAACATCTTCGGGAGAAGTATCTATTAAAGAAAAACTTCCGAATAATTTATATCCGTAATCATCGTTTCCGGTTACAAAATTTATAAAATTAGCAGTTAAATCATCGTGACCAACGATAACTATTCTACGTAAATTTCCTTTGTAATATTTTCTAAAAACTTTAAGTAACCAAAAAATAAGGTACTTTGCTAAAACTATAACAATTGCAGTAGCTAACAGATAAAACCCAACCACATTATACTCTTTTGTTAATGAAAACAATCCGTTTAGGGCAAAGATATTTAAGGCGAATAAAAAGTACTGTTTTATTGTTTTTTGTGCAATTTGAATAAGCTTCGTAAAACGATAAACCTGATAAAATTTAGTAGTGATTGATATTACAATCCACGAAAAGGCAAGGTACAGATAAAAATAAGTTGCCTGAAAACTGTCGGGCAACAACCAAATACCAAAAATTACCAAAACTATTAAGTCAAAAGTTATGGTAATGGGTCTTAAATACTTGGAATATCTACCTATTTTGCGCTGCACTAATAAATGTATTTAGAAAAATCTTTGTGTTCTTCTTTTTGTAATTCTTCTGCCGATAAAGTTTTAAAATAATCGAACGTTTTCTGCAAACCGGTTTTACGGTCGGTTTTTGCTTCCCAATTTAATATTTTTTTTGCTAACGAAGTATCGGGTTGACGTTGCAACGGATCATTTTCCGGCAAGGGTTTGTAAACTATTTTTTGATCAGTTCCGGTTAACTGAATAATTTCTTTTGCAAAATCGTTAATGGTGATTTCATTAGGATTTCCAATGTTTACGGGTAAATGATAATCGCTCATCAACAACCTGAAAATTCCTTCGATCTGATCATCAACATAACAAAAAGAACGCGTTTGGTTTCCATCGCCAAAAATGGTTAAATCTTCGCCACGTAAAGCTTGACCCATAAATGCCGGAATTACGCGACCGTCGTTCAAGCGCATTCTTGGTCCGTATGTGTTGAAAATACGAACGATACGCGTTTCCAAACCGTGAAAATTATGGTATGCCATGGTTAACGATTCCTGAAAACGCTTGGCTTCATCGTAAACTCCGCGCGGTCCAATCGTATTTACGTTTCCGTAATAATATTCGGTTTGCGGATGAATTAACGGGTCGCCATAAACTTCGGATGTTGATGCAATTAAAATTCGAGCATTTTTGGCTTTTGCCAACCCTAAAAGATTATGCGTACCTAACGATCCTACTTTTAATGTCTGTATGGGAATTTTTAAATAATCGATCGGACTTGCTGGCGATGCAAAATGCAGAATGTAATCTAAATTTCCGGGTACGTGAACAAACTTGGTTACATCATGGTGATAAAACTCAAAATGTTCATTTTTAAACAAATGTGCAATGTTTTTTAAATCGCCGGTAATTAAATTATCCATTCCAATAACATAAAAACCTTCGTTTATAAAGCGATCACATAAATGCGAACCCAAAAAACCTGCAGCGCCTGTAATTAATACCCGTTTCATTGTTAAAATGTTTGGTGTAAAATTAACACTTTAAAACTAAAAGTATCTATTATTTTATATGTAAGTTTATAAATTGTAAAATATTCTCATGGAATTTTTTTTCAGAAAACCGCTGTGTTTGTTCGTGTATTTCTTTGTGGTTCCAATTCTTCTTTTCAAATTTTTCAATACACTTATTTAAAGATTCGGCATTTTGCTCTGTAAAAAACAAACCTGTTTTATTTTCGGTAACAGTTTCAATTATTCCACCTTTTTTATAACAAATAACAGGTGTTCCGCAAGATTGTGCTTCAATAGCTGCAATACCAAAACCCTCAACACCCATTTGTATAAAGGCTTTTGCATTTTGAAGATAATCCGACAAAACATCAACATTTTGAAAACCCAAAAATTCAATAGTTGGTGAAGTCGCGAGACTTTTCAAATGTTTTAACTCTTCGCCATCGCCAATTACAATTAATCTCTTTTTATTGATATTAAATGCTTCAATCACTAAATCAAAACGTTTAATAGTTGCCATTCTACCTGCAATTACATAAAAATCTTGCTTAATCTCTTTTAAAGGAAAATCATTCAAATTTACAGGCGGATAAATCACGATTGATTCACGCTTATAATTTATTTTAACCCAGTTCTGCACAAATTTTGAATTACAGATAATAAAATCAGGATTTTGAGCATCGCTATAATCCCACTTTCTAAAAACAGGCAAAATCCATTTTACTAACGGATAGGCTTTTTTGAAATACAAAGGAGCCTCTTGCCAAATATAATTAGAATTGGGAGCCTGAAAATAACTTATATGTATTTGATTTTGATTTGACTTTTTTACACCTTTCGCTACAGAATGAGAGCTAGAAAGGATTAAATCAACATCGTTTGAAATTTTAAGCTGCTTTATTGTTTTAAAAAAAAACGGATATAAAAACCTAAATTTTGAACCGAATTTTTGTAAAAAAGTAGTATTAATTTTTTGTTTGTTTGGGAACATCGTATTTAATTCAGAAGTATTCATGATGTTTACCAAACAATGAATTTCATCGAAATTTACACTCGCTTCCAATGCCTGAATAACTTTTTCAGCACCGCCGTATTTATCCAACCAATCAACTACTAATGCTTTTTTCAACCTTGTTTAATTTAAGAATTACAAAAATAGTATTTAACAACGATATGAACACCACACCTATTTGGCGGTCTAAAAGATTTTCTGTTAAAAAGCTGATGGAAACAACAATTATAAATGTTTGATATAAAACCAACGAATTAGGATAGAAGTAAAATAATGCCAGAACAAATAAGATCAATCCGATAGTTCCGAACTTCAACATCTGATCAAAATACTGATTATGTGTATTGTAGGTTACTTTTGAAAAATCTTCGTAGGATTTATAACTAAATCCATTATAACAATCATTTAGTTTTTCTTGAACCTTATCGGCACCAACTCCTAAAATAAAATGATCTGATATCAGATTGGTAGCACAATGCCAAATACCGTAACGATAATTTACTTCATGCGGTTCCTGATCTTTATGTGGCAAAACCAGATCTTTTTCAACCACTTTCATATATCGTTCCTTCATCGGCGAAAACCAGAAAAAAGCCAAGGCAAATAAAGGCAATGCAATTAAAAGACTCCATTTTACAGTTTGTTTTTTGATCGATTTAAAAACGATAAACAGCAAACCGATTAAATAACAAACCAATGCCATTCGCGCCGAATAAATGTAGGCCGAAAACAATAAAAATACAATTGTAAAAACACTTAATAGATTTATTTTTCTGTTGCAAAACATTTTAAAAGTTAGCCACAAAGCAGCGAAAATTGTCAACAATCCTAAATAAGGTAAGTGTAACGAAGTTGCTTCTGCAAACAAATTCCGGAAAATAGGATGGTAAAAATCGTTTTGCTTCCAAGCGTTGTTCCAGCCAAAACTAAACACTTTAGTCCAACCTAAACAATTCAATACAAAAACAAATATTATATAAACTGATCCGAAAGTTTGTAACAGTTTTTTGGTCACCATGTCTTTGTTCAGAATAAATCCTAAAGGAAAAATAAGAAAAGGCAGACTTTTAGTAATCGATTTTCCTAATTCTTTAAAATTATCTGCAAACGGAAGGTAAAACACATACATTAGGCACAAAAATGCCAATAATAAAAAGGTAAACTTATGTGTTTTTAAAAGCGGAAATGTTTTATTTTTAAACGCATTTATCAATGCTAAAACAAACCAAATCATCATTAAAATAGAGAAATGGTTCAGTTTTAAAATCGGGAAAATCCCTAACGCACAGGTACTAAAATAAAAAACTTTAGCTAAACGCATTCAATTCGGTTTTTAAAACATCAAGATAATTATTTCTTTTAAGATATTCTTGCGCTTTCAAGGTTTTTTCAATAGCTTTTTGCTGATTATTGATGACTGATAAAATCTGATTTTTAAATTCAAAAACATCATCTGCATGAAAATACATATCATGCGTTAACCCGATACCTTCGGCACCAACACTTGTGCTTACCAGTGGAACTCCGTTTATCAACGCATTTACCGATTTTACCTTAACACCGCTGCCGTGAAACATGGGGTTTACAAATACCTTTCCTTTTTGATAATACTGCTTTAAACACGGCGCGTTTACAACAAAATTTACGCGTGGCAAGTAACTGTATTTTTGCTGAATTTCTTTATCTTCTTCTTTTAAAGATCCAACAATGTAGAAATGATAATCAGGAACTTCGGTTATCAGCAAAGGATGAATATTTTTTAAATACCAATCTAAACCAAAAGTATTGTTCTGCATAAAAAGCGATCCCATAAAAACCACATTATTTTCTACTTTTTCGATAGGAACAACAATTTCATCGTTTATAGGAAAAGGCATAAAAACACTCTTATTTAAAAGGTTTACAGCAGATAAATCATCTTTTGAAATAAACCATAATTTATCGGCTTTATCAAAAACCAAGGCAGACAAATGTTTAATTTTAGATGTTTCCAGCTTATAATAAATCTTCTGTATTAAACTGTTTGAGCTTTTGCCCAGCATTTTAAAATAATGACTTTCGATATTATGAACCCGAACCACAATATTTTTATAGCTGATTGTTTTATTAAGAGTAATTGACCAACAAAATTCGCTTTCCAAGATCACTAAATCATAGGTTTGATTTATATCAATTGATGCCAAACCTTTCCGACTTAAAAATTGCAAAGGCAAATTACTGAAAAGCTGCTGCAACTGATTTTTACGGCGTGTAAAGAAAAAATGACGCGTATGTAAAGTAATCTCATCGATTTGTTTCTGCGTAGGATTTACTTTTTCGGTAACCACCAAATCAACTTCGTGCCCTAAAGAAGTAAGCCCTTTTATTCGTTCCCAAACATCGATAGCTCCGCCAAAAATGGGAGGCGAAGGAATAAATCCGCTAACAACAAGTATTTTAAGTAGTTTCTTTGGTTGGTTCGGCATTTTTGTAATAATATTCTTGCACAAAATCTAAAAAGGCTAAAAACAGCCAAACTTCATATTTTATGTGGTAAGTAATGTAAATAATTCCTGCTAATATAATGAATAGCAAAGGAATTCTTAAGAAATATGTTTCTTGTCTTGCAATTTTTGACAGGTTATAATAACGCTGAATGAAAAATTTATAGAAGAAATACAGGTAAACAATTCCGCCAAATATTAAATTATCAAAGAATTCCGATTTGGTTGACAATGCTTTTGTAGTAGATAGGTACGCTTTAATTTCCTGCAGGTTAAATCCGTCAAAAACTCCCGAATTCATTGCAGCTTCAATGGACTGTGGATAGAAATTTACAAAACCGCTGTATCCAACCCCAATATAAGAATGTAAAAAAACATCAATTGCTGCATAAATACTTGTAAAACGTGTTCCGAAAGTTATACTGTTGTTAAACTGATCAAACATTACGTCGCGTAAATTAATTACAGCCACAACAAATAACGCCAGAATAAAACCCGCTAGTATAAAACTAATTCTACGTAAATACTTGTGCTTTTTAATAAACTGAAATGCCAACGGTAAAACGCAGATCATTACTAAAACTAAAAAACCTTTAGATTCACTTACAATTACATAACTAATAAATATTATTACAGATGCTGTTATTGTTAAGGCTCTTTTCCATCGATATAAATTCAACTTATAAAGAAAATAAACAGGGAAAAATGTAAGTAGAATTAAAATTGTACCCGTCCAGCTTTCTTCTAATGTCCATAAACGTACACGCCAATATTTTATTGGATTTGCATGAATGAATGACATAAATGATATTGGTTTCTTTAAAAAATATATTTCAAAAGCCAGCCAAACAATTGTAAATAACTGTAAAAGCAAAAGTGCGTGAAAAACAACATACAGTGGGTTTTTTAACTGCTTTAAAACAACATATATGAATTGATAAAATATAATACCGACTATTGGATAAACCAACATTTTTAAAGTCTTGATAACTAGATTTTCATAGAAAACCTCTAAAGAGCCATTGAGTATTTTTATGAGATACAAACAGGCTATACTTAAAAAAAACAGGTATATTAAATAACTAATCCAATACGAAAGATACTTGCTAAATATAATTTTTTTATGCGAAAGAATATAAATCAACATAAAAGGGGAAAAAAACACAATAGGTGAACGTGCGATTTCTCCAAAATTGTTCATTAACGGAAAATCCTGATAAGTTGCCAGAAACAATATCATTAAAAAAAACAAAATGGGAACTATTTGCTTTTTTATTTCCATAGTGTTAAATAAACTTTATCGGTTTTAAAACTAAAATAAGTTACCAAAATATTCCAAAACAAAACAGTAACAGCATAACTTATCGCTGCGCCAACCATATTAAATTTAGGAATTAAAACTACATTACAAATTATATTTACAAGAACTGCGAAACCCATTATTTTATGAAAAATTTGCTGTTTCCCAGTCATATTCATATACATTGGTACCATTCCGAATAATGAAACGATCATTTGAGTTACAATTAAAATATTGTACGCTGGTAATGCTTCGGTGTAATTTTCGCCAAAAAAACTTAAAAAGAATTTTCCACCTAAAAGCAATATTAATCCTATCACAAAATTTAAGAAAGCGATTGTTTTAGCCGCTTCTTTTAGATTTCTGTTTAATAATTCAAAATCTTTATTCTCATAATTCACCGCAATTTTTGGTGCATAATTTATATTTACACCAACAATAACCATAGATAAAATAGACATTATCTTCATTGCAATAGCATAGTATGCAGTATAATGTAAATTAAAAAACTGTGCTAAAAGAAAAATATCAATAGTCATTAACAAATAAGTATAAAAACTACTTATTGCCATTGGATATGATACTTTAAAAATCTCTTTTGATGTTATTGCCGAGATATGTTCTTTGGAATTTTTATTCATTAAAATCAACAAAACCAAAAAAGAAATTACTGCCAGTAAAATAAAGCCATACAAATACCAATCTAACAAAGTACCTACCTTAACAACTTCAAAAATAATTAAAACGGTTCCTGTAATAATTGGAATATATTTAAAAATGTTTCGAAACCATTCTGAAAGTATAACTTTATTATAAGCTCTGATAGTTTCGGTATTGAGTATTGTTGTTGAATAAAAAGGTAAAATTAAAAGACATTTTTTCAATACATTAAGCAAGTTTTCTTTAATTCCTACTGATATTAAGAACGATTCTGGAATAATAAGACTGACAACGAGGACAGTTACAGAACAAATCCAGATTATTTTCAGCATTTTAAAATAAACTAACCTTAATTCGTTTGTTTGATTTTTAGCTTCTAGTCTTCCTGCAAAATATAAAATAGATTGTTCGGTACCTAAAATTCCAAAGGTTGCAATGGTTAATAAAACAACACGCGCAAATTCGTACGAACCAACGTAAACCTCATCAATGTTTCGTGTCATTAATGTAGATAGTCCAAATAGCGTTGCAACACCTATCATTCTTATGATTAGTGTAAAAAAACTATTTTTTAGCGTTTTGTTATTTAACTGCTTTTTAAAATTCAAAGCCTTTAGCTTTTTGTAGTTGTAAATCTTTTATACTTGTTTTTTAAATTTACATAAATTCCATAGATAAGTACAAAAAGTACAGGTAAATATATAAAAGGTGGTATGGGAAAACCTGTACTTTTATTTACAGTTCTAAAAACATCAAAAACAACTTTATCGCTTTCTAAAAGTTCTGCATCAATAAAGTTTATCTGATCCAATAAATATTCTTTACTCATAAACAGTTTATCCATATCAGAATAATCGTTACTTGTCACTGTTGACCCGCTTGTTGATTCTTTACCAAAACTTTCGAACATTCCATTAAGCTGATCTACCGAACGTTGTAATTGCTCACGTTTAGCAACAAGATTCACTTTTTCAAACTGCATTCGCTTTTTAAAATAATCTGTACTGTTCACTTTATCAAAAAAGTTGTTGATTACCAAATCGGTACTATCCGGTTTTATTTCTGTAAAAAATGTAATTTTATGATAGCGGTAACTTTTTTCTGCTACCTTACTTTTTAAATATTTCTCTATATCAATTCCTCTTTCAGATAAAATTCTGAACGCTTCCATTCGCTGATAATTCGACAAAAGAAAATCAAATGCGTTGTAAACAGGTTCAATATCAACACTGCTTATTCCTGTTAACAAAATACTGTCTAGCGGTGTAGATGCAGCGGCTTTCATAGCACCAAAGTTTTTAACTTTGGAATATAAGTATTCATTACTGTTAAAATTCGCAGCAACAATTACCTCATTTTTAAATTTAGGTTTCGAAGTGAATGTCTGTAGTACCCCTAAAGCCATACCAATTACGATTAACGATAAGGTAATCCATTTGTTTCTGTATAAAAGCTGTATAAAATTGAAAATTCCGCTTAAAAAAGAATCAAAGAAGTTTGAAACTCTACCTGTAAAATTACCTAATTCTACTTCGTTATCTGAATTATGATTTGATAGTTTTTCTTGCATATTAACAGTTAAAAATTTGTTCTAGTATTTTTATGGTTATTAGATATGTTGGTTTTACGCCCGATGCTCCTAAACCACCCGAAGCCAGTGTGCTTCCTGTTTCCAGTGGATTATCTGATGCGTAATAGGCATACCGTACTTTTATGTCTGGGTTGATGCTTTTGCGTATTTTTGATGCCGATTGTATGGCTTTTTGATAATGTGCGCCTTCCATTTCTAACCCAATTACTCGCCAGGTTGAATCGTGAAAGAACTTTAATAAATCTTTGTTTTGTAACGATGTTCCTAAAACAGTAATCATAGATCCGCCAAAAACCGGAATATCGTTTCCTTGGAACATTTCTACGTTTAATTCGTTTTCAAACGGATAATTATCGCCTGTTCCTTCATTAATATGCGCCGTTGGAATCATGATATCGCCTTTTTCGCCTACCAAAATTCCTGCTTTTCCCATTATAGAAACCGATTCTACATTCAAATGAAAATCTTTATTAAATGGTTTCAACAATTCATCGATCGTTTCATAAGCTTGTTCGCCAAAAGCATAATCCATTACAATAAGCACCGGTTTATCTGCTGTATTTTCTGGAACTGCGTATTTACTAAACGGGGTATTGTCGAACTTTATTTTAGCGGTATCAAAAATCTGTACGTCTATATTTGTTCCCGATGTATCCGGCAAAAAAAGCATTCCTTCATTCGTAGCGCGTTCGGCAACCAAAGCACGTAAATCGCTGTTTCCGGTCTTGCTTAATTCTTCAAAAATCTCGGTTTTATCTTTCCCTCGTAATTTCGATTTTAAAACATCCGCAGCAAAAATCGAATTCATTACACTGTGCATGTTCGCGCTGATAATGTGCAACGGACGATCTAACAACTGTAAACGCTGCAATTCGGTTTTTATTTTGGTTGCCCAAATTTCGCCGTAAATATGATGCCCCAGACGTTCACGCAAAATCGGACTAAAAGTAATGGTTCTTTTGTTGTTTTCCAAAACTTCTTCCAAAGCAATTTTTCCAAGCCAGTAAATTACGTGTAAAAAACGATCGGGATTTTCTTCGGTGGCAAATGCGCTGTAAATATCGTTAATTTCGGCGAAGCTTCTGCCTAAAATAATGGTGGTGTGCGATATTGCAATTTCACGTTCTGTCAGCGATAAAGGTTCTTGTGTTAAAACGGCATGTTCGAGTTTTAACCAATCGCGCGAAACATTGTCGTCATCGTCGATTAAAATGCGGTCTTTAATTTTGTGCGATTCCACAAACATAAAGGTTAAATGCGTTAAAACATCATAAATATCTGATCTTCCGCGCGTGATTTCAATGTTCATTTGTTCGTAATCGATACGGTAACAATTACGTCGGCGTTTTGGCGGAACAATCGGTTTAAAGTGTGATTGCGAATAACCTTCGTCTGATGTTAGGTTGATGTATCGGCATTCTTCAATACCAATTGGCAAGCGTTCAATTACATACAACAAACCGCTTAATTCTACTTTTTCATCGGCTATCGATCCGTAAATTTCTGGTCGTAAAAGCAATAAAGCCTCTCGCAATGTTTCGCCCGAAACGCCCATTGGTTTGTAAAAACCGCGGTTAAATAAATGGCGCATGGTAATGTACAAACGTTCTACCGCTGCCGATGATTCTTGTGCCCGTGTTCTTGTTATGTATTTTATTTCTGTCATTCTTTCTAATTTGATAAAATCAACCCGATTGCCGGATCTACTATTTCTCTTGGTGCGTTTGGATTTCTTGGTTGAAACTGATTATTTGGAAACCATTCGCCGTACATGTATCTGAACGATGATGTTTTTTCTACCTTATTGTTCATAACATCAGGCTGATATCGAAAATCTTTAAACAACTGATCTCCTTTTACAAAATTTGCCGGACGAAACTGATTATTTTCGGTCATTAACCATTCAACTGCAACGAAAATTCCGTTTTTAGGAATTTTAATATTGTACTTTAAAACGTTGATTAAATTTTTCTTGGTTCCGCGTTTTACTGTTGTAATTATAGGATCAATCAGTAAATCATCGCTTGGGCAACCGTATTCGTTCATTCGTAAAAAACGAATTTTAATAGTGGCTGCGGCAACTGCGCTTTTGGTGTACACAATTACTTTATCTATGTATTGAACCGATTTTATTTCGGCATCGTTCTCAAAAAACTTTCCATACATATATGGAACATTTCCCGGAGCAAAATACATGTTTTCGAAATGCGCATTGCCAATGGTATGATGGAACGATTTTTCGGGCAGAACCAACAACGCAGGCTGCGGAATTTCGTAAGATTCTAATATAACATTTGTGGTTTTTGATGCTTCTTCTCTAAAGATTTTATGTCCCGATGCGTTAAAAACCAAAGTATCTGTAGCCAACGCCAACGGTATGTAGAACATGCCTAAAGAATCGGTTGTGGTGCCGTCGCTTCCATCTAAAACCCAAATATTTGTGAGCGGTAAAGGTTTGCTTTCGGTATTCACCACCTTTCCGCTAATCTGTGCAAAAACACATATTGGAGTTATTAATAAAAGAAACAGCAACTTTTTCATACGCTATTTTAGTTCATGAATAAAATCGGCAATTTTACGATCGTTCGCCAAACGCGGCAATTTATTTTGCCCGCCCAATTTTCCTTGCGATTTCATATATTCGTTAAAACCACCAACAGGAACTTTGGTAATTACTAAAGTACGCAAAACATTGCCAACAATTAAATCATCATAATAAACATTTTGATTTCTTAACGCAGCATCGATTTTCAGTGCGAAATCTTCCAAATTGGTCGGCTCTTTTTCAAATTCTACCAACCATTCGTGATAAGGCAATCCGTTGTCGGGATTAATTTGTGGCGCAACCGTAAATTCGGTAACCATAGCATCACTTTCAGTCAAAGCTTGTTGCATTGCTTCTTCAACTTCTTTACCAATCACGTGCTCGCCAAAAGCCGAAATGTAATGCTTAATGCGACCGGTTACAATAATTCTGTATGGTTTTATCGACGTAAACATAACGGTATCGCCAATATTGTACGCCCATAAACCCGCATTTGTACTAATAATTATTACATAATTAACGTTTAAAGCTACTTCGCCTATTGTGTATCGTTTAGGATTTTCGGTATAAAATTCATCGGCTTTTATAAACTCGTAAAAAATACCGGCGTTTAAAAGCAGCAACATTCCTTTTGCTTTTTGAGAATCCTGATAAGCAAAAAATCCTTCGGATGCCGGATACAGTTCGATACTATCTACTTTTCTGCCAATTAGCTGCTCAAACTTTTTGCGGTAAGGTTCGTAATTCACTCCACCATAAATAAACAGATTGAAATTTTTAAACAGATCGCCTATTTTCTGTCCCGAAACCTGAATTAATCGATCAAAATACATCTGTACCCAAGAAGGAATTCCTGAAATAACCGACATATTTTCATCTTTTGTTTCCTGCACAATAGCATCAACTTTTGTTTCCCAATCATCGATACAATTAGTTTCCCAACTTGGCAAACGGTTTTTTTGCAGATATTTAGGAACATAATGTGCTGCAATACCCGATAATCTGCCAACTTTTACTCCGTTTTTCTCCGTCATTTCAGGACTTCCTTGTAAAAAGATCATTTTACCATCGACAAAATCGGCGTTGCCTGTTTCTTGAATGTAAAACAAAATGGCATTTCGCGCACCTTGAACGTGATAAGGCATTGATTCTTTTGTAATAGGGATATATTTTGCACCCGATGTAGTACCCGACGTTTTTGCAAAATACAATGGTTTACCTTTCCATAAAATATCTTTTTCACCTGCAACCACTTTATCAACATACGGTTTTAAAGCCTCGTAATCGCGCACGGGAACGTATTTTACAAAATCAGCATGCGATTTTATTGCCAAAAACAAATGATCTTTACCAAACTGCGTTTGCTTTGCCTGTTGAATTAACGAATAAAACAAATTTTGCTGCGTTACAACGGGTTTAATCATCCATTTTTGCTGCTGCATTACAACAACATTGGCGAATATTTTTGCAAAAAACGACTTTAAAGACATACTTTAGATTTAATTATACAAAAATCGAACATCTAATTTTAATAAAATAACAAAGCACCAAAAAGTTTAATTATTTTAATATTAACACTTTCTACTGTTAAAAATTACAAAATAAAAAAATAAGATAGCTTTAAAATGTTATATCTTTGCTTGATATTTTATAATTAAATATAATGAATTCTATAGTAGTATTTTTAGGAATGCCAAGTGCATGGGGTATAATTTTGATTCTTGCCGTGATTTTGCTGATGTTTGGTGGTAAGAAAATTCCTGAATTAATGCGCGGATTAGGCTCTGGCATTAAAGAGTTTAAAGATGCTACGAAAGATGATGAAAACAAAGATCAATCTAAAAAATAAATAAAATAATAAAATGGGAAGATTTGGTGCTACCGAGATAATTTTAATAGTAGTTGTTGTACTATTATTGTTTGGAGGAAAAAAAATTCCGGAATTAATGAAAGGATTAGGTTCTGGTATTAAAGAATTTAAAGATGCTACGAAGGATAACAGTGGAGCAACTTCAAATCCGAATAAAAACAATACAGATTCTAAATCTGAATAAAACTTAAAAGATGCTAAATGCATCTTTTTTATTTAATAAGTTCTCGACTCCGCTCGAACTGACGAAAGTCTAAATTATTAAACTTATAAATAAACAAAAATTAAATGCCCGCTTGAAAAGTATCAAGCGGGCATCCCTTATAAAACATAATAAAAACACTACTTTTTTTTAATTCCGCTCATTTAAAATTTAAATGATTGGTCTTTTTCATAACAATTTCTTTTTTGTAATTTTCTTTTTCATATTATATAAAGCAAATGAAAGACCAAAAAACAGAAACTATATATTATTTTCAGCAGATCTATCACAAACCCACGTAAATCAACACTTTGAGTGATAAATCATTTTAATCAATAAAAAATCAATTTGCCAATTACTCAATTTAAATCGTGAAAACGTACCCGAATTGAGTATTATTTCCACTATTTTAGTGTGTAATTGCTAATCGTTCAAAATCATGGTTAATTGCAATCGCTTTTTCTGCTGATCTACTTCCAACACTTTTACTTGAACATGTTCGTGCAGTTTAACCACTTCGTTAACATCTGCCACAAAACCCGCCTTTAACTGCGATATATGCACCAAGCCGCTTTCTTTAATTCCGATATCGACAAAACATCCGAAATTTGTAATGTTGTTAATGATGCCGTTGTAAACTTTACCAACCTCAACATCGTTAATTGATTTTAACGACGCATCAAACTCCAATACTTTTGCTTTTTTACGCGGATCTAATCCTGGTTTTTCCAATTCTTTCAATAAATCAGTTATATAATGAATTCCATATTGTTCTGAAATGTATTTAGAAGGATCTATTTTTTCGATTGCAGATTTATTTCCGATCAATTCATTAGTACTGATTTTTAAATCTTTTACCATTTTTTCTACCAAAATATAAGCTTCCGGATGCACCGCAGAATTATCTAACACAAAATCGCCATTTACAATTCTAACAAAAGCTGCCGCCTGCTGATACGCTTTTTCGCCCAAACGCGGAACACTTTTTAGTTCTTTTCTATTGGTAAAAGCTCCGTTTTCTGCTCTGTACGCCACAATTTTTTCAGCCAGTTTTTCACCGATTCCCGAAACATAACTTAACAGCGATTTACTTGCAGTATTTAGGTTGATACCGATTTTATTTACACTGCGAATTACCACCTGATCTAATTCTTCTTTTAATAGCGTTTGATCCACATCGTGCTGGTACTGACCAACTCCAATTGATTTTGGATCGATTTTTACCAACTCTGCCAACGGATCTTGTAATCTTCGGCCAATTGAAACGGCGCCACGAACGGTAACATCATAATTAGCAAATTCGTCACGCGCAATTTTCGATGCCGAATAAACCGATGCACCTGCTTCGCTTACCACAAAAACCTGCAAAGGTTTATCAAACGCAACTTTTTTTATGAAAAATTCGGTTTCACGACTTGCCGTTCCGTTACCAATGGCAATGGCATCAATTTTATACGAATTCGCCATAGAACGCACTTTTTTGGTAGCCATGGCAATATCTTTTTGAGGTGCATGCGGAAAAATAGTTTCGTTGTATAACAGATTTCCGTTTTCATCGATACACACAACTTTACAACCGGTTTTAAATCCGGGATCTATTCCCATAACGCGTTTTTCGCCCAATGGTGCCGACAATAACAACTGCGATAAATTCTCTGAAAAAACTCCGATCGATTGTAAATCGGCTTTTAGTTTGTATTCCTGCAAAACTTCGTTAGACAATGCCGGTTCTAACAAACGCTTATACGAATCGGCAACTGCTTTTGAAATTTCGGCAGCTGTTTCGTGATTTTTATTTTTAATTACGGTATCTTCTATAAATGTAATGGCTTCGGTTTTATCAATGCTTACGTCTAACTTTACAAAACCTTCGTTGTTGGCGCGCAACATTGCCAACAATCGGTGTGCAGGTGCTTTAAACAAAGGTTCGTTCCAATCGAAATACTGTTCAAATTTCTTTGCAGCATCTTCGTCTTTCTTCGTTTTTACAACTTTAGTCGAAATTTCTGCATTGCGCTGAAACTTGCGTCGAAGTGCTTTTCGAACATAAATATTTTCATTGATCCATTCGGCAATAATATCGCGAGCACCTTGCAAAGCATCTTCACCAGAAAAAACTTTGCTGTTTAAATATCTTTCTGCAGTGTATTCCAAATCATCCACATTTTGCGACATAATCATTTTTGCCAAGGGTTCTAATCCCGCTTCACGAGCGGTATCGGCTTTGGTTTTTCTTTTCTTTTTAAAAGGAAGATACAAATCTTCAATTTCGACCAAATCAAAAGAATTCTGAATTTTATCTTTCAGAAAATCGGTCAGCAATCCTTGTTCTTCTATCGATGCCAAAACAGATTCTTTTCTTTTAACCAATGTTTCAAACTGATTGGAAAGTTTGGCAATTTGTTCGATTTGCACTTCATCTAAATTTCCCGTAGCATCTTTTCTATACCGCGCAATAAACGGAATGGTACAATCTTGTGCTAATAATTCTAATGTACTTTGTATGGATTTATCGGAAATGGTAACTTTTTCCTTTATATATTGAATAGTGTTCATTGCATGAATTTTGAACTGCAAAAATACTACCTTTGCACCAATTACTACCGTATGAAATTTGTATTTGTATACTTAATTATTATTAATTACATTGCCTTTAGCCTGTACCATTTAGATAAACAACGGGCAATTAAGGGCAAACAGCGTATTTCTGAAAAAAATCTGTTAACTATTGCTGCTTTTGGCGGAACTTTAGGTGCTTATATTGGTATGCAGAAGTATCGAAATAAAACCAACAAACTGTCTTTTAAACTGTGGTTTTACGGTATCTTAATTTTACAGATTATATTCTTTTTTGCTTTTTATAAGAAGAGGTTTTT
The DNA here is from genome assembly GCF_008629655.1 of Paenimyroides baculatum. GTDB lineage: Bacteria > Bacteroidota > Bacteroidia > Flavobacteriales > Flavobacteriaceae > Flavobacterium > Flavobacterium baculatum. Next base: position 135,097 of record NZ_VWSG01000007.1, read on the forward strand.
TATATAAAACAGATATTTATAATGTTGTCAAGCTGAACTTGATTCAGCTTCTCATCTATATACTAAAAATGAGATTCCGGAACAAGTCCGGAATGATAAAAATTGAATTTAATAAAGTATTGAGTCCTCATTACTTAACTACAAGCAATTTTATTTACACGGGTTTCGTGACGTCCGCCTTCAAATTCGGTAGTTAAAAAAGCATCAACCATTTCTAAAACTTGCGGAATAGCCGTAAAGCGAGCTGGGATAGAAATAACGTTTGCGTTGTTATGTTGGCGTGCCAAAACGGCAATTTCTTTCGTCCAACACAAAGCACAACGAACACCCTGATGTTTGTTTGCACTCATGGCAATTCCGTTACCCGAACCGCAGATTACAATTCCAAAATCAACATTATGGTCTTCTACATCTTGTGCTACTTTGTGTCCGAAATCTGGATAATCAACAGAATCAAAAGTATCTGTTCCGTAATTAACTACTTCAATTCCTTTGTCCTGAAGCATTTGCACAATGGCTTTTTTATATTCCGGACCTGCGTGATCGTTTCCTATTGCTATTTTCATGTTGTTTTGCTGTATTGTTTGTACAAAGGTAATTATTTTGAATTATTGAAAGATTTAAAAATTTATGGATTTAATATTATATTTGACAAAACACCATTTGAAATGCTTAACGTAATTTATGGCAAAAACTCTAAAGAGGTACTAACTTTTTTTAGTGCTTTATGTCTTTTAATTATCATTTTAATAACTTACGGGTTATATAATAAAAACTCATTATGTTTAGTCATAGGAATATCAATTTTTGTTAATTTACCATTTTTACTAATTGAAAAAGGTATTGAAATTGATAAACTTCAAAATAAATATCGCTTTTATAACTCAATATTTGGTTTAAAGTTCAACACCAAAAAATGGTATCTGTTACCAAACACTCAATACATTTCTCTTTATAAAGCCAAGAAAACACGTGAAGCACCAATGGGTGTCAATTACAACTATTCGTACTTTTACATTTATGAAATAAATTTATTTGATGAAAACAACCAACACTACATGTTGTTTCAAATAGATTTCAACTATTTAAGTCATGCGTTATTCTGTTCAAAACAAATTGCCGCTTATTTAAATATTCCGGTAGTTGACGCTACAACCCACGAACATAAATGGATAAATAACGTTTAACCCAAAATTATTATTTAAGACAAAATTTACATTTACACTTTAATATTTTCTTATCTTTAATACGTATTTGGGCTTTATGCTTAAACAAATTTATATATGACAAAGAAAATAAGAAAATTCAATAAAAAACCGGGCAAAGATTATTCCGGACAAATTTTAAAATTACTTTCGCAAAACAGCTCTAAAGATTTTAACTATAAGCAAATAGCCGCTGTTTTAGAAGTTACCGATACTAAAGGAAGAAACGAAATCATCAAAGAATTAAAATATCTGGTTTCAACCCAAAAAATTGAAGAAGTAGATCGTGGAAAGTTCCGTATTTTGGAACAATCGAGCTATTTTGAAGGAACAATTGACATGACTGCCCGTAAAGCAGCCTATTTTATTAGTCCTGAATTCGACGAAGATCCGTTTATTCCAACCAACAATTTAAACAAGGCATTACACGGGGACAAGGTTAAAGCCTACGTTTACAACAAGCGTAAAGGCAAAAAGCCCGAAGCCGAAGTTATAGAGATTATAGAACGTAAACGCGATGAGTTTGTCGGCGTAATTCAGATCAACGGCACGTTTGCTTTCGTTGTTACAGCAAACCCTAAAATGTATGTGGATTTGTTTATTCCGAAGGAAAAATTTGGCGATGCCGAAAACGGCGATGTTGTTTTGGTTAAAATGACCGATTGGCCCGAAAAGGCAAACAATCCGTACGGACAAGTTATCAAAGTTTTAGGAAAACCCGGCGAACACAATACCGAAATGCACGCTATTTTGGCCGAATACGGTTTACCGACCGATTTCCCTGTGGAAGTTGAAGCGTTTGCGCAAAAATTAGATACATCGATTACCGAAGAAGAAATTGCAAACCGCCGTGACATGCGTGATGTATTAACGTTTACGATTGATCCGCGCGATGCAAAAGATTTTGATGATGCGTTGTCATTTCAGGTTTTAGAAAACGGAAACTATGAAATTGGTATTCACATTGCAGATGTTTCTCATTACTTACAAGAAGGAACCGTTTTAGACGAAGAAGCCTACAACCGTGCAACATCTATTTATCTGGTTGATCGTGTGGTGCCGATGCTTCCTGAAGTATTATCGAACTTTGCGTGTTCGTTACGACCAAACGAAGAAAAATATACTTTTTCTGCAGTTTTCGAACTGAACAAAAAAGCCGAAATCATGAATTCGTGGTTTGGAAGAACAGTGATTTATTCCGACAAGCGTTTTGCTTACGAAGAAGCACAGGTTATTATTGAAACCAAAGGAAATAAAATTCCTGCCGAAATATCGTTAACCAACGAAGAGCAAACCGTAGAAGAACCAATTGTTAATGCAATTTTAACGATGGACGATCTGGCTAAAAAAATGCGTGCAAAACGTATGGCAAATGGTGCAATTTCGTTTGATAAAGTAGAAGTAAAATTCCATTTAGATGAAAATGACGAACCAACGGGCGTTTATTTCAAGGTTTCAAAAGATGCCAATCATTTAATTGAAGAGTTTATGTTGTTGGCAAACCGTAAGGTTTCAGAATTTATTGGTAAACAGAAAAAAACCTTTATTTACCGTATACACGATGAGCCAGATCAAGATAAATTATTCAATCTGCAAACGGTTATTTCAAAATTTGGTTACGGTTTAAACTTTAAATCAAAAGGTGATATTTCTAAATCGCTTAATAAATTGTTAAGCGATGTTCAGGGTAAAAAAGAACAGAATTTGGTTGATACGTTAGCGATTCGAAGTATGAGCAAAGCAGCATATTCTACCCAAAACATTGGTCATTACGGTTTGGCGTTTGATTATTATTCGCACTTTACTTCACCAATTCGTCGTTACCCTGATGTAATGGTTCACAGGTTATTGCAAAGTTATTTAGACGGAGCAAAATCGGCAGACGAAGAAGTGTACGAAGCTAAATGTGTGCATACCTCGCAAATGGAAAATTTAGCGGCAAATGCAGAACGCGACAGCATAAAATACATGCAGGTTAAGTTTATGCAGGATCATAAAGATGAAGAGTTTGTTGGTGTAATTTCAGGTGTTACCGAATGGGGAATTTACGTGGAAATTGTTGAAAACAAATGTGAAGGAATGGTGCGTATCCGCGAAATTAAAGACGATTATTATACGTTCGACGAAAAACAATATGCTTTAGTGGGCGAGGTTACCAAAAACTTGTTGCAGTTGGGTGATGAAATTATCGTGAAGGTTAAAAATGCCGATTTGGTTAAAAAACAGTTAGATTTTACGTTTATTAAAAAAGTAAATGATTAATGAAAAAGTATTTTTTTACAGCAACCTTACTTATAGGATTACAAACAATGGCAAATGCCCAGGTTGATAAAAACGTGGGCGATTTTACATCGTTAAAAGCTAGCAATCGCATTAAAATTGAACTGATTCCATCAGCAGAAAACAAGATCGTTGTAAAGGAAAGTCAGGCTGATGCCGTTAATATCATCAATAAAAACGGTCGGTTGGTTTTAAAAAACACCTTGAAAGAACTGGTTTCAGAAAGTGAATATTCGGTTACCATTCAGGTTCATTTCAACAATTTAAAAGAAATCGATGCACAAGGTGGTTCGTATATTTTTAGCGATGCCGTTATAGATCAAACCAAAATAGAATTAAACGCCAATTTAGGTTCTACCATAAAACTGAACCTGAAAACAGAAACGTTGACAGCCAATGCCAACACCGGTGCAAAGCTGCATTTAAACGGATCGGCATCAAAATCGGTTAAGCTTTCGGCATCGTCAGGCGGACAAATTACTGCCAACGAATTAACTACTTTACGTAATGTTATTAAGGTAAATTCGGGCAGTGTGGTAAAAGCAACAGCGACCGATTATTTGGAAGCACAGGTATTGGCTGGAGGAAGTATTAAAATTCACGGAAAACCCAAAGATGTTAAAGAAAAAATAACCTTGGGCGGCACAATAGAATATATTAAATAATTTTATCGTAAATTTGTGGTAACATTAAATTAAAATGCCAACTAAAATTGGCATTTTTTTTATACTGTATGGATTTATTTTTAACAGGAATATTGCTTGGTTTTTTTCTCAGTTTCATGATTGGGCCTGTCTTTTTTATATTGATAGAAACCAGCATTACCAAAGGATTTAAAGCCGCATTAACTTTTGATGCTGGTGTTATTATTGCCGATATCTGTTTTATTTTAATAGCTTATTTCAGTAGTTTTCAGCTGATAAACAGAATTAAAGACGATCCCGCGCTTTTTCTTTTTGGCGGAATGATCATGATTACTTACGGAGCTATTTCGTTTGTAAGACTTCAAAAATTAAAGAAAGCCGAAATTCATATCGAAGCTACTTCTTACAAAAACAACTACTTTTCGTTATTTGCCAAAGGATTTTTACTGAACTTTATTAATGTGGGCGTATTAGGATTCTGGCTTACAATCATTATTACCATTGGTCCGCAGTTAGAAATGAATCACGGAAAAATGATTAATTTTTTCGCTTTTGTTATTGGAGCTTATTTATTGACCGATATTTTTAAAATGCTCTTAGCCAAACAATTACAAAGCAAACTTACGCCAAAAAATATCTTAAAGGTAAAAAAAATAAGTTGTGTGCTTTTAGTGGTTTTCGGATTAGTAATCATGTCGAAATCATTCATTAAAAGCGAAATTAAAATTCCTAAAACCATAAAGGAACATCAGTTTCAATAAATAATTCTTTTCTGAATAAATCTTCCGGAGAAAAAAAAATCACAATCGTTTACAACCTTTTTGTTTACATTTACGTCTATACTTTAAACAAACATTTTATATGAAAAAACATTTTCTAACAATCTGCATTTTTAGCGCATTGGCTTTCGGTTCTATTTCTTGTTCTAGCGATGACAATCACGTTCACCAAGAAAACAAATTGGAAAAATTTAAAGGAACATGGGTTGGAACATTCTCTGGCGGAGACACCGGAAATTGGACAGCAACAATTGATGCGGCAGGAAAAGCAACAGGAACAGTATCTTCAAACAGCGTAGCATCAGTAAACTTTGTGTTAACTGGCAATGTTACAGAAAACGGAACTATAAATGTTTCATATTCTTACAGTGGTGAAGAAGTAGGAACAATGACAGGAACTTTAACCGATAAAACGGGATCAGGAACTTGGAACAGTCCGGTTCAAGATTTAGATGGAACTTGGACAGGTACCAAAAACTAAAAAAATCAGCTTTAAAAGCTGATTTTTTAGTTTTATGGGTTATTCAATTTACTATTTCTTTTACTGTACGCAAAATAAACGATTATTCCCAGAACAAGCCAGAAACCAGATAGCATCAACGCTAGTTTGTCTAATGTAATTATTAAACCTATATTAATAATAACGCCTAATATGACAATTATTTTATAGGCAGGTACTTTAAATGGTCGTTCAATATTTGGTTGTCTTTTTCGCATGATCCAAACGGCAATACAAACCATTGTGAAGGCAAACAAAGTTCCAAAACTGGTCATGTGCGCCAAGGTTGATATAGGTGTTAAAGCAGAAACCGTTGCTACTATCAATCCTAATAAAATGATTCCTTTATACGGGGTTTTTGTTGTTGGATGCAATTCGCCGAAAAATTTAGGAATCAGTCCGTCTTTAGACATTCCTATGAAAATACGAGATTGTCCCATCATCATTACCATAACAACTGAAATCAATCCAACAGTAGCAGCAATGGTAACAATATTACTTGCCCAATGTTTCCCGGCAATTTCAAACGCGTAAGCCACCGGTGCTTTTATTGCTTCAGGGTATTTCCCTAACGGATCAAAATCAGAATAATGCATCATTCCGGTCAATACTAACGAAACCATAATGTATAAGGCAGTACAGATCAATAAAGAGGTAATAATGGCAAACGGAACATCTTTTTTAGGATTAATTGCCTCGCCTGCCTGTGTAGAAACAGCATCGAAACCTATATAAGCAAAGAAAATTGCTGCCGCACCCGAGATAATTCCTTGAAAACCGTATGCCGGAGCCATTTCGCCGCTTGTTTGCTTGATCATTGTTTGTTCCGGAATAAAAGGCATCCAGTTTTCTGGCACTACATAAAATGCGCCTACAATAACCACAAATACAACAGCGGTAGTTTTTAAAATAACGATAAAATTATTTGTTTTAGCAGCTTCTTTAGTTCCTTTTACCAATAAAGCGGTTACTAAAAGTACAATGATGAATGCAGGAAGGTTCATTGCAAAGCCTTCGCCTGTGTAACTTACGGGATCTGTAGTAAGATAATCGGGCAGGTAAATGCCAAACATCTTTAAAAATTTGGTAAAATAACCGGACCAACTCACGGAGACCGCCATACTTGCCATGGCATATTCTAATATCAGACACCAGCCTAATCCCCATGCAAAAATTTCACCTACGGTTCCATACGCATACGCATAAGCAGATCCTTCTACAGGAAGTATCGAAGCAAATTCGGCATAGCACAACGCCGCAAAAATACAGGCAATACCAGCAATTACGAATGATAATGCCAAAGCCGGACCCGCGTTATAATACGCTCCCGTACCAGTAAGCACGAAGATTCCGCCACCAATAATGGCACCAACACCAATAGCTGTTAAGCTCCATTTACCTAATATTTTCTTTAAATCACTTTTTTTAATATCTGCCTCGTAGGCACTTAAAGGCTTTTTTATCCAAATATTCGACATACGTTCGATTTGTTTTCTATCAATACCAAATATATATTTTTTTTATCAAAAAAATACGTCTTCTTTCTTTATAATCTTTGGCAACTGACGAAAAGTGAAAAATCGACACCAAATATTACGTTTTTATCAAAATTGAATTCATTATCTGGCTACATACCAACCAGTTTCTTTGTTGTATTTCAAGACAAATTTCTGCATGATAAAGGCAGCGTTTGGATTTTTATCTTTACTTAAACCCGCAAAAGGTGTGCTGGTTTTAATAAGCTTTGCAGATGCCGTTGCTTTGGTTTTACTGTTCAATTCTAACTGAACATCAGAATCTTCCTGAATAGTAAAAAGATAGGTTTTAACCTGTGCTTTGTTCTTTTTTTGATCGATCACAAAATCGTCAGCTTTGGTTGTTAAACCAATATTTACCACTAAAACAGAATCTTTAGAAAGGAGTTTTTTATGTGAACTGATGGTTTCTAAAATGATTAAATCTTGTGATGCCAGATTTCTTAAAACCGACAGTTCCGCGGAATCTTTACGAACACTGTATTTCTGTTCGCCTAACTGTAAATTCGTTTTTTCGAAATAAGGATATTTCTCGGTATGCGTTTCAATCAGGTTTGTAGCCTGTTTAACCGATAAAGATTCAGACGAACACGCTGCGATAACCATCAACAGAAAGAATAATGCAATTTTCTTCATAGTATGATTTTTAAGATAAATATAGTTATTATGAAATTATTTGTAATGTGTTAAATGTAATACTCTCGCATTTTTTTCATCAATAATAATTACAAATGTTCCTCCAATAGATCCACCAGGTAAAGTTCCTGTAATTATATAATATTGTTCAATTTTATGAACTTCATAAGGTTTCTGTAAATCTATTCTTTCTTTGCCATATTTTCCAATTACAATTGGTTCTATTACTTGAATTGCCATTTCTTCATCCTTAATTAATGGTTTCTCACCAATATAATTACGATTCTCTTTTTCAATAGCCAATACTAAATTAAGCTCTTTTTGTGCAAACTTTTTTCCCAAGTAAATACGATTATCTTGTGCATTTACTATGTAACTGTTCAATAGAAAGAAAGAAAGAAAGAAAGAAAGAAAATATAATGACGAAGTTTCTCATCTCATAAAGTTTTAAGATAAATATAGCAATTTGGTAAATGCAAAGTGTAGTAAAACAAAAAAACCTTCAATAGTTGAAGGTTTTTTGAAGAGGCATCTAGCGGATTCGAACCGCTGTAGTCGGTTTTGCAGACCGGTGCCTAGCCGCTCGGCCAAGATGCCATTCTGTAATGTGTTTGCAAATCTACTACAAAAAATTAAATATCAAAACCTAAAGCATAAAATTATGCCCGGTATTCTTCCATAACAATAGTAACTTGCTGTACATCACCACCAATCGGCGGATTTATTTTTGATACTTCCAGCAAAATACGCGAAACCATAGGCAATTCGTCGAAAACACGCACTACAATTCGTTTGGCAACATGTTCTAACAATTTAGATCGTATCGCCATTTCTTCAACTACAATACGGTTTAAATGTACGTAATCTACGGTATCAGCCAATTCATCTGTTTCGGATGATTTTCTTAAATCGGCTTTAATTTCTAAATCAACACGGTATTCCGATCCTATTTTAGCTTCTTCAATTAAGCAACCATGATTAGTAAAAACGCGTATGTTTGTTAAGCGAATAATTCCCATTTCTTAAAATTTATATCGTAAAATTAAACCTTTTTTATAACATATCATTACCGCTTAAAATCAAACATTTTTTGATAAATTTGTAATCTTAATTCAAGAATATGTCAACAAAAGAAAAATCATTGAATTTTATAGAACAAATCATTGAAGACGATTTAAAAAATGGTTTGTCACAAGATAAATTACGCTTTCGTTTTCCGCCCGAACCTAACGGATATCTGCACATTGGGCACGCATCATCGATCTGTTTAAACTTTGGTTTGGGATTAGATTACAACGCACCGGTAAATTTGCGTTTTGACGATACCAACCCTGCAAAAGAGGAACAGGAGTTTGTTGATGCTATTAAGCACGATGTGGAATGGTTGGGGTACAAATGGGATCAGGAAGTTTATGCGTCTGATTATTTTCAGGAATTATATGATTGGGCTGTTCTTTTAATTAAGAAAAGCAAAGCGTATGTTGATAATTTATCGGCAGAGGAAATTGCAAAGCAAAAAGGTACGCCAACACAGGCTGGAGTTAATTCGCCAAACCGCGATCGATCGGTTGAGGAAAACCTGGATTTGTTCGAACGAATGAAAAATGGTGAATTTGCCGAGGGCGCTTATATTTTACGTGCAAAGATCGATATGGCATCGACCAATATGTTGATGCGTGATCCAATTATGTATCGAATCATTAATGCATCGCACCACAGAACGGGCGCAAATTGGAAAATTTATCCTATGTACGACTGGGCTCATGGTGAAAGTGATTATATCGAACAAATTTCGCATTCGTTCTGTACGTTGGAATTTTTACCACATCGCGAATTGTACGATTGGTTTTTAGATCAGATTTATGACGACGAAAAAGTTCGCCCTAAACAGCGCGAATTTGCTCGTAGAAATTTATCGCACACCGTTGTATCAAAACGTAAATTGCTACAATTGGTAAACGAAAAACACGTTACCGGTTGGGACGATCCGCGTATGAGTACCATTTCGGGTATGCGTCGTAGAGGTTACACGCCAACTGCAATCCGTAATTTTGCCGATACCATTGGAATTGCAAAACGTACCAATTTAATTGATGTTTCGTTGTTGGAATTCTGTGTTCGTGAAGATTTAAACAAAATTACCGATCGTGTAATGGCTGTTTTAGATCCGGTTAAAATGATTATTACCAATTATCCCGAAGGTCAGGAAGAATGGTTAGATGCTGAAAACAATCCGGAAGCAGAAGAACTAACGTTTAGAAAAGTCCCTTTTTCAAGAGAATTATATATTGAACGCGAAGATTTTCTGGAAGAAGCAAACAACAAATTTTTCCGTTTAACATTGGGGAAAGAAGTCCGTTTAAAGAACGCGTACATTATTAAAGGCGAAAGCGTTTTTAAGGATGAAAACGGAAATATTACCGAAATTCATGTGACGTATGATGCTGATTCAAGATCGGGAAGCGGAACAGAAGCATCAAAACGCAAGGTAAAAGGAACCATTCATTGGGTTTCGATTCCGAATGCTGTTGAAGCCGAAGTACGTATTTACGACCGTTTGTTTACGCACGAAAATCCTGATGGTAACAAAGAGGTTGATTTTAAAGAATACATTAACCCTGATTCGTTAAAAGTAATCACAGGCTATGTAGAACCAAGCTTAAAAACAGCTGTAAGCGGCGATAAATTCCAGTTTCAACGTTTGGGTTATTTCGCAACCGATAAAGATTCTACTGCAGAAAAATTGGTGTTTAATAAAACGGTTGGCTTACGCGATACGTGGGCTAAAGTTGAAAGTAAAGAGTAAGTTTTTTTTGATTTATAAAACAAAGAACCCCAACCGAATAGTTGGGGTTTCTTGTTTTTATTAAATTTCGTAGTATTATAATTTACTTATTCATACCTCACAGGTTTTAAATTTGCTGTAATTGATAAGATTCAATTTTTAAATCTAAACCTCATCCAACGTTTCATCAGTTAATCGGTATGGAGCTTCATCATCAAACTCGCCTTCCCATTTGGCAATTACAACCGTGGCCAAACAGTTACCAATAACGTTTACCGATGTTCGAGCCATATCCATTAATTCATCGATCCCTAAAATAGCGGCGATAATAAATACCGGCAATCCAAATTGTTCTGCTGTCGCAATCAACACGATTAACGATGCACGCGGAACGGCTGCCACTCCTTTTGATGTGATCATCAACGTAAAGGCAATTCCCAACTGTTGACCTAAATCTAAATTCATTCCGGCTGCCTGTGCAACAAATATCGATGCTAACGACAGATAAAGCGAAGTTCCGTCTAAATTAAAACTGTAACCTGTTGGGATAACAAACGATACAATCTTACGCGGCACTCCGAATTTTTCCATTGCACTCATAGCTTTTGGTAAAGCAGCATCGGAACTTGTAGTTGCAAACGCAATAGAAACGGGTTCTTTTACGGCCGCAATAAACTTTTTAATCGGTATTTTTAAGAACAACATAATCGGTACAAAAACCAGCAGTATAAAAAATACCAGCGCCATGTATAAAGATCCTAAAAGCATGAACAGGTTTTTAAGGATATCAACACCTAAATGTCCCACCGTATAAGCCATTGCTGCCCCAACACCAATTGGTGCAAAATACATAATGATATTGGTGAATTTAAACATGGTTTCAGACAAACTCTCGGTAAAATCAACCAAAGGTTTACGCTTTTTTTCTTCGACCATTGCCAAACCTATTCCGAATAAAACCGAAAATACAACAACTTGTAATACCTGATTTTCATACATTGATTTTACAATGTTTTCAGGAAATAAATCGTAAATAAAATGAGCAAACTTATAAATTCCGTGAACATGATCAGGTAATGATTGTAAGGCAGCGTCGGGCGGTTTTGGTGCAGGAAGTACTTCGTGCGGCATGCTTTGCATATCAATCCCCACACCTGCCTGCGTAATGTTAATTACTGCTAAACCAATAAAAATGGCACATGACGTTGCACAAAAGAAATACAGCATTGACTTCCAAGCCATACGTCCAACCTGTTTTAAATCCGAATGTCCGGCGATACCATAAACCAATGTTGCAAAAATAATTGGCGCCACAATGGTTTTAACCAGCTTGATAAATCCTTTGCTTAACGGTTGCAGTGCCATTGCCGCATTAGGAAAATCGACCCCCACGAAAACCCCAAGTATCATACAGGTGATAATCCATGTGGTAAGATTTTTTCTTGCCAAAGCGTTTATGATCAATACCAATGCAGTTGCCCAACGGACGCCGATCATGAAATCTGCCGAAACAGGTAAAATATCAAATTCGTATAAAAGGGTAATTATAATTGCAAGAGTAATAAATATCGAGGTAAAAATTCCTAATTTGTTTTTAAACATGTTAGTTATGTAAAATGTTGAAAAGCAAATATAAATAGATTTTTCGGGCTTATTTAGTTACGGTCTATTAAATTTTAACCGGTTATTAACATCGTTCTAAAAAAAATTAGTTAACTTTAGTACTCATTAAATCATTATTAAAAATTAAATAAAATTTGTTATGGGAAAAACAGGAAACACATTGGTAGCTATTTTAGCAGGAGCAGCAGTTGGTGCTGTAGCAGGAGTATTATTAGCACCTGAGCAAGGAGAAAAAACAAGAAAGAAAATTTCGGACGGATTTAAATCTGGAACTGACGATTTAAACTGCAAAATGGATGAATTGAAAAACCAGGTTAAAAGTTTGATTTCTTCTAAAAAAGCTGATTTCGAATCGTCTTTAAACACTTTTGTAAATAAAGCCGATGATAAAAAAGAAGACGTTATTGCAAGTTTAGAGCGTAAATTGGCTGAATTAAAAGGACAAGCTTCTAATGCGGTTGACAGAGCAAAAGATATGACTAACAAAGCTGCAGATAATATTAAATCTGAGTTAAAGTAGTCTATGGCATTTAATGAAGATCTAAAAAACAATCTTCATGAAATGAAGTCTGAAGCTAAAGCTTATTTAGAAACCAACATTGATTATTATTCGCTGTTGGGGTTTAAAGTAGCATCAAAAGCTGCAGGCTTCATTTTTAAAATTTTCGCTTTAAGCTTATTTGCTGTTTTATCGTTGTTTTTTTTATCGTTTGCTGCAGCATTTGCCATAGGAAAAGCCTTAGACAGTAACACTTTCGGTTTTTTGATTATAGGTGGTTTTTATATTCTTGTTGCACTTATTGTTTATTCAATGCGCAAGGCTATGATAGATATACCTATTCTTAAAAAATTTTCTAGAATCTTTTTTGACTGATATTTATGAAGATACGTTACAAAACATACGAAGAGGTTGATAAAGAACTGGAAATACTTAGACTTGAACGCGAAATTAGTATCAGGAAGATTGGTAATAATGCTGAAGAAATAACCGAGCTTTTTTCACCTAGGCAGTTACTTCAACAAGGATTAGCTTCTTTTGGTAGTTCGGTAAAAAATTCACAAGGCGTTAAAACTTTAGTATTATCAACCGTATTTAAATTTTTATTCAACAAATTCATTAAAAAAAACAAACACCAACTTTAATAGTTGGTGTTTGTTTTTTACTATTCTTCTGTATTATGTTGTGAAGGGAAATCGGTTTGTGGTGGAAGATTTTTCTTCGGCTGGCTGTAGCCTTTATCTCTTACATTCACTTTCTTCATAGATTCGCCTACCTGATTACTTGCCGTAAACGATGCCACCATGTTGTTTAACATATCGCTACCCGCTTGTGGCGAATTCGGCAATAAAATTAAGTTTGAATTATTTTCTGCACCTATCGATTGTAAAGTATCATAATGTTGCGTAACAACGATCAACGCCGACGCTTCTTGCGAATTAATTCCTACTCTGTTCAAAACATCAACCGATTCTACCAAACCGCGTGCAATTTCTCTACGCTGATCTGCAATACCCTGTCCTTGTAAACGTTTTGATTCTGCTTCTGCCTTTGCTTTTGCAACAATTCGTATACGTTCTGCTTCTCCTTCGTACTCTGCGGCTGTTTTTTCACGATCTGCGGCATTAATACGATTCATTGCATGTTTTACCTGAATATCCGGATCAATATCGGTAATCAGCGTATTAATAATATCATATCCGTAAGTAACCATTGCATCGTTCAACTCACGTTTAACGGCAATTGCAATATCGTCTTTACGTTCAAAAACATCATCTAACTTCAGTTTTGGAACTTCGGCACGCACCACATCGAAAACATAAGAAGTAATCTGATCGTGCGGATATTCCAACTTATAAAAGGCTTCGTAAACATGCTCCTGTATTACTTTAAACTGAACAGAAACCTTCATTTTAACGAATACGTTGTCTTTTGTTTTTGTTTCGATAATAACATCTAACTGCTGAATACGAAGATTTAATCTGCCGGCGATACGATCTACCAACGGAATTTTAATATGTAAACCCGAATTACGAATAGAATGGTATTTTCCGAAACGTTCAACAATTACAGCCGATTGCTGTTTAACGGTAAATAATGATAGCAGTACTATTAATAAAATAACACCAATGATAATGTAAATTGTAAAATCCATTTTAAATTGTTTTTTGGTAAGATATAAAAAAAACCTCTTTTTTCAAAGAGGCTTAAATGCTATTTTTTAATGAAAGACAATTTTACTGTTCCGCCTTCCAATAAACTTAAATATTGTTCGTATTCTGGAAACTGCGCTGTTATTAAAGGAATGTATTCTGAAATATCGCTGTGAATTTCCATATTAGTAGCTGTTTCTACAGCAACCGTTCCGCTAATTTTATAACCCAATACATTTAAAGAAACGTTGTTTCCAGTACGTTGAAAAGCATCGGCGTATTCTGTTACTTTACAATCGGTACCTTCGTGTCTAAAGAAAATTGCTTTGTTGCCAGCAGAAAGTTCTAAATAATCTTTATTGCAATTAGCTGTATGCGGATAATCGATAGTCTGTAACGGCACCACTTTTACCAATTGAATGGTAGTTGGTTCCCATTTACCTGGTTTGGTAACCACTTCCCTGTCATTTTTTTTAGAATCGTCTGATCCGCACGAAGTAAAGAATAACCCTGCAGATAATATAGTAAGGAAAAGATATTTTTTCATAATTTATTGATTTTTAAATACTTACCGAAGATAATAAAAAAATCCCATTTTTAGGGAATGGGATTTAGAAAAATTTAGAAAAAAATTGTTGTTGTTGATATGAAAAAAATATCATTGTGAATAACGCTTGGGCATTTGTTAATCACATTTCAAATATAGAAACTTATTTTTTAACTACAAAATAATTATTTGTTAAAATTAAATATTTTTAAAATTATTTATTGCAGCGTTTAATCTTTTAGTGGTTTCGGTTTTACCTAGAACACTTATAATTTCAAATAAATCGGGACCTTTCATCTCGCCAACCAACGCAATACGAAGCGGTTGCATAATTTTACCCATTCCTAATTCGTTTTCTTGAATCCAGTTTTTAATATCTGATTCAATTTCTTTTGCTTCGAAATTTTTAACATTTTCGATAACAGAAATAACCTGCTGCATTAAACCAGATGTATCTTCTTTCCAGTTTTTCGATGCTTTTTCATCGTACTTTTCAGGCGCAACAAAGAAAAAATCTGCCAAAGAGTATAAATCGGTCGTTAAATTCGCACGGTCTTTTACTAATCCGGCTACTTTTTCAACAACTGCGTTATCTGCAGAAATTCCTTTTTCGTTTAAAA
Source organism: Paenimyroides baculatum (assembly GCF_008629655.1). Lineage (GTDB taxonomy): Bacteria > Bacteroidota > Bacteroidia > Flavobacteriales > Flavobacteriaceae > Flavobacterium > Flavobacterium baculatum. The sequence goes on from NZ_VWSG01000007.1 coordinate 150,401, forward strand.
CCGACTTTAAGTAAACCGCCAATTCGCTGTTTTCTTTCTTTACCAAATATTGATGATTGAACCATTTGTTCTTTTCAGGATCGAACTTTGCTCCCGATTTGTTTACACGAGCCAGATCAAAAGATTCGATTAATTCTTCTAAAGTGAATAATTCTTTCTCTGTACCATCGTTCCAACCTAAAAGCGCCAAGAAATTCATTACAGCTTCAGGGAAAAATCCTTGTTCGCGGTAACCCATTGATGTGTCGCCAGTTTCTGATTTCCAATCTAACGGAAAAACCGGGAAACCTAATTTATCGCCGTCACGTTTTGATAATTTTCCGTTACCAACCGGTTTTAATATTAATGGTAAATGTGCAAATTCTGGTGCATCCCATCCAAAAGATCGATACAATAAATAATGTAACGGTAACGATGGCAACCATTCTTCGCCACGGATTACATGTGATGTTCCCTGCAAATGATCGTCTACAATATTTGCCAAATGATAGGTTGGCATCCCGTCTGATTTATACAATACTTTATCATCTAACAAAGCGGTATCAAACGTAACTTCGCCACGAATAAGATCTTTCAGCGTTAGTTTTTCATCGATAGGCATTTTAAAACGAATCACATACGGATCGTTGTTATATAAACGTGCTTCGATTTCGTCATTAGTCATATTTAACGACGTTTTTAAACTCTCTCGCACCGTGTGGTTGTATATAAAGGTATTTCCGTTTGCTTCGGTATCTTTTCTCAAGGCATCTAATTCTTCGGCAGAATCAAAAGCGTAATAAGCAAAACCATTGTGAATTAAATCTAAAGCGTATTGTTTGTACAAATGTTTACGATCGCTTTGACGGTAAGGTCCAAATTGTTCATTTACCCCAATAGTTTCATCAGGTTCAATTCCCAACCATTTTAAAGCTTCAAAAATATATTCTTCGGCACCCGGAACAAATCTGTTTTGATCGGTATCTTCTATTCTTAAATAAAAAACGCCGTTGTTTTTCTTTGCAAACAGGTAATTAAATAAGGCTGTTCTTACACCACCGATATGTAAAGGACCGGTTGGGCTTGGTGCGAAACGTACACGTACTGGTTTTGTCATCTTTTTCGTATTTTTTTTCAAAGATAAAAAGTTGTTAGCGTTTATCTATGAATGTTATTGGTTTTCTGCTTAACGGATCGTAAATAATCTTTTGCAAGGCTAATTCTTCTTCAAAAATGATCTGCGGCGTTACACGTAATCTTGCTCTAAAATAATCTTTTAGCTTGCCTGCAAATTCATCGGATGTATCAACAGAAAAAATACGAACCAAAATTTCGTCGGTACCTATTTCGTTTGATGATATTTCGATTAAATGCAGTTTTATTTCTTTAAAATGTGCTACAGCATCGTGCATTGCCGGCGGATATAGCGTTGTCCCTTTGTATTTTATCATTTGCTGTTTGCGACCTTCTACCGGACCTAAACGATAGGTTGATCTGCCGCATTTACATTTTTCTGAATGTTTACGCACCATATCGCCGGTTTTAAAACGCAGCAAAGGCATGGCTTCCACACCAAGTGTTGTAACAACCAATTCGCCCAATTCGCTATCGGCAACAGGTTCATTGTTTTCGTTTACAATCTCACTGATGATTAATTCCGGGTGATGATGACCGCCTGCAAACTGATCGCACTCGGTAAAAGCAGCACTCATTTCGGTTGATGCATAGGTAGAAAACAGATTGATGTTCCATTTTTCCTGAATGCGCTGTGCCAGAAGTGTCGGTTGCAAATCGGTTGTTCTTAAAGCCTCGCCAATGCAGATGACTCCTTTTACGGAACTGTTTTTATAATCGATGTTATTTTCTTCGGCATATTCGATCATCTTTAAAATGAACGACGGAACGGCAATTAAAAATTTAGGCTGATAACGCAAAATAGAATCCCACTGCAAAGGCGGAACACCCGCACCTACCCTAACAATTCCGGCACCCAGTTTTCGCAAGCCCAGAAAATATGCCAAACCTGCCATAAAACGTCGATCCATCGTGGTCATAAGCTGCACTAAATCTCCTTTTTGAACTCCAGCACACTGAAAAGACAACAATTCGTTATTTGCCAAACGTTCCAGATCGTTATCGGTTAATCCAAAAGTTACGGGGTCGCCCAAAGTACCAGATGTTGTAGCATAATCACGGATTTCGGTTTTATCAACACAGAAAAAATCCTGATTGTGCAACTGCAGATCGGCTTTTGTGGTTACCGATATTTTTTGCAGATCTTGAATGGTTTTAATAGTATCGATCTGAATATTTTCAGCTTTGAATTTTCGTTGGTAAAATGGTGAATGTTCCAATAAATACGCCATGTGCTTTTGCAGAAGCGCATTCTGAAAGTTTTCAATATCGGTTATACTTTTGGTTTCTATAGCGGGAATCATAGCTTTTTCAGGGTTTTCTTTAATTTTTGTTCGATGCTCTTTTTCTGATCTTTAGAACTTATTACTTTTTGCAATGCTTTTTCATAATTATCTGCCGCATTTTTCCATTGTTTTTTGCTGTAAAAATAATCGCCTAACTGTTTATAAACCAACCAAAGTTCGGAATTTGATTTTTCATAAGCCGTTAAAATTTCATTAGAAACAATTTTTTCTGAATTTGTTGCTGTTTCGATCATCTTGTGCAGCTCTCTGAATTTTTTGTATTGTTTGAAATCTTTCGATTTAATGAAATCATCTTTAGGTAACTCAAGTGATTTTTTAGGTTTCAACTCTTTCGATTTAAAAACGGTATTTAAATCATACGCATCAAAAGCGCCTAACTGATAAGGATTGTTTGACACCCACATTTTTAATTCGGCTGGTTTAAAAATTACACCGTGATGCGCCATTAACTGGTTTAACGCTTTTTCGCTCCCAAAGCCTAAATCTTCATTTTGCAAACCCGAAACATCGCGCAAAACCTTTAAAACATCTTTAATCTTGTATTTTTTATCGGCTTGAAAAGATTCTTCTAATTTCTCCTGTCGATAGTAAGAATGTGATTCTTCGATTTGATTTTGATTTCGCTTATCTGCTTTATATCCGTTCGACTGAAAATGATTGGTACAGATCAGCTTGCCGTTGTTGGTTTCGTAAACATCCATCCTTTTCGGACTCATTTCAATCACAACCGCTTTATTGTCTTTTGCACTGCCGATTAAAAAAGATTCCGACACAAAAACATCAAACTTGTCTGCTATTTCAACAGCCTCATCAATTGTTTGGGCATTCTGTAAAATACTTCGTGCGACAATAGAAACCGGCGTTTTTCCCCGCATTGGAATGCTCGATTTTCCTGCATTCAGCGTTACTGTTAACCCTTTTTCGTTCATGCCCGAAACCACGCCAACCATACCCGGCCAAGTTACCGATGCGTATTTGTAACCACTGTCGGGACTTATAAATTCTACAATTTTGTTTTGTGCGAATTCATCGTTTACATAAAAATCGAAATTTCTGCCAATAAGCAAATTTCCATCTTCGGTAAAATTATCCCACAAAGCAATCGATGAACAGCCAACCAGCATTAAATCTTGCATGGCGTGACCAATATCATGCGAACTGTGCAACAATAAATTACGTTCGAATTTTGTACCGATGTCGTTAAATTCATCACTCCCAAACGTTGAAACAGCGTAAAGTTCCTGCTTTAAATCCGTTGGAATCGCCGAAAGAATGTTGCGGTTGTACCATTTTAAAAAGTAGAGTAACTTGTTTTGTTTGGATGGATTCGGAATCATTTCTGAAACCTTTCCGAAAAATATTTTTTCTTGATTTTGATATAATTGCTGCGTTAAGAATCCTTTCTTATAACCCAATTCAAACGGATTTCCAGAAATACGCAATTGCCAGTTTCCGTTGACCGATTTGTTTAAAATATCTCTTTTTTCTATTGAAAAAGTTTGTTGTTCAAATTCGGTTTCAAACAAATCAGATTCCTTTTTCAGGTTTTTAATGCTTCCGCAACTTATTAAAGAAAGCAGCAGAACAAGTGAGAATATTTTTTTACTCATACCCTACTTTTTTAAACACTTTATCAAAAAAATAATCTTTCCCAACCATTTCGGCAACCGTTAAAAAACCGGTAATCGTTACACCTAAAATGCCGTGCAAACGCACATTTTGTCCGGTTAAAAATAAATTATCAATCTTCGTTTTTGGTGAAATCATTGTTTTTAAAGGCTGTGAAGCTTCTTTTTCAAAACCGTACATAGTTCCGTCTAAAGTTCCGATATAATCTCGATACGAAAGCGGTGACGAGGTATGCTTTGAAACAATATTTTGCTGAATATTTGGAAAATATTTGTCTAAAATCAGTAATAATTCGTTTACAATTTCACTTTTAAATTGTTCGTAATCACTTCCGCGATCATTTTCATTTCTAACCGTGTTAAATGTCTGCTGCCATTTTTCAACCTGATTAAAATCCATATATGTCATTAACGAAATGCTTTGCGCAAATTCTTCGTTTTTGTTGTGTGGATTTGTAGTAATTATAGCAGATTGCGGTTTGTTTCCGATCCAATTATTTTCGTACGAAAACACATTATCTTCATTTTCAAAATGATAAATATTGTGATTGAAATAAGGAACAGTATTTGGTTTTAGAACAATATGAACAGAAAAAACCGATGGTCCGTTCTTTAACTGATTGATTCGTTTTATGTAAGGTTTTCGTTGATTTTCATCATTAAACATCGAAAAAAGCTGTTTTAGATCGATATTCGAAACAAACTGATCGGCTTTATAAATACAATCAACCGTTTCGCAACTTTCTAAAACATTCTCTTTAAAATTGAGTTTTTCTACTTTTTGATGTTTGAATAAATCGGCATTAAAACTACGCAATTGCTTGATAAATGCTTTTGTAATCTGGCTTCCACCTTTTACACAACGCCACGAACTTTGTATATATGAATTTACCGTTAAGGCATGAACGTAAAATGGCGTTTCGGTTGCTTTTATCGCATACAAAAAACTGTTACCCAACAAAACTGCCTGTAATTCTTTGTTCGAAGTGATTGAATTTAGTACGCTTTCAACCGAATGTTGCATGATTTCTTCGTTGTAACCCGTTCCGTTTTTTAGGTTGTACAACGGAAATTGATCGCAATAAAACTGAATGGTTTCGATATACTTTTTTAACGACTGTTCTTCATTAGGAAAATAAATTAGCAACTGCTGTACGAAATTATCATAACCTTGTGCCTGCGGATATTGAATGGTTTCGTTGCCAAAACTAATCACATCAAACTGATTTTGATCTAATTGCGATAAATCCAAATCGTTTAAAATGTTTAGATATGAAAAATATCGACCTAAATTTTCATCTTTATTTAATGCTCCAATGTAATGAACGCCGGTATCGAAAATGGTTTTATCGCGCACAAACGTTTGCAAATTACCGCCGTACTGGTTGTTTTTTTCTAAAACACAAACTTTTTTACCTTCTTGTGCCAGCAATAATGCCGAAACCAGACCGCCCAAACCGCTGCCAATTATAACAACATCGTATGTTTTAGTTTGCTTCATTACGTTGAAATACTTGTATTTTTAATTCATCGTGTGTTTGTGTAAAACCGTTGAAATTTGGTTTAAATTTACAACAAACCAATACAATTTGGTTGATATTTTGCGGAATCTCGTTATTAAACTGCTGTAAATGAGAAAGTATTAATACGTTGCTGTTCTGCCAAATTTCCGATAGATCATCGGCATATTTTATTTTAAATTTTTGATTGATGTAACTCGCTTTGGCAATTGATCTGTTTTCTTCGTTTAAATTATAGGTATGTACTTTTCGCGATGGAAACTGGTTCACCAAAAGAAAATCAAGTTGCCCAAAATCGGTTGTTATGTGCGCAATTGAAGCTTTATCGCTAATTAAATAAAATAACTGATGATAAATCGATTTATTCTGACCGAAATCTCTCTTAACCGTCTTTAAAATTCCGTGTTCCTTATACAAAAAATTCAAGAGTAGTTTCTGCTTAAAATAATCGGCATCTTCTGCATTCAATCGAATTTTATTGAATTCCTGCTTAAAAAAACTGCTTATTTTCTTGGTTCGATCTGCATACGATTTTCCAAAAGAATCATCGTTAACCGCAATGGGATCTCCCACATACACATGACAATTTGTGTTGTAGATGATGAAATCGCCTTTCGGCAGTAAATCGGCATTTCCGTGGATGTATACAGGCTGAATTGGCAAATTTAATTCTTCTGCCATAAAAAAAGCACCTTTGTGAAAACGACCAATTTCTGATGTTCGCGAGCGCGTTCCTTCAGGAAAAACCATGACGGAAAAGTCGGTTCCGATGCGTTCTTCCAACGGAACCAATCCTTGTTCTACTCCTTTCGTTGCCGGATAAAATCCTAAAAACTTAACCGCTCTGCCAAAAACCGGCGATTTATAAACCCAGTCGTTCACAATATAAACCACTTTAGAATAGGTCATTCCAAGGGTCAATGAATCTAAAAACGAGGTATGGTTTGATATAATTACCGATTGCTTTTGCAAACGTTCTTTATGGAATATTTTCTTGCTTACGGCAGGGTTTAAGTATAAAACCGATTTCATGTAGCCCGACATTACGCTGCTGAAAAAGTGCCATTTTTTGTTTTTGGATATAGGTAAAACCCAGAAAAACACCCGCATGAACACCGATATGGTTAAACTGGCAATCACATAATAGGTAAACATTAAAATTGACCGAATAGTAAGAACAAATGTTGTTGGCGACAATCCTTTTTTAACTCGATTAAAAAACAGAAATTTAAACAACAGCGGATACAGTACGAAAGTTACCAAAACTGCCACACTTACACCGATCAATGCGATTAACGCGATTGATTTTAATGCCGGATGTTGTGCAAATATCAATGCGCCGATTGCCAGAATTGTGGTTAAAACCGCCAGAATAATCGACGTTCGATACAAAGGCATTTCGTCTTTTCCGTCGGTATATTGCTTTTGCAGCGCGCTGGTCATGAAAATGGTAAAATCGATCCCGTGACCAAAAACCAACGTACAAACTATAGTGCTAAAAATATTAAACGGAATATTTAAAAGTCCCATTAATCCTGCAGTGATAAAACCTGTCAAAGCAATAGGAATCGATGCTGTTATTACCAATTCGATCCTTCTGTAAAAGACAAACAGAATTACAAAAACGGCGATAAACGAATATGAAACCAACGAATTAAAATCGTTAACCAAGAAACCTAAATATTGTTCGTTCAACGCTTGTCGATCAATTAAAAGCAACTGTTTTCCTTGATTTTCTTTTTCGAAATTCTTTACAAATTCATCACGGTTTTGTGGGTCGATTGTTACAACGGTTGATAATAAATAACGATTTTTACCATGAACAAATTCGTTATACAATTGTTGATTAAACTGTTTTAATGATTCCAGATTTATGGTTGAAAAATCTTTGTTCAGTAATTGATAAAATGCAGCGTGCGTCTGTGAGTTAAAACCTGCCGCAACACTTTTTGTTTCGATTTCTTGTACGGTTTGATTGATTTTAGAAGTATTCCAAAATTGTTTCCAACGTTCAATGTCTTTTAATTGTTCAGTTTTTGAAGGAATCAAACTACTAACCGATTGCACATTGTTTACATAATTATTTGATTGCAGCTTACTGAAAATCTGCTGGTTATCTTCTAAAACTTGATCTTCGTTTTCATTATAAGCAACCACAAATAAGCTCTTGGCAATTTTATTATCTGTATATAATTCTTTTTCAGCCAGTTGCTGTTCCGCAGGCATGAAATTAATTTTAGACAAATCGCCATCGAACTGTACTTTATGATATGTAAAAGCGCTTATTACAATCAAAAGCAATGTAAAAGCAATTAAAACCTTGTTTTTTTCGAATGGATATTTCGCAATTTTATCAATAGCATGACTGTGTTTTAAGGTCTTGCCTTTATAAATATGCGGTAAAATAATCAAAGTAAAAACGGCTGTGGCAACTACCGAAATACTTGCGAAAATTCCCAGATCAATCAATGCGTCCGAATGCACAAAAAGCAAACAAAGAAAAGCAACTGCGGTTGTAGAACTACTCATTAAAAGCGGCTTTGCGACATCTTTAAACAACGCTTGCATGCTTTGTGTGTTCTTGGAATGCGTTAAAAAATGCAGTGCATAATCAATGGTAATTCCTATTAAAATAGCAGCGATTGATAAAGAAATCGCAGAAATTTCGGTTCGTAGAAAGTACAAGCATAACAAACCAAACAATCCGCCAAAAACCGTAGGAATCATCACAATTATGGGAACAAGCCAGTTTCTGTAATAAAAAATCAGCAGCAGCATTAAAGCCGAAACCGAAATGGCTACCGTGGTTAAAATATCGCTTTTAATCTGTTGTGCATTGGCAACGGATATAAATGGCGAACCAAAATATTGCACCTCAACCTTTGGATTTTTATCTGCAATATGCTGTTTTAAAGCATTTAGTTTTTCTACAAAAATTTCGTTATGTTGGGTTTCGCTTCCGCCATATTTCGGATTAATGAACAGTACAATTTTTTCTTCGTATTGCGTAAATAAAAATCCGTCTTGAAATTTGTAATCACCGTTTCCTTGAAACTGCTGCAGTTTCTTCAAAGCCAAAAACGATAATTGCAAAGGATCATCAACCACAACATCTTTCATAAAAGACGCATTTCCGCTAATTAATGTTTCGTAATTCTGCTCAATCTGATTGGAAAGACTGTCGTTATTCAGTTTATGTTCGATCGTTTTATAATCGGCTTCGTTCAGATAAATCGGTAAATTTTCATACACAAAACGAAATGATTCCTGAAATAGATCTTCGTTCAACGTGCCCTGAACCGACAGATAATAATCTTTTACAGCAGGCAATGTATCGGTAAAACTTTCGGCTGCGCTGATTAAATCATTATTATCAGCTCCTTTATTCTTTTTAAAAATTACCGCAATTTTATCGGTAAAATTCATTTCGTTAATAACTTGTGCCGTGTTGTTATTGGTTTTATTGCTTGGAATAATCCGTGTAATATCCTCGTTAAACGTAATTTTTTGAAGGATAAAAACCGCGCACACCAAAAATAACAACGAACTTAAAAGTGCTGTTTTAGGATATTTCTGAATTTTTTGAAACAAATAATAAAATCCGTTAAACATTATACAGTTGCTTTTCGGTTGTAAAAATTAAGAATTACGTAACAAGTCAATCCTAATAAAAGGGACATAAATGTAGCCAAAATTGTGCTTCCTACAATATATTGCAGTAAATGGTTTTTTATAGAATCGAACGAAATATTATCAAAATCTATCAGAATTTCGCCACTTTCTCCTACAAAAAAACTCCCAACTTTTAGCGATGCCAGCACAATAAACGGAATAAATGGAGGAAGGCTGATGTTAGATCCTACAAACGAAATGGTTTTATTTAATTTGAAAATCGCTGCCAAAAAGATCGACAAAAATGTTTGAAAACCCCAAACAGGAACAATGCCAATAAAAACGCCCAAAGCAAGCGATAGTGCTTTTACTTCGTTGGTGTCGTTGGTCTGTAAAATATCTTCCTTTAAAAAAGCTTTAAAACTTTTTTTTTTGAATTTTAAAAGGATGTTTCTCGGTTTAATGTACAACAAAGTAATCAAAACCAAGACTGTATTTAGGATACTTATGCGGGTAAAATCGCGAAATGGACGAAAATGCGAAACGCGTTCGTTAGGATCGTACAAGACCTGAATGGGTACATTTTTTACTTGAATGTTTTTCCATGCTGTACGTACGATGACTTCAATTTCAAACTCGAATTTTTTGGTGAAGAATCTTTTTGGAAGATGTTTCAAAGGATACAAACGATAGCCTGATTGTGTATCTGTCAGTTTTATACCTGTTTCAAATTGAAACCAAAAATTAGAAAATCGATTCCCGAAACTACTTTTTTTAGGAACACTTTCGTGTGTCATGTTTCGGCTACCAATCAAAAGAACCGGTTCGGTTGCTGCATTTAATTCCTCTAAAAAAACAGGAATATCCGAAGGATAATGCTGACCGTCTGAATCAATCGTTAAAGCATAATCATAATTTAACGATAATGCTTTTTTAAATCCCAATTGCAAAGCGTTTCCTTTGCCTTTGTTTTGTGCGACATTTAAAATGTAAAGTTGCTTGTAGTTTTCAAGAATATCGGCAGTTTCGTCGGTACTTCCATCATTAACAATAAAAATATGGTTGGTATAATTTAAAACTCCATCTATAACGCGCTTTAAGGTTTTCGCATTGTTATAGGTAGGAATAATTACGCACCACGTTTTATTATTTTGCACGATATTCATTATAATTGCTGGGTTAGCAAAGCATTTACCTTTAGGGCAACGGTTTCATCAAAACTAGCCGAAGCCTTAATTTTAAAGTTTTCTTCTACTTGATTTATATCGATTGTAATTGTCAAAACCGCGTTCACTTCCGGGTTTATCAATGCCATGAACTTTACGTTGCTGCATTCTTTTGTAAACAGATTTGTATTGGTTGCTTGTTCTGTTAATTCCTTTAAAATTTGCAGCATACAAACACCAGGCGTTACCGGATTATTGGGAAAATGCCCTTTAAAAACATCGTGTTCAGGGTTTAATTCAATAATCGCTTTTAACTGGTTGTCTGTAAAATTAAATTCTTTTAGGCTGTAAAAATGAGGTATTAACATACAAATTGTTTAAAAAGCGAAATTAAGGATTTATTTTAAAGTACCACCAACCGCTGTTTTATTTATCTGTTTAAAAAAAGGTAAAGACATGCGTTGCAAACAATATGTTTTTCTTAACTTTTAAAAGAAATGATTTAAAACATTATTTTCTGAAATTTGTAGTACTTAATTAATTTAATTCGATTTGAAAATATGAGTTCATTAAAAGGAAAAAACGCAATAATTACCGGTGGTGGTCGTGGTTTGGGTAAAGCTGTTGCCCTGCTGCTTGCACAAGAAGGTGTGAACATAGGGATTACCGGACGTAACGAAGATCATTTAAAAAATACCGTTGCAGAATTACAAAAAAGTGGTGTAAAAGCTGCATATTCGGTTTTTAATGTTGCCGATAAAACGGAGGTTGATAATGGTATTAAAGAATTAGTATCAAACCTTGGTGGTGTGGATATTTTGGTAAATAATGCCGGAATCGGTTGGTTTGGCAAATTAGAAGACATGCCTGCTGCAGATTGGGAACAAGTAATGCAAACCAATCTTTTCGGGGTTTATTACACAGCAATGGCGGTTTATCCATTTATGAAAGAAAACGGCAGTGGCGATGTAATTAACGTAGCTTCTACAGCCGGATTAAAAGGCGGCGAAAACATGTCTGCCTACGCTGCATCTAAAGCAGCGGTGATTTCATTATCGCAGTCTATGATGGCAGAATGGCGTAAAAGCAACATCCGCGTATTTACTTTGACCCCGAGTACCATTGCTACCGATATGAGCATCGACGGTGGTTTAACCGATGGAAATCCAGACAGCGTGTTACAACCTGAAGATTTCGCCGAATGGGTACGTGATATCTTGAAGATGAAAAGCAGAGCTTTAATTGCAAATGGATCTATTTTTTCGACAAATCCATAAAAAAATCCGTTCAAATGAACGGATTTTTGTTATAACTGAAAAACACTATCGCCCAATGCGGTGTTTAATTTTTTATTCTTTAATTTGATTAATGAATAATCGTTAGAACTCTCAACAATTTTAATTTCCGAAACCGTATCTTCATTGTTTAAAAACGTTAAAGTAACTTCTTTAATGTGCTTACTCATGTCTTTACTTTTTGGTTTTAACAGGGCAAAACGCGTAGCTCCGTTTTTAAAATAGGTTATATTGAACGATTTCTCATCGAACAGATTTCCCGTATAACTTCCAACCATTAATTGCTGTAACTGCTTAAAACGCTTGTTTTTGTTCAGATCAATCGATGTTATCTTTCCTTTTTCGTTTTTGATCTTTAAATTGTCTTTGTTAAACAGCATCGCGTTCTTTTTAGGCGCATTGTATTGCCAAAGCAGTTTTTCGCCTTTAAAACGTAAAATTCCTGATGATTTCGAGGCGTTTTTTAGAACGCTAACATGTTTTGTTTCTTCAAAATCGGCAGTAATCGATGTTGTTTTATCAGCCTGGTTTGCAATTTCCTTTTTAAATGTAGAAACTTCACTCGCTGACATCTGAGTTTGTGAAAACGCCAATGAACACGTAAAAAAAAGAATTCCTAAAAAAATATTTTTCATTATTTGTATGCTTTAATATTAAGTAATTCGTCAACTGTAACCGATTGTATTTGTTTCTTTTCCATAATTATCAACAACCGTTCCAATACGTTCAATGTTTTGGTTGATGTATCGTGCAGCAAAATTATAGAACCTTTTTCAAATCGATCTAAAATTCGACTTAAAATTTTGTCTCCTGATGTTATTACTGTATCTAACGATCGAACATTCCAACCTATCACCTCTACCCTATTTTCTTTGCAAGCCGATGCTATATTAGGGTTTGTAACTCCGAATGGTGGTCTAAATAAATTAGGAATTTTCCCTGTAATCCGCTGAATGATGTTTTGGGTTGATGCTATTTCGTTATTAACTTCCTTTTTCGATAAAAATCCCATTTTATTGGTATGCGAATAGGTATGATTTGCGATTACATGTCCCTGCCCTACTATGCTTTTTAAGATTTCAGGATATTTTTCGATTTGCTTTCCAATACAGAAGAATGTTGCTTTTTGATTGTATTTTTCCAGCAGATTTAGAATTTCCGGAGTAATTTCTGTGGGTCCGTCATCAAACGTTAGCGCAACTACATTTCGATTTGTTTTTTTGTTTGATGAATGTGCTTTTACAAAGTAATTTAATCGAATATCAAACGATCCCCAAGCGGTGATTCCCAACCAAACAATTATCGCAATAAAAAATAAAAATAAGGGCAGTTTACCCGAAAAATAAGCATAAAACAAGCATGTTAAAAGGGCAATAAAAAGCCATTTTATGTACTTGTGACTTAACATTTTGATAGTAGAACAAAACTAAAATCGGTATTATTGAACTGATTGATCATCAACACTTTTTCAATTTTATTTGGTTCGATGTTATTGTATTGAACAGCCTTTGGAAGCTGTTGTTTTTGAATGATTTCTGCTGCTACTTTTAAGCCGAAAGCCGATGCAGTATCGTAACTTCCTGAAATATGTTGGTAGTAACCTTGCGGAATTTCACTAAAAACAGCATTCATTTTGTTATAAAATTCTTGCTGATGAGCATCTGCATTCACACCAAAAAATACTACATCCAAATCAGCAACAGAAATATTATTTTTTGCTAAAAAAGTATTGATTTCGGTAGCTTCGTCATCTTTAAAAGCGTTAAAAAGCATCACATCTAAAACTTCCGCATAACTGTTATTGGTTTTATTATTTGATAGTGCAAAAAAAGTAGCTCCTTCTGCCAACGCAATTCCCTTTGTCTGCGGATCTTTAAAATTCACTTCTTCCCCACTCTGCTTCACTTTTCCAATCATTTCGTACATTGAAAAAGTGTAGGGCGCAATTTCATCCACTCCACCAATCAATATATTTTCTTTGTTAAAATGTTTCAATTGCATAAAAGCATCAAACAAGGCACTTTCAAACGAATTTGCTCCATTCACGTAGGTGAAATTGTATGCTTTGCACTGCAAATGCAAGGCAATTTGTGCTGCAACAGTGTTGTGTGTAGATTGTATAAACGCAGTGGGAGTTAAAAACTGCTCATCATTTTCTATAATGGCATCTAAAAACTTTTCAGAATCTTCGATACAACCCAAACCAGTTCCGACAATCACTGCCTGCGGATCGACCATTTTGGCGTTAAACAACGCTTTATTGGCAGCAAAAATTCCCATTTTTACTCCTTTTGCCATTCTTCGGCTCATTGCACGAGCAATTAAGTCTGTGTATGATGGTTGTTGTGCTTTGTTTAATATCTGAATTTCAGTAATTTCCGATTCAAATAAATCGAAATCAACCGATTGAATACTTACGTTGCCGATACCGTTTATATAGCAGTTTTTCATGATTTCGAAAAGATTAAAGTGGAACAATTTCCGCCAAATCCGAAAGAATTTGAAAGCACATGATTAATTTCTGTTTGAACAACTTCGGTTTCGGGAACAATATTCAATTCTTCCATAGGCGTTTTAAAATTCAGGTTAGGGAAGATGGTGCTGTTTTGCAACGCTAGTACGCTGTAAACCGCTTCAATTGCAGCCGCAGCCGCCAATGTATGACCTGTAAATGCTTTGGTTGAACTGAATTTTGGTACGTTGTTAAAGATTCTGCTCATCGCTCGACCTTCAGATAAATCGTTGTTTGGTGTTGCTGTTCCGTGTACGTTGATGTAATCGATTTGATCGGGTCGGATAGAAGCCTTTTCAAAAGCTTGTTTCATTGCCAAAAACGCACCTTCACCGTTTTCTGACGATGCTGTTTGATGGAAGGCATCATTAGCATTGCCGTAACCCGCAACGTAAGCCAAAACCTTTTTGTTGCTTTTTTCAATAACCTCATCCGATTCTAAAACTAAATAAGCCGCTGCTTCGCCCAAATTCAAACCTTTACGGTCATTGTCAAAAGGGGTGTTGTAGGTATCAGACAAAATCATCAGCGTTTTAAAACCGTTAATGGTAAATTTGCTCAACGCATCGGTTCCACCAACAATTACTCGGTCTAAATAGCCGTTTTCAATCATGCTTGCGCCCAACATTATAGCATTTGCAGCCGATGAACACGCAGTTGAAATGGTAGTTACAAATCCTTTCAGCCCTAAATAATTGGCGATTTTATTTGATGAATCGCCGGCATCGTGACTTTGAATGTACTTTTGATATTCCGGATGTTCCTCGTATTTTTTGTAATGTTTTTCGGTAAAATCCATTCCGGCAACACTGGTCGATGAAATTAATCCCGTTCGAAACTCGTTTATATCATTAATACCAGCACTTTCAACCGCTTTTTTGGCAGCATACGCACCCAACAAACCGGTTCGCGTAAAGGTATTTTCTTCTGGTAAATTCAAAAGTTGTTGCAATTCTTGGTTGGTGATTTTAATTTCGCCGACCTTAATTTCTGAAGCGTGACGAGTTTGGATATTCTCCAAATTTGAAATACCGCTTTTTTTAGAAATTAACGACTGGAAATTTTCTTCGACCGATAAACCGATGGAAGATATAATGCCCATTCCTGTTATTGCAACTTTTTTCTGCATTATTTTGTACGGTTTGCAGCTACAAATTGAGCCATTGTTTCAACTGATTGGAAAATTTCTTTTCCTTGTTTTGGATCGGCTAATTTAATACCGTATTCTTTGTCTAAAAGCACGATTAATTCCAATGCATCAATAGAATCCAAACCTAAACCGTCGCCAAAAAGCGGATCGTTGTCTTGAATATCTTCAATAGAAATGTCTTCTAAATTTAATGCGTTAATAATGCGTTCTTTTAATTCTTGCTTTAATGCGTCCATTTTATTTTGTTATATCGTTAATTTGTTCTTTTGAATGCTCTAAAATACCCATTTTTTCCACCAGATAAAAATCAGCTTTGTAATCTCCGTTTAAAAAGTGAATCCAACCACACAAAACCTTTTGCGCTTTATTGGTTTTTAGCAGATATTCAGCGTATTTGTACAGGTAATCGGTTTGATACTTTTCTGCTACAAAAAACGCACTTTCGCTTTTTAATTCATGACGAATACTTACTTCACCAATGGTAATATTGGGCAGCGTGTAAACAAAAACTGCCGGACTTGGGTAATAATCTTTCGGATTTTGGATGCTTTGCTGATGCTTTAAATCGGTATCTAAACTGGCTTCGTTGTTGCTGAAAAGCAAAGCGATGTCTTTCTCTGTTTCGTTCTGCAAAAGTAGTTCTGATGCGATAAAAGCCAGTTTGCACAAATCGTCCATTTTATAAAATTTCGGGTACGATATGTTCAAGCTTTTATACAAGTTTTTCATAAACGCAGCAAAAGTATCTTCCTGATTATGAAAGATCTGCTTGTCGTTTTCACAGACAACATCTTGACTGATATTTATGAATTTACTAATTGCGTACATGATCTACATTTTTAACCAAAATCATTGCCGAATTGCTTCCGCCAAAACCCGAAGCTGTTTTTAAAGCCGTTTTAAGCGTTTTTTGTCCTTTTTTGGTAATGATGTTGATTTGCTGCGTTGTTCCTTGCTGTTGGTAGCCAAAAGAAGGAATTAACACATTGTTTTTTAAACTTTCTATTGTGATAACGGTTTCCAGCAAGCCCGATGCACCTAATGTATGACCAAAATAACCCTTTAAACTATTGGTTGGAACATTTTGCAGGTTTAATCGGTTAAAGGCAACAGCTTCCATTTCGTCATTAAATAAGGTAGCGGTGCCGTGTGCCGAAATATAATCTATTTGGTCTGATGTTATTTGCGCTTCGTTCAAAGCTTTTTCAATACTTAAAAACAAACCTTCACCTGTGCGCGATGGTCCTGAAATATGGTTGGCGTCGTTGATATTGGCATCGCCTAAAATTTGTATTGATTCCGTTCGATTTTCGTTCGATACAAACACCGCAACAGCTGCTTCGCCCAAATTTACTCCGGATCTATCAGCATCATAAGGTTTGCAAGGTTCGTTACTCATTGCCTGAAACGATTGAAAACCCGAAACTACAAATGGCGTTAATTCATCAACAGCCACAACATACGCATTGGTAAATTGTTCCATTTCTATGAATCTTTTGGCTAAAGATAATGCTACAACGCCCGATGTACAAGCGTTTGAAACCACAATTGGTTCAGTCTTAAAACCAAAATAACTATTTATATTTTTCGCTAATTGATCAATAAAAGCGGCGTTTAAATCATTATTTGCTAATGCGGCGATGTTTCCTTTGGTTGTTGAAAGGATTAAAACCGAATCGTTTTTTAACGGATTTTTTTCAACAATAGGGGAAAGGGCAGCGATCAATAATTTTACAATTCGCGATCCTTTAAAATCATCATTTATCGTTTGAAAATGGTTGTTGAACAAATCCTCATTAATTTTTCCAGCATACACAGATCCAATCTTATCATCGATAAAAACTTGTTCAATAGCTGACTTTCCCGAAAGTATCTTTTGGAAATTATCGTCGGTTGAAAAACCCAGCGGACTAATAATATTGGTATCGTGAATAAAAACTGCCATTATAATAAACCTACTTTTTGTTTCCACTGTTCAAAAAACTCCGGGACGGTGATGATTAAATTTCCGCCGAAATCGGTAAAAACCTGCGTTGTTTCTCCTACACAAACCAATTCGTGCTGTGCGTTGTAAATTTCGAAACTAAAAATCATTTTTGCAGCAGGCGAATCTATAAAAGTGGTTACAATATAGGCGTCGTCGGCATATCGCAACGGTTTTTTATGTTCGCTTTGTGTTTTTACAATCGGAGTTGCAAAACCGTGATCTTGCACATGCTTGTAAGAAATTCCGTAATGGCGACCAAAAGCCTCGCGACCGTCTTCGAAATAATCGATATAGTTGCCGTGCCAAACAATGCCCAATGCATCGGTCTGGTTAAACTTTACCTTAAAATGTTCGGTATGCTGTAAGGTTTTGCCCTGATTAAACGGTTCTTTTCTTTTTATCATATAGCAATGCAAAGGTTGTAAAAACAACAAAAAACAAAGTTAGTAATATCATTTCAGGAATAATATCAATTAGCGAACCATTTCGTAATATAATATCATAATAGCCGTTTAATGCCCAGTTCATAGGAGATGCTTTTGATGCAATCTGCATAACTTTCGACATGGCGAATACGGGAATCCAAACACCGCCGACAGCTGCCAGAATAATTACGAATGTTGCGCCAAAAGGTGCCGATTGTTCTTGGGTTTTACTTACAATTCCTAACAAAATTGCCATACCTATTGCCGCTAAACCTGCGGTTAACGTTAATGCAGACATTAAAGCTATTTTCTTAAATGAAAGATTTAGCTCGGGCAAATTCATATATGGAAATACAACTTTTGCAATAATTAAAATGGTGTAAAATTGCAACAGACAAATAACCAGATACGTAATTATTTTACCTAAATACAATATACTGTTTGATGTGGGGCTGCTGATTAAACGCAGATACGTTCCCTGATTTTTTTCTTTTACAATGTTGATCGACAACGGAACCATGATAAAGAAAATAGCAAAAAGTGTCCAAGCCGGTACGTTGTGTTGAACCGAGTTTGGTACAACATCTGCATTTTTTTCTTGCGGAACAATTTCTTTAAAGCTGATAAACGTATCGTTGAACGATGTACTGCTGCTACCACCCAATTGTGTTTCAAAGGTTTTATAAATAGCATCAGATTCCAACTGAGCCACCATTTTATCGATATTACTTTTGATTCCGTTTTTAAAAGCTGCTTGTGTAGCCGGATCAAAATACAGTCGGATTTCTTTTTTCTCAACTTCAACAGGATCATAAGTAGAAGTATTCATACCCATTTCGTCTAAAATTCCGTCTACATTTTGTCGAACTTTTATGTTTAAATCGCTTGTTAGGTTTTTAGGAATTACAATTGCCATTTGGTACTTTCCTTTAAAAACCAATTCTTTTGCGGTTACTTCCGTTATCGCTTTATTATTTTCAGTTGTTATCAATGAAAAACTTTGCGAAGCTTCCAGTTCTTTTTTAACGTGCAGGGAAATACTGTCTTGATCGTGATCGATCCAAAGAACAGGGATTTTTGATGCGCTGAAGCTTTGATACGTGCTGTCTTGTATAGATGTTACCACCACCACCAAAATTACCGGCATGATGAATAAGGTGATTAATCCGCCAATATCGCGAAGCAACAACTTAAATTCTTTTACAATACACTGCCACAATTTAAACCACATCGCGCAATTTTTTACCGGTTAATGTATCAATTAAATTATGGTTCATCTTTTTCATTAAAACTTGAAATAATGCGTAAAAATACCAAAATCCATTGGTAAATGACCAAAGGATTTTAATTTTAAATATTAGATTAGAATTATCTTAAAATACTTAAGACTGTTGCTAGGTTTAAAATTAGCATACGTTTAACAATGCGCATGAATAGGCAAATCTGCCACTTTCTGGCACGCAAAGTAATACTTTTTCACCTTTTTTAAGTTTACCAGAATTCATTAATTCTTCGGTTACAATAAAGATTGATCCTGCGCCGATATTTCCAACTTCTGATAAGTTATAATACCATTTTTCCACAGGAAAATCTAAACCAACATTTGCAAATTCTTCTCTCAACCCATCTTTAAAGTAGTTGGAAGAAATATGTGCTAAAACATAATCCATATCTTCTGGTTGAATTTGGTGTTTATCAAACGAAGCTCTTAAAGCCTCGGCACCTTTTTTCAAAATAAATTCATCCAACAAACGGGTATCTTGTTTTAATGCGAATAAAGATTGTTTCAACCATTCAGCTGAAGGATAATCTGCCCAAGATTTTAGGCTTCCGTCTTCTTGTTTTTCGCAACCAGAATACATGCATGCTTCGATTTCGTGGGCAAATGAATGAAAATCGATCCATTCAATTTTTAAATTCAGGCTTCCTTCTCTCGGCTTATTTTCCAATAGAAATGCACCCGCACCATCGGATAGCATCCATCTTAAAAATTCTCTTTTGAAAGCTACAATTGGTTTTTCTTCTAATAATTTTAAATTTTCAACTTCATGGTTAAATTTATCAGCGGTCATCCAAGACGAAAAACGCTCGGAACCCACACAGATTGCATTTTCTGTTGCACCTGCTTTTACCGACAAAAAACCATAGTTTAAGGCATTCATACCTGCATTGCAAAGCCCCATAGAAGTGTTGATACCAATAGATTTCCCCGGTTTTAAAACGCCATGAACCATAGACGCGTGCGAAGGCTGAATTTGATCTGCAGAAGTGGTTCCGCAAGAAAGTAACTCCATATCTTCTTTTTTAAAGTTTTCGTCGAAAAGACCTTCAACTGCTAAAGCGGTGATTTCTGCATTGGTATGCGTAGGATTTTGGTTTTTATCTAATGCATAATATCTTGTTTTTATGCCATTATTCCTTAAAATCAGAGGTCTTGCCTTAGATGTTTTATTATTCACTAAACCTAAATATTGTTCCATTTCATCATTTGAAACAGGCTCGTTGGGTAAATAGGTTGATGCTTTTGTGATATAAACGTTACTCATTATAATTTTCTTTTTATAGTCCTTGATAATATTGAATTTGTTTTTTTCTCTTCCACCAAAAAATGGGAGTTGTTATATTGTAGATAATCAAAACAATGGGCGAAATTACCCATATTGCAGCCATTAGGTAAAATTTGTAAACGCCTACCCAAAATTTTCTTTTTTCAGGTTTTTTAAGAATAATTCCTGAAAATACGGTGAAAAGCTTATTACCTACGGTTTCAACTTTTATAAGGAACGGTCGTATTTCTACTGCTCCGTTCTTAACAAGTTCATTTTGCAACCCATTATAATTATCTTGCGAAACGTACTTTTCAATAATCGTTCCATATTTATCTGCGCTTGCAATTTCTGCATCAGAAACACCTGCTTTTGGAAATGGTTTTTTCTGTTCTTTATTGCCGGTTTGCATCCAATTTAATATGGTTATTACGCTTGTGTAATTGTCATGACGATCAACCAAAGCTATATTACCCACAAGTTTTGCTTGCAAACGCTGTAAATGAATTTTAAGTTTTTCTTGAGAAAGCATCCACATATTTCTGGTAGCAGAAATTGTTATAACGGGTGTATCACACATTATTTGCGCAGCATACGCACTTTTAAGAAAAGAAATAATGGGTATAGACGGAGTTAAAAACCAAACTTGGTAGCCAAATAATATTAGATCAAATTTTTGATTAAGCACTTCTTCAGGAGGTGGTAAAATGGCTCTTGGAATTTGCCTATACGTTTCCGGAAAAGTATCGTAAAAAACTTCACTTTTCCATGGAAAAGCAAAATCTTTTTCCATTTTAATTTCGTAATACGTAACGGTATATGAATCCTTTAATTGTTCAAAAGGTTTTGCGATATTGTTTACGATGTCCTTTAACTGTCCTGTTTGACTGTAATATAGCACTAATATTTTCTTCGGCATAAATCGGGATCACTTTATACAAAAATAGATTTTTTTTGGAAAAAACAGTCGCTTTTGGCTCTTCAATTCTGTTAATCTTTATTCGGAAAACAATAATGTAAAATACGACGCGAGTTTAACTATTTAAACCACATCACGCAATTTTTTACCGGTTAATTCAATAAAAACTTCTTCTAAACTGTGCGCATTTGGAACGCTTTCAATGAGTTCTTTTGGTGTTCCCTGAACAAAAACGCTGCCTTGATCTATAATGGCAATATCGGTACAGAAATCTTGTGCTTCTGCCATTAAATGCGATGTATAAACAATGGTTGTTCCTTGCTGATTCAGCAGTTTTAAATAATCGATTATCGTTGCGCGTGACTGAACATCAACACCAACCGTAGGTTCGTCTAAAAACAACACTTTTGGATTGTGTAAAATACCGGCAATTAAATTTACCCTGCGTTTCATTCCGCCAGAAAACGTTTGTATTTTCTTGTGCATGAAGCTTTCCAATCCTAAATGAATTAGAAATTCGGGGATTTTTGCTTTTAAATCTGCTTTTGACACATTGTACAAACTTCCAAAATACATCAGATTTTCATAGGCTGTAAGGGTAGGGTACAAGGCATATTCTTGCGGAACCACACCAATAATATTTTTTATAGATGTGCTGTTTTTGTTTGATATACCGTTGATTTCATAACTGCCTAAAGTTGGCTGAATGATTCCGCACAAAATAGAAATCAAAGTCGTTTTTCCGGCTCCGTTTGGTCCTAATAATCCAAAAACTGACTGTTGTGGAATGTTTAAAACCACATTGTTTAGCGATTGAAAATCGGCACCTTTATATTGTTTCGATATATTTTGTATCTTGATGATTGACTGCATTTTACACGGCTTTTTTCAATTTCTTAAAAAAGGCTTCTTCCATATCTGCCAGTTTCATTAAATCGTTAGAAAGTACTTGATACACATTTTCGGTATTACTGCGTTTTTTTACCACGCGCGATGCTTCTAACGCAAAATCACGCCATTTATCGCCAATTAAAGCCATTTCTTGCGAAAGATTCAACAATTCCTGATTTTTTAAATATTCACCCGCTTCCTGCAAAAAAGCAGCGTAAATAAAGCGAAAACCGCCACCGCCTGTGCCAATTTCTTCTTGCATACGGATCATATTAGCCAAATTGTAATTTGTTTTTGCAACACCCAGCTTTTTATGCCATTTTAAAATGTCTTTTGCTACCCATCGTATAGCTTTTACACCTACAAGTGGTACGGGCGCTAACATATCATTACACGTTTGTTTTATGGCTTTTTTAATAGGATTTGTCAAATCCATGGCATCGGGAACAGAAACAGGGTAGTACAAATGTCCTTTCGGAGCCAATGCTCCTTTAGCGTAACGCACTTTTTCTAATTCGTCTTCGTTTAGTGAAACGGTATAATCCATAACCGAATCGCTAATTAAATAGTTACCATTTTTTTTACCAAAAACCACAATGTTGTGTGCATTGAAGTGAAAGCGGTATTCGTCTGGAAAATAAGGTAAATTGTAAACACCTACTACCAAACCCGTAGGAATATTTTTAGAAAGATTTTCATCTAACTTTTGCTGTGCTTTTTTAGGATCAGAAAATTTGAAACGTTGTACTTTTATCCCCAAACGCTTTGCCATACGGTTAAATATTTTACCTGGCATGGGTCTGTACGAAATTCCCGGCGCGTGATTTATTTTAAGAAACGGCAAGTAAACAAAAAACAAACCAGAGCCCAAGCCAAACGCCATAGGTTCTGATATTTTAAAGCCTTTGTCGCCCAATAAATTTACAATAGCACCGTTTTCACAATGTGCTGCTTGTTTGTGTTGAAAATCCGCCTGCATTTATCCTTTTAAATTTTGTAAATCGTTTAAAGAAATACCGAAAACATCGGCATATTTTTGAAGTGTTTTTGTGTTTAGGTTTTTAAAAACGTTTGGTTTTCCATGACGTTTTACAAAGAATGTCCATTTACCCACATAAGCCGCCAGCGTTTGCCAGTCCATACGGTTTAATTCCATAAAATAAACAATAGGGCTTACATTGCCTGCTTTTACATCGTTTAAAGCCTGCTGAATACGTTGATCCAATACTTCTAAATTTTCGTGCTGAACAACTGTTTTTGCTTCCCAGCCAGTACTTTGAACGCTTACAAATTTTCCGTCATCATCAACCGCATAAACCATTTCGTTAATGTTTTTCCTTTTTAAAGGACTATCGTCTTGTGGTACTTCGTTCTTCTTCATCTTAATTTTTTTGTAAGAATAAATTCATTTCGCCTTCCAAAAATAACGTATCTAAATGATATGCAGTAACTTTTAACGTGCAAATAGAATATTCGGGCATCTGAACCTGTGAAATCAAAATAGCTTCCGTTTGAATTTTTGTTCCTATTTCGGGTAATTTATGAATGGTAATTTTTTTGATGGAACTTATAAAACCTAAAATACCCGGATTACCTTGAGATTCTGCCGATGGTTCTTTATCAAAATAATGCTGCCCTGAAATTGATGAACAGGTTTGCGCTGCGTTTTCGATCAATCCCGAAGCAGACAAACAATTGTCTTCAATAAAAATACAGTCGGTTTTTATTTCAAAATGCGTTAAAACTCGTTCTAAACATATATGTTCAATAGCATCAACCATCAACATTGGCTGTAAATGTGGCAGATAATTTTTAATATCGATATATGCTTTTTCAGAATTCATCATTTGGCAATTACTGTTTTCATTTGTGCGGTTGCAATTGTTTCGTTGTTGATCTGGCAAATAATATCAACCAGCGTAATACCCGCAAATTCCTGCAGAATTGTTGCGGTGGTATGTATTTTTTCGCCTGCAATTGGCAAGCGGTTAATTTTAAGGTTTGCAATACTGCCAATGTACCCCATTGGTGCCTGCTGGTTTTTTACGTAAAACCCAAAACCGGTATGTAACGCCACTGTTTGCGCCATGTGTTCTATTAAACCGGGTTCTTGCAGTGCATTGTTTTTTATAAATAATCCGGTAGTATCAATAGATAATCCTGCCGAAACTTCATTGTCATTAAAAGCATGTAGCGTATCAACCATAACAATAGGATTGCGTTGAGGAATGCATTTTAAAAGGATTTCTGCCGATGTTATAGGGAACGATATATTCATGCTAAACAACTTTTAAAAATGCGTATGCATAAGAAAATCGACCACTTTCTGGAACCGACAACATAATGGTGTCGCCACTTTTTAATTTGTTGGAATGATACAGCTCTTCTAACATTAAATAGATCGATGCCGAACCCACATTTCCTACTTTTGGCAGGTTTATGAACCATTTATCTTTTGGAATTTCCAAACCGGCATTTTTAAAACATTCATACAGTTTATCTCTAAAGAAAACCGATGAAATATGCGGTAGAAAATAAGTAATATCGCTTGGTTTTATGTTGTGTTTCTGCATGGCATCACCCATACTTTCCACACCTTTTTTAAGAATGAATTCATCTAAAATCTTCACATCCTGCTTTAATGAAAAAACCGATTCTTTTTTCCATTCGTCTGTGCTAAATTCGCTCCATGCTTTAACAGATCCATCTGCCTGTTTCTCGCCACCGGCATACATACAGGTTTCCAATTCATGTGCATACGAATAGTTTTCCATCCACAGAATTTCAAGCGGTAATGATCCTTTCGGTTCATTTTCTAACAAAATCGCTCCGGCACCGTCTGAAAGCATCCAACGTAAAAAATCTTTCTTAAAAGCTAAAATTGGTTGTTCTTCCAACGCTTCTAAATTGGCAATTTCGGCTTCGAATTTATTAGCCATCATCCAGGTTGAAACACGTTCAGATCCTGTACAAACGGCATTATTTGCGTTTTCTGCCTTAATAGCCAAATAACCGTATTTTAAAGCGTTCATTCCCGAACAACATACGCCTGACGATGAATTAAGCTCTACCGATTTATTTTTAAGTAAACCGTGAACCATTGCAGCGTGCGACGGTAACAATACATCGGGAGTAGAAGTTCCACAAGATAGAATATCAATATCGTTCAAGGAAAAATCATCGGCAACCAGTTTTTTTATGGCTAAAGCAGTTAATTGTGCATTGTTGTGCGTGACGTTTTGTTGGTTATCTAACGCATAATAACGGGTTTGAATACCGTTATTACGTAAAATTAATCTGCGTGATTTTGAAGGTTTATTGTTTATTTCACCCAAAATATGCTCCATTTCATCGTTTGAAACAGGATTATTGGGTAGAAATTTTTCTATTTTATTGATATAAACTTTTGCTGACATACGATATTCCTTGGAAATACTTTTTCTTTTTCTGAATGCTAAAATAAGTAATTGGAAACAAAATTAATTCAATTAAATGAACAATTGGCGATAATACCCAAATGGCGGCAAATAAATAACCTTTAAAAACTTTTAAAAGCGTTTTGCGTTTTGCCGGATTTTTTAGAATTAAAGTTGACCATATTGTAAACATTTTGTTGGCTTTTTTATCCATTGATAGTAGAAACCAACGAAATTCTACAGCGCTTTTTGCCAACAATTGCTTTTGCAGTCCGGTATAATTATTTTTTTGTAGGAAAGGTAAAATAGTTTTTCCAAATTTTACCGATTCGTTGATTTCTTGGGCTGATACACCGGGTAAAGGTAAAAATCCGTAGGTTTTTCTTTTAACTCCGCTGAACATCCAATCAACAACCGTAATTACGCTTATCAGGTTAATATTTCTGTCGGTCAGTGCTATGTTTCCAACCAAATGTGCATTAACATCTTTCAACAATACTTTTACTTTTTCTTGAGCAAATGCCCACATATTGCGGCTTCCGCTAATGGTAATTACCGGAACATTGTTTAAAATAATTTTGGCATATTCGCTTTTTAAGAACGAATTTATTGGAATTGATGGCGAAAGATACCAAACCTGAAAATGCAGTAAAACCAAATCGAATTTTGTTTGAAGGATTTCGTTGCTCGGCGGAATGATTTCTGTAGGAACCTGTTTGAACGTTTCGGGAAAAACATCGAAAAACGAATCGTTATCCCACGGAAAAGGAAAGCTTTTTTTAGTTTGAATGTTGTAATAAGTTACATTCACATTGGCATCTTCAACAAACGGAAGACTTATTTTATCGGCAATTTCTTTTAACTGACCCGATTGCGAATAATAAATAACTAAAACATTTTTCATAGGTGGTTTGTTTTGATGATCTTGTCATTCAGTATAATCATAAATGATAAAAAAGATTCCTTCGGAATGACAAACTGTATGCTTACTTCCAAGTACTTTTTAATCCTTCCAAAAATCGAAATAATTAAACCACTGATACGGATACTTTTTCAACATCTGTGAAACACTATCGGTATAACTATTTAATACTGACTGTGCATCGCGATGCTTAAATTCGAGTGCTCTGCGGGTGTATAAATGGTAATGCAAATTAGGTTCTTTCATAACATACACGTAAGCAACCGGTGTTTTTAGGCGCGATGCCAGCATAAAAGTTCCTGCAGGAAAATGTGCTTCTTTCCCCAATAATTCTGCCTGCATTGTTTTAGAATACTCGAAATATCGATCGCCCGTAAAACAAATCAAATGATTTTTAGAAAGTGCATCGTTGATTTCAAAAATATGTGACATATCTTCTTTTACATAGATAAACTGCACGTTTGGTTTTTCGTCTGTGATGCTTTCTAAATACTGCTTGATTACCGAATGTTCCTGATCTACGGTTACAATATGGATCTGACAGTTAAAATCAATATCGGCAAAAAACTTTTCGGCAATTTCAAAATTACCAATATGTGCGCTGATTAAAATGCCGCCTTTGCCTTCGCTTAACAGTTGTTTTAAAATATCAATTCCATCGAAATCAAAAGTAAATTTACTGCGTAGACCTGCCGAAATAGCTATTTTATCGATTAAAACCTGACCAAAGGTAAAATAGCTTTTGTAAACGGCAAAAACGGCTTTAAAAAACGAAAACTGCTGACGGTTGCGGAAATACGAAAACATAGCCTTAAAAGAAGTAGGGTAGGCCACAAAATAATAAAAAGCCACGAATACCAAAACGCTGTAAGCAGCACGTATTCCCAGCTTTTTTATGCAATAAACAAATATTTTGTAACCTAAAATTGTTCCTTTAGATTTTCCGCTCCATTGGGTCATTTTTAAGCGTTTTTAGCAGCTATTTTATTGTTGATGATGTTGTAGAAATCTTGAAAAGTTACCATGCCCATAAAATCAGCTTCGACTAATTTCACGCCAAAATTTGATTCGATTATTACAACCAAATCCACATAATCCAAGCTGTCTAAATCTAAAGTTTGCTTTAAATTTTTATCTGCTTCGATTACCTCTGCATCAACTTCGAATTCTTCAACTAAAATCTCGTTTACTTTATCGATGATTTCCTCAATCTTCATTTGTGTGTTTATTTATATTTTTTTACGATTACCGCAGAATTTGTTCCTCCGAACCCGAAAGAATTCGACAAATATACGTCAAAATCTTTATTAATTGTTTTGGTAGCAATATTCAGCTTTTCTGAATGTTCATCGGGTGTTTCATAGTTTATATTTGGTGCGATAAATCCTTCATTCATCATAATTGTAGAATAAATAATCTCGCTTGCACCTGCCATCCAACATTCATGACCTGTCATTGATTTGGTGCTTGAAACATATGGTTTTGTTGCTCCAAAAACTTCATCTATAGCCTGTGCTTCGTTTGCATCGCCAACCGGAGTTGATGTTGCATGTGCGTTGATGTACTGAACATCGGCTGCATTTAAACCTGCCTGTTGCAAGGCTTTTCGCATAGCTGTTGCAGGTCCATCAACATTCGGCGTTGAAATATGTCCGCCGTTTGATGAAAATCCGTAGCCGACAATTTCTGCAATAATGTTTGCACCACGAGCCAAAGCACTATCTAAACTTTCAATAATGATTGTAGCACCGCCGCCGCTTGGAACCAAGCCATCGCGAGCAGCATCGAATGGGCGGCATGCTTTTGCAGGTTCGTTTTCACGAGGCGAAAAAACACCTAAACCATCGAAACTTGCCATTCCGTATTTGTTGATTTCTTGTGCACCACCGCAAATAACCAAATCCTGCAAACCGTTTTTAATCATCATATATCCCAAACCAATCGCATGCGATCCACTTGCACAAGCTGCACTGATGGTCATGTTGATTCCGGTGATGTTAAAAATGGTTGATAAATTCATGGTTACCGTAGAATTCATCGACTTAAAAATAGCTCCGGATCCTATTAAAGCGGTGTCTTTTTTTTCACGAACAATATCGGTAGCCTCAATAATAGCTTTAGAAACACTGTCGTTTCCGTAAATAAGACCAATTTCGCGCTTGTTGAAATCGTCTAAAGAAATACCTGCGTTTTGTAAAGCCTCCATGGTTGCCACATACGCGTATTCGGTTTCTTCGCCAATGGTTATACGCTGCCTGCGACTTAAAAATGGTTTTAAATCGGGAGTTGGAACTTTCCCTGTTAATGACGAACGAAAACCGTATTCTTTGCGTTCTTCATCGAACACAATACCTGATTTTCCTTCGTATAACGATTGTTTAACTTCTTGTAAATTGGTACCGATGCACGAATAAATTCCCATACCGGTTATCACCACTCTGTTATTCATAATTTTTTGTATTCCGTATATTGTAGATTGTATTTTTGTACAATTGAGAATTAGCGTTTGAAATTTTTTAATGAAAACACTTTTATAGATACTTTATATATCAGAAAACAGATGAAAATTATGTTAATTAAATACCATAAATTCAAACTAATATAACTTATCTTTTGCCAAAAGGTCATACTTTCCAAACTGAAATATGTGCCTTTACTTTCATCATAAAAATCTTCATAATTCAATAAAACCAACCCAAGAAAAATATATATAGCTAAATCAAAAATGATTAGTCCAATTCCGATTAATATGTTTTTTATTGAAAACAATTTTTTCATTTCTGAACAACTAATTTATTGATCATATTACATTATACATTTCTACATTTTACAATCCTTTAAGAATAAATTCCTCCGTTTATATTTATAATTTCACCTGTTATGTAACCCGATTTTTTTGAAGCCAAGAAAGCAACTAAATCGGCTACTTCATCTGCTTCTCCAAAGCGGTTAGCAGGTATCATTTTTACTAATTCTTTTTCGTCTAATTCCGCAGTCATATCGGTTCTAATAAAACCTGGAGCAACCGCGTTTACGGTTACTTTACGTTTGGCAACTTCTTGCGCTAATGCTTTTGTTGCTGCTACCAACGCACCTTTTGCCGCCGAATAATTGGTTTGACCCGGAGTGCCTTTTACACCCGAAACCGAAACCATATTAATAATTCTTCCGTATTTACTGCGCAACATTTCCTGAATAAAGAAATTGGTTACGTTATAAAAACCGTTTAAGCTGGTATCAATAACACTTTTCCAGTCGTTTGGCTGCATCCACATAAACAAACCATCGCGCGTTATTCCTGCATTGTTCACAATTACTTCTACAACAGCCTCAGGATTGGTTTCTTTCCAAGAATTTAAAGCAGCTTGTGTTTCTTCTAAACTAGCCACATTAAACCCGATTACTTCTGCCGATCCGCCTTCGTTTTCAATCAAGTGTTTTGTTTCTAACGCAGCTGCTTCGTTCGATTGGTAATTAATCAATACATGGTACTGCAAATCCTTTGCCAATTTTAAGCAGATGGCTTTTCCTATGCCACGAGATCCGCCTGTAACTAAAGCACATTTTTTCATTTGCTGCCTATTTTTTTAAAAATTCATTAACCTTTTTAACATAAGGATACATTACAATATCTTCTGCAAAAACAGGCACTATGTTTCTAATTTCGTTGTACAGTTTCTTTGATGGACTGCTTAATTTATCCTGATAATTCAACGCATCAATTGCCTGAATAATCGTAATTAGTTCAATCGCCAACACTTCAAACGTATTTTCGATCACATTGCTGCACATAACGGCTGCATTGGTTCCCATACTTACAATATCCTGATTGTCGTTATTGTTCGGAATACTGTGAATGTACATTGATGTTGATAATGCCTGATTTTCTGCAGTGGTTGATGTTGCCGTAAACTGTACACCCTGCATACCAAAATTGAATCCTAATTTACCCAAATTGACAAATGGTGGCAGTATTTCGTTAATTTTTGAATTCAACAGATAGTTTAACTGACGTTCTGCCAACATGGAAATTTTGGTAACAACCAGTTTTAATTTATCCATTTCTAATGATACATAATCGCCGTGGAAATTTCCGCCGTGGTAAACCTGTTCTGTTTCCACATCGATCACCGGATTGTCGTTTACCGAATTTATTTCTTTTTCTAAAATATCTTTAACTGATAAAACGGTATCGTAAATTGGACCTAAAATCTGCGGTACACAACGAATTGAATAATATTCCTGAACTTTTTCCTTAAAAATTTCTTCGGTATTTTCTCCGCTGTACAAATGTTCCTGACGGTTACGTGTTAGCTGGCTGTTTTTTAAATGATTGCGCATTTTTTCGGCAACAACCTGCTGTCCGTTATGTAATTTGGTGTTGTTCAATTCTTGCGACAAATGATCGTCATAAGCCTGTACAATTTCATTAATCATACAAGATGCCTGTAATGAAAAATCGACCAATTTATCAGTCAATAACGCATTCACAATACCAATTCCCGTCATTACCGATGTTCCGTTCATCAACGCCAAACCTTCGCGAATTTTAACATCGATTGGCTGTAAACCTTCCATTTTAAAAACTTCTTGGGTTGATCTGCGTTCGCCTTTATAAAAAACTTCGCCTTCACCAATAAGTATCAGTGCCAAATGCGCCAACTGAACCAAATCACCACTTGCACCAACACCACCATGAGCAAAAATAAGCGGCGTAATATCGCGGTTAATCAATTCTTTCATCAAAGAAATTACGGTCATATTTACACCCGATTTTCCTAATGCCAGCGTATTTAATCGAGCTAAAATTGCTGCTTTTACATGAATAGGCGACAACGGATTACCAGTACCCGATGAATGGCTGCGAATTAAATTGTACTGCAACTGCAACTGATCTTCTGGCTGAATGCGGTATTGCGCCATTGGACCAAAACCTGTATTAACACCGTAAATAACTTTATTTGCAGAAAACGATTTTAAAAAATTAAAACTTTTTTCCACACGATTTACAAGTAAATCGTCTAATGTAATGGCTTCATTATTAAAAATGACCGAAGCAAAATCATTTATCGTTAAATAATCACGTATAACTTTCATTAAAAATTGTTTGATTAAAATGTATTAAATGACTGATTTCTTGTAATTTTGAAACATCATTTTACAAAGGCAAAAATATAATTTTAAACTATCTTTTTTACTATGAATACAGAAAATGTTGATATCCTAATTATTGGAGCAGGTCCCAGTGGAAGTGTTGCAGCCGGATATCTGCAAAAACAGGGCTCAAAGATAAAGGTTGTAGAAAAACAAAAGTTCCCGAGAATTGTAGTGGGCGAGAGTTTGATACCGCGTGTTATGGATCATTTTGATGAAGCCGGATTGTTTGAAGCACTTGATTCTTACGGATTTGAAAAGAAGCCCGGAGCCCGTTTTATTAGAGGTAAAGAAATTTGTATTTTTGATTTTAGCAATAAATTTGGTGAAGGATGGGATTGGACGTGGCAGATTCCGCGTGCCGATTTTGATAAAGCCATGACCGATGAATTGCAACGTAAAGGGGTTGATATTGCTTTTGAAACCGAAGTTACCAATGTGGAATTTAACGGAACCAATTCTGTAACTACCATTAAAGATAAAAACGGAACTGTTTCGCAGATAAATGCAAAATTTGTAATTGACTGCAGTGGTTACGGGCGTGTTTTGCCGCGAATTTTAAAGTTAGAATCTCCTTCTAAATTAGATCCGCACTCTGCAATTTTTACTCATGTTAAAGATGTAAACCGACCAGATGGAGTAGAAGGTACCCAGATTTCTTTTGATATTATTGAAACCGAAGTTTGGTTGTGGGTTATTCCATTTTCTAACGGAAATACCAGCGTTGGAATTGTTGGTCCTACAGAATATATCGATAAATTATCAGTAACAGGAAATACCGAAGAAGCTATTAAAAATGCCATAAAACTTTCTGATTTTTATGTAAAACGATTCGATAAACTTTCTTTTGAATTTGATCCGATCCATTTAAAAAATTATTCTGTTGCTGTATCTCAATTTTACGGCGAAGGATATGCGTTAACAGGAAACAGTACAGAATTTTTAGATCCTGTATTTTCTTCAGGTGTTTGTTTTGCAACAGAATCCGGAATTTTAGCTGCTAAATTGGCTTTAAAACAAATTAATGGGGAAGATGTTAACTGGGAAAAAGAATATACCGAATACATGAAATACGGTATCGATGTTTTTACCACGTACGTTAAAGAATGGTACACCGGTAATTTACAGGAATTGTTTTATCATCAGCCGGAAAATCCCGATGTTAAAAGAAAAATTTGTGCTGTTTTAGCAGGTTATGTCTGGAATAAAGAAAACACATTTGTAGCAAAACATCATAACATTATAAAGAACATGGCGTACATGATTCGTGAAAACAAAATGGATTCCTAATTGGAATCCATTTTTTATTTATCAAACTATCATGCAATTTTAAAGCCATTAGGCTAGTTTTAAAATAAAATTAGTTCATCTGTTAGCTAACAAAATTATAGATGTTTATAACCTTAATTTTACTATCAATAACCTGTGTTAATAAGTGTGAATAACTTTACATAACTAATACTTTTTAAATCTTAAAATTTTGTTATAGCAGTTTATTTTTGTTGACAAGCGTAGTTTTTATTGAAACTAATCAACGATTACATTGACACATTTTATCAACTTATAAACACTTATTCACAACTAAACTTTTAAGCAATTTTTGTTAGTGAAAGTAAAAATATATCAACACCCATTTTTAAATTGACTGATATTTAGAACTTTGATATATTAAGTTAATGTTAACAACTTTTAATAAGTAACATATTAAAATACTTTACCAAAAACTTATGCTACATATTAACAAGCATTATAAAGAAGAAATCTTTTTTTAAAATTTTAAAATTTAATTATTTAATAATAATATGTTGTTAACAACGAAAACTGTTTTGTTTCAGTTTTACTAATTGATATAATTATATATTGTATTAAATAACTGATAATCAATTAAATATATTTTTTAATACAATCTTATACTTCTTTTTTTTAGTTTCGTTGTACCTTTGCAAGTATTTTAATGTTTAATTATGGTCATTTTTAATTACGAGACCGATTTTCAGTTAGAAAAAGAGTCTGACTATGAACGATGGATTGATGCTGTTATAGAATCGGAAGGAAAAGAACCCGGTGAAATTAATTATATTTTTTGTGATGATGAATATTTGCACAACATAAACATGCAGTATTTAAATCACGATACATTAACCGATATTATAAGTTTTGATTATTGTATTGGAGATTTAATTTCGGGTGATATTTTTGTTTCGATTGAAAGAGTGCAGGATAATGCAAAAGATTACGAGGTATCGTTTAAGGAAGAGTTGTTACGAGTTTTAGCACACGGTGTTTTACACTACTGTGGATACAAAGATAAAACACAAGACGAAGCTTTATTAATGCGATCTAAAGAACAAGAAAAAATTAATATGTTCCACGTGGAACAATAGTTTTTTCTGAATGTTTAATTTAATGTTTCACGTGGAACAATGAGTTTATTTCAAGATAAATATGATGTAGTTGTAGTCGGTGCAGGTCATGCGGGATCCGAAGCAGCAGCAGCAGCAGCAAACATGGGAATGAAGACTTTGTTGGTTACAATGAGTCTTCAGAATATTGCACAAATGAGTTGTAATCCTGCTATGGGCGGGATTGCAAAAGGACAAATTGTTCGAGAGATTGATGCGCTTGGTGGTTATTCGGGAATCGTTTCCGATAATTCTGCTATTCAGTTTAAGATGTTGAATGTATCAAAAGGTCCGGCAATGTGGTCGCCACGTTGTCAAAGTGACCGTATGCTTTTTGCAGAAACTTGGAGGTTGATGTTAGAAGGAACGCCAAATTTAGATTTTTATCAGGAAATGATTTCTGGTATTTTGATCGAAAATAATAAGGTTGTTGGAGTGAAGACAAGCTTAGGGATAGAGATAAGATCGAATACGGTTATTCTTACAAATGGAACTTTTTTAAATGGATTGATTCATATTGGTGATAAACAATTCGGTGGAGGTAGAGCAGGTGAAAGTGCATCGTTTGGTATTACAGAAGATTTAATTAAAGTAGGTTTTGAATCAGGTAGAATGAAAACAGGAACACCACCTCGTGTAGATGGTCGTTCGTTAGATTATTCTAAAATGGATGAGCAACCAGGTGATATAAATCCTCAAAAATTTTCTTATTCAGATGTAACAAAACCGCTAACAAAACAGCGTTCTTGTTATATGACCTATACTTCGCCCGAAGTACATAATCTGTTACGAGAAGGTTTCGATCGTTCACCAATGTTTAATGGTAGAATTAAAAGTTTAGGTCCGCGTTATTGCCCGTCGATCGAAGATAAAATTAATCGTTTTGCCGATAAAGATCGACACCAGTTATTTGTTGAACCAGAAGGTTGGAATACGGTTGAAGTTTATGTAAACGGATTCTCAACATCATTACCAGAAGATGTTCAATTTAAAGCATTGCGATCTGTTGTAGGGTTCGAAAATGTAAAGTTTTTCCGTCCTGGATATGCAATCGAATACGATTATTTTCCACCAACACAATTAAAACATACACTAGAAACCAAGTTGGTTGAAGGTTTATATTTTGCTGGACAGATTAATGGAACAACCGGTTATGAAGAAGCGGCTGCACAAGGTTTAATGGCTGGTATTAATGCTGCATTAAAAGTTCAAGAAAAAGAACCTTTAATTTTAAAAAGAAACGAAGCGTATATTGGGGTTTTAATCGATGATTTAATTACAAAAGGTACAGAAGAACCTTACCGTATGTTTACATCTCGTGCAGAATATAGAACTCTTTTGCGTCAGGATAATGCCGATTTCAGGTTAACACCAAAAGCATTTGAGATTGGTTTAGCTAGTGAAGATCGATTGAAAAGAATGGAATATAAGAAGGAATCTTCTGATAATTTTGTTCAATTTTTTAAAGAAACTTCGGTTCAACCTAAAGAAGCAAATCCAATTTTAGAAGAAAAAGGAAGCGAACCAATGAAGCAACCTGATAAAATGTTTAAGGTTTTTTCTCGTCCGCAATTAGAAGATAATGATATTTTACAGTTTAGTAAAGTTGATGCTTATATCAAAGAAAATA
Source organism: Paenimyroides baculatum (assembly GCF_008629655.1). Taxonomy (GTDB): domain Bacteria; phylum Bacteroidota; class Bacteroidia; order Flavobacteriales; family Flavobacteriaceae; genus Flavobacterium; species Flavobacterium baculatum. Next base: position 185,996 of record NZ_VWSG01000007.1, read on the forward strand.
GTTTAGACGAGGAAATTATTTCACAAGCAATTATTCAGGTTAAATATTCAGGCTATATTGAAAAAGAAAAGAATAATGCTGATAAATTAAATAGATTAGAAGATTTAATTATTCCTGAAAATTTCGATTATAATAAGATTAAATCTATGTCGTTTGAAGCTAAAGAAAAATTAAAAAAGATACGTCCGGTTACAATATCACAAGCATCAAGAATAAGTGGTGTAGCCCCTTCTGATATTTCGATTTTATTAATACACATGGGAAGATAATTTTATGTTCCACGTGAAACAAAACTCCTTTGCAAAGGAGTTTTTTGTTTTATATATTCGCACTATGAAAAATAAAACCATTAAAGATTACAGTATAACAAAAGAAGACTTTGAACTAATCTACGATGATAAATATGAAATGTATCAAACAAAATTTAATTCGTTTGATAGGTTAGATCATTATTACAAAAGTGAAAATTATATTTCGCATACCGATGCGAAACGTAATTGGTTTGAGAAAGTTTATCAGTTGGTTAAAAATTATACGATCAATCAAAAATGGGAGTTAATTAAAAAACACACCAACAATAATTCAATTTCAGTCTTAGATATTGGTTGTGGAACCGGTGATTTTTTAAAACACGGAATAAATAAATTACATGTAAAAGGAGTAGGAGTAGAACCAAATAATGAAGCTGCTGCTATAAGTTCATCAAAGCAAATTAATGTTTATAATAATATTGGTGAATTAAATAATGATAAATACGATGTAATTACATTATGGCACGTTTTAGAACATGTGACTGATTTAAATGAATATTTCAATTTCTTTAAAAATCACTTAAATGAAAATGGATCACTTATCATTGCGGTTCCAAATTTTAGATCGTTCGATGCGGATCACTATAAAGAACATTGGGCAGCATGGGATGTACCTAGACATCTTTGGCATTTCAGTAAACAATCTATCAAAAAGCTGGCTAAAGAAAATAATTTTAAGTTGATACATATTAAGCCTATGTATTTTGATAGTTTTTATGTTTCCCTTTTATCAGAAGAATATAAAACCGGATCAAAAAATATACTAAAGGCGGTTTACATTGGATTAGTTTCAAATATTAAAGCAATTTTCTCTAAAGAGTATTCTTCGCACATTTATATTCTTAAAAAATAATTTTAAATAGGTTCTTTTTAAAGATTGAATATTAAAATGTGTCTTTATATTCAAATTTTGTAAAAGTGTCTTAAATCGAAAATTTTAAGTATCAATTTTATAAACAGATTCTATAATAATATTAAAAAGTATATAAATTTCTTATAATTGATCAAATTAGATAATTTTAAATACTTTTGTTGAAATTTAAATTTTAAATTAAAAATTCATCTCTATGAAATCGTAAACAATAAATTTTGCTTTAGCAAATACCAATTAATAAAAGCGATTCCATATAACATTAATATTAAATAAAAAATAATATGAAAAAAATAATGATGTTGGCTGTTGTAGCATTAAGTGTAATTGCTTGCAATAAAGAAACAGCGGCAAATGCAAATGTTGGTAAAACTGTTTCTGCTAAAGAAGGTTTTAAAACAGCTTATATCGATACAGAAGAATTAATGAAAGAATATCAGGAGTTCAAAGATTTCGAAGCAAAGTTTAAAACAATGTCCGATAAAATGAAAAATGAATTGGATAATGATGCAAAGAGATTTCAGAACGATGTAGTGGATCTTCAAAAAAATGCACAGTCTAAAGGAATGGAATGGGCGCAAAAACGTCAGGCAGAATTAGAACGACGCCAGCAAACTTTAGCAGAAAAAGAGCAAAACTATATGAAAAAGTTTCAGGAAGAAAGTGCTGTTGAACGTGATTCAATGGTTTCTAAAATGAAAACTTTCATTAAAGATTACGGTAAAGAACAAGGTTACGATTATATCTACGGAACAGGCGATGCAGCATCGGTTTTATACGGAAAAGAAGAATACAATTTAACCAAAGAAATTTTATCGCTTTTACATAAACAGTACGAAGAGAAAACGGGCAAAAAAGTTGAAGTAAAAGAAGAAACAAAAAAAGAAGAGGTTAAGAAAACCGAAACTAAAAAATAAAAATTAAAACCACCAATTCTGGTGGTTTTTTTATCTTTACTGCATGACAGCCGAAGCACAATTAGTTTTACAATACATACAGCACACCAACAAAAACGTATTTTTAACCGGTAAAGCAGGTACGGGTAAAACAACGCTGCTTAAAAAAATTCTGTCAACAACCCATAAAAATACAGTGGTTGTTGCACCTACAGGCATCGCTGCGTTAAATGCGGGCGGTGTAACCATTCATTCGTTTTTTCAATTACCTTTTTCGGGCTACATTCCAACTGCCGATTTTAAGAATGCAGACAACGGTATGTATTTTGAAAGCAAGCAAACCATTACAAGGCACTTTAAAATGCCGCAATCCAAACAAACTGTTATCAGAAATTTAGAATTGCTGGTAATTGATGAAGTTTCAATGCTGCGTGCCGATTTGTTGGATGCCATGAACGAAATGCTACAATTTGTTCGCAGATCAAATTTACCTTTTGGCGGAGTTCAGTTGCTGTTTATTGGCGATTTGTGGCAGTTGCCACCGGTTGTAAGACATGCAGACTGGCAGGTAATGAAACAGTTTTATAGTGGAATTTACTTTTTTAACGCTTGGGTAATGCAGCAAACGCAGCCGGTTTATATCGAATTAAAGAAAATTTATCGTCAAGATGATGAAGCTTTTATTCGTCTGCTGAATAATTTTAGAACAAGCAACAATACACCGCAAGATTATGAACTGCTTGAAAAACAGGTAAACGAAAATTTCGATACCAAGAAAAATAAAGGCTACATTACCCTTACAACGCACAACCGCAAAGCAGACGATATTAACGATAAAGAATTAGATAATTTAAAAGCGCAGGAATATGTTTTTCTGCCCGAAATTATTGGCGATTTTCCTGAAAAAATGTATCCGTTAGAACCTGAATTGGTTCTGAAAAAAGGGGCACAGGTAATGTTTGTTAAAAATGATTTGAGTTTTGAAAAACGATATTACAACGGAAAAATAGGAACCGTTTTTTATGTATCAGAAAATGAAATTGAAGTTTATCTTCCAGATGATAACGTAAAAATTACCGTAGAAAAGTATGAATGGCAAAATGTTCGATACGCTTTAAACGAGCAAACAAAGGAAATTGAAGAGCAGGTTTTGGGAACTTTTGTACAATATCCGTTGAAATTGGCGTGGGCAATAACTGTTCACAAATCGCAGGGATTAACGTTTGATAAAGCTGTTCTGGATATTAACGATGTGTTCATGAGCGGGCAGGCGTATGTTGCCTTGTCGCGCCTTCGCAGTTTAAGCGGTTTGGTGTTGTCAAAGCCGGTTGCAATCCGAACGATTTCTGCTGATGAAAATGTATTGTCGTTTGCCAGACAAAATGAATTGGCCGATAACGAAAATCCGTTGGTTCAGGCAAAACTAGAATATTTATGGTTGCAGGTGAAAGATACGTTTGATTGGATCAATGCACATAAAGAATTTCTAAAATGGATTGAAACCTGGGTTGCCGAAAAAAAATCGACACGAAAAATTTATCAGGCATGGGCACAAAAGCAAGAACGTTTGCTGGAAACTATCAAAAATGTCGGATTAAAATTTCTGCAGGAATTACATACGCTTTTCACGGCAGATGATTTTAGGATTGATCATTTACTGCAACGTTTAACAAAAGCATATTCGTATTTTTATCCGAAGTTAGATGAATTGGCGTACGATACACTTTTTGTTTTGGAACAGTCTAAAAAGAAGAAAGGTTTTGTGCTGTTTACAGAACAATTACGTGTTTTTGAAGACGAGCATATTAAAATGGTTTTAAAGTTGATTAAAACCAATAAAATGGTGCAATTATTTAGCAGTGGCATCGATTTTTCAAGCGAAAATCTGAATGATCAGGATATCACATCGTATCGATTGAATCATTTAACCGGAATTAAGGAAATTCTCCGCACACAGATTTTGGATATTGACGAGATCGATGATATCAAACAAATTCCTAAAACCGTAAAAGTTGCAACAACAGATAAAACGTTTGATCTTTGGCAGCGCAAATTAACCATTGCCGAAATTGCCAAAGAACGCAAATTATCAGTCCAAACAATTTATCAGCACATTGCCAAATTAATAGGCGAAGATAAAATAGATATTACAGCGGTTATATCAGTCAAAAAACTTACCATTTTAAAAAAATTATTTCATAATAACACCGATAAAAACTTAACCGAAATAAAAGCCGAAGCTCCTGAAAATATCACTTGGGACGATCTTCGCATTTACAAATCATCAATCAAATCAGTTTCAAATTAATAAACAATGGTTTTAATGCTTCAAAATTATAGTTAAGAATGTTAATAAAAATATCTATATTTGTTCGGGGAAACTACTGATTTACAGGGAAAAATTTAAAATTAAAAAACAAAACGGTTAAAATTCAATACATTTATGGTACATAAAGCGATATTTTTATGTAAAGGAGAAATTTTGCTAAAGAATTTTTAAGTTTTTGTAGTTTATAAGTATTAAGTGTTTTTTTATAAATTGACCAAGTTGGTTTTGGTATAAAATTAATTTAATAGGGGGATTATTTTGAAAGAAAAAAAGCGGCAGAATTTTAATTTTAAGTCAGATAAATTTAAATACAGAAAAGCAGTACACTATACGCTTCTTACAAGTGTTATATTTTTGCAGCTAATTCTGTTATTAATTCTGTACAATGAAATTTTTAACGAACCTAAATTACAAGAATTAGAAGCAGAACTGCATATTTCTGAGCAGGCACAACATTTTAGCGATCTTACAAAAGACGATTATATCACCGCACAAAATAATTTGCAAAATTATATACATACCAAAGACGATCAGTATCTGTTGGCATATAACGATGCGCTGACCAGTTTAAACAAAAACATTCAAAATCTGGCAAATACAGCCGGTAAAAGTGATTTGTTTTCTTTGCATTTAAAAAAGGGCAGTAGTTCAAAAATGTCGGTTAATAACATCAATACCAAAATAGATTCGCTTCGTGGTATAGAATTTATTCCAAATGCACCGTTTAACTATAATGTTTTTAAGCTGAAAACGGTTAAATACGATGATATTTTAGACAGTATAAATGTTGAAACTACGGTTTCTGTTGACAGTGTGGAACGTAAAGGATTATTTTCACGTGTAAGTAATGCTATTGCTGGGAAAGTTGATGTTCAAAAAGAAAAATCGAATGTGGTTTTAACCCTTCGAAAAGGCTCTAATGTTAGTTCTGGAAGCATCGAAAAACAACTGGAATATCTGTTTAAAAACACAAACGAATATTATCAGAAACAATTCCAAGATTTCAAACAAAATTATAAAAAGCAGTTGGCTGCCGTTAAAAAGAACGATGCCGGATTTTTCGATACAAACAAAGAATTGTTGAATTACAGCAACTTGCTTTTAAGAAAGTATAACGATGCGTTGGTTTCTTTTACAAATGATGCCCGCCAGAAATTTCAAGCCCAATACCAAACCAACAAACAAATTAGAAATTATGCCATAATCGGGGTAATCTTTTTTATGGTGTTAATCTCTGTAATACTGGCATTTATCACCCGTTTAACCTTTGCGTACGAAACACGTTTGGTTGCGGCACAGAAAAAAATCGAGCAAAACTTAAATTTCAAGAATAGAATTGTAGGGATGATCAGTCACGAAATTAGATCGCCATTAAACATTATTTCTATTTACAGTCGCGGAATCAGAAGGCAAATTGAAGATCAGGAAGTACAGGAATCTTTAAAATCTATTGAATTTACCACGCATTCGCTTTCGTTATTGGCAAATCAGATTTTAGATCTTTCTAAAAACGAAAACAAAAAACTGGAATTAAACAAAACAACCTTCAACTTAAAATATGAGCTGGACGAAGTTTTAAAATCATTATCTAGTTTTGTTGAAAATAATGAAAATAAATTGTTGGTAACCAACAGTATAACAAAAGATGTAATTGTACATTCCGATGTTGTTAAGATACATCAGTTATTTTACAACATTGTGGGTAACGCCAATAAATTCACCAAAAAAGGACAAATTTCTGTAAATGTATCGTTAGAAAAAGCTGTTAAAAATACACAAAGACTTTTGGTTGAAGTTAAAGATAACGGCGCAGGAATTAATGAAGAAGATTTAAAACATATTTTTGACAGTTACCATCAAGGAGCAATTTCTGACGAAGTTAAAAATCTGGGAGCCGGTTTAGGGTTAAACCTATGTAAGGAAATTATAGAATTATTTAAAGGAAAGATTAAGGTTAGAAGCAAACAGAATGTTGAGACAGTTGTAACGTTCGATTTAATTTTAGACACTCCGGGAAAATAAAACATTTCCTAGAAACTAACAAAGTTAGGAACAAAAAAATTACTGATTGTATTAAAGAATATTCTTAGTAGATTGTAGAATTTATTCTACAGTTATGTGAATGGAATACTACAAATCTTTAATTGATAAGTTGCTAAATTTAGCAAAGTACATTAACACTTTATAGAACATGGATCATAAATTAAATTTTATAACTGCTGATGATCATAATGTAGTAACTAAATCTCTTAGTTTTATTTTAAGAGAGCTGCATCCTGATGCAAATATAATTCAAGTACATAATATCAGCGACGTAACCAAAAGTCTGTATAATTCGGAAATAGATTTGTTACTATTAGATATCACTTTTCCCGACGGCAATTCGCTAAATATTATTCCAGTATTAAAGGCAATTCAGCCAAATTTAAAGATTCTTATTTTTTCCGGTTTGGATGAGGATATTTACGCCGTAAGATGTATAAATGCTGGAGTAAATGGTTTTTTAAGTAAGTTGAGTTCAGAAGAGGAAATTAAAAATGCAATAACTGAAGTTTTAGTTTCAAAAAAGTATATTAGTAAAAATATACAAGAAAAAATTATGGATAATTATATTTTTAAAAAACCAGAAAATCCAATAAATCAATTAACAAACCGAGAGTTAGAAATTGCCCAATTAATTATTGAGGGATTTAAGAGTAGCGAAATAGCTAATACACTTAATCTGCAAAAATCAACTGTGAGTACATACAAAAACAGGATTTTTGAAAAATTAGGTATTGATAATATACCTGACCTAATAAAGAAAATAAACTTATACGAAAATATGAAGTAGAGCTTTTTAAAATAACTCTCATTACAAATACTGTATTGTTTCTTAAAACGATATGGAATTTTTAGACCAAAAATCGTTAAATGTTACAGCATCAAAATTTTTTGATGCTTTTTTTGTTTTAATAGCTTTTTTAACATTATTCTACAATAGTTTTTGACCGTTTAAAATCTACAAATCATTTTCCCGTTCAATTTTGCTATACACTAAGGTGATTAATGCTGCCGGTTATGATATTTCCATTTTTTATATTCTTAAAATAATTGGAGTAATGAATTTTTATGAATATCGATCATATCAAGCGTGATCATTTCATAGAGCAATTTCCTTATAATTTTCCATTGTTACATATCACTTTTCACTACAAGATAAAACACAAAGACATGCTAACTCTTCATTAATTATGAATTGTAGAATTTGTTCTACAAGCAAACCTGCCAAAGGACTACTAAAAAGATAACAGAGCACTACAAGCTTTGTTTTTTTATGTATTTAGTTTTGAAGCATAATTAACGGATACATTTTTAAGATATAACTTATTAAAATACAATGTCTTAATTACCTTATAATTATTATAGATCATCTTATCTAACGCTACAAATTAATAATAATTAAAATTATTGTTTAACCCTTAAAATATGACACTATGTAACCAAACCAAGATTGAAATTTACGATTTTAAAAAGCATTTATTTACTTAACAAGTAAAAAACATTATTTATGAATTATAAAACTACGCTAATGCACTTTAGTTCAATTTTGAGAAAATGGAACCCAGTTTCGCTGTTGGTACTCTTTTCTTTTTTATTGTTATCGGCAAGTGGTACACAAGCACAAACACTGAAAACAGACAGCAGTGTCCCTGTGTTAGATGTATGCGAAGACTACCAGCAGTTCACAGTTAGAATTGCAAAAGGAAGTCAGCCTTGCCCTAATGGAAAGCTTAAAATAGTTGTTCCAAATGGCTTTGAACTTCAAACAGGTTCCTTAAAAGTCGACGGCAGTCCGGCAACGGTTAACTTACAAACAACTCAAGAGGTTACCGTTGACGTAAATATTCCTGCGGGATCTTCTACTCAAGAAATTCAAGTAACTTTTAATGTAAAGGCTTTGTGCGGCATTATAAGTTCTACAACCGATGCAGTTGTGAATTATACTTTGAGTGGTTGTACAGGCAGTACGCTGACCAATACAAGTGAGACTATTAATATCCGTTATGCGGTTTTAAGGGTTTCTGTTAGTCCTGATCCTATCGTGGGAAATATAGGCGATCAACCAGAAAGAGAAGTTACTATTAGAAATCAAGGAAATGGTGAAATTTCTCAATTTACTTTAGACCGCAACCTAGGTAATGGTTTAACTCATATTTCATATAACTTTGCTAACCTAACAGCAGCAGGCTGGTTAGTAAATACTTCTAATCCAAATAAGCTTGTTTTTTATGGAAAAAAATTGCTAAGTGGAGAAAGTATTACCTTAAAAGAAAAAGTACAGATAGATAATTGTGCACTTACTGCAACAAGCTATGAAGTATATTACGGTTGTTCAACAAAATGTACTGTTTCTGCCGTTAACGGAGCAGCAACACACATTATTAATTTAGCTGTATCTGGCGCACCAAGCCTTTCGGTTACACCTTTATCAAGTTCACCCGTATTAAATTGTTTTAATGATTACGGAACAAATACATGGACTGTTAAAAACAATGGTAGTATTGCTACAGAAGTTATTACATTCGAAATTATAACTCAGGGAGGTATTAATGCCACTTCTATTACATTAAATGGTTTACCTGTTACGGTAGTTAGTTCAACAGCAACAACAGCAATAATCCAGATACCTGCTTTAGCAGCAGGCGCTTCTGCTAGTATTGTTTTTAATCAATATTATGTTGCACCGGACGGTTTATCTTCAAATTGTACCTCTGCCCCAACACAATTTAGTAACGGACAGAATTCATTTAGCGCAACTTACGGATATTTAAATGCATGTGCACCTGTTAACAGCGGGGGTAGTGTAAGTTCAGAAACATCATATTCTTATGAAGGGATGCATATTGGAGAAGTAGATATTATTTCGGGGACTCCACTATTGGCAGACTATTTGTTTACTAATTTTAGTCTTCCATCAAAAGGACTAAATGCAGGTGATCAGTTTGTCATTACGGTAGAACTTTCAAATGACCTTTCTACTTCAGGTATCAATTTTGAAGGAATTTCTGCAGTAAACGTCGGGGGTAATAAATACGAACTTACTTTTACTTATGGTACATCACCTTGGATTTCAGGTAATCTAAATTTTTCATTTGACAGGTTACAGTTTCCTTTAACCCTTACCTGCCCATCAACTAATTTGGATAATTTGTGGTATAGAGTAGGCGGAGAACTTAGAAAAGTGAACGGAGGGGCTTCTTGTTCTCCTATTGTTTTTAAATGTAACGAAACAAAACTAAAAGGTTTTTGTGATCCAGGAACCTGTGTTAACGGCTTGATAAACGGTTCTGCATTTATTAACAGAGTTTCTTTAGGTCATGAAGTTAACGGTACAGGTGTTCCTACTGTTGGAACAAATGCAACTGGAGCAGTTGAAAGATCATTTATAAAAGGTGATATTTTAGAAATTTACCAGAATTCAACAGCCCATGTTACAACAGGTAACTTTACTAAGTTACGTTTAGTAATTGAAAAAGATGCAAATGCAAATACAGTATTAAGAACTACCTCTGGTAAGGTTGTTATCAATGGAGCTACAATTGTTTCAAACGCTACGGTTACAGAAACATCTTCTACATATGTTCTAAATTACACGTTGCCAACAGCATTATTGGATAATGATAAAGTTCGTCTCTCTATCGAAATAAAGGCTGGTAGCTCATATACAGGATTAAAACAATTTCCTGCAAAATCATATTTAATAGACGATGTATCTGCAGAAGAATTGTTATGCGGCAGAACCTATACTGCAACCGGTTTTTATGTTACGAACGGGTTCAATTTTACAGGAGGATCTAAAAGTTTTGTAAATTGTAGCGAGAATACCAATACAGCTACATTTACTGCGGATGTTTTAGGATTCAGCATTCAAGATGCGATTTTTAATGATGAATACCGTAATCTGTTTCAGCCAACAAATGCTGTTTTAAGTGTACCTAGTTATATTACATTGACAGGTGTTACAGTAACGGTTAAAAACCAACCATGGTTAGGAGCCAGTACTTCAACAACCATTTCAGGACTTAATGTAAACAATGCAAGCTATACTTTAGACGTATCGACTGTATTAAAAACGATAACAGCAAACATTTTGGGAGCTGGAAACGGTATTGATTATCTGGATGAAGGTTTTCAATTAGAAATTATTCCTATTGTAACTCTTTCTGAATGCGAACCTATAACCAACGCAGTAAATCAAGTAGTAGGTGTAACGATAAACGGAAATGTTATTGATGGTGAAGGATTAACAACACCATATACCAATACTCAGAACCTTACCTACAATACAGGCATTGGAACACTAAAGTTAGAGACATCAAACAACAGTTTGTTAGGAGCTTTAAGTGCAGATGGAACAAAAGTTTCCTGGGTATTAAAAGTTTCAAGTTCAGGATCCAGAAATTTTAACAGCGTATGGTTTGCTAAAAAAGCAGGCAATTTAGTAATCAACTCTGTGGAAGAAGTTGCTAATTATACTGCGGTATCAGGAACTCCATTAACAGCCAATGCTAATGCTATTTATGAGTTAGGTGATTTTGCACCAGGTGCGGTAAAATATTATTTAATAAAATCGGATGTTATTAATTGTCAGGTTGAAAATTTAACCATTACTTTAGGTTACAGCTGTTCAACTGCCAACTATCCTGCATCAATTACAGATGGTTGTTTGCTAACTGATAAAGTTTTAACACATAAAGTAATTGAAAATATTTTACAGACAACTATTGCAGATCAGTTTAACGGTATACTTACTAAGCCAGATTTGTGTAATGAAATATGGTACAGTGTACAGTTGCACAACGCCGGCGATTCGCAATTAGATAATTTAAAGATTACTATTCCTTTAAATACGGCTGCAGGTTTAGGTTATAACAATAAGTTTGAGTACAGTAATACTTTTGCAGCAGCAGGAGGTACAGCAACAACCTGGACAACAGGAAACACGGCAAATGCAGTTATTAATGGAACTAATTTAGAAATTACATTACCTAACAATGTTGTTTTAAATTCTGTAGAAAGAGTTAAAATAAAGGTCTATTTTAAAGTTAACAGTTGTGATTTCAGAAGTGGTGTTAAGCATACCGTTACCCCAAGTGGAACAAATACCTGCGGTACTACTGTAACAAATATTACTTCGGCAACAACAAAACGATTGATCATAGATGGAGGTTCTGATTCTTTCCCTGAATTAAGACAAGAAGGAACAACTAATGTAGTTTTAGATCCTGTTTTGACAACGGGAGGTGTATTAAGAGCGGTATATAATGCTGAGATTAAAAACTCGGGTGAACTTGGTGTAAATGATGCTGTAACCGATGATTATCAGGTTGCCCTAAAATTACCAACAGGTTGGAGCATTGTAGGTGATCCTGCAGCTTACTTATTACCAGTAAACAAGTTTGATTATATAGGCATAGACCCGACGCGCGGTTATTTATATCAGGTAAAATCCGGACAAACAATAACAGTGGGACAAACTTTAGAATTCAGTAACGTACCTTTAAAATATACGTTAAGTAACGAAACCAGTTTGACTTGTGATTTTAATTTCGGAGAAATTAAGGTAACAGTATTCCAAAACATAGATGTATTACCTTGTGCTCCGAACCCAAATTGTTCTGCTAACGGTATTGATCAGGTATTGTATGAAAATAGTATATCAATGGAATTACCTGTTGATTCTGTATTAACAATTACTCCGGAATATCAAAATCCTGAAATTTGTAATCCTACAATAAGTGGCGGATTACCTACATTGGCAGATGTTCCTTTTGAATCTTCAACAACCGTTTATCATTTGGACTGGTATGAGAATGAGCAAGAGGCTCAGGGTGATGATCCTTCAGATCGTTTACCACTAACAACTCCATTGGTAAATGGAAGAACATACTACGTAATTAACAGATTTATAGTAGACGGTGTATGTAAAAGCAATATTGGTAAGATAACAGTAACATTTAAAGACAACAATCTTTCAGGTGTTGTAACTACTCTTTGCTCTGTAGACAACCAAACATATCAGGTTCAGGTAACATTAACAGGCGAAGCTCCTTTTGCCGTGACAGGTACCGGAACTCCGGGTACTTTTGCAGGAAACGTATGGATGTCTAATCCGTTAGCGGCAACCACACCTTATGGTGCAGGAGCACCTTACAATGTAACCTTTACAGATGATAATAACTGTACACCGTTAAACCTAACAGGAATAGCGCCAATGTGCTGTACCTTGGAAATTACATGTCCTGCGGCAGTAACAATTGTTTGCGGAACAAGTATCGACCCATCAGTTACAGGAATGCCAGTGGTAAATAAATCATGTGGTAACACATCGTTTGTTTACAGTGATTCCGCAATGTCTTCTTGTGTTAACGGAATTAAAACCTTTACAAGAACATTTACAGTAACAGATGAACAAGGTAACACACAAACATGTACACAAATCATTAATGTTACTGATTTAGCAGATCCAATATTTAATGAGGCACTGCCACAAAATATTACTGTTTCATGTACTTCTTTAGTACCTGCAGCAGCAACATTAACAGCAACAGATAATTGTGGAAATGCGGTAGTAACTTTTGTACAAAGTATCACGGCGGGAACTTGTGCGAACAATTTCACAGTAACCAGAACATGGACAGCAACTGACGGCTGCGGCAACACAACCGAACATACGCAAACCATCACAGTTATTGATAATGTGGCACCAACATTTGTAGGTTCATTACCTGCAGCTGCAGTAATGGTATCTTGTTCTAAAGATCTACCAGCAGCACCAACATTAACAGCAAGCGATAATTGTGGTACAGCAACTGTAACTTTAGTTGAAACAACCACAGCGGGAACTTGTGCAAACAATTTTACATTAACCAGAGTATGGACAGCAGCAGACGCTTGTGGGAACACAACAACTTATACACAGGTAATTACAGTTAACGATGATATTGCTCCTGCATTCGTAGGAACATTACCAGCAAATGAAACTGTTTCGTGCGATAACGTACCAGAAGCCGTAACTTTAACAGCGACTGATAATTGCGGAACTCCAACAGTAGCAATGACCGAAACAAGAACGAATGGTTCTTGTCCAAACAGTTATGTATTAAACAGAGTTTGGACGGCTACGGATGCTTGTGGAAACAGCGTATCTCATACACAGATAATAACTGTTACCGATACTGTAAAACCTGTATTTACAAGTACTTTGCCAACAGATACAACCGTATCGTGTTCAGCTGACGTACCTGTAGTACCAACTGTAACAGCAATTGATAATTGTGGAGCGGCTAATGTAACATTTACAGAGACAAGTGTAGCGGGAAGTTGTGCAGACAATTATGTACTTACCAGAATCTGGGCGGCAACTGATGAGTGTGGAAATACATCAACACATATGCAGACCATCACAGTGGCTGATACTGTTAAACCGGTATTTAGCGGAACATTGCCTGTTGCCAAAATTTCTGTTGCTTGTGACAATATTCCATCAGCAGCAATATTAACAGCGACAGATAATTGTGGAACGGCAACAGTTATATATAATGAAACAAGAGTGAACGGCTTATGTGCAAACAGTTATGATTTAGTTCGCGTTTGGACTGCAACAGATTCTTGTGGAAATATATCAACACATACACAAACGGTTAAAGTATTAGATACAGCTAAACCTGTATTTGTAGAAGCTTTACCGACAAACGTAACTTATTCTTGTTCTTCAGAAGTACCAGCAGCAGCAATATTAACAGCGACAGATAATTGTGGCATTGCAACGGTAACTTTCAGTGAAACCAGAGTAGATGGTTCTTGTGCAAACAGTTATGTTTTAACCAGAACTTGGACAGCAACAGATGAATGTGGAAATTCAACAACCCATTCTCAAACCATTACAGTAGCCGATACGACCAAACCTTTATTTGTAGGTACATTACCTGTGAACGTGACTTATTCGTGTTCAACAGAAGTACCATCAGCGGTAACACTGACTGCAACGGATAACTGCGGAACTGCAACAGTTACCTTTAACGAGACAAGGGTATCGGGATCATGTGCGAATGCATATGTACTGACCAGAACATGGACAGCTGCAGACAGCTGCGGCAACACAACTGTACACACGCAGACCATAACGATAGACGATAAAACCAAACCTGTATTTACCGTAGAACCACAAAACAAAATTGTTGAGTGTGACGGTTTAGGAAACCTTGACGGACCTGAAGGATTTAATGCATGGCTTGCATCAAATGCAGGGGCAGCAGCCACTGATAATTGCGGTGCCGTAACTATAAGCTACCTAATTGAAGATACCAATACCATTTGTGGAGGTTCAGGTACGATCATTGTTGATTTTATAGCAAAAGACCAGTGCGGTAACTTTACTGTTAAACAGGCGGTGTATATGATTTTAGACAGAACACCTCCGGTAGTTACCCCTGCATCAGATTTAGTTATCCAATGCAGTATTAATGGGGAAGACGAGTTAAATGCCTGGTTGTCTAACAACGGTGGGGCAACGGCTACAGATTCCTGCGGACTGATAACTTGGAAACATAATTATCAAAGTTCACTTGCCATCTGCGGTGCACCGATTCTGGTGACCTTTACGGCAACGGATTCATGTGGAAACTTTAGTACGACACAGGCAAGTGTAAGCGTAATAGATACGATCGTACCCGTACTTACAAAACAAGCTCAGGGATTAACGGTACAGTGTGGTACAAACACCACACAGTCATTAAACAACTGGTTGGCA
>NZ_VWSG01000008.1:0-163116 GCF_008629655.1 Paenimyroides baculatum
GTCCTTTACAAAATTCTCTGCTGATTTCTTTTTTGGTGTTGCCATAATTAAAGTTACATTTTTTTATGAAAACACTCCTTTAGTTTCTTTTATAAAATGTCTACTTTTTGCTGACGATTTACAATTCTTTAATTGCAATCACCAACTCCAAACATAAAAAACCAAAAGGAAGTCAAATGACTTCCTTTATTTTTCTTTAATAACCTTGATATTCTCTTAAATGTTGGATCTTACTTTTAATTCTATCACCAGCAAAACGAATTATTAATTTTTAATTTCTATATTTGTTATAGTATCAAATGATAGTATCAATAAATGAAACCTCCGTACGAAATATCTTCAGAAATATTAAAATATATATCTTCCATTTCAGAGAAAATTGGAGAAGTGAATGCAAAATATTTAATTAAAACCAATCCCACTTTAAGAAAGCAGAATCAAATTAAAACAATTCAATCTTCGCTTAGCATAGAGGGAAACACATTAACCGAAGAGCAAATTACTGCCATTTTAGAGAACAAGCGGGTTGTTGGTCCTGAAAAAGACATTCTTGAAGTGCTTAATGCTTTAGAGGTTTATAAAAATATTAAGCAACTAAAACCAGAAAGTGAAAAAGATTTTTTAAAAGCGCATAAACTATTATTACAGAAATTAATCAATGAACCTGGAAAATATAGAAAACAAGGTGTTGGTATTGTGAAAGGTTCTAAAGTGGAACATATTGCACCTTCATTTGAAAATGTTCCTTACTTAATGAAAGATTTGTTTGAGTATTTAAAAGATAAATCGGAATTAACACTAATAAAAAGTTGTGTTTTTCACTACGAAATGGAATTTATTCATCCTTTTTTAGATGGAAATGGAAGAATGGGAAGATTATGGCAAACTTTAATTTTAATACAGGAATACCCCATTTTTGAATTTCTGCCATTTGAAACTTTGATCTCAAAAAATCAAAATGAATATTACAAGGCTTTGTCTATTTCTGATAAAGAAGGAAAATCCACTAAATTCATTGAATATATGTTGATGATTATTGATTGTTCGCTATCTGATTTACTTGAAAATTCTGCTAAAAAATTGAGTGATGAAGATAGAATACAGCTGTTTTTAGAGAACAACGAAAAAGATTTTAGCCGTAAAGATTATTTGAATTATTTTAAGAACATTTCTTCTGCTACTGCAAGTCGTGACTTAAAAAATGCTGTAGAAAATGGAATAATCTTAAAAAAGGGAGATAAAAAAACTACTACTTATAAAAAGAAACAGTAGTATGCTTTTCCTTAGTATCACCAACTCAAAAAAAACAAAAGGAAGTCAAATGACTTCCTTTATTTTTCTTTAATAACCTTGATAATTCTTTCTAGGTTTTCGTTTAAATTCAGCATTTCTGCAAACACTTTATCGTCTTTAGGAAAAACTACTTTTTTTCTCCATTTAAATTAGCTTAAAATGTCATACTTTTTTAAAATATTATATTTACTTATAATATTTTCATAAAAAAATCGTTATTATTTAAAATTTTAAATATACCTTTCAAGACTATCCTTAAATTTAGAAAAAATATGAAACTTACATTTAATTACTTATTACTTTTCATTAGCTCATCAATAGTGATAAGCTGTAATGATGATGCAACAATTGCTAATAATACGCAGCAATGTGATTCAACCAATACTACTTTTAATCAACTTTATAACAATTTAGCTAACGCATCAAATAATCAAGACGTAATTACTATGGATTTAGAATCCCATACTTATACTTTTGAGGTTTTATCAAATAAAACTATCTGTAAAATTGGGTATCAGAGTTTACCAACATTTAACACAACACCTTATGTTATAGAAATTCATGACAATACATCTAACACACCTCTTTATAGTGGAAGCCATGTTTTTTCTTCAACTTCAACTTCATACATTGCAATAAATCCAATTCAAGTTGTTACAGGGCATTCTTATACCATTAAAAGGATTCAAACAAATTGGAATGGAAATATTGAAAACACAATAGGAAGACTTGTGAATGGAAATATAACTTTTCCTGTTATTCAGGGTGATTTAAAAGTTACAGGTTCTTCATTTTACGGAACAGGCGGACCTTCTGATGATTGGGGAATTCCTTATATAGATATTGTATTTGAAAATTAAACCAAAAGGAAGTCATTTGACTTCCTTTATTTTTCTTTAATAACCTTGATAATTCCTTCCAAGTTTTCGTTTAAATTCAGCATTTCGGCAAACACTTTATCGTCTTTAGCCAAAAGACCGTGTTTATTGTTTTTACGGAACAGTTCCTTGATTTCCTCCCATCGAATTTTCTCATCAACCGTGATTAATCCGGCAAGTTCCTTTAACTTGAGCAAATTGCTTTCGGTATCGGCAGTCAGCGTTTGCGATTCGCTTTCGTAATGCGTCAGCAACAAATCGTTGATTTCCTTATCGTTCATCATAGGCACCACCTGCGCAACCAGTTTGCTCATGTTTCGGTACGATCCCTGCATTTTAAACGATGGTTCGGTTCGGTACGCATCCTGCATTGCCGCACTTTGAATGTACTGCTGGTTTACTTTAATCACCACATCGCGAATCTTAATGATATGCTGTAAAACGGTAATGCAATCGTCGATTTCCTGTTTGGTATAATTTCCTTCCAAATCGGGCAGTTGCTCTGTTCCCTGCGAAATAAAATCGATCAACGCATAAAAATCCTGAAACGATCTACTGGCAATTTTCTCTAAATACACATTTTCAATCGCCGCGTTTTCAATCAAACTTAAATTAAACAAATGCGCCGTATCGCCAATAACATCGCCCAGATTATACACATCGGCACGGTTTGCCAACATATCGGGAATCTGAAATTTTGATCCGCTTTCGGTGTACGGATTTCCCGCCATTACAATACAGAAACGTTTTCCGCGCAAATCGTAGGTTTTACTTTCGCCATCGAAAATTCCGTCTATTTTTCGCTGACCATCCGCCAATGAAATGAACTTCTGTAAAAATTCCGGACTTAAATGCTGAATATCGTCTAAATACAGCATTACGTTATCTGCCATTTCAAACGATAAATTAATCTTTTTCAACTCTTCGCGTTCGCCCGATGTTTTGGCTTCCACAGGATCAATCGACGTGATGGAATGCCCAATGGTTGGTCCGTTTACTTTTACAAAATGTAGCCCCATGGTTTTTGCCAGATATTCCATTAACGTGGTTTTACCGTAACCCGGCGGCGAAATTAACAACAGCATTCCCATACGTGCCGTGCGTTTGCTGTCGCCTGCGGTGCCCAACTGTTTTGCCAGATTGTTACCAATTAACGGAAAATACACTTCGTTGATTAATTTGTTTCGAACGAACGACGTTAATACTTTTGGTTCCAACTCGTTTATTTTTAACGCGTTTTCGTACGATTTGCTCAATTGATTTTTTAGATTGATAAACGCTTCAAAACGCGGAACTTTGTTGTTTGTAAAATCGGTTAGTTTGTTTATAAAATTGTAATAATCCAATGTAAAACTGCCGTTTTCCAATATAGAATGATTTCCTTTTAAATCAGTGATTTCAACCGAATCTTTACCAAAAACAAGCTGGTATTCGTCTTTTGAAAACAATAAAACAACCGCAGTTTCATCAATGTATTTTCGATAGATTTCCAAATCGGCATGCTCATCAATAAAAGCGTTCAACCAGTTTAAAATCAAGAAATAGCGATCGGTTAACGAGAATTGTTCGTTTTGAACATCAGCCTGAAAATCTGCCAACGATCTTTTTTCCTGAACAATTCGTGAAAATTCCTGCTTTAAATGATCGCTGAATTCACTTATTGCAAACTTTTTATAGTTGCTGAACGATCCAAAAATATAATGCGCCACGCTGGTTTTATCGGTTAAAGTTTGATCTACCGTTGTTTGCCATGTCTCAAAATTATTTTCGATTTGATCTATCACCGACTGATAACGCTGTGTGCTTGGAAACGCCTTTAAAACCGAATGCGTAGATTGAATTAACGTAAAAAGTTTCTGCTGATCGTTCTCCAGTAAATGATGCCAAAACAACTGCGCGACCGATCGTGTGGAGACATTGTAACGCAACACACCCAGCTTTTTATCGACACTTTGCAGAGCTTCGTAAATAGCAAGCGCATCGGTGTTGTGAACGCCTTTTACATAACCTTCGGAATAATTTTGCTCTACCGTTTGGTTGATAAATCCTGCTGCATCAAAATCGTTATAAGTTGCCGCTTTAAACGCTTTGTATGCCAGATATTCCGCTCGATAAACGTTGTTGTTTTCCGAAATCAGTTCCTGATTCCAAATATCTTTATAATCTGCTAAATCGGTATTTTGAACTTTCTGATAAAAACTGGTTCCGGTTAAATGGTAAAAAAGTTCGTTGTTTCTGTTAACCAGCGTTAAACTTAACGATTGGTTATTAACCGAAAACTTGTGTTTACCAAGTGCAATAATATTTTGCCCGTCAACGTACAATTCCGTTTTATCACGTAAAATTCGCTGTGCATCTTCTTGCGTTTTCTTTAAAAGATTTTCAAGATTTTCTGCTTTTGATACATCGTTCAACGATTTTAATTCGGCAACCAATTGTCGAACCTTATCAATCATTAAATCCGAAGCAAAAAAGCTTAAAATATCTTCTTTTGTTGCCAACGTTAGCGATTTGTTTTCGATGTTTTTAAGCACGCGCAAACCAATCTGTTCCAACGAATCGGTGCGCTTATTAACCTGCGCAACAATCTGTTCACGCTTGGTATTAAACGCTTTGATAACCTCATCGCGCTTATCGGCAATTTTCAGCACAAAATCATCAATATCAGAAAACTTGCTTTCCAGCTCTTCTAACTGAACTACAATTTTGGTGTAATATTCATCGGTTTTTTCTGCCGACGTTGATAGTTCCAGATAATTGGTAACCGTTTGTTCCAACAGCGTTAACTGTGCAGAAAATTCGGCACCGGCTTCCTGATTTCGTAACGAATTAATTTTGCGAGTCAGTTGCGCACGCAATTCGTTCAACGAACTAAAAATCAGCGATATTTTCTCGACAATCTTTGTGGTTTGCGTAGCATCATCGATCTTTAAACCGTTTAAAATCTCGATCAAAACTTCTAATTCGGTAGAAATTTCGGTATTGGTTTCTTCCACCGTTTTGGCATCAAAAACCTTATCAATAGCTGCAACTTTTTCTTTTTGTGCTTCCACCTTTTGTTCGTAAGGCAATAAAGCTTCGTCTTTTAAAAGAAAGGCAACAGTTTGGTTTGATAAATCAACGGTAATAGTATTTAATCGGTAAATTAACTGATCTATATTTTCTGTTGAAACATAACGAACACTTTTTAAACTGATGAATTCGCCCTGCAATTTTCGGGCAGAAGCCAACAAATTTACCAATTGATCTAACGTTTCAACTGTGGTGCTGTTGATTTTAAAAATGAGTTCCTCTAAATGTTTATCGGACTGCTGGTATAATTCTTCGGCATGTTTGCGTTGCGCCTGAACTTTTACAAATTCATCGATTGCTGTGTTGGCAACATCTTTTATCTGACTTAACGGCGCGCCTAAATCTTTTAAAGCCGTATCGTTAATCCAAAAATAAGAATCGAGTAACGTGGTGGTTTTCTTCAGAATTTCCTCATACAAACCTTCGTACGAATCTTCTTTAGTAGCCAGCTGAATTACCTCTTGAGTTTCTGCCATTGCCTGCACAATCTGCTTGTTGCCCACTTTGTACAACGGATCTTCTTTACGGGCTTCGTTTTCTTTTAAAACTGCCATATAAGGCGTTTCCCAAATCTGTACCTGATGGTGGCGCGTTGCTTCGGCTTCGGTTCTAAAATAAATTAAACTGCCATCTTTAAAAATGGTGAAACCGTTGCAAACAATAGGCGTTTCTACTGCCTGCTGAATGATGTTGTACGACATTAAAATGAACGTATTGGTTTCGCGCTGATTAAAAATATACAGAAAATCTTCTCCGTTGGGCGATGCTATTTTTCGTAAAAACTGCACGTTTTCCAAATGAGAATCGAACACTTTGTGGGTGCCGTTTTGCAAATAATATCCGTTCGAAAAAATAATTCCCTGATTATCGGGCAACAAAATAGCCGATTGGTTTAACGACGGGAGATTGATTACCTCTTTCGTTTTTACGTTGAACACGTAGGCACGAAAATCTTCCTGATACGGCTTTATGCGTATGGCAATTAAATTTCCTAAATCGGCGTAGTAATATTCGGCATCGTCTAACTGCTGGTCTAAATTGGTGACTTTTTCGCTGTAAATTCCTTTACCGGTATCGGTATTGTCTTCAATTTTAAAGGTAATATCGCCATGAAGTGCTTCAATAAAAACCTTGTCTAAAATAGAAATATGCGGAAATTTACCTAAACGGCGATCGTCTAAATTGGTTTTGATCCATTGAAATTCAAACTGCGTAGGCTGTTTTACATCGTGAATACTACGATCGTCCTGATAAATCAGTTTTCCGTCTTTTATCAACCATTTAAAAGCCTTTAAATCATCGACATTTTTACTTGTCTGAAAAATCATGTACAAGTAATTCTCTGTTCTGCGGAATTTCGCAAAAATAGAATCTCGGTAATATTTATACAGATTCTGATAATCGGTTACAAAGTTAGCGTCGTTGATTAAATCTAACGTTTGCGGTACAAACTGATTGTTTTCGAACAGATAAATACTGAAAACATCGGCTAAATTAATTTCGGTGCGCAAACCAAAATGCACGTTGTAACCAAAAATACAAAGATTGTCTATGGCAACAATTCCGCGCGCTGTACAGGTGTTTTCGGTATCGATACGCTGATTTGCCTTTAACACAAAACTGGTAGAATTGAAAACTTCTTTGCGGGCGCTGTTTAAGGATTTTAACCTTGCCAGCAACTCTTCTTTCTGTGTGTGCAAACGCTTACGGATAATCTCGTATGCGCCGGAATCTATGGTTGGTTGCGGTGTTGTAACTTTTTCTTCTTGCATTGATTTTAAATTAATGCGTTAGTGAAATTAAACTTGCCTTTCTTTGGTTTTAAAAGGCAAGTTTAGGCATAAGTGTGTTTATTTTATGATAAATTCTTTGTCATTCCGTGCTTGACACGGAATCGCATCATTTAATCTTGTGAGATGCTGCACTTCGACATGCTCAGTGACCGGTTCAGGATGACAAGCTTTATCTTTAAAACCTATTAACGATTAAATTAATTTTTTGTTTGATATTCCCAAGTTTTTAGCCATACCGAATAACGAATTAATGAAACCTGCATCTTCTTCATTACCCTGACCGCCTGCTGCCTGCTGTAATTTTATCAAAGCTGCCGAAACGGTTAGGTTTTTAATATCGTTTGATGAAATGCCGTATTTGTCTGCCAAACCACGGATTTTCTCCGCTAAATCTCCTTTTCCGTCTGGTCCCATCAACGATTCTTTAATGTCTAAAGCATGTTGCGAATTGTTGATTAAATGATCGAAACCTTTTGAGTTGGAAACCTGGCGAACAATGTTTTCAAAGAACATGGTTTCGCCACCAACGATATCAATTTTCGCTGTTTTCAATGCTTCAGAAAGAACGCTAGCCTGTGCTGAAGCAATATCTTTTTGAATGTCGATATGCGCCAGTTCTACTTCTTTCTCTTTTTGTAACTGTAACTTGAACTCTTCGTGTTCTTTACCAACGCCGTCTAGTTTTTTCATAGCTTCGGCTTTTTCTTCGATGCCTTTTGCTTCTGCCATTGCTTTTTCACGAACAACTTCGGCTTCTGCCAAACCTTCTTTACGCATAGCTTCGGCTTTAATTTCTATAACCGCAGCCATTTTCGTTCCTTGAATTTCTTCTGCTTCTGCTTTTGCAATCATTACTTCTGCTTCAGATAATCCAATTGCAGCTTCTTCTTTCGCCTGTGCTTCGGCAATAATTTTACGAGCTTCGGCTTCTTTTGAAGCAGCTTCTTTCTTCGCTTCCGCATCAATCAAGACTTCTTGTGCTTTACGTTCTGCCACCATTTTTTGAGCATCAGCATCGATCACTTTTTTCTCTTTTTCTTGTTCCGCTGCAATTTTAGATGCTTCGGCAGCTTTTACCGTTGCAATTAAACGCTCTTCTGCTTCTTGCGATGCTGCAATTACGCCAGCTTGTTTTTTACGCTCTACTTCACGGTACACTTCTACATCGCGAACGTTTTGTTGTTCTTCTACAACGCCTTTTTCTAACTGAACGCGTTCTTTAATTACATTTTGAATCGATTTTTTCTCGGTTTCGATCGATCGTTCTTTATCAATCTGTGCCAAGGTAACAATACGCTCTCTTTCGGTTTGTTCTAACGCGCGGTCTTTTTCTACACGCTCGGTTTCAACAGCATCGGTACGAATTTTATTCTTTTCTGCAATGATGATCTGACGCAGTTTGTTTTCTTCCTGAACAGCCAATTGTTCTTCGGTAGAAATACGAACGGTTTGCGATTTTAAGCGTTCTTCTTCACGAACTTTAGTAATTTCGGCCTCTTCACGTGCTTTAATATTATCGATTTCACGTTTTTGCTTTTCTTCTTTTTCTGCCAACTGACGTTCTAATTCCAAAATTGCTTCGCGCGCTTCAACGTTTTGTTTTTTAATTACTTTTTCTTCTTCGCGACGAATTAAATTGGCACTCATATTTTGTTTTGCCGTTAATTCGGTAATCTTTTTAATTCCTTCAGAATCTAAAATATTTTCGGCACTTAAAAAACGTAATTCAGTTTGTTCCAAATAATCAATCGCACAATCGTCTAAAATATATCCGTTTAAATCTGTTCCGATAATGTTCAAGATTTCATCACGAAACTCACGACGCGCTTCGTATAATTCAATAAAATCGAATTTTTTACCAACGGTTTTTAATGCTTCGGAAAACTTCGATTCAAAAATACTTTTTAATGTTTCGGGATCACTTGCACGGTCACATCCTAAATTCTGTGCCACGTTGATAACATCATCTACCGACTTGTTTACGCGAACGAAAAACGCCACTTTAATATCGGCACGAATATTATCGCGACAAATCAATCCGTCGTGCTGCATACGGGCAATTTCGATTTTCTTTACCGAAATATCCATGATTTCCATTTTATGAAAAACCGGAATTACGTACATTCCTTTGTTGAATGCTACTTTAGATCCACCCACACCGGTACGCACAATTGCCTTGCCCTGCGGGATTTTTTTGTAGAACATGCTTAATACTACAAAAAACGAGATGATTAAAAATACAATTACGCCTAATGCTAAAAGTATGATTCCTGATACGCCCGAAAGCCCGTCAATTAATAATAGTTTGTTCATTGATTTAATTTAGTTAGTTGATATTATGTAAGGTTATATTTGGTTGTACTTCGTAAATATTGTTTTCTACGGCTTTAATAATCATTACTTCTGCGCCGTATTCTATGCGGTTTCCTGTTTGACTTTTTACATTTAACCGAAATACATCTTTTTGAATGGTAACTTCTAAAATGCCTATTTTGTTGTTTTCTATGGTTGATTTCAACGTGCCGGTTCTTCCTAAAAAATCGATTGATTCTTCGCCGTTATAGCCTAAATTTTTGTACATTTTTACTAATGGTTTTGTGACATAATGCATGATTACGAATGTTATTGCAAACACCGGAAGTAAGATTAACACCGATTTTATTCCCCAGTTTGCCAAACCTAAAAAGATTGATGACAACAGGGTAAGAATCCAGCCGATGAACTTAAACAGGGTTACAATTACCATTAAAGGCATTTTGCCTATGTTGATAAATTCCAACACTTTTGATCCAAAGGAAACTTCTCCATCACCATCGGTATTTACATCGCCATCGGAAACATCGCCCATGTGAAATTCGGCATCGGTATCAAATCCATCGCCCGAAAAAAACATAAAAACCCAGTACAGCAAAGACATTCCGGTAAGAACCGTCATAATTCCGTTTGAAAGCGGATAGAATAATAGGTTTAAAAGTTCTGCCATAGTATAGTTATTTGTTTTTAGTTATTAGTTTTTGCAAACAGCGACTTATTAAATTTCGCGTTTAAAGGTGTAGTGAAAACCATAAGCTGTTCCGCTCATATCTCGACTTTCTATTGTTACTAATTCCCAGCCCTGGCTGCCCATTTCGTTTAAAATTTTATCAATTTCAACAATATCGAATTTCCAAGACCATGTACCTTTCGGCTTGATTTCTATTGTTTTATATTCAAATCGTTTCATATAATGGTGTTTTAATTATTTTTTTTACTTATTTGCAAGAGTCTTATTTAGATTCTTCACTTCGTTCAGAATGACAAACTTTACGCTAAAAGCTAAAAACTGCTTTACATCCCCAATTGTTTTTTCAAGGCATCTAAATCGGCATCTGATGAATTTTCGTTCAACGCATAATCTATTTCATCGGAAACATTTGGTTTTTGTTGTGCCATTTCTCCGTAAGCTTTTGCCAGTGCTTCGTCTTCTTCTACCTTTTCCTTCATGCGTTCCAGCATACTTATAGTACTGTTAGAGTCCATTTTTGCCAACTGTTTGTTCACCACTTTGGTTGCGTTTGCTACACGAACACGAGCTTTAATGGTTGCCAATTCGGTTTCCCATTTGTTGATGTTGTACTTTAACACTTCAATGTTTTTATGCACTTCGTTTGCCGATTCGTCATGCACATCTGCCTGATTACTTAATTCGTCGGCTTCCAACAAATTCTGCTTTTTTAAATGAAGTGCTTCCTTCGCCAAACGTTCTGCCTGATCAACTTCTAATTCTTCTTTTTGAAGTTTTTGAAGCAGCAAAACAGCCTTGTTTTCATAACTTGCAGCGTCTTCGCGTTTTTTATCGGCAGCGTTGTGGGTACGAATCGCCAATGCTTTTACTTTGGCATAAGCTTCCATTGCCTGATCTAAATCTTCTTTCATTTCACGGATTCCTTGTTCCGTCATTTTAATGGGATCTTCCATTTTATCGACCACAGCATGAATTTCTGCCTGACCAATTCTAAAAATTCTTTTAAAAATATTCATGTCTTTTATTTTTTAATTCTTTGAAAACTGTATTAATTGTTCGGAATATTCGCTTAACAACAAACTCAACGAGTTTAGTGCGGCATCAAATTCGTTAAAATCTAAATTGTGAATTTGCAGCGTATATCTAAAAATAACTTTCGAACCATCTTCGGTAAGTGCAAAAGCACCGTGAATTATATCTCTGTTTTTCATTAACAAACCCTTAAACACTTGCATACTATCGGCTTGTAACGTAAACAGGTACTGTTCAAATATTAAAACGGGCGCAGCAACACCAACGATTAAATTCTGAACTCCGTCTGCCAGATTTTCTATTAAAAAAATCCCTTCTTCTTTGCTTTTATATTTGATACTGTATCCGGTATCTAAAATATATTTTTCGACGTTTAAAAAATGCATTGTAAATTAATTTTGTATCTTGCACATATCTTTTGCATAAAGATAATACTTTTTGCAAATAAATTTAGCAAAATTTTTATTTTTTTTCAAAATGAGTAAAATAGGTTACAATATAAAGAAGCTTAGAAATGTAAAAAACATAAGTCAACAGGCTTTTGCTGATATATTTAGCCTAACGAGAGGTAATATTTCGTCTTACGAAGAACTGCGTGCCGAACCTAAATTAGAAAGCATTATAAAAATTGCTAATTATTTTAGCATTCCTTTAGAGCATCTTTTGACAAAACAACTGTCGGTTAACGAGATTTTAAACTTTAACGACTATTTTAACGAGGAAGGTCAGAAAAAATTACAAAAAAACTTTGCAAACATTCCGTTTATTTCCCGCGAAGCCATTCATCATATTAAAGAAGGAACTTTTGATGTTCAGAAATTAGATCTGATTGCTTTTCCAATGTACAGTTCCAATAAATTCATTGCTTTGGAGCTTACACACGAAATTGCTGCACCGGCAAATGTGGATATTCCCGAATACACCATTTTATTTTTTGAACAGGTACAAATTGATACATTGCATATGTTGGATAATCATTTCGGAATGTTTTTAACGAATACCGAAATTTTTATAGGAACGTACAATCAAAACAAAACAACGATTAATTTGAAACTGAACGAGTGGAAATCGGAAGATTTTAATACCGAAAACCTGCAAAGCTTTTGGAAATTATACGCTAAATTTGAAAAAAAAATATAAAATGGTTCAGTCAAAATTAAGTAACACCGCCTATTTTTACAGCTTACTAATTTTAAGTTTTCCGGTTTTAACTGCCTTTATTGTGAACAAATTTTTACGCATGTTTCAAGACAACTTGCATTGGGGCTTAACGGTATTTTTGGTTTTGTGCTGCTTGGTAAGTTTGTTTATTATTATCTGGGGCTTTTTTATTGAAATGAACCTACGCATGGCAACGGTAAAAATTACTAACGACTCCATTGAAGTAAAACAACTATTGGGATTTGGTACTAAAAAAACTTTTAAGATTAATGAAATTGAAGGTTTTGCCATTCGCGATTTCAGACAGCGTGCACAATACCACGAATATTGTTACTTGATTCAAGATAAAAAAGCAATTGCCGTTTTCTCTAGTCTATATTATAAAAATTACACCGAAGTTCGCGCTGAACTGCAACAACGCTTAACGCTTTTGAAGTAGATTCACTCAAATTATCGAATGAAAGATCTTCATATGAAAAATATATATTTATCTTTTTTTATTATATTTTTAGTTGGTTGCGTAGCTCCGAAAACTTCTATACAAAGTGATTCATATGAAATAAGCCTGTCACATCTTGAATTTGAATGTAATAGTGAATACACAGAGTGCTACAGCGAAAAATATTCAATTGCAAAGGTTTATGATGGAAATAAAATTCAATTAAAGGAAAATAATGAGATTTTTTTTGAGGGCGAAAATAGAGTAAGAAATTATTTGTATGAAGTTTTTGAATCAAGGTTTTTGTTAATTACTCCTATAAAAGAAACTCATTATGCTAGCACAGGTTTAATACCCAGAGATTTGGTTTCTGTTTATGACTTAAAGACAAAGAAACTGTTTCAGTTTAGTGCTAAAAAAAGAACAATTTCATCAATAAAATCATTAAATGATAGATCTTCCGATGAGTCAACAATCAATTTAAAAAGACAAAATTACAATATTATAACTACTGTTGAAAGGATTGATATTGAAAATGGAATCATCTACCTTTTATTGCCTGATTTAAAAAGTATAGAACAATTTAAATTAGATTTAATTTCTAAAATAAGACAGTAATTACAAAAAAAGCTATAAATATTTTCAACTTTTTAGAAAATGCTTTTGTATCTTTAAAATAAAAATGGGCAAAAATTGTTTAGAATGTGGCGAGAAAATCATTGGTCGTGAAGATAAAAAATTCTGTAACGATGCCTGCCGCAATACCTACAACAACAAATTAAACAAAGACACCACCAATTTAATGCGAACGATTAATTACGCGTTACGCAAAAATTACCGCATTTTATCAGAAAACAATCCCGAAGGTAAAGTAAAAATCAACCGTAAAAAACTACTCGACTTAGGTTTCGATTTTTCATTATTCACCTCCATATACATCACAAAATCTAACGTAACCTATTATTTTGTGTACGATCAAGGTTACATGCCCATAGAAAACGATTGGTTTGTTTTAGTAAAAAAGAATTAAATGTACGGCTATCTGTTAATAATCCATTCATATCTGCGTTGGATTGCCTTGGGTTTTCTACTTTTCGGTTTGATTTTCATCTTTCTAAAGAAATCGAACAAAGCAATTTACACAACCAAGCATTACCAGCTTTTTAAAGCCATAAAAAATGTTTTCAACCTGCAGTTTTTAGTCGGAATTTTACTGCTCACGCAAAGTCCAATGGCAAAAGCATTTTGGTCGCAATTGAGTCAGGCGGTTAAATGGCGCGACATACGCTTTTTTGGATTAGAACATCCGTTCATGATGATTTTGGGCGTACTACTTTTAAATGTTTTTACAGATAAAACCAAAAGCAAAATCGGCACAGATAACGCTTTTAATTATCTGTTTGTTAGATATCTAATAATACTTTTTATTCTTTTTGTTTCGGTTCCGTGGTCGTTTTCTCCTTTTACCGCCCGACCAAATTTTCGATAATTTTAAGAACTTCCTCGTTCTTTTTTTATAATTTAAGGGAAAAATTTACGAGAAAGAATGCAGATTAATAAAGTAGAACTCCGCAATTTAGAAATTGAAGATTATATAGAATTAAAAAATTCCATGCTTCAGGCGTACGATGATGAAGATGTTGAGGATTTGTATTGGAAAAAAGAAGAAATCAGACGGTTATTGAAGGTTTTTCCGGAAGGACAAATTGTTATTGTGGTTGACGATGTGGTTGTTGGTGCGGCTTTGTCGTTAATTGTAGATGAAAGTTTGGCGCTATCAAACCACAAATACAACGATATTATAACCGACAGTAAATTCAATTCTCACAATCCAGATGGCGATGTTTTGTACGGAATCGATGTTTTTATCCACCCAAATTACCGTGGTTTGCGCTTGGGTCGACGTTTGTATGATGTTCGAAAAGAATTATGCGAACAGTTAAATTTAAAGTCGATTATTTTCGCAGGACGTATTCCAAATTATCATAATTACGCCAAAGAATTCACCCCAAAGCAATATTTAGATCGGGTTAAAACCAAAGAAATCCACGATCCGGTAATTTCGTTTCAGGTAAACAACGATTTTCATATTAAAAGATTACTGCGCAATTATTTAGAAGGCGACCGCGACTCCCGTGATTACGCGGTTTTGCTTGAATGGAACAATATTTCGTACGATAAATCTCCCGTTTTGATCAATGCCAAGAAAAGTGTGGTTCGTTTAGGTTTGATCCAATGGCAAATGCGTCCGTTGAATAATTTAGAGGAATTTTTTGATCAAGCTGAATTTTTTATCGATGCCGTTTCGGGGTACGAAAGCGATTTTGCAACCTTCCCCGAATTGTTTGTTGCTCCGTTAATGGCAGATTACAATCATTTGTCGGAATCTGAAGCAATCCGAGAATTATCAAAACATACCGATATCATTCACAAACGCTTTCAAGAATTAGCTATTGAGTATAATATCAACATTATCACGGGCAGCATGCCTTATTTGGAAGAAAACGTACTGTATAACGTTGGTTTTTTATGCAAACGCGATGGATCGTCTGAAATGTATCGAAAAATACACATTACACCCAACGAACGTTTGTATTGGGGAATGCAAGGCGGCGATGTGATACAGACTTTTGATACCGACTGCGGAAAAATCGGAATTATTATTTGTTACGATGTGGAGTTTCCGGAATTATCGCGTATTATGAGCGAAGACGGAATGGAAATATTGTTTGTACCTTATTTAACCGATACGCAAAACGGATACACCCGTGTACGCAGCTGTGCACAGGCGCGTGCCATTGAAAACGAATGTTACGTGGCGATTACCGGTTGTGTAGGGAATTTGCCAAAAGTAAACAACATGGATATTCAGTACGGGCAGGCAGCTGTTTTTACGCCGTCTGATTTTGCTTTTCCAAACAACGGCGTTAAAGCCGAAGCTACCCCAAATACCGAAATGACCTTGATTGTTGATGTGGAATTAAACGCTTTAAAAGAACTGCACGAATTGGGGAGCGTGCGTATTAAGAAAGACCGCCGTTTAGATTTATATAAGTTACGAAAACTAAAATAGAGCCTTATGGCTCTATTTTAGTTTGAATTAGTATCGAAAGTATTTCTACCCCTAAACGTTGTCATGCTGAACTTGTTTAACTTCGTTCTGTTCGCAAGCTCGGGTCAGCATCTCAAAAGGTTAATTGATGATGCGATTCCGTGTCAAGCACGGAATGACAAACTTCCAAATATTAATTTTTATTTAATGTACGATTCTAATTTGTTTAAGAAATCTTGAAAAGCAACAGCTTCGTCTTGCGGAACACGTTTAGCCAATTCAACACCTCTTTTTTGGTATTCGTTTAATTTAGGTCCCAACGTTTTTAATGCTTCTTTATCATTGTTTGCCGTTGCCGTTTTAAACTCACTTACAAATTTGCTGTATTCCTGTGCAAACTGGTCTGCTTCGGCATATTTGAATGATGGAACTGTAGCAACATCTTCTGCCGTAGTTTGCGGTGCATTGTTTACACTTTCTACCGGCGGATCGGTCATTGGTTCCTGAATTTTGTTCTCTTCTTTTTTACTACATGCTGTCAACAAAACTGCCGACAATAACATTGGATAAACTATCTTTTTCATATTAATTAATTTTACTATTTGAATTATAAATGTAGTAAAAAACAAAATACAATTACAAAAAAAAGACACAGCATAAACTGTGTCTTAAAATTTAGAAAAATTTGTTTTACTATTTAATTGGCGCTTGTTGTTGTTCAGCCAATTTCATAGCGTATTCTTGCCATAATTTAACATCTTCCGGTGTTAACTTTGCAGCTAATTCTGTTTGTTTTTTAGTCCACTCAGCAGATTTCGCTTGTAATTCTGAAATTTTTGCAGCATCTCCAGATTTTGCTGCTTCCATTGATTGTTTTACATAAGCAGTATATTCTTCTGCCATTTTTTGTGCTTCCGGAGAACTAAATTTAGGTACTTCTAAAGTAGTTTCTGTGGTGGTAGTTGTGGTTGCAGTTTCAGTTGCAGGATCTACAGTTGTTTCTGTTTCTGTAGTTGTTGTTTCTTCAACACCTTTCTTATTGTCACAAGATACTACTAACATAGTTGATGCGAATAATGCCGATAACACTAATTTTTTCATATACAATATTTTAATTATTTATATCAAATATAAATTTTTTTTTGAAACCTACAAACTTTTAATTAATAATATAGTGAATTATTAACAGATGGTTTTTATAGACTTTACTCATCTTTTTATTGATTATATATATCTCACTCACTATTTGATGCGACAGTATTTTTTGTTTTACTCACACTACAGAAGATTATAATTGATTTTTCATTTCTTCTACAATTTCTTTCGGTAGAAATTTTTCAAAACTATATCTCAAACCTATTTCTGCCATTGCAAAGCTTACATTTTGGGTTGAATAATCATAAATGGCAGCAACCAGTCTTTTGTCCTTTAGTTGAATTACGGTTTTATCTTCTGTTTGTGATATTTCCCCTATTTTATAACGATCTTTTCCGATGGTTTCGATTAAATCTACTGTCCTTGCAATTTCTGTTTTGCTGTAATTTCCTGTTACCGTCATTTCAAAATTCATTACAGCTTCTAAAACTCCAAACGATTTATTCTCTTTTTTAATGATTTTTTTGGGCTTTTGTGCTTCTATTTCTTTCAATGCAATCTTTAAATCTGGAAGAATTTCACAATTATCAAAATTGCTGCGTAGCATATTTTTCATTTGTTCTTTTGAAAAACGAGTGGCATCTAGATAATCTTCCGAAACAAAATTTACGGCTTATTCAAAGTTTTTTTGCTGGAGCGAGATATAAAACTTTTTAAAATCAGTTTTCATTAGCTCTTTCATTTCATCGTGTAAAGCTTTTTGACTTGTGCTTTTACCTTGTAAATTGTACAATTTTGTTTTTCCAATTTGCTTTCCATCTTTAAAAATTGCTACGGAAGATAATTGCCCGCTTGAATGATAGGTTCTCCATTCGGCTACTTGTTTTCCGTTTATGTAATTACCTGTTTTAAGGATTTTTCCGTTTGGGTAATAGTCGCTCCATTCTCCATGTTTTTCTCCACTCTCATACAGTCCAATACTTTCTAAATCTCCGTTTATACTATAGAATTTCCATTCGCCTGTTTTTTTTCCTTTTTCATCATACTTACCGGATTCTTTTAGTTTTCCATTTTTATAAGTAATGTAGGTATTACCCGGTTTTCCATTATCGGCATCTGCTGCTATTTTAATTGCCTCTGTTTGATTTTGACCGAAAGAAAAAAATACAGGTAAACATTAATGATATGAGTATCACTTGTATTTTCATTTTTAAATTACTAATCATATAAAAAGTATTTACGTAAACGTTTATCTTTTTGAATTGCAATATTTTTCATATTCACTTTTCACATCTTCACGACCAAGCTCAATCGCTCTTTGCAAATCTGTACATACCCCATCTATATCATTTAGCTGATATTTAGCAACTGCACGATTAATGTATGCTAAAGAATAGTTGGGATTAAGTTCAATAGCCTTATCGAAATAAGGTACACTTAGATTGTATTTTTTTTGATGGTTGTATAATATTCCAATATTGTTGTATGCTTTGTCTTTAAATAATAACTGATGATCGGTATCTTTTATCGCCAAGTTAAAATAATTCATTGCTTTTTCTGGTTTTGCCTGATCATGATAACATATACCAAGACAGTAAAAAGCATCACCCCAATTGGGTTTTAATTCCAAAGCTTTAAGAAAATCTGCTTCTGCTTCTGCCATTTTCCCTTTATCTGCTAAAGCCATCCCCCTGTCTAAATATGCCCATTCATATTGCGGCTGTAATTCAATTGATTTAGAGAAATCTGCAATACTTTCTTCCGAAAGACCCAATTTGTAATTTAGATCACCTCTTCTGTAATAAATAAAAAATAATGCCGCAGGGTCAGGATTGATAGTAATAGCTTTAGTTAGGCTAGTTTTTGCTTCTTCATATTTACCCAGCGCTGTAAGCAGACTTGCCTTTTTGATATATAAAGCTCCTGCTTGAGGATCATGAGTTAATGTAACTTCAATGTTTTTTAAGTACTCTTCAATCTTCGCTATTTTCACAGGATCAGTTTCTAGAACAATAGCATTTTGATTATAGCCGATGGTAGTGACAAACAACGCAATGACAATAAAGAGAAATAATTTAGTTGCTTTATATTTTCTATATATTATATTCATACCGAATTCTTTATGCTAAAATAACTTATTTCTATTAACTACATTTATATTAGTATTCATTAGCAACCAATACTTGTTTAAAATAAATCGGGCTTAAGTTTAAACCCAAGCCCGAATGTAATAAGTGTTATTTAACTTTTTTAAATACGAATTTTAATGCCACAACATTCAATTCGTAATCTGCTGCTTCTTCCCTTGTTAAAGGTCTTTGAATTTCAAAAGCATCGGCGGTAAGTTTTTTAATTTCAAAACTGTCTTCAAAATCTTCTCCTTCACCTAATGCCAGTTTAAATGTATTTCCTGTAACATTCCATATTCCGTCTGTGATATAATTCTCACATTCGCTTGCATTGTCACTAAAATCGTAATCTATATTCTGTAAAATACCGTTGTTTTTAAATTCAAAAGTATCGTACGGACATTCACCGTTATCGTCAGAATAAGTTGAAACTACATTACCGTTTTCATCTAACGCTAATTCTTCCATATAACTCCATTTACCTAATAACTGGTTTTGTTCTGATGGTGCCGGTTTATCGTCATCTGAACATGATACAGCTGTAATTGCTACAGCACTTAATGCGAACATTGAAAAGATCTTTTTCATAACTTAATTTTTTCTAAATAGTAAACATTACAAAATTATGATGCTTTTGAAAAAGTATTTGTAGAACTTTTTATAGTCAGAATGACGAACTTGTTCTACATAAAAAAACTCGCACCGAAAAGATTCGTGCGAGTTTAATAATTTTATTTTATGACTGATTATTCTTCTACATATAAAACTAACCCTTTTAGGTAAGATCCTTCCGGGTGGAACATATTTACAGGATGATCCGGACCTTGCGATAGCTTGTGCAACACACGTACTTTTCTACCCGATTCTATTGCTGCAGCTGCTACGGTATTGTAAAAAAGCACCTCATCTATAACCTGCGAGCATGAAAATGTAAACAAGAAACCACCTTTTGTAATGGTTTTTAATCCGGCAACGTTCAAACGTTTATATGCTTGCGTTGCGGTGTGCTTGCTTTTGATGTTTTTGGCAAATGCGGGCGGATCTAAAACAATAACTTCGTATTGGTTTTTATTTTCTTTTAGAAATTCAAAAACATCTGACGCTACTGCCTGGTGATTGCTTCCCGGAAAGTTCAACTGCATATTTTGCGCAGCCAATTTTACGGCTTTATCAGATATATCAACAGAAGTTACCAAATTGGCACCAGAATTCATAGCGTAAATAGAAAAACCGCCGGTATAGCAAAATGTATTCAGTACTTTTTTTCCGTTTGAATATCTCTCTAATAACTTTCTATTTTCTCTTTGATCTAAAAAGAACCCAGTTTTTTGTCCTTCAACCCAATTTACATGAAACTGAATGTTGTTTTCTTTCGCGATTGTTTCGGCAGCTGTTCCGTATAAATGAAAATCGGTTCCTGTATTTGGAAGTGTGTTAGCGCTTTTACAGTAAATGGTTTCGCAATAATCAGGAAAACATTTTTGTATGGCTTCGGCGATTTTCTTCATATTCAAATAAATCCCTGTGGAATGTGCCTGAATCACAAAGTTTTTGTTGTAATAATCGATAATCAAACCCGGAATTTCGTCACCTTCACCATGAATCAATCTAAAGGCATTGGTTTCTTCTATATTAAAAAGCTTTAAACGTAAATTCCACGCAGCATTTAGGCGGTTATCCCAGAAATCATCAGTAAAAACCTCGTCTTTAAAAGTTAATATGCGCACAACGATGCTTCCTTTGTTGCTGTAAAAACCTGTTGCCAAATGATCACCATCGTACGTAGTAATATCAACCATTTGTCCGTCTTCCAACTCATCGCTAACCCCATAAACCGCACCACTAAAAACCCAAGGGTGTTTACGTAAAATAGATTTTTCTTTACCTTGCTTTAATATAACCTTTGCAAATTCCATTTAATTATTTTTTACAAAAGTAAAACAATCTCGTGTTTTTAAACACAAAAAAATCCATCGTAATGATGGATTTTATATTTAAGAATTATCTTTTTCATCTTTATCAGGATCAGGTGTTTTTCCTTCTTCGTGATTTTGTTCTTCGGTTTGCAGAACTTTTGGCAAGTCTTCGTCTTTCGGTTTTTTACGATAAATGTATCTGTCGTAATATTTTTCAAACAACGGCGTTGGCGCATTGTCTTCTCCCAAAACAAATCCGTACGGACGTAAACCTTCTACATTATCGAAAATAATTTTGAAAATAGCTAAAACGGGAATGGCTAAAAACATTCCGGCAATTCCCCAGATCGATTCTGCAATCACGATACCAAACAACACAACAAACGAGTTTAATGCTACTTTTGATCCAATGATTTTTGGTGTAATGATGTTTCCATCGATTGAATTTACAACCAAAACCGCAACAATTACCCACAGTGCCTGTATAGGTTCGCCGGTTGCTAATGTTACAATGGCAGCCAAAATGGTAGCTACAAAAACACCCACATAAGGTATTAAATTTAACACGCCGCAAAGTACCGCAAACAACAAAGCGTACTTAATACCAATAATTGAATATGCGATGAACATTAAGCCCGAAACCGCCACAACCTGTATCAACAACCCAAAAATGTATTGTTTTATGATGCTTTGAATTTCAACAATTACTTCTTTTACTTTGGTTTGATCTTTAGGCGGAAAACACCATATTAAGAATTTTACCAAATGACTGCGGTACAGTAAAAAGAAGAAGATGCCCAAAAAAATGAACATTGCTGATGCCAGCATAGAAGTTAACGATGTAACTGCTGTGCCTAATACACCCGATCCGCGTTTAAGAACTTCCTCGGCATTTTTTTCAATGTAATTGATCTGTTCTTGTTCTGATACACCAAATTTATCGTAAACAAAAACCTGTACTTCGTGAAATAATTTTTCGATCTGTTGTTGAAATTCCGGTAGATCTTCTGTAAACTGTGCCATTTGCGTACCAATGAAGTACATAACAGCCAAAACCGCCAAAAAGAACAATATTGGAGATACCAATGAAGTTACAATTCTTGGAAACTTTAATTTTTTTTCCTGAAAGTTAGACAGCGGCAACAACAACATGGATACCAAAAAGCCAATTACCAAAGGCACCAATACAGATTTACCAATGATGCTGATAAAAACTATTGCTATTAGGCTGATTAAAACGCACGCTAAACGAATAACAAACGGAACTTTCGTTTTTTGATCGTTTGGATTGCTGAAATCTAAATCTTTATATCTTTCTAAATGTTCGTTTTTCATAGCCAATTTATTTTTTTAGATACTCATTTCAGGAATCGTTCCTTCAATGATCAATTCAGCTTCGGTTGCCTTTATGATTTCTTCTACCGATACACCGGGAGCGCGTTCAAGCAATTTAAAACCATTTGGAGTAATTTCCATCAAAGCCAATTCGGTTACTACTTTTTTAACAC
Source organism: Paenimyroides baculatum (assembly GCF_008629655.1). Classification (GTDB taxonomy): domain Bacteria; phylum Bacteroidota; class Bacteroidia; order Flavobacteriales; family Flavobacteriaceae; genus Flavobacterium; species Flavobacterium baculatum. The sequence continues at coordinate 22,373 of NZ_VWSG01000008.1, forward strand.
ATCCAACACCTGTTAAAGGCAGCGTACATTTTTTTAATATTTTAGATTCGCCTGCTTTGTTTACGTGCATCATGGCAACAATGATATTTTCTGCCGATGCTACCAAATCCATAGCACCGCCCATACCTTTTACCATTTTTCCAGGGATTTTCCAGTTGGCGATGTCGCCGTTTTCAGAAACTTCCATTGCGCCTAAAATAGTTAAATCAACATGTTGTGAACGAATCATTCCAAAACTCATAGCCGAATCAAAAAATGATGCTCCAGGTAATGTTGTTATGGTTTGTTTACCCGCGTTGATTAGATCGGCATCTTCATCTCCTTCAAAAGGAAAAGGTCCCATACCTAAAACGCCGTTTTCTGACTGAAATTCTACGTTCATTCCGTCGGGAATATAGTTTGCAACCAATGTTGGAATCCCAATTCCTAAATTTACATAAAACCCTTCTTGTAATTCTTTGGCAATGCGTTTTGCAATGCCTACTTTATCTAATGCCATAATTAATCTCTTTTACGTACCGTTCGTTGTTCAATTCTTTTTTCATACTTTTCTCCTTGAAAAATACGCTTCACATAAATTCCCGGAATATGAATTTGGTTAGGATCTAATTCTCCAAGCGGTACCAACTCTTCAACTTCGGCAATGGTAATTTCACCTGCACCTGCCATAACTGCGTTAAAGCTGCGTGTAGTTCCTTTGAAAACCAAGTTTCCAGCTTCGTCACCTTTCCATGCCTTTACAATCGCAAAATCGGCCTTGTAGGCTTCTTCCATTACATACATTTTTCCGTTGAATTCGCGTGTTTCTTTACCTTCTGCAACTTCGGTTCCGTAACCCGCCGGTGTAAAAAATGCAGGAATACCTGCTTGTGCAGCACGACATTTTTCTGCCAATGTTCCTTGCGGAGTTAATTCAACATCTAGCTCGCCGCTTAACATCTGGCGTTCAAATTCGGCATTTTCACCTACATAAGAGGCAATCATTTTTTTAACCTGACGCTTTTGAAGTAGTAATCCTAATCCAAAATCATCAACACCTGCGTTATTAGAAATACAGGTTAAACCTGTAATGTTTTTACGAACCAGTTCGGCAATTGAATTTTCGGGAATACCGCTTAATCCAAATCCGCCAACCATAATGGTTTGATTATCTTGTACATCGTGTAATGCCTCTTGCGCATTCGCAACCTTTTTATTAATCATAATTATTTAGATTGTTAATGGTATAAAAATATGAAAAAAAACGACTTCAAAATAGGAAGTCGTTTTAAATATTTAAAAGTCAAATTCTTTTGGAACACTTTCTGTAGGGGCAGCCAAGCTATCTTTCTTTTCGCTTCCGCCGCCAACCGAATCATTGGCAGCTCGTTTCCAGCAATCAACCAGAACACTTATGTTTGCAGGTCGTTCAAAATCTTCATCGGAAACATACAGCGTTTTATCGCCATAACACTTCTTCATAAAGATACCCCAAATTGGCAGTGCCATTGTTGCTCCTTGTCCGTAAACCGTTGATTTAAAGTGCGCAGCACGATCTTCGTTACCAACCCAAACGCCGGTAACCAAGTTTGGAACCATACCAATGAACCAACCGTCTGAATTGTTCTGTGTAGTACCTGTTTTACCTGCAATAGGATTTTTAAACGCATACGGATAACCTGTCATTGTGTGGTAACCCGCACCGCCTGAACCTGTATAACGCAAACGACCACCAGAACCACCTTCGGTTACACCTTCCAATAATTTTATGATTCCGTATGCAATATCTTTATTCATAACATCGCGCGTTTCAGCTCTTGATTCAAACAAAACAACGCCGTTTTTATCGGTAATTTTATTTACAAAACGCGGTTTTACGTAAACTCCCTGATTTGCAAACGTGCTGTAAGCTGCAACCATATCGCTAACCGTAATTTCAACGGCTCCCAAAGCAATTGCCGGAGAAGCCGGAATATCCGATTTTACGCCTAAATCTCTACATAAATCAATCACCGCTTTTGGACCAACACGATCCATTAAACGAGCTGTAACAGTATTTAATGATTGTGCCAAAGCATATTTCATTGTTACGGAACCGTAATATTTACCTGCCGAGTTTTTAGGTGACCACGGTTGTTGAATTCCATAACGTCCTTTAGGCATGGTAAAAGGTCCGTCGTAAATATAATCGCAAGGACTCATTCCTAATTGATCGATAGCTGTTGCGTAAACAAACGGCTTAAAGGTAGATCCAACCTGACGTGCACCTTGTGCAACGTGATCGTATTGAAAATGTTTGTAATCGATCCCTCCTACCCAGGCTTTCACGTTACCTGTAACAGGTTCCATAGACATCATACCCGATTGTAAGAAATGTTTGTAGTAAACAATAGAATCTCGCGGTGTCATTAACGTATCTTTTTCACCTTTCCAAGTGAAAATCGCCATTTTGGTTTTAACATCGAACGATTTTATGATATCTTCCTCTTCTTTACCTTGTGAGCTCATTTGTCGCCAACGTTCAGAATTACGCATTGCACGGTCGATTATCTTCTTGGTTTCTGCCTGATTGATCTGAATAAACGGAGCATTTTTATTGCCTTTTTGTTGCTTAAAGAATTCTTTCTGTAAATTAGACAAGTGCATTTCTACCGCCTCTTCTGCATATTCCTGCATACGAGAATCAATCGTGGTATAAATACGCAAACCGTCGCGGTAAATATCATACGTTGACCCGTCTTTTTTAGGATTTTCCTTTACCCATTTACGCATATAATCACGCAAATATTCTCTAAAATACGTTGCGTAACCTTTTGTATGCGTTTCTGGTGTATAATTGATTTTTAAAGGCTTTGCCTGATATTTTTCTTTTTCGGCTTCGGTAATTTTACCGTTTTTAGCCATTTGCGCCAAAACAATGTTTCTACGATTTTCTGCTCGATCCGGATTAAAACGCGGATTGTAACGAGAAGGTGCCTGAAGCATTCCTACTAAAACAGCAGCTTCTTCTACCGTTAGTTTTTTAGGTTCTTTATTAAAATAGATGTTAGCCGCCGAACGGATTCCGTACGCATTACTAACAAAATCTACCGTATTAAGATAATAGGCAATGATTTCGTTTTTGGTGTATTGACGCTCTAATTTTACGGCAATAATCCACTCTTTTACCTTTTGAATTACACGAAAAAGCTTGTTAGTTGAACCCGAACTTCCGTGAAACAGGTTTTTTGCCAACTGCTGACTGATTGTACTTGCTCCACCACTTGATCCGGCACTGAAAATAGCACGCATGGTTCCACGGGCATCAATCCCAGAATGTGAACGAAAACGCTCATCTTCGGTAGAAATCAAAGCATCAACCAAATGTTCCGGTAATTCTTCATACTTAACAGGCACGCGGTTTTCAAGGTAAAACTTACCTAATGTTTTTCCGTCTGCCGATATAATTTCAGTTGCTACACTTGATTCCGGATTTTCCAATTCATCGAAACTTGGCATCGCGCCAAAAATTCCCCAATTGGCAAAGGCAAAAATCAATATAACAAAGGCAACACCTGCACCGAACAATTTCCAGAATAAACGCAGAAATTTTCTGTTGGTAGATAGTTCCTTCTTTTTAGAATCTTCTATTTTTTCCATAATGTCTTATGAATAATTATTGTACTTGTAAACCAATTTCGGTAATGCCGTTTAAAACTGCATCGCCTTTTACTTCATTTACTTTTCGCATGGCATGTTCTACTTCAATTTTATAAACACCCTGCTTTTTAAACACTACTTTTTTTCGCCAGATAAGCTTGTGTTCCTTAACATCGGTAAAACCGGTCCCCAACATGGTTCCGTCGGCATTTGCCATTTGATACTGCAATGTATCAACCGTTGCAACGCCTTCGGGCGGAAACATCTTCACAATTAAAAACAGGTTGCTGTACGGATAATCGCTTTTTGTACGAATATTTATGTACGCATCGTGCTTTGTTATGGTATCTAACGATTCAAAATCAAAAACAGTAGGTTCGCTTTTTTTCCAACCGTCTGGCAATGATTTGTATTCGTTAAAAAAATCGGTCGTAGTACAAGCTGTAAATGCCATTACTGTTGATAAGGCAACAAATTTAAAGAGATTTCTTTTATTGTTTGTTATCATTTGGTTTACTGTTTGGGTTGTTTCCGTTGTTTTTATTAGGTCGTTTAAAATTCTTTTTACGTGCCTGATTTTTACTGGCACCTTCTTCGTTTGATTTTATAGGTGCGTTATTTTGAACAGCCGGTTTTGGCTTTTCGGTTTGATTATTTGGATTGTTCTGATTATTCTGAACTTTTGGCTGATTGTTTCTCGGCGGACGATTTTGCTGCTTTGATTGTTGAGCTTGCGGTGGTCTTGAAGCATTTTCGTTTGAACGTGGTGCTCTTTTAACATCGGTTGCAACAGTTGCAGCAGGTTTTTCTACCGTATTGCCTACAGGCTTTTTCTTGTTACGCGGAGCGTGCTTTTTACGTTTAGGTTCATCGAAACGCGACAAACTATCTTCAGTAGTTGCTACACTTTGAACAGATGCATTGTTTTCTTCTTCTACAACGTAATCTTCAATGTTTTCTATAACCTGTCCCTGCTTGTTTAAGGCAAGAATTTCTTTAACCTGCGGAACTTCGATTTTATACCAATTTGCTCCGTTAGACGGGTATGCAAACCACATAACTTGTTTGAAAATATCAATTTTCTGACAATATGCCTCTCCGTTTTTAGTTTGCAGTTTGGTTTCACTATCTGGCATTCCTTTTAAGGCATCCAAATAGGTATCCAACTCGTAATTTAAACAACATTTTAATTTACCGCACTGACCCGCCAATTTTTGCGGATTTAACGATAACTGCTGATAACGCGCCGCCGAAGTATTTACGCTTCTAAAATCGGTTAGCCAGGTAGAACAGCACAATTCGCGACCACATGATCCGATACCGCCCAAACGAGCAGCTTCCTGACGGAAACCTACCTGTTTCATTTCGATACGGGTGTTGAATGTACGTGCAAATTCTTTAATCAACTGACGGAAATCTACACGATCGTTCGCCGTATAATAAAAGGTTGCTTTAGATGCATCGCCTTGAAATTCGATGTCGGAAATCTTCATTTCCAGCTTTAATTCAATAGCAATTTCACGAGCACGAACTTTCATTGGTTCTTCACGCTTGCGGGCATCGCTCCAAATATCAATATCTTTCTGCGTTGCTTTTCTGTATATTTTTAGGGTATCGCCATACGGATCTACCTTTTTTTTCTTCATTTGCACCTTAACCAGCTCGCCGGCTAAAGTTACTACTCCGATATCATGCCCCGGACTTGCCTCGGTTGCTACCACATCGCCCATTTGCAATGCCAGTTTATCGATATTTTTATAAAAGTCTTTTCTACCGTTTTTAAAACGAACTTCAACTACATCAAAAGGTTCAAACCCCGAAGGATAGTGCATATTCGACAACCAATCGAACACACTTAACTTATTGCAACTGTCGGTTCCACAAGAACCTTTGCTACCACAACCTTTTGGAATGCCAGAATCGTTTGTTTTAGTAGAACAATTTGTACATGCCATATATATTGAACAGCCTGCGCTGTTTATATTAATTAATAAAAAATTTGTGTAAAGATACTATATTTTCGTTGCGCATAATAACGTGTTAACGTTTTATAGCATTTTACAAAAATCTAATATAAGTAAAAAATTAAAATTGGCATAGGTTTTAATTTACAGTCGTATTCAAATTTTCTACAAACTAAAAAAAGCTGCCAAAAGGCAGCTTTTTTTTATTGTTTCTCTTTAATCAAATAAATATAAACAGGGAAGTGATCGCTAAATCCTGGTTCGCCGCTTAATTGGTTTCGCAGCGGATAACCTTTATACTGACCTGATTTCTGCACTAAAAACGGTTTGTTAAAAATGCCTACTTTCCAATAGCGGAAGCTTGAATAATCTTTACTTAAAAGTGGTTCTGTGAAAATAATCTGATCGAAAATATCCCAGGCATCGCGGTACGCAATTGTTCCGTGACCTTCTTTATACAACTGGTACATTGGGTTAAAAATTCCGCCTTTTTTTACATCGTCTTTTTTCCCTTTTGCTTCTAAAACATCTTTTACCGATTTATTATAAGGTCCGTCGTTTAAATCGCCCATTGTAAAAACCTTTGCATTTGGGTTGATATTATATAACGAATCGATGATTTTTTTGTTCAATGCTGCCGCAGCCTCACGGTTTGGACTACTTTTTTTCTCGCCACCCGAACGCGATGGCCAGTGGTTTACTATAAAGTGCATTTCTTCACCATCTAACAAACCGGTAACCAGTAACTGATCACGGGTGTAAACGCGTTTACCCTTCCCGTTGTTGCTTTCTTTATATTTAGTATCGGTTGGATCATAAATATATAAAGGAATATTTTTTGAGCTTGTTGGCTTAAAATGTTTAGTTTGATAGAAAAGAGCCACATCAATACCACGACGATCCGGAGAATCAAAATGAACAATTCCGTAATTAGCTTTTTTAAGTTTTGGCATATTTACCAGATCTTCCAACACCTTACGGTTTTCAATTTCGCTAACCCCTAAAATTGTCGGCATATTTGGGTTGTCATCTGTACCAATTTCGGCAATTACTCGACTTAAATTTTCTAATTTTTGCTGATATTTTTTCCCATCCCAGTTTCTTTCGCCTTTCGGTGTCCATTCTTCATCATAAATTTTCTCATCGCGAATGGTATCAAACAAGTTTTCAACATTGTAAAAAGCAACAGTATGCACCGCATAAGATTTCTGCTGAGATTGTGCAAACGCTGTACCTGCAAAGAATGCCAGTATTGATAATAGTTTAATTTTCATGCCCATTATTAAGTTATTATAAAGTTTTTGATAATCCTGAGGGCAAAATTAGTTAATATTTATAAAATAACTACCTTTGCACCATGTTAAGTTTAGTTTAAACTTACAAAACTTTAAACAGCTTATTTTTAGGTTTTTATGAAAAAATTACTACTTAGTACTTTGCTAGTGCTATTTACCGTTACAGCTTGGGCACAAAGCACAGCGTTACGCGGAGTTGTTGTTGATGCAAAAACACAGCAACCTCTATTCAATGTAACGGCAAATTTATCCAACACAAATTTATCGGCTACTACAAACCAGCAAGGTGAATTTGAAATTGCAAACCCTACTTCGGGCAATCAGGTGCTTTACATCAACTTTACAGGTTATGTTCAAAAAAGATTTACTTTGGATATAACTACCGAAGCGGATATTGATTTAGGCACCATTTATTTGGAAGAAGATTTAACTTCTGAACAACAATTAAGTTTAATTACCCTTACCGAAAATGATTTGGGAGATGACAACTCGGGATCTGAAACTACATCTGGATTGTTACAGGCATCACGTGACCCATTCCGTCAGGCGGCAGCTTTTAACTGGGGTCAAGCCCGATTCAGAATTAGAGGGTTAGACAATGAGTATGGAAATATCTTTATAAACGGTATTTCTATGAACAAAATTTTCGATGGTCGTCCGCAGTTTTCTAACTGGGGTGGATTAAACGATGCTACACGTAACCAAGAGTTCATAAATGGTTCTATACCGAACGATTATACTTTTGGCGGTATTTTAGGTATTCAGGCAATTAACACCCGTGCATCTTTTATGCGTACCGGAACACGTGTTTCACTTTCTGGTGCTAACACCAATTACAGTGGTCGTGGAATGATTACTTACGGTTCGGGAATGAACAAAAACGGATGGGCTTATGCTGGATCTGCTTCATACCGTATGGCTAAAGACGGTTTCTTTGACGGAACAGATTACGATGCAAAATCGTTTTTCTTGGCTGTTGAAAAGAAAATTAACAGCAACCACAGCTTAAACTTGTCTGCTATTTATGCACAAAACAGTCGTGGTAAAAACGGACCTAACACACAAGAAGTTGTAGATTTAAAAGGTTACAAGTACAACTCATATTGGGGTTGGCAAGATGGTAAAAAACGTAATTCACGTGATAAAGACGTAGAAGAACCAATTTTTATATTGAGCCACTATTGGGATATCAGCGAAAAATCGACTTTAAACACGAATGTATCGTATCAGTTTGGTAAGATTTCAAACAGTCGTTTAGAAACAAACGGAGCAAACAATCCTGATCCTACTTACTACAAAAATTTACCGAGTTATTATTTGAATTTCCATAATACAGATGGATCAACACCAATTTGGACTCCTGATTTTAAGAATGCAGAACGCAACAGAGAAGATTTCTTGGCTAATTCGCAAATTAACTGGGATCGTTTATACCTTCAAAATGCAAATAAAGGCTATGCAGTAAACGCTTTGTATGCCGATGTTATGCAAGACAACCAATTAACAGCGAACACGTTGTTTAATACACAAATTTCTAATGTAGTTGGATTTAATGCAGGTTTAACATACCGCAATTTACGTTCAGAAAGCTACCAGGAAATGCTTGATTTATTGGGTGGCGGATATTTAATTGATAACGATACATTCTTGAAAGAAGAATTTTCGGCATCTGATTTAAACAACCCAAACCGTAGAATTTACGAAGGCGACAAATATGGTTACAACTATATTATGCACGCAAATGTGGTTGATTTATTCACACAGTTTCAATTCAACTTTGGTAAATTCGATTTCTATTTAGGTCAAAATGCATCTTACACAGAATACCAACGTGAAGGATTGTACAAAAATGCATTATACGCAGATTCATCTTTCGGAAAAGGTCAAAAAATATCATTCGAAAACTACGGTTTAAAAGGAGGAGCGACTTATAAATTAACAGGTCAGCATGTTTTCAACTTCAATGCAAGTTATTACACGCAGGCACCATCAATCCGTAACAGCTACTCTAACGTTCGTATAAGCGATGCAACAGTAAACGGATTAACCGATGAAAAAGTATTTGGTTCAGATATTAACTACATCATTCGTACGCCTAAATTAAAAGGACGTGTTGGTGCTTATTTCAACGAAATTAAAGATGCTACAAGAACATCTTTCTTCTATGCCGATGGTATCGATATTGAAATGGACGATGAAACAAGCAGCGATTTCGTAGCAGAAATTACACGCGGAATTAGCAAACAAAGTATGGGTATTGAATTAGGTGCAGAATATCAGGCAACTAAAACAATAAAATTGACTGCTGCAGCAAACTATGGTCAGGCAATTTATTCAGACAATGCAGATGTTTATTTGAATGTTGATGGTCGTCGTGAAAACGGATTAAGCCCAATGGTAAACTACGGAACAAGTTATATTAAAAACTACCGTGTTGCAGGAACGCCACAGCAAGCTTATTCGTTAGGAATTGAATACCGCGACCCGAACTACTGGTGGATTGGTGCAAATGCGAACTTTTTAACTGATATTTATTTAGATATTTCGCCTTTGTTACGTACAAACAATTTCTTTAACGAACCAGGTCAGGGTGGCGCAGCTTTTAACGATGTTGATACAAACGTAGCACGCAATTTATTAAAACAAGAAAAGTTAGACGATATCTTCTTAGTAAACCTTCAAGGTGGAAAATCGTGGAGAATAAATGGTAAAACCTTTGGTTTCTTTGCATCGGTTAACAACGTTTTAGGTTTAGAATACAAAACGGGCGGTTTTGAACAAGCACGTAACGCTAACTACCGCGAATTATTAATGGATCACGCAAGCGGATCCCGCACATTTGGCCCTAAATATTTCTATGGTTTCGGCAGAACCTATTTCTTAAACTTATACATCAACTTTTAATTTAAAGTGATAATGAAAAAATTAAAATATATATTCCCGGTAGCTGTTTTAACTTTCGCAAGTATATTTACAGCTTGTTCACCAGAAGACGAACAGGATTTACCAACATACAGCCCAACAATTTATATAGAAGATTTCCAAAAAGTAATCGATGGTACTTTTAATGAATCACTTTTTACAAACGTTGCAGAAAGCGGAACTAAAAAATGGTTTTCAAATTCGTACCAAGGTAATGCGTATTACGAATTTTCGCCTTTTAACAGTAACGAAACCTTAAATGTAGCGTGGTTTGTAACCCCTGCAATTAATGTAGACACAGCAGTTAAAAAACGTTTAACTTTTCAAACAGCACAACACCACGTTGTAAATGTAGAAAAAAACTTTTTAGAAGTATTAATTTCTACAGATTTTACAGGTGATGTAAACACAGCAACATGGAAAAGTGTAACTTTTACCGGACCAAAAATTGGCAGCGGTTTTAATTACGATTTCTTTAATTCGGGTGCAGTAAGTTTACAAGAATACAGCGGAAATATTTACATTGCTTTTAAAGCAACAGGAGGAACAGCAAGTGCAAATGCAGGCGCGTACATGATAGATAATATTAAAGTATTTTAATTTTAAGATATGAAAGCAATAAAATATACGTTTGCAGCATTGGCATTGGTTGCAACATTAGTAACAACAAGTTGTGCAAACAACGACGATGTTTCTGCCCCAGAAATTAAATACCACCAAGCTACGGCAACAGTTACTTTAGAAGAATTATACGCTAAAGCGAACACCACTTTACAGCAATATACCGAAAATGATATTTTGGAGGCCTATGTATCATCAAGCGATGAAGGCGGAACGTTCTATAAATCGGTATCATTGCAAAATTTAGAAGGAACCAAAGGTTTTTCTATTTCGATTGATATGTACAACATCAGTAACGATATCGCTCCTGGTCGTAAAGTGTATATCTATTTAAAAGATATTTATTTTTCTATTGTACACGGTTCATTGGTTTTGGGCGATATCTATCAGGAAACAAGTGTAGGCAGAATGCGTCCGCAAGATTTCTACAAAAAAGTATTTGCTTCGAGCGTTTCAGTTCCTGAAGCAGATTTAGTAAAAACCATTACGTTGGCTGATCTTAAAAACGACAACTACATTAACACGTTGGTTGAAATTGAAAAAGTGCAGTTTGATGACAGTGCTGTTGGTAAAACCTATTACGATCCAAACAATGTTTTGGGTGGAGCAACAAACCACAACCTTATTGATCCTACGGGAACAATGATTTTCAGAACAAGTGAATTTGCTAAATTTGCAAGCAAAGTAGTATCAGAAAGTAACGGTAAAGTACGCGGAGTTCTTACAAAATTCAACAGTGATTACCAATTCATGGCACGTACTTTTAACGACATTCAGTTAACCGATGCACGTATTAGACCGGTAACTATCATTGGTGGTACAAACATGACTTTTACACCAACCGTAAACGAAAACTTCGAGTCTTTTGAAGTAGCTGCAACAGCAAGTGCTTTCCCTCAATATGGTAACGATTATACTTTTGGTGGAAGATATTGGGCAGTTAAAACTTTCCAAAACAATAAATACATTCAGTTAACAGCATTTGGAAACAGTGCCGAAACTACAAAAAGTTACTTTATTGTACCGGTACAGTTTAACGGAAACAACAGCATGTCTTTTGACACGAAAGATGGATATTACACAGGAAACGTATTAAACGTTTATTATGTACCTGCTGCTAATTACAGCTATGGCGATTATATTAACACAGCTAATTTTACAAACATTACCTCGCAATTTACTTATTCTACAGGTACTGCAAGTGGTTATGCACCTAACTTTACGCCAAGTGGTAACTACCAGTTCCCAAGCACGGTTACAGGTAACGGATACATTGTATTTGAATATTCAGGTTCAAAAACAGTAACATCAACTATACAAATAGACAACGTTAAATTTCAATAGAAATTAATTCGAATATTTTAAACGCCTTCTTCATCAGAAGGCGTTTTTTTGTACAATTCAACATCGCTTTTTTGTATCTTTAAAAACAAATATTTGCGTACTCTTTTATGCTAGCAGCCGTAGAAACATCACATCATTTATATCCGTTAATTTCCGATTTAGGTTTGATCTTAATGACTGCCGGAGTCGCCGTTTTAATCTTTAAAAAGATAAAACAGCCTTTGGTTTTAGGCTATTTAATCGCTGGTTTTTTGGCAGGTCCGCATTTTCCGTTATTTCCCACCGTTCAAGATATGGGAAACGTGGAAGTTTGGGCAGAAATAGGAGTAATCTTTCTACTTTTTAGTTTAGGACTCGAATTCAGTTTTAAAAAACTCGTTAAAGTGGGTGGATCCGCCAGTATGACCGCCGCTGTTCAAATCATCACCATGATTATTGTGGGTTTCACAACCGGAAAATTGCTCGGTTGGAATTTCATCGACAGTATTTTTTTAGGTGCTATTCTTTCCATGTCATCCACAACCATTATTCTGCGGGCATTTGATGAATTGGGTGTTAAAACCCAGAAATTTGCCGGTGTGGTTTTCGGAACGCTGATTGTAGAAGATATCGTTGCTATTTTATTGATGGTTTTACTGTCAACAATAGCCGTGTCGCAGCAGTTTTCGGGCGTTGAACTAATGGAATCGATCTTTAAATTGGCATTCTTTTTAATACTTTGGTTTTTGGCAGGAATCTTTTTAATTCCTACGCTGCTTAAAAGAACCAAAAATTTGCTAAATGAAGAAACTACTTTAATTGTTTCGCTGGCATTGTGTTTAATGATGGTTATTTTGGCAACCGCTGCAGGTTTTTCTCCGGCGTTGGGTGCTTTCATTATGGGATCGATCATAGCAGAAACAACCAAAGCAGAACAGATCGAACACTTAGTGAAGCCTGTAAAAGATTTATTTGGTGCGGTTTTCTTTGTATCGGTTGGTATGCTTATTAATTTAGATACACTTCAAGAATATGCTTTTCCAGTACTTATAATTACCATTGTTACCATTTTCGGAAAAACAATTGCTACTACAATGGGTGCGTTACTTTCTGGTCAGCCTTTAAAACAGTCGGTTCAGGCAGGAATGAGTTTGGCTCAAATCGGGGAATTTTCGTTTATCATTGCCACGTTGGGTATGACATTGGGCGTAACAAGCGGTTTCCTCTATCCTATTGTAGTTGCAGTTTCGGCAATTACCACTTTTACCACTCCGTTTTTCATCAAAAATTCCTTAAAAGCATACAATCAATTAAAAATTATCCTGCCAAAAAAATGGGAAGATAAGTTAGACAATTATTCGTCGGCAACACAAACCATTGATAAAACAAATCACTGGAAAAAATATATTTCCGACGTTGCATCCCACATCGTCATTCATTCGGTAATCATTGCAGGTATTGTCTTCGTAAGCATTTACTATTTAATTCCACTGTCAAGCGGCGCATTTACCTATTATCTGTACATATTTTTAACCGTTGTGGCGTTTTTGCCATTCTTGTATGCATTGGCGTTACAAAGAGTTGCCATTAAGTCGTTAAATCAGTTAAAAAGCGACAGTAAAAATATTACACCACTTATTTTAATTGCATTGTTTAGAATTTTACTGTGTATTGTCATTGTTTTTATAATGATAAACGAACTAATCAATCCGTTGACTGGCGTGATTGTATTGGCAGTTTTAATTGCGTTTGCGGTTTTATTTCCCAAGAGGATTCAGATTATGTATGGAAAGATCCAACATCAGTTTATAGAGAATTTTAATGACCGCGAAAGATCCGAAGCCATTAGAAACAAAAGCGATTTAACGCCTTGGGACGGACACATGACTACTTTTGAAATTCCGCAGGAATCGCTGATTGCCGGTAAAACGTTGAATGAACTAAAAGTACGTGAAGAATTGGGTGTAAATATCGCCATTATTAAACGTGGCGATCTGGTTATTAATATTCCGGATAAAGACGAAAAAATTTTCCCGAAAGATATTGTGTACGTGATTGGAACCGACGAACAGGTAAAAGATTTTGAACTTTTTGTTGATAAATCGTTGGTAGGATCTGTTGATTACCATACCGAAATTGTGCTGAAAGGTTTTGAACTGACCAATGAAGCGTTGAACGGAATATCGATTCGTGAAAGTAAAATCCGTGAAAACAGCAACAGTATTATTGCCGGAATAGAACGCAATGGCGAGCGCATTTTAAATCCGCAGCCTACATTTACCTTACAAAAAGGCGATATTTTATGGCTTGTGGGCGATAAAAAGAAAATTACCGCTTTATTTTCAAAATAAATTATGACGATAGAAATTGCAAAACCCGAACATTTAAACAGCATTATGCAGGTTATTGACGATGCCCGCAACATTATGCGTGCCAACGGCAACCTTACCCAATGGATTAACGGATATCCGTCGGCAGAAGTTATTCTTAACGACATCAATCAAAACATAGGATACATTTGTTGGAACGATACCGAAATTGTGGGTTATTTCTCGTTTTTAAAAGGCGATAATCCGGAACCGACTTACAACGTCATCGACAACGGAAAATGGCTGAATAACGAACCTTACGGCGTAATTCACAGACTGGCAGCAAACGGAAAAGCTAAAGGTGTAGCCAAAGCTTGTTTTGATTATTGTTTTACGCAGATTAACAACATTCGGGTTGATACCAACAACAATAACCTGCCTATGCAGAACTTCTTTAAAAAGTACGGTTTTACGTATTGCGGCGTTATTTATGTTACTGATGGTTCACCAAGAGATGCTTTTCAGATAGTGTTATAATTATTTTTCAACTTCATAATAACCAATATAAATAGGTTCTGGTTCTTCCAAAATGAACACTTTATTTAAAGGAAGTTCCTCCTTTTTAATTTCAAAAATGCCGTCATAATATTCTCTAAAACGTCCTACATAAAATTCGTTTCTGCGTCCATTCAGATGTAAATAAATAGTATCCGATATTTTTGACTTCGGGATTTCGATTTTAAATTGACCTGATGGGTTTACAATAACACTATGATAGTAATTATCTGTATAAATGGTGACGTTAACATTATCTAGAATATCGTGTCGTTTATAATCAACTACAATACCTCTAACTACATATTTCAATGTATCGCTGAAAAAATGATTGGTTTGGAATAGTTCTTCATAAAAAGCAATAGATTTTTGTGGTTGCTTCTGTACAGAACACGACACTACCAAACCAGCGACCAACAATCCATAAAAAGCATTAGAAATTTGCTTGTAATTAAAGTGATTTGAAGAAACCCATAAAGGTCGGTTTAATTGAGACTGTTTAAACTTCATACATTTTGGTCGGTCTTTTTGACTAACCAACTTACGTAATTGATTATCTGAAAGATTTGTTGCATCAAAAACCTTTTCACTGCAAAGCAAACACATTTGTTCTCTGTTAGAAATAAATTCCGAACTCCATTCTTGTTTTCCACAAGGTTTAGGAATAGTTATTTTTATTGATTTTTTCATAAGTTCATGTAATTTTAATCTCCAATTCCAAAAATGCATAATGGATAGCGTAAAGAATTAAATATAGCTCAATTTCTTCATCAGTTATAAAATTTAAAAAAGAAAAACTTAATTGATCAAAATACGATTTCCAAAAAGAATTTTTTAAAGAACTTCCTATTAACTCATTATCTCTATAAAATTCAATTTTGTAAGAAAATGAAAAAGGCTGCTTTATATAATATATATGTTCATTATATATCCAATAAAAACTATTCTTCTTTTGAACAAATTCATACAAAAGTGAAAAATTATTCTCTAAAAATACAATTTTGTTAAACCCGAAACCATGCTTTATGTAGAAAAACAACTGAACCTTACCAAAAGCATCTATTATTTGGTATTTCTCTCTAACAAACCATTTTCTTATAACGTTTGTTTCAAATAAAAATTGATTGTTTAGATAAAACTCCCCGTATTTGTAAAGTACAATTGTTTCCATAAAAAAAACCTTTATCAATAAAGATAAAGGTTTTTTTATATTAAACGGAAAGCATTCTATCCCATATATAAGCAAATTGAGTAATAATGCAAAATACGAGCATAACTTCCAATAAATACTTAAAAAGAATTAGTTGATTACGTTCTTTACTTAAATTCATTGCGTCAAAAAATCTAGTAATTACCATACCTATACACAAAAATAATATCATAAAAATATCATTCATTTTAAATACTTCAAGTATTAAACCTAATGCTAATAAGCTTAATGCGAGAGCAGACAACAAAATTTCAGCCTTTTTAGGAAAAACTGTTAATGGCTTTAATCTTGTATACATAAAGTAATCTAGTATAAAAGCAAAAATTAATAATATTGCGAAACCTATCATTTTAAACTATTTTCTATTTTTTATCATCTTTATAAACAATTACAACAGCTATGATTATTAAAGATATTGAAAATCCAATCAAAAATATCCTTTCATTTTTAAGTCTTCTCATTCCAGCATTTACAACATTCTCATCAATGTTCTTTACAATACCATGTAATTGAACTTCATATTTTTGTTTTATGTATGTGTTGAGATAAGCAAAAAAAATTAAGACTAAAATAATTAAAACAATGAAAGGGAAGAGTCTTTTAAATTTATTATAGCTTTTCATCTTCTGTAATTTTAAAAAATTAAAAACCTTTATCGTAATTGATAAAGGTTTTTAAAATATGTTTTAAAAAAACGTATTAATTATTCAATGCTTCGGCACCACCAACGATTTCTAAGATTTCGTTTGTAATAGCAGCCTGACGTGCTTTGTTATACGTTAATTTTAACTGATCCCGTAAATCTTTTGCATTATCGGTTGCTTTGTGCATAGCCGTCATACGTGCGCCGTGTTCAGCCGCGTTAGAATCTAAAACTGCTTTGTACAACTGCGTTTTCAATGACGCCGGAATTAAATTTAAAATGATTTCTTCTTTAGAAGGCTCATAAATATAATCTACCGTTACGTTTGATTCTGTTTCAATTGGCTTTAAAGGTAAAAACTGCTCTGTTTGTACAATTTGTGTAGCTGCATTTTTAAACTGGTTATACACCAATTCTACTTTATCGTACGTACCTTCAATAAATGCATCCATAATCTGTTGTGCAACTGCTTCAACATTCACAAACGTTAAGGCATCGAACAAATCACTGCGGTTTGCAAAAACAGTTTCGGTTTTTCCAACCAAATCAAAACCTTTTTTACCAATTGTTAATACATCAACCTGCTTATCTGCGTAAGTTTTATCAATTAACGTACGCGTTGCTTTAATAACATTTGCATTAAAAGCACCACACAATCCGCGGTTTGATGTAACCACAACTAACAAAACCTTGTTTACTTCGCGTTGTTCAGCGTAAACACCAGCACCATCGCCTTCTAATGTTGAACTGATATTCTGAATTAATTCGGTTAATTTCTCTGCATACGGACGCATAGCTGTAATAGCATCTTGCGCCTTTTTTAATTTTGCAGCAGAAACCATCTTCATTGCAGATGTAATCTGCATGGTTGATGATACCGAGTTTATTCTGTTACGTATTTCTTTTAAGTTTGCCATTTTAATAGAATTAAGACAAAGAAATTAGATATTAGTATTGAGAACTTAGAAATCTAGATTCTCAATACTAACTACTCTATACTTTTATTAGTATTTAGACGATACTTCTTTTGCAACTTTTTCTAATGTAGCTGTAGCATCATCAGATAAGTTACCTGCTTTTAACGCATTTAAAGTATCGCGGTACGATAAGTTTAATACTTGTAAGAATTCTTTTTCAAATTCTTTTACTTTTTCTACAGGAACGTTACGCAACAAGTTTTTAGAACCTGCATAGATAATCGCAACCTGATCTTCTACAGAATACGGATCGTTTACCGCTTGTTTTAAGATTTCAACGTTACGACGACCTTTTTCGATTACGTTTAAAGTTACTGCATCTAAATCAGAACCAAATTTCGCGAAAGCTTCTAATTCACGGAATTGTGCTTGGTCTAATTTTAATGTACCTGCAACTTTTTTCATTGATTTAATTTGCGCGTTACCTCCAACACGAGATACCGAAATACCTACGTTAATTGCCGGACGTACACCTGCGTTAAATAAATCAGACTCCAAGAAAATCTGTCCGTCTGTAATCGAAATTACGTTTGTTGGGATATATGCAGAAACGTCACCAGCTTGTGTTTCGATAATTGGTAAAGCAGTTAACGAACCACCACCTTTAACGATTGGCTTTAACGATTCTGGTAAATCGTTCATGTTTTTTGCGATTTCATCGTCACCGATTACTTTTGCAGCACGCTCTAATAAACGAGAGTGAAGATAGAAAACGTCTCCAGGATAAGCCTCACGACCTGGTGGACGACGTAAAATCAAAGACATTTCACGGTAAGCTACCGCTTGTTTAGATAAATCATCATAAACGATTAATGCAGGACGACCTGTATCACGGAAATACTCACCAATTGCAGCACCTGCCATTGGAGCATATACCTGCATTGGAGCAGGATCTGATGCATTTGCAGCAACAATTACAGAATAAGCCATTGCGCCTTTTTCTTCTAATGTTTTTGCAATGTTTGCTACTGTAGATGCTTTTTGCCCAACAGCAACATATATACAGAATACTGGTTTACCAGCATCGTAAAATTCTTTTTGATTTAAAATGGTATCGATACAAACAGTAGTTTTACCTGTTTGACGGTCACCAATAACCAACTCACGTTGACCACGACCAACCGGGATCATTGCATCAATAGCTTTGATACCTGTCTGCATAGGCTCGGTTACCGGCTGACGGAATACAACACCAGGAGCTTTACGCTCGATTGGCATTTCGTATAAATCGCCAGTGATAGGTCCTTTACCATCGATTGGGTTACCTAAAGTATCAACCACACGTCCTAACATACCTTCACCTACTTTGATAGATGCGATACGACCTGTTCTTTTAACGATAGATCCTTCGCTTACACCTGTAGATGGGCCAAATAAAACAACACCAACGTTATCTTCTTCTAGGTTTTGAACCATTGCCTCTAAACCGCTCTCAAACTGAACCAACTCACCATACTGTGCGTTTGCCAATCCGTGAACACGTGCAATACCATCACCTATTGTTAAAACGGTACCAACTTCTTCTACAGATCCTTCTGCTGTAAAACCAGATAATTGTTTCTTTAATATTGCTGAAATCTCAGCAGGATTAATTGCTGCCATGCGTTTGACTATTTTATCACGTTAACCGTGTGTGATTTTAATTATTAAATTCTCTTTTTAATTGACTTAATTTGTTTGCAATTGATGCATTGTACTGCATATCGCCCAAACGAATGATAAAGCCGCCAATAATGTCTTTATTTACTTCGTTTACAATAGTAACTTCTTTTGTAGAAAGCTCTTTTACTTTTGCCAATACCTGCGCTTCTAATGCCGGTGTTAAAAGTGTAGCTGTTGTTACATAAGCAACTTCAACTCCTTTTAACTCGTCATACAATTTAGCGTATTGTGCTGTAATTGCTTCTAATATATCTAAACGCTTGTTTTGTAATAAAACCGAAAATAAGTTTTTAGTATCTGCGTTAGCCGAAGCAAAAATTTCGTTTAAGGCAGCTAATTTAGATTCTCCTTTAATTACCGGATTTTCTAAAAATAACTTTAACTCACTGCTTTGTGAAATAGCATCAGATATTGTTTTCATATCTGTACCAACCACTTCGGCATTTCCTTTTGCGTTAGACACGTCAAGAATTGCTTTAGCGTATCTTAAGGCTGCTCTTGTTCCCGTCATAACGTACTATTAATTTAATTTAATATCGTTTAATAATGATCCAACCAATTGCTCTTGCGCTTGCTTGTCTGCTAACTGACCTTTTAATAATTTTTCTGCGATATCGATTGATAATGTAGAAACCTGATTTTTAATATCAGCCATTGCAGCATTTTTCTCACTTTGGATAGATGCCTGTGCTTGTGCGATCATTTGTGCACCTGCAGTCTGAGCTTCTTCTTTAGCTTCTGCAATCATTTTGTCTTTCATTTCGCGTGCTTCTTTTAACATTGCATCGCGCTCTAAACGTGCTTCAGCCAATAATTTTTCGTTATCTGCTTTTAAGTTTGTTAACTCTCTTTTTGCGTTTTCTGCAGCTGCTAAAGCATCTGCAATTCCTTCTTCGCGAGCTTCTAAAGCGTTAACGATAGGTTTCCAAGCAAATTTTCCTAATAAGAAAATAATAACTACTAAGATGATTGCTTGCCAAAAGAATAAACCTAAACTAAAATCGTTGATTAACTTTTCCATTATATCTTAAATGTAACTTTTAATTTTTTACTGTAATTTTTTGTTTAATTAAACAATATCTGTAACCAACCGTTACAGATATTGTTTTTTTAATTAAGCTCCTAAGATTAAAGCACCGAATGCTAAACCTTCTAATAATGCACCAATGATGATCATTGCTGTTTGGATTTTTCCAGCAGCTTCTGGCTGACGTGCGATAGCGTCCATTGCAGAACCACCAATTTTACCTAAACCGATACCTGCTCCGATAACGATTAAACCAGCACCTACTAAATTTGGAATTGTCATGATAAATGATTTATATATAATTAAACAAAATTTTAATACTCTTTTATTTCTTTTCTATTAATGATGATCGTGTTCTTCAACAGCCGAACCAATAAACAATGATGATAACATTGTAAAGATGAATGCCTGTAAAAATGCTACCAACAATTCTAATACTGTTAAGAATAAGGTTAGCAAGAACGATACACCTACTGCACCCGGCGTTGTTAAAGTTTGTTTCATTACAAACGCAACTGCGATTAAACCCATTACTACAGAGTGACCTGCTGTGATATTTGCGAACAAACGAATTAATAACGAGAATGGTTTTGTGAACATACCTAAAACCTCAATTGGTGCTAAAACAATTTTCATTGGCCACGGCACACCCGGCATCCAGAAAATGTGTTTCCAGTAATCTGCGTTTCCGCTAAAGTTTACATATAAGAAAGTAAACAATGCCAAACAAACTGTAACCGAAATGTTTCCTGTAACGTTTAACCCAAGTGGCGTTAAACCTAATAAGTTTAATAAGAAGATTAAAAAGAAAACCGATAATAAATACGGCATGTACTTTTTATATTTTTTTTCACCAATATTTGGGCGAGCCATTTCATCGCGTACATAAATTACCAATGGTTCTAATGCACGTGCAATTCCTTTAGGTAAATTGTTTGGTGATGCTTTGTAAGTTTTTGCTAATGCTGTAAATCCTAAAAACAATAATACGGTAGCTAATAATAAACCTACAACATTTTTAGTAATTGAAATATCGAAAGGTTTTTCATTAGTTGGGTGATGATGCTCATCGTAAGAGATCGTACCCGCAACATCTGTTTTATAAACTTTACCGTGGTAATATTTATAATATTGTCCGCCGTTTTCTACAACTGTTCCTTTGTAAACAAAATCTTCTGTAGACATAAAAACTTTCAGACCGTTATCAACTAAAATAACTGGTAATCCAAAACCATAATGTCTGTGCTCTTCTGCATTTCCAAAAAACGAATAGTAATGATCATCCATTAAGTGATGCTGTGTGTAAGCCTTCACAAATTCTTTTGAACTTGGATCAACCTCAGCATGCGTATCATGTGAACCATGAGTTTCATGTGACGTTTCTGTAGTAGCAGCGTGCAAAGAATCATGCGCTGAAACAACTGGTGTTTCTGCATTTGAAACCAAAGGCATCAAAGCAAATAAAGCAGCTGTTAGTAAATGAAGTGATTTTTTAATAGTCACCATACCGGGATTAAATTTTTTATGTTTCAAAAATTTTGTGCAAAAATACATAATTTATCGTTTCCGAACAGAAGTATTTTAAACTTTTTTTATTTATTTATTTTATGATGAATGTGATTGATTTAAAACACGATACGTTACGTACACATCAAAAAACATAAACAAAAAGAAAACGGCTAAAAAATTATATTTAAAAAAATCATCTGCTGTACTGGTTTTCAACGCACTGCTAATGGCAAAATAATTAATTACCAGTTTTAACGTTAAGAATCCTAAAAACAAAAAACCTAAATTTTGAGGCATGCTTTTCCCAATACCTACCACAGCAAAAATTAATAATGCCGACAGCAGAAACTGCAACGCATAAATTTGCCAAAGCTGCATATAAGCGCTATCCCACAAAGGCAAGTGTTTGGTGATTGACTGTAACAAAAAGTGCAAACCGAAAGAAACCAGTGCCAAAATTGCCAACTGACCTATAAAAGCTAATGCTTTACCCATTTTTATTTAATTTATTAACCTGACTGATGACTTGATACATTGCCAGAAAAATTCCGAGCAAAGTTACACTTTTTGTTCCCCAATCGTCATATATTAAATACTTTTTATCTAACCAACCGCCAATCCTGAAAAACACATAAATTGTTGCACCCATTTGAAAAGGAATCGATGTAAATATCAACCACTTACTGGCAGCACTTGGTTTTTTGGGCAGCTTGTTATTTTCCGGCATCCTTAATATATTCTTCCCAGTTTTTCTTGATAAGCACCACACCGTAATCATCGGTACTTATTAAAACAGGATTCTGTTTAATGTTGTAATCCGATTCTAATTCCAGATACATTTGTGCCGATTTTGCAATATTACCCGATTTAACACCGTGCAGCACAAAGAAAATAGTGTTATCGTTATACATATCAGCACTAAAAATAAGTCCGGTATGTCGGCGGTCGTTTGCATATTGTTCCAACTTCAACTTCAAGGCACTACCTTCTTCTGTTAACGGATACGGAACTGCATAAACCATTTTTATGTTTTTAGATAAATCGCGTTTAAACGACAAGCCTTGTAATTTAGGCAGATCTTTCGCAATGATTCGTTCTGCTTCTTTTCCTTCTTTTGTTGTAGGATACGTTAATGCCACATATTCCAACGCTTCACGGTAATTGGTCAGTCCGCGTAGTTTACCAATCGTCATAGCTTTTAACAATTCGTATTTACTGATGATCCCATCGCCAATAACCGTTGGTATTTTTGTATCCAGTTCCTGCAACGTTTCATAAAAAGCACCATTTGCATACAAGCGGTAAATTTTATTGTAATCGTCAACAGGAGATCCATCTGTAGAAATTACAGCATTCGGATTCATTGCCACCTGCGTGTATCTTGAATTTGGGTGGTTTGTTTTTAAATCTTCCAACATTGCCTGTGCTTTTGTAGGATCGATCTTTAAATAAATTTTATATAAATGATATTTCGCGGGTTCGATTAAACCAACTTCCGGATTTATAGAAAGCAAGTGTTCTAATTTACCGGCTGCAACTTCATATTCTTCCAATCGATCGCTGTACAACAATCCTAACTGATAATACGCATTGTCGCGTTCTGTTTTAAGATTGGTTAATTCTGTTTGATCGGTTGGGATTTGTTTCAGATAGAAATCTACATTATATCTTGCAACCGCAGGATCGTTCGGATTTTCTTCTGTTGGAGTTCCCGCTGCTGTTTGACCTTCATTTTGCTGGGTATTTGCCGCAATTGTTGGTCCGCTGCTCGATGCTACAGATGACCAACGCCAATTGTCGGTTAACTGTCTGTTACCCCATTTTTTATTGAATTCGTTTTTACCTTGTTGAACAGTATTGGTGTTGTAAAAATAAAAGTTTGACGAAGTACCTGTGCTTGGTGTCATTCCCGGCATTTGCGGATTTGCTTGTTGCGATGCCACTTGTTGAGCTTTTGCATCGTCGGCTTTCAGTTTTTCGATCAGTTTTTCAATTTCCTGCTTGCGTTGCGTATCGTCTTTACCAACTAAATTAAGAATACTGTCATTTTTTCGAGCGATTTGCTCGTATCGAACAATATCAACCAAATTATTTCTTTTACGCTTTACCTGAACATACTCGCGCGACATCGGGTTCATGTAAACCATTGTAGAATCGTAATATTTTCCGGCAGTTTCGAATTGTTTTTTCTGATAGTAGATATTCGCCAACTTGTTGTAGTTGGATACTTTTACGTATTCATTTGCCTTGCCGACTTTTAAGGACATATTGTAATCTTTAATGGCTTTATCCTTTAAATCATAAGCTTCGTGCATTACACCTAACTGATGAAAGATAATATCTGAATACGCACGGTTTTCGCGATCATTCAACAACGATAAATATTGGCGTACGAACGCAGTAGTATCAACAGTAGCAATATCCTGATTGGCAAATTTTTCGGCATGCGCGTTAATAACCAATGCACGAGAAATTCTGCGGTTATAATCTATTACATCCTGGAAATTTTTAACCGCATCACTTTTCTGACCGGTTTTGCTGTTCAACTGTCCTAAAATGTAAGTATAGCGAGCTTTTTCGTCGGTATCGCTTGTTAGATCAATTGCCTGTTGTAAAGGAATTTTGGCAGAATCTAAATGTTCTAAATGAATGTAGCCCTGCGCTAAAGTGGCGTAAGCATCGGCCTTTGTCTGATTTTTCAAGGCAGCTTCGCTATCTCTGAAAATCTTTTTGATATTCTGTATCGCCAAGCCGTAATATTCTAATTTTAAATTGGTTTTCTCTTTCCAAACCAAGGCATCATAAAACAAATCACTGTCGGGATATTTTAAAATGATGTAATTGAAAGCTTCAACCGCAGGCACAAATCGCAAATCCTGATAACGCGCTTTACCCAAAAGCATATAAGCTTCGTCCATCTGCGGGTTATGTTCTTTTCCGGCAACATTTATAGAGTGTTTTTGAGCAGCTTTTACGGCTTTATCTTCCGCTCGTTGAAAATGTGGATTTTTTTCTGCAGAACCTGTAATAATCAGTGCTTTTTCATCTTTTTGGGCAGGTTCAACTGTAATAAGATTCGAAAAATCATCGACATATTTCTTTTTAAGTTCCATTACTCCACGGTCATACGCAACCGTACCGTTGTAAAGCACGTTGTATTTGGTGGTAGTAGCGTGGTATCTTTTATTGGCAAAACCTGCTTTTTCGGTAGAGCAAGCAATTGCTACCAAAAGAATAAATAAGACAGGAATATATTTAAAGGAAACAGTTTTCAATAGATTGATTTTTTACAATAACTAAAAAACACAGAATTTCGTATAAATAATTTAAAAAACTTAACGTTCTGTACTTTAATGTGTAAAAATAATAAAACAGAACTTATTTTCATTATAAAAAGAATTTAAAAAAAATCGCTCCAAAAAATGGAGCGATTTCTTCTTCATAGCAAATTTTTGCTAATCATTTTAATCTAACCAAAAACCAATTTATTTCTTTAAAATACTAAAAATATATCATCGAATGTACGAATTAAAATAACATTTCACAAACTTTAATATAATTTTTTAATAATTTATCTTAAAAAGCAATTAAAAAGTTTTAGATTACCTTTGTTCTTTAAATTTTTAGAATGAAAAAGGATATCGATTTTCCTAAATCGGAAAATGTTTTTTTGGCGGCTATACAGCAATGGAACGATGATTTTCAGGAAAACAGCTGGTTTGTTTATCTTGTAAATAATACCGATGAAACTTTAGAAATGGTCATGGCAGTATCTCGCGCTTACGGCACCATAAACAACGAACAGCGTGCAACTGGAACGTTTCGTCATGCTTTTAATGAAGTGGCTCCAAAAAGCATCACCAAACTTGAAATGTTAGAAAACAATGTTTTGCAATTGAATAACGAATTTGCTGTTTCGTACTTTTTAAACAACAAAATGTTCGACAAAACCTTTGTTTTTAAAACCAACACCATAAACGACAAATCTTTAAGCGATATTCCCACAACTGATTTACGAGGAGTTTTATTAAAATAAAAAAGCCAGATTTTAAAATCTGGCTTTTTTATTACATCATTGTATTAATACGAATACTTGCTTTAATTAAGGCTATAGCAGTAATGCTTTTAGTAAGAACATCTTTTGGTTGATGATGTCCGTTTTGACTTACCAACTTTACATACTCATCTCCTTTATCAGATTTTTGTACATATTTTACCGTAATATATTCTTCCCATTCATTTAACTGGATACTTAACAGATACATTTCTCCGAAAAAAACATCTTCAATAGCAACCTGCTTATACAATACAATATCACCGCTTTTTAGCAAAGGATACATACTGTCACCAGTAACAGATATTGCCCCGTCACATTTAGGAATATTTGGTATTTTAATAGTATCAAGCACCTTTCGGGGCGAATCACTATTAAAAAGATCTTTTAAACCCGCAGTAGCTTCAAAATCATATAAAGGAATTTCCTGCTCATCTACCTTTCCATCTTTGGTTTTTCTGTTATTAGATATAATATTTAGATTTTTTTCACTCTTAATCATCTCTCCCTTACCTGTAATTAACCAGTCTGGATTTATTTCTGGATAAACATTGTAAAACTTCTCTACTGTTTCTAAAGACAACCCGCTTACTTTATCTAAAGTACCATTAGATATTCCTGTTTCAACATAAAATTTATTCTTCGTAATTCCTTTATATTCAAGGAACTGAATAATTCTTTCTTTTTGAATTGAGATTTTTTTCATTATAAATTATTTTGTATAGATTTATATCTATATATTTGTATCATAAAAATGGAAATATTTCACAAATATATAAAATAAACTCAAACCATTTACAATGAGGCCTCTAAATAGGACTGTTTTTATTTAAATACATAGATATGTTTCTAATATTAATCTTTAAACTTTAAAAACAATGAGCACACAAAGTAAAACAACTGTACTAGAAATGATTGCCTACCGCGGCACGCAACTTATTGATGAACAAGAAAAAGCATTAAAAATATTTGAGTTAACAGAAGAGTTAGCTTCAGATCTTTTTAGCCATGTATACGAAAGAGCAAGTAACACTTCTAAAAAGAGTACAATTTTAGATTTTTTTAGTCAAACAACTACGTTTGATTTATTAAATAATGTTGATATTAAAAATCATCCGTTACAACCGCTTGTAAAAATTCTTGAAAACAAAAGCAAACTATCTGTAGATATGCAATTTACTATGTTTGAAGGAACACCTTTAATGCCTTTAAGCAATGCAGAAGAATTAAACATCTGGTTAAATGTTATCTATGCTATTTTTCATACAAACCAGGCATCAATAAGCGATGCGCTGATTAAAATTTTACGTGCAAACCATGCGCTTAAAAGCACTGTAGATACAGTTGAAGATTTTAAAAAAATATTAAAATCTAAACCTGTATTGCCACAAGAATTGTTTAATGAAGATTTTCATTACGCTACATGGCAGTCACCAATAAGTGCAGCTCCTTCTATCCAGAAGAGCCCGATTACATCTGCCGATACTAAAAAGTTAAAAGCAGTTCAAGCAGAAACAATGGCAGCCGATTTAAAGAAAATGTTGCCAAAGGTTGAAAATTTACAAACAACGTTTGAAAAACAGTATAAAACTGCATACGATGATGCTATTAACAGTTATGTAGCAGATACAAAGCATTTAGTAACAGAGCATCAAATACAAGTCAAAAATGCCTTGTTAAATTCTTCTGAAAGATTGGGTGATAAGATAATGAAATACACATCAGACAACCCTTATCTACAACCCGATTCGATACAGAATATAGATTTACCAAGATTTGCGTTTAACATGCAGCCAAGCATGAACATTACTTATTTAAAAAACACTTTTACCGATCATGAAATTCATCTTTTGCTTTACTCATTAGATTATGATTTCTCACAGGTAACCCAAAACAGCAGTGAAGTATCATACAGCGGCGCAGATAATTTGTTAAGCGGTTTCCCTGATTATACGCAGTGGGCAAAAGCGGTTTCTGATAAAATTCATGACTTAAACCAACAGGTTATAGAAAACACATCGGTAGGACAACCTTTTGTAAAGATCGGATCATTTTTTATGCCGGTAACCGAAGAAATTAACAGCCAACCTTTAAGCTTTAAACTGATATCAAAAACAAATGATTTTCAGGAGAATGTATCGTTAAATTTCAACATCCCGAATTTAGATGATGAAATAGAAAGTATCCGTTTTACACGTACAATAAATGGAGAAGTGTTCGAGTCGCAAATCATGGCAGACAAGTTTAAACGAACAGGTAATTTTTTATCGGTAGATCGTTTTGATAAAATAGATCGTTTGCCTTCTACAAATGCAACTGCTTATAAAATTGATTTTGTTTTAAACGACGGAAGTTTATTCAAGATTTCTGATGCTGTTTTACTACCTAATAGAGGTATTGGCGGTCCTATTTCTACCGAAGGTTCTACCAAAGTAAACGAAGACAAACTTTTAGAACCGTATGTACCTTCGGGCTTTGGTGTAAAACAATTAGGTGTTGCCGATTATAAAAAGGTAGTACAAACGGTGAAGTGTTATGAAGAAGGCGAAGTATCGCATATCGAAAACATTATGGCTCGTGAATATCGTGAAAAATCGTCAAGAAGTTTCCGCCATAAAGAAAATACCACCACAAGTTCCACCTCATCACAACATGAAAAAATTAAAGATACCGCATCTACATCTCGTTACGAAATGCAAAGTGAGGTTTCTAAAATTGCTAGAGAAGATCAGAATTTTGCCGCTAATGTAAGTGGCACATATAATAGTGGTGGGGCAGTAGGAAGCCCTTCTTATAGTATAACTGCTGGAGCTTCTTATGCTACCAACAATTCACAAGAAGAAAGTAGTCATCAAGCCATTCAAAAAGCACAAGAACTTACCGAACGTGCAGTAAACCGTATTGTAACCAATGTATTAGAAGAACGTATACAAACCGTTATTGAAGAATACGAAGAAACCAACCGCCATGGATTTGATAACCGTGAAGGCGAAAACCATGTAGTAGGTGTGTACCGTTGGGTAGATAAGCTGTACAGCAACCAAATGGTAAATTATGGTAAACGCATGATGTTTGAGTTTATGGTACCCGAACCGGCACGCATACACAAACTGGGCACCAAAAACAGCACCAGTATTGTAATGCCTGAAGATCCACGGACTACTAAAATTCAAAATATGAGTAGTGCTGGAAATTTAAGTGAAACTATAGCAAGTTTTTGGGCTGCTAAATATAATGTTGCTATAACTCCATTACCTGCACATGAAATATTTGTTGGTAAATCTTTAATTGCAGATTTAGATCCTACAAGGGAAGTTAGACACATTAACTATGGATCATTCAAAGAAGAAATAGAAATACCTGAAGGTTATAAAACCGAAAAAGCTAAAGTTATCTTTTCTGCCATTGATGATAATGATCCGAGAGAAGCCAAAGGAGTTATTATAAATGTTGGTAATAAACAACTTAGTGACACAAGTAAACTACCTTTAGTACGCTCAACGAATTCATCTGTGAACTCATATAGTCAAATAGATTCATTTGTAGGTATTATACCAATTTCTGCAACATTTGCAAATTATTTTTCAGGTTCAATTTCAGTATCTATAAAATGTAAGCGTACTGATGAAGCATATAAACAATGGCAACAAGAAACATTTAACGTTATTATTACTGCTTATGAAGACGCTTTAGAGAAATACAATACAAAAGTTGCTGCAACGAATGGTGAAAAAGATAAAACCAACCCATTGTTTTACCGCCAAATTGAAAATATTGCATTGCGTAAAAACTGTATTTCTTATTTATTGAATGATAAAGTTATGGGTGGCATTACTCTTTACGAAGGTAATACAGCAGACAAATACAAGGTACTTATGCAAGAAAACCTGGATAAGTATGCAAGTTTGGTAAAATTCTTAGAGCAGGCGTTTGAATGGGATATTATGTCGTACACCTTTTATCCATATTATTGGGCAAACCGTACGCAATGGAACAATCTATATCAGTATAATGAATCAGACGATGCTTTGTTCCGCAGCTTTATGCAATCGGGTATGGCACGTGTAGTAGCTACCGTACGCCCAGGATTTGAAACAGCTGTTGCATGGTTTTTACAAACCGGGCAAATCTGGAACGGAAGCGAAGCACCTGTAATTAACGATGAACTTTTTGTAAGTGTTATTGATGAAGTTTTAGGAGCTGTTGCTACCGAAGAAGGTGAACCATGGATTACCCGCGTACCAACCACACTTACCATTTTACAGGCACAAAGTATAGGTTTAGAGGTAACCTCTGCCCTACCTTGCGATTGCGACGGTGAAGACTGCGACAGTAACTTTAAATTAAAAGAACACACATTAGGTGTACCAGCTACACCGCCAGAAATTTAATATTTAAGGTGCGGTTTATCCGCACCTTTTTAACCTAAAATCATAAAAAATTATGGATAATATATTAAATCAAAAAACACGAAGCTTTTTTGATGAAGTAGATTTGTTTAAACAAGCAGCAAACACATTTACTGTATTTGAAAGCATAAAAACAAAAGAAAAATATGTAAGTCCTTTTTATGCAGAAAACGGGATAAAACCCGGGCAAAATATTGTAACCGATAAGCCCATTTCTGATTTTAATTCAACAGGCATTGACGATAAAGGAAATGAAGGGATGGCTTATAGTAATCATATTATACAGTTCAATAACGGAACAGAGGTATATGATGCTTTTAAGAAAGACCAAGAATCTATTCCTACAGACTTATTAAGAATGTATTATGAAGAACCAAAAAATGATGGTTTCTTTAACTTTAGTGGTAAAATTTGTTTGCTTAATATTGGTTCTGCATTTTATGATAATATCATAAAAAAATTTCCTGAATCGACAACAAGCTTTTATCACAAAAAGGAGGAAAGAGTCTCAATGGATGTTAATAGCCTAGAAACTCAAGCAAAGTATATTAAAACAATAGTAGATAGTAAACCCCTTAAAAACTCTTTAACCGAAATAGAAATATACCGAGCGCTAAAATTAGCAGCATGGCATAAATCACCAGTAGGTGAATTAAGTGATGCTTTAGGTGGTGTGAACCGAGTATTAACTGAAGCTATAGAATATGTTGCTAATGCTGTGGGTAAAGCCCAAATTGGAGAAGAGAGATACCTTGCAGATAAATACAATGAAGAAAGTTACAAACCATTAATAGGTACATCGCAAACATTACAACTTACAGTAGAAGGGGGCTTTTCTGTATTGCAAACTTTAATACAAGGAGGGCTTAGTTTATTAAAAGAAATTGAAACCGCAGATTTTTTACCAACGGGTTTTAAAACTATTATCAGTAAACTTCAAAATTTTAATATTTATTTAAACCAAGCCATAACTACCATAAAACAAGAATTAAAAGGAATTATTGATGAAACTTGGAAACTAGCTAATGCTTTTATTTGCGGGCTTGTTAATGGGCTTATAAGTACATTAGAGTTTCTTTTACAAATAATAGCTTTTTTAGTTGGGCTTGTTAAAGTACCTAATTACGAAGAATATGCCAAATATAAAAAGCATATAGAATCGTTAGAACAAGTTTTAAACATGCTGTTTGCAGAAGTACCAAATATTTTTAACGGCTTAGTTAAGTTAATTACTAATTTTAAAAACTTTAATGATAAAACAATTCAAGAATTATTTAGCTTTACTAAAGATATTGAAAATATAAAAGATGCCATTTCTAAATATCAAATTGCCTATTATGCTGGTAATATCGTTTTTGAAGTTATTATTGGAGCGTTATTAGCTATATTTACAGGTGGTGCAGGTAATGCAATAAAAGCAGCCCAAACCCTTACGCAAAAAAGTGTACAATTTCTTAAAATTATAGGAAAAGAAGCATTATCAACATTATCATTTGGCATAACCGATCTTGTAGTACTTTTTCAAAGTTTAATAAAACAATTTGTAAAAGCTTGCGAAAAAGGTTTTAAAGGTTTTATAGAATGGATACGTTCTTTATTAAGTAAAGAAAAAAAGCATTTAGATGATGTGTTGGATAATGTTGAAGGAGTTGGTATATATGGAGGGAAAATTTTATCTAAAGCAGATATAGATGATTGGGCAAAGCTGCTAATGAAAAAATTTGAAACAAAACTAGAAAGAGTAGATGGGTTTGATAAACCTGGTATATTAGCACAGTTTAATGCCAATACAAATACCATAAAATATACTGATGATGTAACAGAATACATATTAGTTCATGAACATTTTCATGCGGAAGAGATGTATAAAATAGGATTTAAAAAATATGTAAAAGATGCTCCTTTGGCTGGAACAGAATTTAAGGATTATACTAATGAAAATTGGATACGTCTTTATAAACGAGAGAAATATGTGTATGATCAATTGATGAAAAATATAAAAAAATATAACTTAAATAAACAAGAAATTTCTACACCACCTTTTGGACATGCTTTCCAATATTTTGATGGTATAGTCTTTCGAATGGAACAACTAAATATTCCAATACCTAAAAAATAAAATTATGATCAACAAAGAATTAGAACAAAAATTAGAAACCTTTTTAAATAAGAGTAATAGAAACTTTAATCAAGATTCTATTAATTACTTAGGTTTAAGAGAGTGTGGAACCATTGATGGAAAGATAGGAAAGTTTCACATAATATCATATTTGGTTTCAATATCAAATCAACCTTATGATGGAGATGTATTTTTTTATGCTCGTTTTGATGAGAAAACCAATCAATTAGTAGAAATTGTTGGCCCTCAATCTTGGGAAAAAATAGAAGAATAATATTAAAAAACCGCTTCACAATAAGCGGTTTTTTTTAATCTTATACTAAAACACCTTGATACTGCAGATGAATTTGTGATTGAAACCAAAAATATTTTCAAAACCTGTGGAAGTTGCCGCCGAGAGTTTGTAATGTTAGAAGAATATTTAAAATCAAAAGGAAAAAAAGTAAAAATCATTGTGTTCTCTGATGAAACAATTAAAGGAACTGCTGGTTTAAAGAAAAAATTAAAAATTAAGTAATTATGATTATAAAATATTTATTAAAAGTAAGTCAAAATCCAAAATTAGATGGTTTTAAAAACAGCCCTCTTTCAATAGAAGAAATAGAAAAACTAAAAAAAAATACAATCAAGGAAAAGAATTTCCTAAAGCTTTTAGAGAATATTTATTTCTTGCTGGAGATTTTAATAATTTTGCCTTTGATGATTTAGGTGAAGGTTTAGATGAATTACAAAATATGGCTAAAGATCATTTGGAAAGAACAGGACAAAAAATGGACAAACCTTTTTTTGCTTTCAAGGTCTATGATGCACAATATAGCGTTATTTTCCTAAATGAAACCAATGAAGACCCCAAAGTATATATAATGAATCCCTACGAAGCTAAAGATGGAGGTGATTTAGTTAGAATTCCAACAGGTGGCTTTAAAGATAATTATACATTTACAGAACTTGTAAATGAGAGTATACGCAGAGTAAAAAACAATATCCCTTTTTAAAATAAACCGCTCTATAAAAGAGCGGTTTATTACTTTTCGTAGTTTATTTATAAATATTTTTCGGATGAGACATCTGAATAGAGATGTAATTACAGATGATATAAAATTTCTAACGATAAAACTTTCACAAAGAAACTTTTATCGTGTAAATAGACGATAATTAAAAATATCGCCTAATAAGGCGATATTTTTAATTACATAATATAAACTTTTTAATAAATTTTCTTTAAGTATAATCTATTAACCAACCAACCCGTGATAATTACTAAAGAAATACCACCTGTGTACATTAATAACTTTTGCCAAAAGGTTAAAGATTTTGCAACCGCTACTTCTTTAATAATTGTTTTTTGGTTGGTACTGTGCTTTTCTTTCCATTTTGCATACAGCTTTTGCTCGTCTAAATAACAATCTACCAGTAATTGATTGTTTTGTAACTGTACGCGTGGTTTTTGTAAGGGTGTGGTTTTTCCTGCGATACGTTTTATTTCTTCTAAATAGATTTTAGCATCTTTTACAGTTAAATTGCCTATGTATTGTGAGCTATCTGCCCGAATACGAAAAACGGTATCTTTTTGTATTATAGTTTCGGTTCTGGTTTCGAAAATCTGCTGGTTATTTTTTTTGCATTTACACCCAACTGTAAATGCACATAGTAATATGATTAGTGTTTGTTTCATTTTATACTTAATTTAAATTGAGTTATTTTTCTATCACTTTGTTTCCGTTAGTTACTATTTGATTTCGTTCTGAAATTTTACCGTTTAGTTGTTTGTACTTTTTTAATTCTTCGGTTAAATTTTCTACCTCAACCAAAAGTATTTGGATTCTTTTATCCTGTGAGTTAATGGTGTTTATAGCAACTTCGAGTCTTTTCATGGCATCATCTAACAGTAATTTGTAGAATTCGGCTGCTTTTACTTCGTTTTCTATTTCGGTGGTTTTTACATCTGCATTGTTTTTTCTTCGAGCCAAAAACCAGGTTATTGCTGTTGGAATTACTACTAATGCAATGTCTTGTATGATGGTATTCATTTTAAAAATGTTTAGAATTTATTTTACAAATATAGTTATTTTTCTATTTTATCAACTTAAAAATATAGATTTATTTCTATAAATATATTTATAAAAAACGGAACTGCATGAGTTCCGTTTTCTTTTAAGGTCTAATTAAAATAAATAGCAGCTTCTTCGTTCCTTCGGCGAATTAAACCGTTGCTTTTTTCTAATCTCCCGGTTTTTGGATTCCGAATATTCACCCACTTTTTAAATTCGGCTTCAATGCTTTTATCGTTAGGATTTACATTTACTTTTTTTAGAAGCGTGGAGTTTTTTAATGCTGTTGCTCCCAAATTATAAGTAAAACTTATCAAAGCATCAAACTGATTTTGATTGACCGTAGACTTCACAAATTGCAACACTGCTTTTTCGGCAATCTGAATATGAAATGCTTTTAGCTGTAATGCTCGTTCATTTGTAATTGGCACATCGCTCATTGTAATTTTTACGCCATTTTCATAATAGGTTGCACCATAGCCAATAGTTGGTATTCCGGCAACATCTAAATAAGGTTTGCTTCTAAAGGCTTCGAAATTTGCTATAAATTCAATTATTTTTTTGCTTGCTTGTTTCATAATTTTCAAATACTAATCATAACTAACTAATATCCAAGCATCAACTTTAGGATCCCATATTAAATTAGCATGAGTTTGACATTCAAATCCACCTCCATTACCATAAGGAGATACAATACTTACAGAACTTTGAATTGTTATTTGTTGTCCTCTTGGAACTGTAATATTAATTTGATCGCCAGTATAAATACCTCTATCAAATCTAACAGTTCCACCTGTACCGCCTGAACTTTGAAATACAACATTATAAATATGGGTTCTAATACCTGGTATATCTAAATCAACTATTCCACTTGTTCTTTCGGTTACAGTATAAACATTATCATAAGAACCATAAAATCTCATGGTATCTCCTGTTTCTACAACAACATCTAAATTTCCAGGAAATTCATTTGCTATATCTGTTTCAGGTAAACCATAAGCTACATGTGAATTAAAATACATAGGTACTTGTGAAGCGGTAGGGCCTGGCATTACAGAACTATCAGTAGCTATATTAACAATACCTCCACCACCTGAACCTGTAGCACTAATTGTATTACCAATAATTGATATTCCGCTACCAGCTACTAAAGTATCTTGTTTAGACGACAGTGAATTATACGCATTAACACCTAAAGAAATTTCATTTTTAGTCTGGTTTGTTAAATCGAAATTATAGGTGCTATTACCCGATTGATTAATTGTATGTGAACCTCCACCGGTAATTGCACCGGTTCCCTGATAGGTAATAGTTGCGTTTGATACATTAGGTAAACTTGCAGAAGTTAAAAAACCTTGTGAATTTACCCATGATTGAGATGCATAACCACTCAAAGCACCAGCCGTGATGTAACCTGCTCCATTTGTCAATTGGGTGTTGTTTGTTGGTACACCTAAAACACTTCTCCAGTTAGCAATATTTGTTAAATTTGAACCATCATAGTTTGCTTTTAAAGAAGGATCAAAATTGAACTGATGCCATATTTGCCCTGTTGATCCTGATTGGCTTGAATAAACAGTTAATCCATTATTATTAGACATTTCAAAATTGTGCATAGTTAATAATGGATTTCCCCAATAAATTTGATTTCCAGATTGATAAAAAACTTGTCCATTACCACTAATACCTGATAAATCTGACGACAGTATTCTTTGAATATCCCAATTTATACCACCTGTTGTATTAGAACCGTCAATATTAGCTTTATTATTTAAACCAGTATTGCTTGCAAAATTATTATTTACCCAAGTTTCTGTGGCTGGATCAGCTAAATTACCATCGTGCCATAGATCTTGACCTTTATATTGAATATGATTTATTGATACCGAAAAATTTGATGATCTATCCCAAGGATAATCACCCCAACCCAAATAAACTTCATGCAATATGTCTCCATTTGTTAATGAGCCTATTCCACAAATATTATTTGTATCTGCCAAATTTTTCCAAAACATACCGGTCGCATTCATCGTTGGAGCTTGTTGCAAAATTAAATTTCCTTGACTATCAATAACACCTCCACCAGTCAAAGTTCCTCCTGATAATGGTAGATATTGACCAAGCTGAACATTAGAAACAAAATTGTTATTCACCCAAGTTTCTGTGGCTGGATCGGATAAATTAACATTATCCCAAACTTTTCTCCAATCTGTTCCATTAGCTCCGCTAGGATGATACCAAGTTTTATACCACATCTCTCCTCCATTTCCATAAACGGTATCTGTAGTAAATGCGCCACCAACAGTTCTTGTATGTATGCCATAACTACCATTCATATAGTCCGGAAAATTAGCATTGCCACTACCATTTCCAGTATGTATTCCCGCTATACGATTTTCTATAGGTAAATTATTAAGATCGATATTAGAAGTATAAATATCTCCTCTATTAACTAATCCATTGACCCAAGCCGATTGCCATTGACCACTATTTCCATGATACATAGTTGATATAACACCCTCTCCATTAATAGAAGCCACGTTACCTATACCTTGGTGTCTAAAAATCCAACCTCTATTAGAAGCTCCAGCCATAGTAAAGTAAGTAGCCCAATCTCCATTTACAGAACCCATTGTTCCATAATTTCCTGTAGTTGCAAACATCAAACCATATTCAGGATTATTTGGATTACCATCATATAAAGAAATTCCTTGACCCGTACCTGCTGTCTGACCTATTTTTAAATACGGTGCACGAATTTCAGAAAAAGCATCAATTATACCAGTATCAGAACCCAACAACAAATCTCCTACAGCTCTGACACCAAATCTATCTCCGACTCCTCCTCCAAAAGCAGAACCACCATCAGAACCTATATAGGCGATATCTTTTGAACCATCGTATTTACGATACGTTGAATAGTTACCTGATAATGAATGACCTTGTAATATCAAATATTGCCCTGGAGTTGATAGCTGCAAAGTGCCTGACATTACATCTCCTGCTTTCGAAACATAATTATTCGATAAATTTTGAGTTGCTAAATATGCTTGATTCCATTGAGATGAATCTCCATCTAAAAGAGTCGCTAATCTGCCATTTTCACCAATTCTTAAAACATCTCCTTGGTAGGTTCCACCTGTAACATAATAATTAATTCCGACACTGTCTTGATAAATACTCCAATCTTGCAGTACAGATGTATCATCTAATACTATTCCTTTATTTACATACAGAGTACCATTTACATCCACATGTGTATTAGCTGTTATTTGTCCATGAGAATAAATTCCATAAGTAGGAACTTTTGTTATATCACCATAGGTATATGATGCTAACAAACCGCCTGTTGCAATTTGTTGAGCATTACCATTATCAGTTAAAAAATAGAAAGGATTAGGATTAAAAAATTGTCTATCATCAATTACAGTATTTTTTATTGCTACAGGATTTGTTGTTGTATTACCATTATTTGTAACTTGTTGTAAAGTAGGATTTAGGATAGAGCCTGTAATTCCTAACCAAGTTTGAACCTGTCCTTGTGTTGCAGGTTTCCATAAACCTAAATTAGCATCGTAAACCATTGAATAGTTTATCTGACCTGCTACCGAATTACCATCATAACTCTGGTTATTCCACATTGTTGAATTGTCAGAATTACCAACTTGTAAACCACTATAATATCCACTAGTATTAGCTTTCCCATTTAATACATTCTGCAACCCCGGAATATCAGTAATATCCAAAACAACCTCGCCTTGAGAATTAGCTGCTAATCCATTAATCGATTTTACCACACCAACAAGTAAGGTATTCATTGGAATGGTTACATTTGAACCATCTTCAAACGTAAACATCAAATCATTACCATGTAACTGCACACCTTTAATTAAATGTTCAATAGGTAGATCTATTACGATATTTGGTTCGTTACACTGATAAAAAGTAAGTGTATGCAAACTGCTGTTATAAGCAACATCGTGCACAAAACCATTTAAATGAGGTGTTTCTAATTTAGAATCTAATTCAGACTGTAACCCTGCAACATCGCTAATTGCATGATTGTGTGAAGCAGGAGTAAAACTGGTTGGTTTATTTAATATTTCTGCATCTCCGGATGTTGCACTCCAATCGGCTTTTACATTTACTTGTGCATTTGGCTGAATAGTAGCCAGTTTGTTTTTTTCTGCAACAGTGTAAGCTGCCGTAATTGCATCTAAAATAACTTTATTTGCATGTGTGTGGTTATTTGCATGTGCTGTATCCCAATTTGTAACATCGGCAGGCGAAATTCCATCTAACGTCGATTTGTTATTGTGGGTATGATTATTTACAAATGATCCATTCCAGTTATTTACCATTTGTGTGGTAATTCCATCAATCACAGATTTATTAGAGTGAACGTGTGCCTGATCTATTACCGATTGGGTAAGATTATCTAA
Organism: Paenimyroides baculatum; assembly: GCF_008629655.1. Classification (GTDB taxonomy): domain Bacteria; phylum Bacteroidota; class Bacteroidia; order Flavobacteriales; family Flavobacteriaceae; genus Flavobacterium; species Flavobacterium baculatum. The sequence goes on from NZ_VWSG01000008.1 coordinate 61,083, forward strand.
CACCGTTTTATTACCATGTGTATGCCTTTTTAAATAAGCATCATCCCATTCACTAACTTTAATCGTGGTAGGTAATTGGTAACCGCTACTAAATTGTAATACCTGATTGGTAATTGTTAACCCAGTTGCGTTTGATCCTAACGTAACCGCATTATGTGCCTTACTAGCAGCATTATCCCAATCGTTTACTTTTGATGAAGTAATAGTATCCAAAACCGCTTTGTTTACATGATTATGGCTATTATTAATTGTTGATGATAAAGATCCTGTTGCATTAGATCCATCTCTATCAAGTTTTTGATTTGAAAGATTTCGAAGATCGTCAATTGTATGCAATACATCATCTAATCCCTCAATATCTCTGACGTTATGTGAATGATGCGTTGGCGGAAATTCCGTTGGTTTCCCTGTAATTTCATTCCAATCATGTGAGTGATTTCTCTCTGCTTTTTGGTTTATAGCTTCTTTAAGATCGTCGTGACAGGAACAATCTTCATCAGCATGCAGATCGCAAAAAATGGATCTGTTTTCCTGAATCTTGATCATACCTTCTAAGGCATCTTTATCGCCTCGTAAAAATTTTTGTCTTGCGGCACTTTCAGTTGAAAGTTTTAACAGCTTTTGAAGAATATTATAATCTCCATGCTTCATGTTCTTTTTTATTTGTGCTATTGTCATATCAAAACGTTTTTTATTATACATTTGTCTAATTAAAGAACAAATATAGAAGATAATTTTCAACATTTAAATTTTAATATAGATAATTTTCTATAGTCATGAATAATATTCTAAAAGCGTTTACAAAAGTATCTGAAAATGAAAACATTAAAATAACACAGCTTGAAAAAGTAATTGGTGCAAGCAAAGGTGTATTGTCACGCGCTATTACAAACAATAGTGACGTTCAGGCTAAATGGTTTTTAAGTCTTGTTGAAAATTATCCCCAATATAATATAGAATGGTTGGTAACTGGAAACGGAGAAATGCTAAAACAAGACAATTACAATATTAGTCTTATCAATAAAGATAGAAAAACGACAGATTCAGTCTGGGGAAATCAAGACGTACCTCTTTACAATTTAGAAGCTGTTGCGGGTTTAAAGGAACTTTTTATTAATGAAAATCCGCAGAATATTACAGATACTATAAAAATACCGAATTTACCTAAATGTGACGGAGCAGTAAAAGTAATTGGAGACAGTATGTACCCATTGCTTAAAAGTGGAGATATTATTCTATATAAAGAAACAATACCTGAAAATATTTTCTTTGGCGAAATGTATTTGTTGAGCATTCAATTAAATGAATGGGAGGAATATATCACTGTGAAATATCTACAAAAATCAGAAGAAGGAAAGGATTTTATTAAATTGGTAAGTCAAAATCAGCATCACCAGCCTAAAGACATCCATTTATCGCAAATAACCGCATTAGCAATGGTTAAAGCAAGTATTCGTATGAATACCATGATGTAAGTTTTATTGAAATAAAAAAGCCAGATTTTAAAATCTGGCTTTTTTATTTTATGATTCTTTATGTTTTCTGTTTGATAGTAATGACCAAATAACCGATATTGTCAATACCGAACCTATGATGGCTAACGATATAGAAGAATCGAAATGGTAGTATGGCATAATAATCATTTTTATACCGATGAATGCCAAGATAATTGCCAAACCGTAATGTAGTTTAGAGAACATATCCATTGAATTTGCCAGTAAAAAGTAAAGCGAACGCAATCCTAAAATAGCAAATATGTTTGATGTATAAAGAATAAACGGGTCGTCTGGTGCAATAGCGAAAATTGCAGGAATACTGTCAACCGCAAAAACCAAATCGGTAATTTCTATAACAGCTAAAGCAACAAACAAAGGTGTTACCATTTTTACTCCGTTTTCTACTGTAAAGAACTTATCTCCATGAAAATCTTTGGTTACTTTAAAAAACTTGTGAACCAAACGAACTCCGATGTTTTTAGACATATCCGCACCTTCTTCCTCTTCGCTATCTGAAGCCCAAGATTTAATTCCGGCAATAATCAGGAATATACCAAACACAAACAATACAACGTTTAATTGGCGTGGTTCGCCTGTGTCGGGATCAATTCCTAAAAACGGTAAGGTTATATAGGTTAGTTTTATTAATTCGACACCCGCAAAAATAAAGATCGCTCTAAAAAACAAGGCGCCTAAAATTCCCCAGAAAAGTACTTTGTGCTGATATTCTTTTGGTATCTTAAAAAACTTAAATACGAGAATAAACACAAACAAGTTATCAACAGATAAGGCTTTTTCAATCCAATAAGCCGCTTGGTATTTTGCAAAATTATCGGTAATTCCGTAAGGTTTATCCAAAACCCAATAAACAACGCCACTGAAAACCATAGAAAGGGCAATCCAGACTATTGACCAAGAAAGTGCCTCTTTGTTTGATATGGTATGACTTTTCTTGTTGAAAACACCTAAATCAAGCAAAAGCATTATTACAACTGCAATTGCAAAACCGCCAATTAGCCACGGGTGATTTATTAAATGATCATTTTTCATAGCGTATTAATTTAATTTATCTGTTAGTTTTTTAAATACTTTTTTAGGCTCTTTATTATTGTACAATATGTCGTAAACGGCATCAATGATCGGCGTTTTTGCTTTTAGTTCCAAATTCATCAGATAGGCACTTTTTGCAGCATAATATCCTTCGGCAACCATGTTCATTTCCATTTTTGTAGAAATTACGGTGTATCCTTTACCAATCATATTTCCAAACATACGGTTACGTGAAAAAAGCGAATATCCGGTAACCAACAAATCGCCCAAATAGGCAGAATCGTTTATGTTTCGTTTTAATTTGTGTACTTTCTTAATGAATTTCTTCATTTCGCGAATGGCGTTACTCATTAACAACGCCTGAAAGTTATCGCCATAACCCAAACCGTGCGCCATACCTGCTGCAATTGCATAGATATTTTTTAGCATTGCAGCATATTCGGTTCCCATAACATCGTCTGACGTTTTTGCTTTAATGTAATGGCTTCGCAAACTTTTTACAATAACTTCTGCTTTTTCTATATCACCACCAGCAATTGTCAGGTAAGAAAGTCTTTCCAATGCAACTTCTTCCGCATGACATGGACCTGCTAAAACTGCAATATTTTCGATAGGTATATTGTAGGTTTCCATAAAATGCTGCCCAACAATCAAACCTGTTTCGGGAATGATTCCTTTAATAGCAGATACAATGATTTTACCTTCTAAAGAAACGGTTAATTTTTCCAGTTCACTTCCCAAAAAAGCCGACGGTATGGCAAAAACAACATAATCTGCATAACTTATTGCTTCGTTAATATCGGTTGTTAGCAAAAGCTGATCGGTATCAAACTCTACCGAACTTAAATAATTGGGATTGTGCTTATTAACTTTTAATTCTTCAATTGCAGTATCATTGCGCATGTACCAGGCAATTTCAGACAAATTGTGGCACAGCATTTTAGCAATAGCCGTTGCCCAACTACCACCGCCAATTACTGCAAACTTTGGATTGTTAATCATTCTTATTTTTTTGATTTGCAAAAATAGACTTTTTAAACTTTTTTCAATTTATTATTTTGTTAAGCTTAAATTATTTATGTTTTTGAACAATAAACACATTTTGCTTTGCGTTGTACTTATGATTTTTAATTTGATTTTTTAATAAATTTAAAAAGCGACTTCGTTATTGTTGTCGCTTTTTTGTTTTAAAAAAAGACCCTTTCTTATTTTTATTAAAGATAATCTTTTTAATTATTTCTTATAGAACAAATTATGATTGATGTATTCCCAAACTTTGGCATCTAACATTGGTTTGATATTTTTTTGTTCTTTGATGCTGTTGCGGATGAATGTAGAAGACAATTCTATAATCGGAGCATTTACTTTATGAATGTTCGGATGATTTAGAAATTCTTCCGGAACCTCATCTGTTGAAATTCGAGGATACACATACAGCTGATAATCGTTCAAAATAAACTCGTAATTCTTCCATTTTTTGAGCGATTTTAAATTATCCTCACCCATAATCAGTGAAAACTGATGTTGCGGAAATTTTTCCTGCAGATGCGCCAACGTGTTTACAGTATAATTTGGTTGCGGTAGTTTAAATTCGATATCGCTCGGAATAATTTTATCGTAATCTTCCGTAGCCAGATGCACCATTTGCAAACGATGATAATCTGCCAGCAAACCCGACTTTTTTTTCAGTGGATTATGCGGCGTAACAACCATCCAAAGCTGATCTAAATCGCTGTTTTCAACAATATGGTTGGCAATAATTAAATGCCCAACGTGTATAGGATTGAATGTGCCGAAATACAAACCTACCTTCATAACTTACTTGTTTAAAAAGTTTGAAACCAAGTTACAGGCTTCTTTTTTAGCAGTTTCCAAATCGTGATTTTCCAAAATAACATCGAATTCAGGCGCACGCGAAATTTCACGTTCTGCCTTTTCTAATCGCATAGCTATTTTTTCATCACTTTCGGTTTGGCGGAAACGCAAACGACGTTCTAATTCTTCAACAGATGGCGGACTAACAAATATTGCCAGTGTTTGATCGGGATATTGTTGTTTGATGTTTAAACCGCCCACAACATCAATATCAAAAATTACATGTTTGCCTTCTGCCCAAATACGCTCGATTTCGGTTTTCAGCGTGCCGTAATAATTGTCTTTATAAACTTCTTCGAACTCAACAAAAGCATTTTCTGCAATTTTTTTCTGAAAATCTGCCGGAGAAATAAAATAGTAATCCTTACCATTTACTTCGTCTCCACGCATATAACGTGAGGTTGCAGATATAGAAAAATCTAAACACAATTGCGACTGTGTTAGTAAATGCTTTACAATTGTTGTTTTACCAGAACCCGATGGTGCCGAAAAAACAATCAATTTTCCTTGTTGTGCTGTCATTTATGTAGTGTTGTTACAATATAATTTTACTGTTTTTTTGTCATTCTGAATGAAACAAAGTGGAATGAAGAATCTCTATTGTACATGTTGAGATTCCTCCTTCGTCGGAATGACATTAAAAACAAAAATTATTCAATTATAATATATTTAAAACCTGTTCTTTGATCTTTTCTAATTCGTCTTTCATTTTCACGACCAATTTCTGCATTTCCGAATGATTAGATTTTGATCCCATGGTATTGATCTCACGACCCATTTCCTGCGCAATGAAACCTAACTTACGTCCTGCGTGTTCGTTGGCATTCATTGTTTCCAAGAAATAATCTAAATGATTGGTTAAGCGCACTTTTTCTTCGTTGATATCTAATTTTTCAATGTAATAAACAACTTCTTGTGCGTATCGGCTTTCATCGATATTCACTTCCAATTCCTTTAAATTTTGTAGTAAACGATCTTTAACCGTTTTAATTCGATCTTCTTCGTAACCTTCAATTTCCTTCATAGAACTGCGAATGCTTGAAACTCGGTTAACAAAATCGTTCCCCAATTTCTCGCCTTCCTGTCTGCGGAATTCATTGATATTTACAAGTGCCTGGTTTAAAACCTTTACAATCTCGTTCCATTCCTGTTCATCTAATTCGCAACGCTCCACTTTTAAAGCATCGGGCATGCGTACCGCCATTTTCATTAATTCGGTTGCATCGGCATCGGGAATAATGTTTTTCATCTGCGCGATATACGCCTTAACGATCGGTGCATTTAAGGTTGCCGATGTTTCTTCGCCGGTAACTTCGATAAATACAGAGCATTCTACTTTACCGCGTTCTAACTGCTGGGCAATTACATTGCGAATTTCCAACTCTTTTTCTTTATAAGGTTGTGGTAAACGTACGCTTAAATCTAAATTTTTTGAATTTAACGATTTAATTTCTACCGTAATTTTTTTTAATGGCAACTGCACCAATGCTTTACCAAAACCTGTCATTGAATAAATCATACCGAATTATAATAAAGGTGCAAATTTAGTAAATTGTAACATACCTTGTTAAACTATTTGTAAAACAAAAAGCTGCCTTAAAAAAAGACAGCTTGTGTTATATTGTTCTTTATTTTTATTCTTCGCTTTTCTGAAGCAGAAATTTATAGATTAATCCACCTACGATAGCTCCTGCAATTGGTGCAGCCCAAAACAACCACAGTTGCGATAAAGCTTCGCCCTGTACAAAAAGCGCCTGTGAGGTAGAACGTGCCGGATTTACCGATGTATTAGTAATTGGAATAGAAATTAAATGTATTAACGTTAACGCCAAACCAATAGCAATACCTGCGAATTTACCATTTGCCCATTTATCGGTAGCTCCTAAAATAATGATCAGGAAAAATGCTGTTAATAAGAATTCCGCTAAAAACGCAGCTGCCATACTGTAACTTCTACCTGCGTAACCTTCCATTTCATAGAAGTTGGTTGCAAATGCTCCAGCTCCTTCTATCTTAAAAGCTCCGGCTCCGTTTAAAATTAAATACAAACAACCTGCTGCAGCCGATGCACCCAATACTTGCGAAACAATATACGGAAACAGATCTTTAGCAGGGAATCTGCCACCTGCAAATAATCCGAAAGAAACCGCCGGATTAAAATGACCGCCCGAGATGTGCCCCACCGCATACGCCATTGTTAAAACGGTTAAACCAAAAGCTAGTGAAACACCCGCCAAACCAATACCAATTTCTGGCACACCGGCTGCAAAAACTGCTGCGCCACAGCCACCAAATACCAACCAGAAAGTTCCGAAGAACTCTGCAAATAATTTTTTCATACAACTTGATTTTTCTAAAATTCATGTTAAAACTACTGTTTTAAAATAGAAAATCAAGTTTGTATCCTTAAAATACCATAAAAATGCTACTGATTATTCTTGGTGTTAATTATTGACTTTTTGCAACATTAATTCGATAGTTTTAGGACTGTTTCCTACAAAAATCTGATCGTTGTAAATAATTACCGGACGAGCCAAAAAGGTATAATGCTCTAAAATGTATCGTTTAAAATCATTTTCTGTTAGATTTTCATCTTTTAAACCCATTTCTTTATAAAGTTTTGCTCGTTTGCTAAACAAAGTCTCATAACTGCCTGTCAACGCGTACATTTCTTCGACTTGTTTTACAGTTATAGATTCTTCTTTTATGTCTTGTAACTGAAACTGTTCAATATTTTTAATTTGCTTTAAAATACCTTTGCAAGTATCGCAGGTTTTTAAGTAGTAGATTTTTTTCATTTTTGAATTTGATTCCATTAAAAAAGCAAGTTAGTAATTTACCAACTTGCTTTAAAATATTTTGATGAATTTGATTAATTCTCTTTTTTGATAAGATATAATTTATCAGACAAACGAATGCGGAACGGAACAGCAAATGTAATTTTATCATCTGCTTTTGCTGTTTCGGCATCTTTTCCGTTTACTTTGAAAGCTTCTAAAACAAAACGTTCTTCTCCGGTTGATGGTCCTGCAATCAGCACCTCATCGCCAGCTTTTAATTCGCTGTTTGTAATGGTGAATTGTGCTACCGATGCTTTTGTGAAATAATGCGCACCATGACCTACCAATATTTTACGTTCGTGTTTTTTCTTGCGGATTTCGGTTACGATTGCAACTTTAACAGGAATGACCTCTTCGAAAACATTACGTTCTTTTTTAAACTTCAACGCATCGGATTTTCCTTTTTTAAAGATCAGATTTCCTTTTTGAAGCCCTTTTCTTATTACTTTTTGTTCTTCAATCGGTAACTGAATAATATCCAAACACTCGTTAGAACAACAGCCGTGCATTTGTTCGTGGCATTCATCGCACTGAATAAACAGCAAATGACAACCTTCGTTGGCACAGTTTACGTGGGTATCGCACGGTTTTCCACATTGGTGACAGTTGGCAATAATATCATCGGTAATACGCTCGCCCAAACGGTGATCGAACACAAAATTTTTACCAATAAACTTGCTTTCCAATCCTTCAGCTTTAACTTGTCGCGTGTATTCTATAATTCCGCCTTCTAACTGAAAAACATTTTCGAAACCTTGATGTTTAAAGTACGCACTGGCTTTTTCGCAACGAATTCCACCGGTACAATACATCAATAATTTTTTATTTTGTTTATGATCTTGCAATTGTTCGTTTATAATGGGCAACGATTCGCGAAAAGTATCAACATCAGGCGTAATGGCTCCTGTAAAATGACCAACTTCGCTTTCGTAATGGTTACGGAAATCTACCAAAACTACATCGGGGTCGTTCAACATTTCATTGAATTCCTTCGCATTTAAATGAATTCCTTTATTGGTAACATCAAAAGTAGCATCGTCTAAACCATCGGCAACAATTTTATTTCGCACTTTAACCGTTAGTTTCAAAAACGATAAATCGTCTTGTTCAACCGCCACATTCAAACGAATTCCTTTCATAAAATCGTATGCTTCCAAAGTTTCTCTGAATGCTTCTAAATTTTCTGCAGGAACGCTCATTTGTGCATTGATACCTTCGTGTGCAACGTATGTTCTGCCCAAAGCATCTAATTTAGACCATGCAAGAAACAAATCGTTTCTAAATTGTTGTGGATCCTGGATTTTTGCGTATTGATAAAAAGAAAGTGTGATACGGTTTTGCCCCGCTTCTTCGATTAGCTGAGCGCGCTGTTCGGCGCTTAAGGTGTTGTACAGTTGCATGCTATAAACATTTAAGTGATAAAATTGAGTAAAAAAACCGGACTCTAAATGGAAGAATCCGGTTGCAAAGTTATGATTTAAATTTTTAAAGTTCAAATGACGAAAATCATTGAATTTTAAAGTTTTTAGTATTGATAAACGATATTGTTGTTCCAACCATCGATATCTATTTGAACCGTATTTTGACCAGCCATTTGAAAAGGAGTCAAATCAAACGAAACTGTTTTTTGAAACACCGCCAGACATTCTTCTTTATTAATTAATTCTACTTTTGCATGAAACAAAGGCGGATAAATATTAGTAGTACTTGCTACGCCAATTAAATTCATGTCCCAGTTATTTGGATTGCAACCGCTTGAAGATAGGGTGATTTCTAAACAATCTCCGTTTAAAACTACATTCGTGATTCCGTAATTGGCTGTATTTACTAACGGAAACGCCACATGATCTAACACAGCTTTCTCATTGCATTTTGATCTTATTGGATTTTTTATATGATCATCTAGAAAATCGCAAGAAACAAAAAATACGCCCAAGAAAAGCATTAAAAAGAATCCGAATAAATTTGTACTTTTTTTCATAATCTGTTTATTTACAAGTTTATAGATGTAAATGTAATAAATAAATCCACTGAACAAAAAATTATTCAGTGGATTTTAAATTTTACAAAATAGTTCTTAAACTTTTTCTAAATAAAAAGAATATTCCTTACTTTTTACCTTGCATAAAAGCTTTTGTATCATTCATTGGTTTTGTAGATCCGCGATGACAGGTTGCGCATTCAATAGCGTTTTTGTATTGATCGCCAATTGGGGCAAATTCTTTTGCATTTAGCTCGTTCGTAAGCTTAATCATGTGGCGGGCAATCTCTTTTTCATGTTTCTCATCTGATGATTTATCCATGGTATGACAATGATTGCATTTTACACCCAACGCTTGATTATAGCCTTTCATTAACGACATTAAACTGTCTTTTGAAATATCTTTTGGTAGGATTTTCAGGTTTTTAAAACCGTCTTTCGATAGTTCCTCATACTTTTCTGTATGGAAATTGTTGTTGAAAGACATTAACACAAAGCCCACCAACAAAAAACTGAACATATAAATTAAATTCTTTTTCATAACTAATAATTGTTTTACTAAAGTTACAAAAACATGTTTAACCTAGATATTCAGTAATGTAATTTGAATTTAATCTAATTAATACTATCCTTAACAGTTTTCAAACCATCCTCACTAGGTTTAGCACCTGATTTAGATTTATTATATTCTTCACGAATGGTTTGCTGATTGAAGATTTCAGCCAAATAAGGTTCTACAATAGCTTCTAAAGCGCTTTTTGAAATTGTTGTTACGGTTGGATCTTCTACCAACTGATGCCAAACTCCTTTAGAACCAAACTTATAATCGCCAAAAACAATTACCGGGTTACCTTTAACTTTTACAGTTTTTTTATCTGCCAAAACCCATTGATCCGCCCAATTGTACAGCCATTGCGCATCGGCATCTAACAAACGTAAGCAAGAATGCGAAGCCGGATATCCTGGCAAAGCATACTGATGCCAACCCACACCACCGGAATTACTAATGTTGAAATTCCAATTTAAAATCCATTCATCATCAACAGTACTTGTAACTTTTCTGCCTTTCCAATTGGTAAAAAACAATCCGCGCGGAGTTTGAGCAGATTTCTTACCCATATTCGTTGGTCCCCATTTAACCAAATTTCCTTTTTCGTACACGGCATAAGCTTGTATTGGGTACGAGAAAATTACTGTTTTAGGAACTTCCGCCAAATTATCTAATTTACGCGGAAAAGGTGTGTAATCCATAAAAGTTGACTTAAACTCGTTTGGTACAATCAACGTATCGCGTGTTTTTATATGGTCGGTATCAATACGGTTTAGCGCCGCTATGGTATATTGCTGTTCTTTTGTAAACGTATTGTAAAAAAGTTTACGCAACGAATCGCTGGCTTTTATTGGCCAATAGCTAAACGCATCCCCTTTGTAAACAGCATATTTTTTTGATTTTTTACTTTTTTCTAACTCGGTTTTTTTAACCGCTGCCACAGAATCTTTCTTTGCCAATTGAATAGAATCGTTTCTTTTTATAGCGATAGAATCTACTTTTGTTTCAATATTCTGCTGAATGGTAGTAGAATCAATTTCAGAATCTTGCTTCTCCATTTCTTTTTTACAACCCGCTAAAAACAGCACAGTTACAAGTAAAACAATAATTTTTTTCATTTCAAATTTTTATACGAAATTAATAAAAAAACCGATTGTTAAAATAAGATTTTCTATTGGTCAAAAATAAATTATAACAGCTACTTTTTGTCATTGATGTATTGCATAAAATCTCTTCGACTGACTTTTCTTTTGAGATGCTGAAACAAGTTCAGCATGACCGCATACTATCAATCATAAACTATTATTTCTCTGCCGAAACTGCTTCACGATTTTTCTGTTCTTTTAGCATTTCTGCCTGATATTTACCGACAATTCCGTTCAGGGTTTCAGCCGAAATATCGTTTGCGTGACTATTTTTTGCTAAATCTAACCAAGGTTTTCTTCCGTCGAAATTATAACTTCCATAAACAATTACTGGTGTTCCTTTAGCTTTTACGGTTTCTTTATCAGCCAAAATCCATTCATCAGCCCAATCGTACATCCATTTTGCATCGGCTTCTAACAAACGCAAACAAGAATGCGATGCCGGTGTACCTGGTAATGAATATTGATGCCATGCGATGCCTTCTTTGTTATCTAAATTAAAATTCCAACGTAAAATCCACTCATCATCAAATGTGCTTACGGTTTCTTCGCCTTTCCAATTACAAAAATAAAGTCCTTCTGGTGTTTTATGCTGTTTCGATCCCATGCTCGATGGTCCCCATTTTACCAATTCACCGTTTTCATATAATCCGTATGCTTGAATAGGATACGAAAAGATCGCTAGCTTATTAACATCCTTCGCACTGCTTAACGTGTACGGAAAAGGTGAATATGCCAAGAAATCATCATCGAACTGATCAGGAATCAACAAAGTATCAACAGTAGCAAACGTAGTTTTATCTACCCTATTTAATGCCACAATTGTTGTAAGCTGTTGTGATGTAAATTTTTCTTTAAAGATTTTTCGAACCGAATCGTTGCTCTTTAAAACCCAGTTGGTGTAGGTGTAATCTTGCGCTTTATCATATTTACGCTCTAATTTTTTTTCTAACGACTTTTCTTGTCGTTTTTCTGGTGTATCTTTGCAACCAATAACAGATATTAAAGTTGCAAATGCGGTAATTAAAATTGTCTTTTTCATAGCTAAATTTTAAATTATAATTGTTAAGTTACAAAAAAGAGCTGTTTCGACCAAAAATTTGATTATTTAAAATTTACAAATCAATTTATAATTCAATAAAAAAAGGTATTTTTACTTTTACAATCTAGAAAAGAATATGAGTGCAGATAAAGAAGCAAAATTGAAAGCTTTACAGCTTACATTAGATAAATTAGATAAAACATACGGAAAAGGAACCGTAATGAAATTGGGCGATAGCGCGGTGGAAGAAGTAGAAGCAATTCCGTCGGGATCATTAGGATTAGACCTTGCTTTAGGTGTTATGGGATATCCGCGCGGAAGAATCATTGAAATCTACGGACCGGAATCGTCTGGTAAAACAACATTAACATTACACGCCATTGCCGAAGCACAAAAAGCTGGTGGAATTGCCGCTTTTATTGATGCCGAGCATGCATTTGATCGTTTTTATGCGCAAAAATTAGGTATTGATATTGATAACCTTATTATATCGCAACCTGATAACGGGGAACAAGCATTGGAAATTGCCGAAAACTTGATTCGTTCAGGCGCTATTGATATCGTAGTTATTGACTCGGTTGCCGCATTAACGCCGAAAAGTGAAATTGAAGGTGAAATGGGCGATTCTAAAATGGGATTACATGCCAGATTAATGTCGCAAGCGTTACGTAAATTAACCGGAACCATTTCTAAGACAAACTGTACCGTGTTTTTTATTAACCAGTTGCGTGAAAAAATCGGTGTTATGTTTGGAAACCCAGAAACTACAACGGGTGGTAATGCATTAAAGTTCTACGCATCGGTTCGTTTGGATATTCGTAAATCTACACAGATTAAAGACGGCGACAGCGTAATGGGTAACCGCACCAAAGTAAAAGTTATTAAAAACAAAGTGGCACCGCCTTTCCGTACCGCAGAATTCGACATTATGTATGGCGAAGGAATTTCAAAAACAGGTGAAATTTTAGATTTGGCTGTGGATTTTGAAATCGTAAAAAAATCGGGATCATGGTTTAGTTATGGCGATACCAAATTAGGTCAGGGTCGTGATGGTGTTAAAGCATTAATTAAAGATAATCCGGAACTTCAAGAAGAATTAGAAGAGCGTATTAAAGCACATATCAAAGAACAACAAAGTTCATAAACCAAAAACTCCCTTTCAGCTGAAAGGGAGTTTTTTATTTGTAATCGGTTGGTTTTACAACATATTCGTCAACAAAAGCACCATTTTTGTCTTTATAATAATATTTAAAAGTAACATCTTTTTTTCGTTGAGGTTCCATAGAAGGATTTGTTTTGATATTTTCTAAAATACCTGGATACACATATTTACGTACAGTATCTAAATTAACTTCAGATTTATCTAAACCAATCAACTTGTAATTGTATTGGAAAATCTTTCCTGGCAACGCCACAGTATTTTCTAAAACAGTATATTCATCCACTTGCACGGGGCAGGTTTTATTAAGTTCATCTGCAACAAGTTTCATTTCTTTATCAATAGAATTATCATTATTAAAGAAAAATTGAACCAGAAAAAATGTTGCAAAAAATCCTAATACAGTGCCTATTACAACAAGCAGATTCGATTTCTTTTTAACAACTTTCTTATCTGTTTTGGGATGTATAACTTCTTCTATCGGATTTTGTTTTGGTAAAGAATATCCACAACTTTTACAAAATTTAGCATCTAAACTATTCTCCGTATCACAATTTGTACAAATATTACTCATGTTTTTTTTTGCAAAAGTATTTAATATATATGTAAAAACCTTTCGGAATCCAGAAAAAATCATCAATTTTGAGCCAGCAATGGGGTGCCGATTACGATTGGCTGAGATGATACCCAAGAACCTAGTTCTGCACCTGATCCGGATAATGCCGGCGTAGGGATTGTAACTTTATCATCTCATCATTTAATTTATTTACATGATGCAGGAAATTTTAAGTAAAACCAGCCTTTTAGAATGGTTTGGTGTATTTTTCGCAGTTGTGCAGGTTTTACTGGCACAACGCAACAACATTCACAATTATCTTTTTGGTATTGCCGGTATTATTCTGGCTATGTTTGTTAAGTTCAACGCCAAGCTTTATGCCGAATTCACGCTTGATTTTTACTACCTTGTAATGAGTGTTTACGGTTGGCTGTTCTGGAAATTTGGCAAACAACAAACCGAAACTCCTATTTCGTTTACCACAACTACCGAAAAATACAAGGCAACAGGTATTGTGGTTTCAGCGTTTTTAATTTTCTATATCTTTTTAACCAATTACACCAACAGCGATGTGCCGCTTTGGGATTCTTTGGTAACCGCATTTGCCTGGGCGGGTATGTGGCTTATGGCGAAACGCAAAATAGAAAACTGGGTGCTGCTAAACATTAGTAACTTTCTTGCCGTGCCGCTTTTAATTCATAAAGAACTGTATTTGTACGCTGCCTTAACCGCCTTTTTGTTTGTGGTTGCCATTTTTGGATACATAAACTGGTACAAAATTTTAAAGCAGCAAAAAAATGCATAGTTCCACAATTCAGCAAAAGTTATTTGGGGCAAAGCAAATTCCTGCCGATGTTATAAATCACATTTATAAAGAACGCTTGCTGCAAATCTGGGTTCCTAAAATGTACGGCGGTTTGGGTTTGAACTTTAGAAACGGACTAAAACTCTTAAAATCGTTGTCTTTTATCGATGGAAGTCTGGGCTGGATGGTTACTTTATGTGCAGGTGCCAATTATTTTTCGCGAAACCTAAAACCCGAAATTGCCAAAGAACTTTTTAAAGATAATTTTACGTGTTTTGGCGGAAGCGGAGCAATTGGCGGAACTGCCGAAAAACTGAACGATTTCTATTTGATTAATGGCAGATGGACGTTTGCTACCGGTGCGCCTCATTTGAGTCATTTTACGTTGAACGCCGTGGTTACCGAAAACGACCAGCCTGTTTTAGATGAAAATGGTAAAGAAATGATTCGATCTTTTATTATTCCGAAAGATCAGGTAGCAATTATTGCCGATTGGAAAGCCATGGGAATGCAGGCTACCGGAACGTTTTCATTTACGGTTGATGCTATTTTGGTTGATGCAAATCACAGTTTTATTTACAACGAATTTTATACCGATGCGGTTTTAGATCGAATTCCGTTTCGCATTTTTGCCGATTTAACCTTGTTGGTAAATTATCTGGGAATGGCAGAACATTTTATAGATGAAGCCGAAAAAATAAGACCGCAGTTAGATCTATCAGCTTTTAGAAACAACCTTTCTTCAGAAGAAAGTCAAACCTATTTCTTTGCAGATAAAATTGAAACACTTTTAGTAGAACAGCAGGAAAAAGCAGCCGAAGTTCAAGCCGAAATTCATCAGTTTGCTGAAACGTTGGTTGCTACTTTATCGCACAAAATTTTAGATCTATATTTTCAGTTAGGTATCAAAGCATCGCACACCAACGAACCTATTCACCAAATATTCCGCGATTATTTTACCGCAACACAGCATGCTAATTTTAGAAGAGTGTATTCTTAATTACATTTCCATTAAAAAGATAATTGAGTATATTTGAAAGTTAGGCAACGTATACCAAAAATGACGCAACATGAGACAACTGAATTCAATTGAACTTAAAGAAAAATTTGAAGATTATTCTTCCGATATTCGATATTGTGATGTCGATCAACTTACTATAAAAGTAAATCAATTTATATTTTTTCTTCGAGATCAACCGATTTCGAAAAGAATTTTGGAAAGAATCGAAAACGATTTTAAATCTCTAAGAAGCAATTTGACTGTCGATCAATTTCAGAGAAATGGTAAATACTATAGAGATCTTCTTGAACAATTATATAGTCGAGAGTTACAAGGCGCTTTCGGCTATTTCTACATAATCGAAAAATTTGAAATCAACCCTAAATATAGGACACACTATCTTGATGATGTAGGGAAATGGTACGGTGAAAAAGATTACAATGAAGAAAATGATAGGTTCAAATCATATTTTTTTATTCCATTTATAGAATTATTTGAATGGTTTTTACGTGAAAGTGAAACGATTAATCCGAATGACTATTTTTCTGAAGAAACCCAACAAAATATTATTGCTCGTATAGATGTTCTTGAAGAAAACTTAAGTTTAAAATTAAACATAGGAAATCAAATAGTCTTTGAAGAAGTTGAAGAAGTAAAAGACTTAATAACGTTTTTGAATAAGAAAAATTGGTTTGAAGTAATTAAAGGAAAATTTGTAGATCTTGCACTTGCAGAAGTTATTTCAAAAGAAGTAGCTAACACAATTGTGGAATCAATCACTGGAAATAAAATAGACCTTTTTAGATAGATCCGTCCTCAACAGCCTGTAAACAAAATTGCTGAGTTTTCGATAAAATGAAATTTTGTTCAAATAAAGAAATTATATCTTTCACAAAAATAATTGGTTACGAAGTTTGCAAGCTTGAGTCCGCTTTTTACATTCTTTGTAAAATAGAGATTATATCTCGAATGAAGTTCAGGATGACAGGTTGAATTATTTATAATAAATCCTTAGCATAATAGACTTTTTACTGTTATCAATAATCTTTTCTAAAATCTTAAAAGTTTCGTTGCTAACCATTGGGCAGCCTTCACTATTAATAATGGGTACCAATTGCTCTTCGTGCGGCATAAAAGTATAAGTATGTAAAACCACGTAACGTGCAAAAGCTTGGTCGTTGGTTTTATCTAAACCATGTAATTTGTACGATTTTCCAAATCGGCCAACATAATCTACTCCAACCTTATAGTTTCCTAACGAAGTCATATTACTGCCTTCCACATTGCTAAACTGCAATTCGCCATACGTTCCGGTGTTCGATCCTTTACCATGCGCCACCAAACCTTTGTGCAAAATACTGTCGTTCTTTACATCGTACACATAAAAGCGATTGTAACGACTTTTAATAGCCATATCTGCCAAGAAAACAACGTCTTGATTAAAGTCAGAATGATCTTGTAAGAATGCTTTAGAAAGTTGGATGTTTTTATTAAATCGATCTTTAGCTTCTGGCGAAACTTCGTGTTGTGGTCGAACAAATTTAAGTACCAGTAAAACAGCGGCAGCTAATAAAACAATTGCTATTAAATTACGAATGATTATTTTTTTCATGCTTCAATAAAGGTTGTAATATCAATTCGCGCACTTGATCTTTTAATTCCGGTTTATCGCGTTGGGTTAATCCTTTAGTTTCAACAAACGGATGCTGGTAAATGAACACATTTCCCGGATGACCTGCAAAAAATCGAAAAGGAAACATCTTTTTTAATCCGATAAACGTTATGGGAACCACCGGAATTCCAAAATCAATCGCCAAACGAAAAGCTCCGTCCTTAAAATCATCTAAAACAATCGATTCGTCATTTGGCACACCGCCTTCAGGAAAAATACAGACACTTAAACCACTCGCCAGCTTTTGTGCCGCAGCAATCATGGTTTTTTGTCGACTTACCGAACTTGATCTATCTACCAAAATGCAGGCTCTTTTATAGAAATATCCAAAAATGGGCAGCTTTGCCAGCTCTTTCTTTCCAACAAAAACAAACGGATTTTTAACCAAAATCAGCATCAGCATAATATCCATCATCGACGTATGATTTGCCGTAAGCATATAACTTTTGTTTCGATCGAAATGCTGTTTGGTAACGATTGATTTTCTAAAACCTGTTCCGTAAAATACCGCATACGCCCAAATTCTTGCTAAAAAGAAAAAGAAACGGTAAAATTTATCGGTTGATAATGAAATGATTAAAAATGGAGAAAGTACCAAAATTACCACCAATATAATCAGGTAAAACCATATTTTCCATAAAAACCAGATGGTGTTCTTTAAAAATTTCATGTGTTTTTTGTTAGACACTGCAAATTAATAAATAAATAATTTTAACAACTAACGTTATAAACTTTTAAATTTGTAAAAATTAATTTTAAAAGAATGGCAAAAGTATTAACAGGAGTTCAAAGTACCGGAACCCCACACCTTGGAAATCTTTTAGGAGCTATTTTGCCTGCTATTGAAATGGCAAATAATCCTGAAAATGAAACGTTTTTATTTATCGCCGATTTACATTCGGCAACACAGATTAAAGACGCTAAAACATTAAAAGAAAATACATACAGTGTGGCTGCAACCTGGCTTGCTTGTGGGTTAAACACCAACCGTGTTACCTTTTACAAACAATCTAGCGTGCCACAAACTTGTGAGCTTACCTGGTACTTAAGCTGTTTTTTTCCGTTTCAGCGTTTAACGTTGGCACACTCGTTTAAAGATAAAGCGAGCTATTTAGATAATGTAAACGCCGGTTTGTTTACCTACCCTATGCTTATGGCTGCCGATATTTTATTGTACGATGCCGAATTTGTGCCGGTTGGTAAAGATCAGTTACAGCATTTGGAAATTACGCGCGATGTTGCTTCTCGTTTTAATAGTCAGATGGGTGAAACATTTGTATTGCCGAATGCTAAAATTTCGGACGATATCATGACCGTTCCCGGAACCGATGGCGAAAAAATGAGTAAATCTCGTAACAACTTCATTAATATTTTTGAAGACGATAAAAAACTACGCAAGCAAATTATGGCAATTGTTACTGATGCTACTCCGCTTGAAGAACCTAAAAATCCGGATACCTGCAACGTATTTTCAATTTACAAGTTATTGGCAACGCCTGAACAAACCGAACAAATGCGTGCAAATTATTTAGGTGGAAATTACGGTTACGGACATGCAAAACAAGCCATGTTTGAATTGATTTGCGATAAGTTTAAAGACATACGCGAAAAATATACCTACTACATGAACAACTTGGAAGAGGTTGATCTTTTCTTGACAGAAGGTGCTGCAAAAGCTGCTGTTATTGCCAACGGAACCTTAAACCGAG
Source organism: Paenimyroides baculatum (assembly GCF_008629655.1). GTDB lineage: Bacteria > Bacteroidota > Bacteroidia > Flavobacteriales > Flavobacteriaceae > Flavobacterium > Flavobacterium baculatum. Next base: position 79,963 of record NZ_VWSG01000008.1, read on the forward strand.
TTCGTGAGAAGTTGGGGTATTAAAAAAAACACCTGTTCAAAATTGAACAGGTGTTTTTATTTTTTAATTACTATAGGAAACAAGATGTCTTTCCCATGTAGCATCGCCATAAATAGCAGCTAAAACTTCTTTAACCATACCAATTCCTTTAGCATAATGATATTCAGTAATACGTTCTTTTGGTATTTTTTCATTTGGCTGTAACCTTCCAACAAATGGATAAGACAAGTAATCTGTTCCTTCTACGTTTATAGTTCTATTAGCCTCTAATTTATAAACAACAGTTCCATAAGATTCTCCACCAAAAATAACTTCTTCATTATGTATAAAATCTTTATCTACTCCAGGGTGAATTGTATGTTCTTTTTGATCATTATCTTCTCTAGGGTCTTTTCCAAATGTTATTAAATGACCTTTCGGATTAACATAAATATAATTAACACTTCTCCACTGCCAACTTCCTATGTTCAAATTTTTATAAAATGTTTCCCTTTTAAAATAGTTTTTATTTTCGAAAGTAAATTTATCTGTTAAGACAACAGAATCAAAGGAATTAGAAAATCTTATATTTTGGAGTGAATCTCCATTATAGTTTTTATAAACCCAATTTCTACCAACTTTTAAATTAAATAAATCTTCTTGTTCAGTTTTGGTGCTATCATCTTCTTTGTCGCAAGAGATTAAACACAGCATTGTTACAACTGCAGTAATTTTAAGATAGTTTTTCATAATAGTATGTTTTAAATTTATCTTAATACAACTACACTTATCAATTTTTATTGTTTGGAAGTTTTAGTCTTTAACTTTAAACATTTTCCCAGGTAAACCAACAACAATTCCGTTTAGTTCTAACATCATTAATTCGGAGTTTAAAACAGACATTGATAGTTGTGTTTGCAAAGCCAGTTCATCAATATGCAAGGGTTCATTTTGTAAAGTTTTTAAAATAGTCTGCTGTAGTTCTGTAAAATCATTTAGGTTGATTTGTTTTTTAACTTCCGCTTGTTTCTTTGGATCATCTGTTGTATTCCAATTTAAATCCGCAATTAAATGATCAAAATTATAAAGCAGTTGTGCGCGGTTTTCATGTATCAAACGTAAACAACCTTTACTAAATTCGTCGTTTATCTTTCCCGGTACAGCATAAACTTCTCGAGCATAATCATTAGCAAAATACGCGGTAGATAAAGATCCACCTGTTTCGGCACTTTCAATAACTACCGTTGCAGTGCATAGTCCTGCAATAATTCTATTTCTTCGTGTAAATAATTCGGGCACCAAGGCATTAAAACCAGCATATTCGGTAATAATTAGTCCGTTGTTGAATAAATCGTTATAAAAATTCTTGTGCATTGCAGGATACAATTTTTTAAAGCTGGTCCCCATAATTCCTACGGTTGGTAAATTGACTTTTCGAGCTTCGTGATAGGCCGCAATATCAACTCCATAAGCCATTCCGCTTACAATCGTGGGTTTATACGATTGCAAATGTTCCATTAATTTTGCTGTAACCTCTTTTCCGTAGGCTGATATTTTCCGAGTTCCCACAATTGCCAAACAATTATTGTTTAGAAGAGAAAGATCGCCCTTATAAAACAAAAGTATAGGAGCGTCGGCACATTCCTTTAAAAGCTTTGGATATGCATCATCTAAAATTCCAACACAATTAATATGGTTCTTTTCTATAAACTTTAATTCTTCCTGAATCACATCGTTTTTATCAAACTGTAAAAGGGCATTCTGAATGGATTTCGGAATATTAAAATCAGCAAAAAACTGCTTGTTGCTAGGATCGAACAAACCATTCACATTTTTAGAAAGATCGAGCAATTTTCGGGCAGACAGTACTCCTACTCCATCGCAAGCCAACAATTTAAGGTAAGATGTTAAAGTTAACTGATCCATTTATTTTTTTGATTATCATTCTTTTATAAATATAAATCATTTTTTAAATTTGAAAAACACGAAAAGTATTCCAACTCAAAATGTTATCAACAAAAGCCAAAAATTGTTAATAACATTTGTGAATAAATTTCTTTAAAATGTATTGATTGGTTATTTTTGCCTTATGATGATCGAAAAACATATTTCAGCATTATTATACCGCTACCAATGTGTAACGGTACCCGGTTTTGGTGCTTTTATTACCGAAACTGTTTCTGCACGCTATAACGAAACCAGCAATACATTTGTGCCGCCAAAGAAAACCATATTGTTTAACAGTTTGTTACAACAAAACGACGGTTTACTGGCAAACCATATTGCTTTAGAAGAACAAATTTCTTTTAACGAGGCTGTTGTTTTGATTCAGGATCAGATTTCGTTATGGAAGGCAAACTTGAACGGTAAAGAGATTGTTTATTTAAAGAACATTGGAGAGCTTTCTTTAAACAGCGAACATAAAATTCAGTTTGAACCTGTTGGATCTACTAATTACTTAACTTCTTCTTTTGGATTAACCGCAGTTATGGCAACCGCTTTAACTCGTGAGCAGCAACCAACCGAAACTAAAGTTATTGAATTAGCAACATCAACCAAAAACAAACCGCGTTTACAGTGGATGCGTTATGCAGCAGCAGTTGTTGCGGCAGTTGGTTTGTACAGTTCAGTTTCTACTTATCAGGAATATGAGGTTTATCAGCAGAAAAAATTAGCCGTTGAAAAGGATGTTCAAAATCAAATTGAACAAAAATTACAACAAGCTACATTTGTTATTGAAGCTCCAAAGGTTATAAAAGAGAAAATTGCTGAAGTTACACAACAACAATCAACCAAATCTTTTCACATTGTTGCCGGTGCTTTTAAAACCGAAGCCAAAGCACAGATTTTAACCGATGAATTAAAAGCAAAAGGTTACGCAAATGCAAAATATTTGTCGAAATCTAAACACAATATGCGTCAGGTGGTTTACAACAGTTACGCAACACAAGAAGAAGCACAGGCTGATTTACGACAGATACACGAAAAAGTAAATAAAGACGCTTGGATTTTTATTGAAAACTAATTATACAAAAGACCTTTACGGGTCTTTTTTTTATTATATTCTCAAATAAATCTGCTACTTTTGTAAAAAATATCAATTATGCAATCTAAAACACCTAAAGATTCTATTACCATTTTAACCGATATTGTATTGCCGGGTGAAACAAATCCTTTAAACAACCTTTTTGGTGGCGAATTACTTGCTCGTATGGATCGAGCTGCAAGTATTACTGCCCGCAGACATTCGCGCAGGATCTGTGTAACGGCATCGGTTAACAATGTGGCGTTTAATAAAAGTATTCCTTTAGGAAGTGTGGTAACTATTGAAGCGAAGGTTTCTAGAACTTTTAGAACTTCTATGGAAATTTTTTTGGATGTTTGGATTGAAGATCGTGAATCGGGTAACCGTCAAAAAGCAAACGAAGCTATTTATACCTTTGTTGCTGTTGATGAAATGGGTACGCCAATTGAAATACCTACTATAACTCCTGAAACAGAAGAAGAAATTAGTCGTTTTGAAGCAGCTTTACGCAGAAAGCAGTTAAGTTTGGTTTTAGCAGGTAAAATGCAACCAAGCGAAGCAACAGAACTAAAAGCTTTATTTAGCTAAATACCATAAAAAAAAGAGTGCTTTTCGGCACTCTTTTTAATTTTGAATAATCTTTATTTATCTACCACCTCGTGTCATTCCGCCGCCTGATGAACTTCTACCGCCACCTCCTGATGATCCGCTGCTTCTACTCATTGACGGAGCTGAAGATCTGCTCATGCTTGGTGATGAACTACGACTCATTGATGGAGCCGAACTTCTGCTTGAAGAAGAACTTGGCTGACTGAAAGTTCTACTTGGTTGTGATGAGATACGTGATGAACGTTCGATTCTTGAACTTGCCGGTGCAGATTCTCTTCTTATTGAAGATGAATTACCTGATCTTAAAGTACCACTGTTTTGAATAGTTGCTCTGTCTGATCTTAATGTTGCATTCGACGATCTGCTTCTTGAAAATTCTTCGCTTGAAACTCTTTGTCTTCCTGAATTTACAGTTGTTGCTCTTCCTGAAGAAATAGTTCTACTGTCTGCATTTTGAATTCTACCAACACCTTCGCTTCTGTTTGAACTTCTTAAGTTACCATCTGTAATACTATTTCTAGATCTTGAATCTCTTGTAGTTTCTAAAGCTCTACGGTTATTTACGTTTTCATTTCTGCTTGTAAAAGAACGATTAGGATTCTGACGCTCTAATGAATTTCCTCTTACACTACTGTACATACGGTCTGCACGAACTAATCTACGGTTATCTGTATACGAATATCTGTTTCTGCCGTCTATATGAGAATGGATATGGCTGTGGTATCTAAACACCGGCATAGGACGCCAATATGAATAATATGTTGGATAATAACCCCAGTACCATGGTGAATAATATGGGCGGTATGTTGCCATCCAGAACATATCAAAGAACAATGGTGTTGAGTAGTAGAAAGGCTCATAAATATAGTTTGGACCATAAATGTATGAGTTACCTACAATTTGTACCTGAACCGTTTTATTACGCTGACGCTCCATTTCTATAGTTGCAACGTCTTGAAACTGATCCTGACCTAAAACTGCTTGGATTACAATTACACGAACATCGCTTTCACCAACTTCAACTACACGTAAATAATCAACATAATTATCGTTATTTAAATCTAGGTTTGATATTTGTGCCGACGGATCGTTTATTCTACGCTCAAAATCTTCTAAATCTCTAGATTCGCCAAAAATAGATGCTACTGCCTGCAAATCAAGATTGTCAGAAATATCGTAATTCTGAGCTACAACAGTTGCATTACCCCTGTTGTTTTGCGCAATACCAACACTTGCTGTTAGCATTGCTGCTGCTATTAATGCGAATCTGAATATTTTCATTTTGTTTATTATTTTTTGTTTTATATATATACAAAATATCAAGTACTGTGCCAAAAGTTTAAATAAAGAAAAAGACCTCAATAAATGAGGTCTTTTTAACTATATAATCTGTAAAAATTATTCTTGAGTAATAATGAATTCTGAACGACGGTTCATTGCATCCTGCTCTGGTGTACAACCCGTTCCACAATCAACTTTTGGTACACTTTCACCATAACCACGAGCTTGTAAACGAGAGCCGTTGATTCCTTTAGAGATCACATACTGCATTGTTGAACGTGCACGCTCATCTGATAATTTCAAGTTATACACATCGCTACCTTTGTTATCAGTGTGCGATTCAATTTTAACTTTCATACCTGGATTACGTTGCATGATTTGAACTAGTTTATTCAACTCAAACGCACCTTGCTGTGTAATGTTCGCTTTATCAAATTCAAAATATACATCACCTAAAATGATTTTCTTGTCAATTACAATCATTTCAATTGGGCGTAATTCAACATCGATTGGATATTTACCATCTCCCCATTTCTGTAATTCAACATCTTTACTTTCATAACCTTCAGAAGTTACCTGTAAAGCAAAAACCTTGTTACAGTCGGTATCATAACGTACAATTCCGTAAGAATCTGTAAAACGTGTTTCAATTACGTTTTTATCGTAGTCTAAAATCGCCACTTGTGCATCTTTTAAAATTGCACCTGTTTTTTGATCTTTCACCGTAATTACCATTTCGGTAACACAAACCGGGCGAACTTTGTAAATATCGTCACGACCTACGCGGTTTGTAGATAAGAAACCTACGCCTTTATCTGTATAGAATGATAAGTGAAAATCGTCTTTTGCTGTATTGATTGGATCACCAATATTGCGAACTTTTGCATTAGGATCAGTCAAATCGAACATATATAAATCCAATCCACCAAAACCTTTATGTGCGTTTGATGCAAAGATCAATTTATCATCGTCTGAAATAAAAGGAAACGATTCACGGCCTTCGGTATTAACGATTGTTCCCATATTTTCAGGGGTTCCGTAAGTACCGTCTTCATTTAAAGCTACACGCCAAATATCCATATCACCAACCGTTCCTGGCATATCAGAAGCAAAATACAACATTTTACCATCTGGAGAAACAGCAGGATTACTTACCATGTAATCAGGTGAATTGAATGGAACAGGCTCAATATCTTTCCATTTTTTTCCACTGTACTTTGCGCGGTAAACACTTACTTTACCTTTCTTTAAACGGTTTTTCTTGTCTTTTTCATATTTTCCACCACGGAAACTTTCTGTAGCAAAAAACATGGTTTGACCATCTGCCGTTACAGTTGTAGGACCATCGTGATGTTTTGTATTTAATTCATCAACAGGTTTAATGTCTTTAAATTTATCTTCGTCTGATACATACGTTGCCGCATAAACGTTTAAGAAAGGTTGATCGTTCCAACCGTATTTCTTTTTAGATTCATCACGGGCAGAAGCAAAATAAAGAGTATTATCTGCAGTTAAAATTCCACCAAAATCAGAAAACTGCGAATGATTCATTCTACTATCTTCAAAGGTAAACAAAGCTTCCTGGCTTCTTAGCGCTGGGATATAATCAGGATTTTGTAAATAATCAATAGCACGAGAATCTTCCGGTTTTAAATCAGAAAACTTCTTCATGATTTTATTAGAAGTATCGTAACGCCCACTTGCCTTAAGCATTTGCGCGTATTTGTAGTAAACTTCTGCGTCTTGATTTGGATTCAACTCAATTGCCTTTGCATACCATTTTGCAGATTCTACCGTATTAAATAAATTATAATAGGTTTCTGCTAATTGCAAAACAACATAACTATCTGTTTTTTCTCCGCGCACCAATTTTTTGTAATGCTCTGCAGCTTCAACAAATTCGTATCTTTTAAATAAATTGTCGGCATGCTTTAAACGCTCTTCTGCATTGTGAATGAAGGCAGTGTTTTGTGCTTGCGCTGTATATAAGGAACCTATTAATAATAGAGATAAGTATATTTTTTTCATAATTACTATTTAGCAGATAATGTTAGAAGAAACGTGGTGAACTTGATACTTTTTTCTTGTAGAAAATATCAAATAAAAGAATTATTTCATGAGATCCGCTTGTGTTATAATTTAAGTCAGATGTGATATAATCATAAGCATATCCAACTCTTAATTTTGGTGTTATTCTATAGTTTACCATAGCACCGAACGAATCTTGCAAACGATATGTTACACCAAACTCTAATTTTTCGTCATACAAGGCATTTGCAGAAAGATCAACAGAAACTGGTGATTCCGTTGCCATTTTTAACATGGTTGATGGTTTAAATTTCCATTCTTTGTTGATATCAAACACATATCCACCAGTTAAAAACATGTGAGCTACATCTGAACCAAACTTTCTGTTATTTTTTTCTAAATAAGTATTATTTAATAGATTTGTTACACTGAAACCAGCATAATATTTATTAGTAAAATAGAAAGCACCTACGCCCGCATTAAACAAAGTTTCACTGCTGTCTTCTGAAAAAACAATATCGCTTTTATCAGGTAAAGTTCCATTAATTTTACTAAAAAGACCTATTTCTTGCATAGTAGCACCACCTTTTACACCCAATGCCAAACTGTGTCCTTGTCCTAAACGAATAGTATAAGAAACATCTACATTAACAGAGTTTTCGGTAACCGGACCTATATTATCGTTCATAAAAGATAATCCAACTCCTAGATTTTTAGCTACAGGAGTATGTAAAAATGCAGTTGCTGTTTGTGGAGCACCTTCTACACCCATCCATTGTGATCTGTACAATATACCCGTAGACATATAATCATTGATACCTGCATAGGCCGGGTTTAAGATACTTTGATTGTACATATACTGTGTGTAATGAGGATCTTGCTGGGCAAGTCCCTTTAAACTTCCAAGTACAATACAAACTACCGCAACAATACTTTTATTTATTTTCATAAAGGACAAATTTATATTTCAATGTTACAAAGATAATTTTTAATTTTTTTCAACATAAAACATGCTTGCTTATTTCTTTCAAAACACCCTCTGTTAAGAAATTACTAAAATAACAATATTAATTTAATATAATCAAGATTTTTTTCAATATTTAAAAAAAAACAACTATCGCACTATCTTACAGTAAACTATTACAGTGTAATTTAATAAATTTGCAATAAACCTAATATAATCTTATACAAAAAACAAAATGCTGGAAAAAGAAGAAATTAACTATGAAAAAGCTGTATTGGTAGGTATTATTACCCAAAATCAATCAGAAGAAAAGCTGCAGGAGTATTTAGATGAGTTGGAGTTTCTAACACAAACCGCAGGTGGTGAAGTGGTAAAAAGGTTTACGCAAAAAATGGATAAACCAAACCCTAAAACATTTGTAGGAACAGGTAAGTTAGAAGAAATTGAACTTTATATTAAAGAACACAAGATTGATACGTTGATCTTTGACGATGAATTATCACCGTCTCAACAAAAAAATCTATCACGCCAGTTAGACTGTAAGGTTTTAGATCGAACCAATTTAATTTTGGATATTTTTGCGCAGCGTGCACAAACGTCGTACGCAAGAACACAGGTTGAACTGGCACAGTTTCAGTATTTATTACCGCGCTTAAGCGGAATGTGGACGCACTTAGAACGTCAGCGTGGTGGTATTGGTATGCGCGGACCTGGTGAAACCGAAATTGAAACCGACCGTCGAATTGTGCGTGACCGTATTGCTTTGTTAAAAGAAAAAATCCGCACCATTGACAGACAAATGGCAGTACAACGCAGCAATCGCGGCGCTATGGTTCGTGTTTCGTTAGTTGGATATACTAACGTTGGAAAATCTACTTTAATGAATGCTTTGGGTAAAAGCGAAGTTTTTGTTGAAAACAAATTATTTGCTACTTTGGATACTACCGTACGTAAAGTGGTGATTAAAAACCTGCCTTTTCTACTTTCTGATACTGTTGGTTTTATAAGAAAACTGCCTACACAGCTGGTAGAATCTTTTAAATCGACTTTAGATGAAGTGCGCGAAGCAGACTTATTATTGCATGTGGTTGATATTTCGCATCCTGAATTTGAGGATCATATTGAATCGGTAAATCAAATTTTAAAGGATATTAAAAGCGATGATAAAGAAACCATTATGATCTTTAATAAGATTGACACTTACAAAGCCGATAAATTCGATGAAGAAGATTTAACGATTGAGCGTACCTCTAAACATTATTCTATTAACGAGTGGAAAAACACGTGGATGAATAAAGTGGGTGAAAACAATGCCGTATTTATATCTGCAACAGAGAAACACAATTTTGAAGAATTACGCCATAAGGTTTACGAAGCTGTTAGACAGATTCATATTACCCGTTTTCCTTACAACAATTTCCTATATCCGGAATACACCGAAAACGATGCAACAGAAGAATAAAAAAAGAGGAACTTAAGTTCCTCTTTTTTTATTTTGGCAATCTGCTTTTTAAGGTCTTCCATATTAAAGCAGCATCATATTTTTTTACAAGATCATTAAGCAGTTCAACAGCCAATTTACCTTCATTATTTAGTTTATTCTTCAAAACTATTAAATCATTGTAATTGTTTTTTGCTTGAACAGCATTAGTAAAATTTGTTTTAGAAATATTTTTTTCTAACCATTTTAGCGGATCTTTATTTTTTTTGAAACTTCTAACCGCTTTTGGTTCTTTAAACATCTTATAAAAAGAAGCTTCATCTTCATCTAATTTTTGTAAGTATTGTGCATCCCTACTATTTAAATATCTTAAATATTCTTTTTCGTATTTTAAGAACAATTCATCATTAACTATTTCTGATTGTGCAAATGTATTTGTAGACACAATTAAAAATAATATATATATTATATTTTTCATTTTAATCATTGTTTAAATAAATTAAAGGTTATCAACTATTTCACCTCATACATTAATTGTATCCAATCTTGGTATTCGTAGTTTTTAGTTTTTACGTTTAAAAAATAGGTTCCAGAAGGTAAGATTTTCCCACTAGAATCCTGTCCACTCCATTGTCTCTTATATCCTTTTCCGTGCTCATAAACTACTTTTCCGTAGCGGTTAAATACTTTTAATTCTACCACATTGTTATATGTTAGATCTAAATAATCGTTATCACCATCGCCATTAGGAGAAATTCCTTTGGGAAAACTACAATTCTCTACAAACAAAAGAAAGGATTTTACATTTTCGCAACCATATTCATTAGTTTTCTTTATAGAAACTCGGTAATAACCAACTCTGTTTATTAATTGATTCTCAGATGGCTGAGGCATTGTTTCTACTACAAATTTCGCATCTTCATCTAATCGCTCTAATTTATAGTAAAATTCATCATCAGTTAAAACAGGTAATGTATATTCTTTACACAAATTTATATCTGTAGGAGTTTTAACTTCAACAGGTGCTTTAATAATTACTGCTTTTGCAATTTCAAAACAATCTGCTATTTCTGTTTCAACCCTAACATAGAATTCATTCTCACCCATTTCTATAGGATATTCTCTTGGGTTTGTGATTTGTTTTGTTTTGTTTATAGCATCATCTTCCGTCGGATAATACAGGAACTTCAATTTAGCCAACTCTTCAGGGCTAACATCGGGTTGACCATCTTTGACCATTTGTGCAATTTCATTTAAATTGTAAGTATTTTGATTTTTATCACAAACTACTAAACGCTCTAATTCTATATCGCCTAAATCAATAGCAGGTCTAAACCTCACTTCATATTTATCAATTTCATCTATATCTTCTCCCTCACAATCAAATGGAATTATTTGTGCAGTTATTATCTTTTGTTTATCAATTACAACATCAAAAGGACCTTCGTTGTTACTCGCAATATTTCCGTCTACCAACCATTCCATTCTATACATATTTTCCCCACTTGGAGTAAAACGCCAAGATTGCTGAACTATATCAAATATTTGTAAGTTCTTTCCTGGTGCAGTATAAGCCTGTGTTCCATTAGCATTATTTATTCCCAAAATTGCCAGTCCATCATTTGTTAACGGACAACCATTATGTTGTGTAACAATTATGTCTATAAAGTTTGTTGTTTCGTGTAATGCAATTTGATGTGTTTGAGGCGGAATTAAATTAGTAGGGCATGCAAGTGGATCCAACTGAAAAGCTAATTGATCAAAATAAGTAACTACAAAAACCCTACAAGGAGCTTCACCGTAAACAGCATACCTCACAGCACCCTGCATTCCTGTCATCCAGTGAGTATGCTTCCAAAACATAACAGTATTAGTAACACCGCCTGCATTTGCTGGAATAGTAAACGAAGGAGTATTACCACCTTGAGGAGTATCAATTTTATGGTTAATACCATCTGTGAATGATAGATATCCATTTGAATGAACAGATACTCTATCCCAAGTTTGATCAAAGAAACAAAATTTAAATGGTAAATTAATATCATTATCTCCCCTAATATCAACTACAGTACTATAAGGAATATCTGTACCTGTTGTTGGATATGCATTAAAAGGTATTTGTTCTACATCGTACATATTGGTACGGCGTATAGGTGCATTTATCGTTGGAGTAATTGTAACTTTTTGATCTACACAAACTACATACTGATCTGTATTTTCTAGGTAATAAGGGTTATTTTCAGGTAGTATTTTAACATCAAAACATGTTGGACCTGGGTCACTATTATCCTGAGCTGATACACTTACTGTAGACAAGAGCAGAAAGAAGAGTATTTTTCTAAACATAATGATTAAATTAATATAATAATTCGTTAAATTTAGACAAATACTTTACAAAAACAAAATTAAAACATATAATTTAATCCTACACCTAAAGTATGACGTGTTTGAAAGCCTTTATATGCGTTGTCATCATACAATGCCTGAAATGTTAAATTTGTAGAAATATACTTGTTAACCTTTAATACTGCGTTTAATTGATAATCAATATCAACATTTTGCGGATCTTCTAAATAATTACTGTAAAGGTTTAAAATATTTTCAATGGTAAAGTTTTCCATTACCTGTACTTTATAGTATGCATTTACTGCTGCACCCATTTCAAAACGAACATCCTTTCCTTGCTCTACACCAAACGATTCACCAAAATCTGTGAAATGCTTGTGTACAAAAATAAAACGTGCGGTTGCCGGTGCTATGTTCACTTTTAGATTGTCGTTCTTTTTCCAAAGCATACCTAAACCTGTTTGCCAGTAAGCCGGCGACATAAAATGCGAAATACGTTCGGTTTCATCTTTTGGGTTCAAACCCGTATCAAACTGTGTTTTAAAATTGGTAAAAGCAGAGTAGTACCATTCACCTTGGGCTTTTTTCCCCAAGATGGAATTAACTTCCAATCGGTCATCAGTTTTTCTCTGTTCTTCGCCTTTTAATTTATTGATACCGTACATGGCGATAAACTTGTTATCCCAAACCCAATCATCTTTTTTGTAGTTGATATCGTAATTTATCGAACCATTAATTGCTAGGTTATTAGATCCACCAGCTTGCCACTGTGAAAAACTTGACTGACTACCCAAAACAGCAATTGTTCCTTTTTTAATCCAATAGGTAGTATCTTTTACAACTTGAACAGTTTCGGTTTGTGCATAAAAAATCTGACTGATTAAAAATGCACTCAATAAAATAATCTTTTTCATAGTCTATTTTTTTTAATTGCTATTTCTTTCTTTTGAAGATAGGCACTGCGGAACAAGCTTCGCCAAACATGATAGATCGTGCGTGATTTATCATTTTTTGAGTTGCCATAACGTAACCTTCTTCTGGAATTGGTTTTTTAGAACATCCTTTTATAATTACCGGCTGATTATCGTAAGCAGAAAAATCTAACTTATCAATTAATTGCTGATAATAGGTAATCATTAACTGATCTAACGATCCCTGAACGACTGTTTTTGCGAACGGTTGCACATACGACGATACCAACATGAATGCCCACGATGGTAAAATAGCATCGGTTGTGCAGGTTAACGCTACCAATTTATCCTGATAAACGGTAAAATCGAAATTTTTCAAGGCATCTCTAAATTCTTTTTCTTTTAGAATGAATCCTTGAAAAAGCCATTGCGATATATCTAAAACAACACGTTCTTCGGCAGGATAATAATCTTCTAAATCGAAAATTACCAAACTGCTTTGTGCTACTTTATTTACAATTTCATCTTCCATTTTTATAACATTCCAAGTTCCAGTTTTGCTTCTTCGCTCATCATGTCTTTTTCCCAAGGGGGATCAAACGTTAATTCGATCTCTACTTCTTTCACCATATTAATAGAGCTTACTTTTTCTTTCACTTCCATTGGCAATGTTTCTGCAACGGGGCAGTTTGGTGAGGTCAGTGTCATTAATATTTTTACGTCGTAATTTTCGTTCACGAAAACGTCGTAAATTAATCCTAATTCGTAAATATCAACCGGAATTTCGGGATCGAATATTGTTTTTAAGGTTCTAACAATATTTTCACCTAAGTCGTTTACATCTATTTGTTCTTCCATATCATCAGTTGGCTTGAAGGGCGATTGCATATAATTTTATTTGTTTTAGCATTGATACCAGTCCGTTGGCACGCGTAGGCGACAAATGTTCTTTCAGTCCGATTTCATCGATAAAAGACGTATCGGCATTCATTACATCGACCGCTTTTTGATCTGAAAACGTTCTTATTAAAATAGCAATGATTCCTTTGGTAAGAATTGCATCGCTATCGGCAGTAAAAACAATTTTATTGTCGTTTTTTTCGGCGTGTAACCATACTTTTGACTGGCATCCGCGGATTAAATTTTCTTCTACTTTATATTGATCTTCTATTAAAGGAAGTGATTTCCCTAGTTCAATGATGTATTCGTAACGTTGCATCCAATCATCGAACATTGCAAATTCATCTACTATTTCTTCCTGTATTTCTTTAATTGTCATTTGTTCTTGTTTAACGTTTTTTTTGTTTAAGGTTTAAGGTTTTAGAGACTTTCGACATTTGACGTTAAGACTTTACCTACTATTGCAACATCATTTGCGCTTTTTTCAACGCTTCGATCATTGCATCAATTTCTTCCTTGGTGTTGTAAAATGCGAACGATGCGCGAATGGTTCCGGGAATATCGAAATAATTCATAATGGGTTGTGCACAGTGATGCCCTGTACGAACGGCGATTCCCAATTTATCAATAATTGCACCGACATCGTACGGATGAATTCCTTTAAAATTAAATGAAATTACCGATGCTTTTTCTGCCGTTGTTCCATAAAATTCAATTCCTTCCAACTTACTTAACTGTTGCATTCCGTAATCTAACAATTCCTGTTCGTAAGCCGCAATGTTATCAAAACCAATTTCGTTTAAATAATCAATTGCAACGCCCAACACAATACCGCCAGCAATGTTTGGTGTACCGGCTTCGAATTTATGTGGCAAACAAGCGTAAGTAGTTTTTTCAAAAGTAACTTCCTTGATCATTTCACCACCACCCTGATACGGCGGCAGTTTGTTTAACCACGCTTCTTTTCCATACAGAATTCCTGTTCCGGTTGGTCCGCCAATTTTATGACCCGAAAAAACGTAGAAATCGCAATCCAGCTCCTGAACATCGGGTTTTAAATGTGGTGTTGCCTGTGCACCGTCGATTAAAACGGCAGCACCTACTTGGTGTGCTTTTTCTATAATAAATTTTACGGGATTCACTACGCCCAACGCATTTGATATATGGTTAACCGCAACAATTTTGGTGTTTTCTGTCAACAGGTTTTGATACGCTTCCATATCCAAAGAACCATTCTGCAACATTGGAATCACTTTTAAAGTCGCACCCGAGCGTTCGCACGCAAACTGCCAAGGCACAATGTTAGAATGATGTTCCAAATGCGAAACAATTACCTCATCGCCTTGTTTTAAGATCTGACCAAAACCGTTTGCTACCAGATTTATTCCGAAGGTTGTGCCTGATGTAAACAAAACTTCGAAACTATTTTTAGCATTGATATGTTTTTGGATTTTTATGCGTGATTCTTCATAAGCATCGGTTGCAACCTGACTTAAATGATGCACGCCACGGTGTATGTTTGCATTGATTTCACTGTAGTATTTTACTTCGGCATCAATAACAACTTGCGGTTTTTGCGATGTAGCGGCATTATCAAAATACACCAGCGGTTTTCCGTTCACCTGCTGATGAAGTATAGGAAACTGACTTCGTATTTTATTTATATCGAACTTCATAGAAACTTCTAAAAAAAATTTATACAAAGATACTAATATTAAATCAGACGAAAGAAAGATTGAAATTGGAATTTAGAATGGTTGTAAATAAAACTATCGATTTATTTACATGTTATTTTATCATTTGTAAAAGGAAAACGCGTTGAAGTTTCAGACCTTTGTATCAATAAAATTTAAATCATGAGTTGGATTATTTTAATTGTTGCCGGATTATTCGAAGTGCTGTTTACAACCTGTTTAGGAAAAGCCAAAGAATTATCGGGAACCGAAGCTTACGGCTGGTATGCAGGCTTTGTAATTTCATTAATTATAAGCATGGGCTTGTTAATGAAAGCTACCGAAACATTGCCACTTGGAACGGCTTATGCTGTTTGGACAGGTATTGGAGCAGTGGGAACTGTAATTGTAGGAATTCTTGTTTTTAAAGATCCTGCTACTTTTTGGCGCGTGTTTTTTATTACAACGCTTATTGGATCTATCATTGGATTAAAAGCTGTTTCTGCACATTAAAAAAGACTTCTTTTCAGAAGTCTTTTTTAATTTTTTCTATATATCAAACCCAATGTTAACACCCAGTTTCATTGAGATTAGTTTTTGAAGTTTCAATTGCAGATCAGGAATGGCAACCGATTTTAAAACCTCATCGGTAAACGCATACATCAACAACGCTTTGGCTTCTTTTTTAGGGATACCGCGCTGCTGCATATAGAACATCGCAGAATCGTCTAACTGACCAATGGTACAACCGTGCGAACATTTTACATCATCGGCAAAAATTTCTAATTGCGGTTTGGTGTTCAAGGTAGCTTTATCTGTCAGTAAAATATTGTTGTTCTGCTGAAAAGCATCGGTTTTTTGAGCGATTTTATCTACATAAATCTTTCCGTTGAAAACCCCGGTTGATCTATCATCATAAATTCCTTTATAGTTTTGATGCGATTCACAGTTTGGTTCTTCATGGCTCACCAATGTATAATGATCCACATGTTGTTTTTCGCCAATAATAGTAATTCCTTTTAAAGTAGAATCAATACGTTCACCTCGCTGATAGAAATTCAAATTGTTTCTGGTGATGTTTCCACCAAACGAAAAAGTATGAACGGATACGCGACTTTCCTGTTTTTGCTCGATATAGGTATTATCAACCAAATCAGCAGTCAGTAAATCGTTTTGTAACTTGTAATAATCAACAATGGCACGTTTTGCAGCATAAATTTCGGTTACACTGTTTGTAAGCATTGGCAATTCTGACAAAGACTGATGGCGTTCGATGATCTGAACATGTGCATTTTCGCCTACAATTACCAAATTTCTTGGCTGAACAAAGTTTGACGCTCCGGTTGTGAAATACAAAATCTCGATCGGTTTTTGTACCACAGTCGATTTAGGAATATTGATGTAGGCTCCTTCTAAAGAATATGCCGTATTCAAATTCGTTAAACTGTCTTCTTTGTTTGCAATCTGATTAAAATACGTGTCGATAACCATTTTGTATTTAGGCTTTGTTAATGCCGACGACATTAAGCAAACATCTAAACCATCGTGCGTGGTTGATGACAAATGCGATGAAAAAACACCGTTGATAAAAACCACTTTATAGGTATCAACATCGTTTAAAAAATACTTTTTAACGTCTTTCCAATCAACAGCTGTTTCGTTTTTAGGAAGAATATTGAAATCGTTTGCCAATATGGCATTTAACGACGTGTATTTCCAAGCTTCTTCTCTTTTTGTAGGAAATCCTTTATTTTCGAACACCTTTAAAGCATCGGTACGCACATCGTGCAAGGTTGAGTTTATATCTACCTTTTGTTCAAATGCTAAAAATGATGATAATAATTTTTCTTTTAAATCCATTATTTGCTTTGTTTAAAGTTTAAAGTTTGTTTTGTTTAAAGTTTGAACCTTAAACATTGAACTTTAAACCATTTAAACTAATTACTTCAACCAATCGTATCCTTTTTCTTCTAACTCAAGTGCTAATTCTTTACCACCTGTTTTAACGATTTTTCCATCGTGCAAAACGTGAACAAAATCAGGAACGATATACTCTAACAAACGTTGGTAGTGCGTAATTACAATAACCGCATTGTTTTCGTTTTTCAGTTTATTTACACCGTTTGATACAATTCTTAAAGCATCGATATCCAAACCAGAATCGGTTTCGTCCAAAATAGCGATTTTAGGATTTAACATTGCCATTTGAAAGATTTCGTTACGTTTTTTCTCTCCACCCGAAAAACCTTCGTTTAAAGATCGAGATAAAAATTTACGGTCGATTTCCAACAACTCTGCTTTTTCTTTAATCAACTTCAACATTTCGTTTGCAGGCATGTCTTCCAAACCGTTTGCTTTACGCGTTTCGTTGATTGCCGTTTTCATAAAGTTGGTTACAGAAACACCAGGAATTTCAACAGGATATTGAAACGATAAGAAAATTCCTTTGTGTGCACGTTCTTCCGGAGCTAAATCTGCAAGATCTTCACCTTCTAAAATGATTTCTCCTTGTGTAACTTCAAAGTTTTCGTTACCAGCAATTACAGACGATAAGGTTGATTTACCCGCACCGTTTGGTCCCATGATTGCATGAACTTCACCAGCTTTTACTTCCAGATTAATTCCTTTTAATATTTCTTTGTCCTCTACAGAGGCATGTAAGTTTTTAATTTGTAACATTTGATTAAAGTTTAAAGTTTAAAGTTTAAAGTTTTGAAGCTTTAGACTTACTACCTTATTTATATTATTATTGAAACTTTGTTCCTTTAAAATCGTTTTTATTTAAGTACGCAATAAAATTATTTATTTTACCGCTTAATTTTTCATATTCTGAAACTAAAAAATCTAACTTTTCTTTATTTATATATTCATTATCATATAAACGATAAATTTGAGATCTTGTTTCTCCTGCCGAGCCTTTTGCTATAGAAAGAAATTGTCTAAATTCCATATTTCCATTTCGCTCAAAACCTTCTGCGATATTATCCATTACAGAACCTGATGCTGATTTTATTTGCTCTTTAAGCCTATAATCAGTCTTTAATTCTGTATGCTTGGCAATACTTATGATTTGTTTAGAAAGATTTCTTGCTTCTTGCCAAATTTCTAAATCTTCAAATCTTCAAATCTTTTTATTGTAGCCATAATTTTTAGTTTAAAGTTTGTTGTGTTCAAGGTTTAAAGTTTACATAATCTTGTAACATTGAACTTTAAACCTTAAACAAAAAATTACCCCACCGATCCTTCTAACGAAATCTCTAATAGTTTTTTAGCTTCAACAGCAAATTCCATTGGTAATTTATCTAAAACTTCGCGTGAAAACCCGTTTACGATTAAGGCAATTGCCGTTTCGGTTGGAATTCCTCGCTGATTACAGTAGAAAATTTGATCTTCGCCAATTTTACTTGTTGTAGCTTCGTGCTCTAACTTGGCTGTTGAATTTTTCGATTCGATATACGGAAAAGTATGCGCACCACATTCGTTACCCATTAACAAAGAATCACATTGCGAAAAGTTACGGGCATTTTCTGCGCGCGAACCAATCTGCACCAATCCACGGTATGAATTCTGCGATTTACCTGCCGAAATTCCTTTTGAAATAATGGTTGATTTGGTGTTTTTTCCTAAATGGATCATTTTAGTTCCGGTATCTGCCTGCTGATAATTGTTGGTTACAGCAATTGAGTAAAACTCGCCAACCGAATTATCGCCTTTTAAGATACACGAAGGATATTTCCATGTAACTGCCGATCCTGTTTCAACCTGTGTCCACGAAACCTTGGCGTTTTTCTCTGCTATGGCACGTTTTGTTACAAAGTTGAATACACCGCCTTTACCGTCTTTATCGCCCGGAAACCAGTTTTGTACTGTTGAATATTTAATTTCGGCATCGTTCATTGCGATCAACTCCACAACTGCTGCGTGCAATTGATTTTCGTCACGACTTGGAGCGGTACATCCTTCTAAATAAGAAACATACGATCCTTCATCGGCAATTAACAAAGTACGTTCAAACTGACCTGTACCTGCTTGATTGATACGGAAATAAGTTGATAATTCCATTGGGCAACGAACGCCTTTTGGTATGTAACAGAAAGATCCGTCTGAAAAAACAGCCGAGTTTAATGCCGCATAATAATTATCAGTTTTTGGAACAACAGATCCAATATATTTTTGAACCAATTCTGGATGTTCTTTAATAGCTTCAGAAATCGAACAGAAAATAATTCCTTTTTCGTTCAAGGTTTCTTTAAAAGTAGTAGCAACAGAAACCGAATCAACTACAATATCCATTGCAATGTTGTTCATACGTTTTTGCTCTTCTAAAGAAATTCCCAATTTTTTGTACATGGCACGCAATTCCGGATCCACATCGTCAATAGATTTATTAGGATCTACCTGTTTTGGTGCAGAATAATACGAAATTGCCTGAAAATCGGGTTTTTGATACTTTACGTTTGCCCAAGTAGGCTCGGTCATTCCTTGCCAAATGCGGTAAGCATCTAAACGCCATTCGGTCATCCATTCGGGCTCATCCTTTTTCTTGGAAATCGCTCGAACTATATCTTCATTCAGACCCACAGGAAACGTTTCAGATTCTAAATCAGTATAAAATCCGTATTCGTATTCCTTTGTTTCTAATTCTTTTTTTAATTCTTCTTCTGTGTATTTGCTCATAATAAGTTTTGAATTGTAGTTTAAGATTTAAGGCTTAAAGTTTTTGAACGTTAAACGTTAGACTTGAAACCTGAAACTAAAAACTATACTTTTTAAAGAGAAAAACTCTCTCCGCAACCGCATGTTCTGGCTGCATTAGGATTGTTAAAAACAAATCCCTTACCGTTTAAACCGCCTGAAAATTCTAAAGTTGTGCCTACCAAATACAGAAAACTTTTTTTATCTACAGCGATTTTTACGCCACTGTCTTCAAAAATTTTATCTGTTTCTAAAGCATTTTCATCAAACTTTAGTTCATATTCCAATCCTGAGCAACCACCACTTTTCACTCCTACACGAATGAAGGCTGTTTCTGGGTTTAAGCCGTCATCTTCCATCAACATTTTAGCTCTTCTTGCAGCCGATTCTGATACTTTTATCATGATTTTCGGGTTTTAAATTTTACTAACTGCAAAGATAGGTACAAAATATGATTTTTATCATATTAATAACAATATTATAACTTATACATCTATAAATTGAATTTATACTAAAAAACCACTCCGCGAAAACGGAGTGGCTAAAAATAAAATATTTAAAAGCAGATAGATTTAGAATGTAAACTTGATTGATGCATTCCATGTACGCCCAAAACCAAAGTAAACCTGGTTGGTTGTGTTTATGCCTTTATAGGCTGTTTCGCCTTCGGCACCAGTTAACATATTTGCTGTATTTGATTGGGAAATATATTCGGTATCGAACAAGTTATTTACGTTAACGCGGAAACTTAATCGGTTTTTATCTGTTAGGTTTAATGCATAAGATACACCCGCGTCAATCAACCCGAAAGATGGCAATTCCAGATTTTCTTTTCGTTGCACATTCGCATACAGATTTTGGTAGTAACGATAATCAGCATCGATAGATAAGTTTGGTAAAATTTTGTATTTAGCACCTAAACCAAATGATGTTTGTGCTGCATTACCTACTTTACCGCCATCGATATCGTTTGTAGATGTTTCTAAAATTTCGCGATCTTCTGTTCTAACTTCTGTTACCGTATTACCTTTATAACGCCAGTCACCAATAGATGCAAAACCTTTTACTTCTAAATTATATAATGGTTTTGCCTGAATATCTAATTCGACACCTTGATGATCATTTTCTAAACCCCGATTAATAGTAAACAATTGTTGACCTGCTAATTGTGGATAATCAGGATCGTTATCGCCAACTATTTTTACTTCACTTTCAATTCGGTTTGCCCAAGTTGTTTTGTAAGCATTTACGTTGAACGATACGAATTCTGATACAAATTTATAACCTAATTCAAAGCCTAAAATTTCTTCGTTTTCTGAGAAAGGATTCACCGTGTTACCAAAACTCATATAAATATTGTCGTGGTATGGTTGTCGCGAATAGTATCCTGCGTTACCAAAAAAGGTGTGTTTGTTATCGATATTATAAGAAACACCTCCTTTTACGTTATAGCCTACGTTAGAAACCTTTTCTGATTCTTCTTCTTGAGGCGTATATTGATAAGGATCTACACGAACGTGCGATTGATTAGAAACTGCCCCTTGAAAAAACGCCGAAAAACGATCGGTTGCATATTCTAACTGTGTAAATAATCCACCATAATTAATGGTTTCAGAATAATCATATCCGTATTTATCTTCCGGATTCTTTGCGAAACCAGACAATACTTTCCAAGGATTTGTAGAAAATGTCTCTGTTAAACGCGCATTTGGATCACGTAAACGAGTTGAAGTATTGTCGATTAAATAAGATCCGCCCATTAAATTGGTTAACTGACGGAAGTGTTCTCCCTGATAAGAACGTAAATCAACACCTAAATTAAAAGATAGATTATCAGTGAATTTATGTCCGAAATTTGAAACCATTCCGTACCATGCATGATTGTTTACAGATGCACGAATTGCATATTTTGATTCTCCTGCTAAAACATTGGTATCGTACGCAGCTTGAAGGTTTTTAGTACCGTCTGGCAACGCTTGTCCTGCCGAACCAATTGGTCCTGTTCCACCACCGCGTCCGAATGATGCATAAACCACTGTTGACAAGTTAGACAGCTCGTTTATTTTCCAATCCCAGTTTAAGTTTAAAACCGGTTTGTGGTAATAGTTTCTTCTGTCATTAAGCGCTTCGCCGTTTACATTACCCCAGTTGTTGTTGTATTTTAAGCCAAAAGTTTGATAACTGCTGATGCTTTTTGCGAAATTTTGGTCGTGCCATTGTGGTGCGCCTGTAATCAAGAAGTTGAAATTATGTTTTTCGTTTGGTTTGTATCCCATCGAAATAAAATAATTTTGTCCTTGTCCGGCAGTCATATCGTTATAACCATCACCCTGCCAATGAGATAACATTGCTGTTACACCAAAACCATTTTCCTGCAAACCGGTGCTGTATCCAACAGTCGATTTAAAATAATTATCGTTACCCAAGCCTGCTTTTAAAAATCCGCCTTCTTTCATTTCGGTTGCTTTGGTAATAAAGTTGACGGTTCCACCAACCGATGAAATTGCCAGTTTTGACGATCCTAAACCACGCTGAATTTGAATTGCATTGGCAATATCGCCCATTCCAGACCAGTTAGACCAGTACATGTTACCATCTTCCATTCCGTTGATCGGCTGACCGTTTAATAAGAAAGCTGTATTAGACTGATCGAAACCGCGTGTGTACATTTGCGTATCACCAAATCCGCTTGATTCACTTGTAACGTAAACCGATGGCGTGTTTATCATTACACCGGTAATATCGCGTGAACCGATTTTCTCTTCGATCTCTGGTCCTTTTATGGTTGACACGGCAATTGGTGTTCTACGCCCTTCGGCAACATCAATAACTCCGCGAGCCATTACAACTATTTCGTTTAACGATTCTGTACTTTCATTTAAATAGATGGTTCCCAGGTTTAATTCGGTAGCTGTATCAAAACTAAAAGTAATGGTCTTTGACACAAAGCCCATTGAAGAAACTTCGATTTCACCTTGAGTTAAGTTGGTAGTTATGGTAAAAGATCCATCTTGATTGGTTACAAAACCATCTGAAGTTCCTTTTACATATACTTCTACTCCAGACAAAGCTGTGTTACTTGCTGTATTGTAAACAACACCCGATAATTTGTTTTGCGCATATGAAGCCGTACTTGCAAATAATGCAAACAAAGCCAATGTGCCTAGACGATTTTTCATTGTAATGTAGTTAAATTTTTCAGCTAAACTACAGTAATGATTAACAGCAAAAAACCGTTGGGGTATTAGTTAAAGCTTATATGATTATTTGGTAACACTATTTGCAATACTACCGAAATTGCTTAATAATTAAGTAATATGAACAAGCCTAAAACAAAAACGCAGCGATTTTTCGCTGCGTTTTATTAAAGTTCTTTTGAGTTATTTGCCTGATCTACATCTGCCATTAATTGAGATGGATCAATTACTACTGCCT
Source organism: Paenimyroides baculatum (assembly GCF_008629655.1). Taxonomy (GTDB): domain Bacteria; phylum Bacteroidota; class Bacteroidia; order Flavobacteriales; family Flavobacteriaceae; genus Flavobacterium; species Flavobacterium baculatum. The sequence continues at coordinate 103,250 of NZ_VWSG01000008.1, forward strand.
TTATTTTTTTTCCTTTTGTATCGAATTTAAAATCGAATGTTGGGTAAGCCCAATCCCAGCCTTTTAAAACGGTACGTTTAATGTTTGGATATGGATTGTCTTTTGACCAACGCATCAACGTATTCGGAATATAGAAACTTTCGCTTGAATCATCGCTGTAAACAACTACCAGATCAATAGGCATTGACATACGCCCGATTCTCTCTAAAGTGATGTTTGCTTCGTTCCCTTTAACATCAACATTTTTAATACCGTAATCTATGGTGTTCACGGTTTGTGTCCAATCAACCAAATACCAATCTAACACAGCGCCCGAAACACGTTCGGCAGTTCGTTTAAAATCGTTAGGTGTTGGGTGTGAAAATCTATAATCAGAATAAAAACGTTGTAATGTTTTAAAAGTATTGTCCCAACCAATCACATACGCCAACTGCGTAATAAAAACAGCACCTTTTGTGTAAGCCGAGATTCCATAATTCATATTATCGTCAAAACGATCGGCGTGCGTAGAAAGCGGTTGTTCGCCACCCATTTTTACCATGTAGTTGTAATTGTTGTACATGCTCTGAAACGGATTTGCATCTTCCTGATTTTTCTTATCCATGATTTTATTCACGGCAAAATCTGAAATAAACGATGTAAAACCTTCATCCATCCAACCATGTTTACTTTCGTTTGTAGCCAGTAAATGCTGAAACCACATGTGTGCCAACTCATGCGCCGTAACGCCAATTAAACTTGGCAGACTGCGTTTTCCGGTAATCAAAGTACACATTGCGTATTCCATACCGCCATCGCCACCCTGAATAACAGAATATTGTTTGTACGGATATTCGCCAATATTTTTATTGAAGAATTCTAACAACTTAACCGTTTCAGGTTGTAATTTTTTCCAGTTTTCTTTGATGGAAGCATCGTTTTTATAGAAGAAATGTAGCTCTACATTGTTTGGACCCATAACTTTATCGTGGATAAAATCAGGATCGGCTCCCCAAGCGAAATCGTGTACATTTGGTGCTACAAAATGCCAGGTTAGTGTTTTCTGTTTTTTAGGAACTTCCACTTTTACACCTTGATCTTCGTATCCATGACCAATTTCGTTTTTGTTTTGTAAGTAGCCCGATGCACCAACCGTGTATTTTTTATCCAGAGTTAGCTTTACATCGAAATTTCCCCAAACACCGTGAAACTCACGTCCAATATACGGATCGGCATGCCAGCCTTCAAAATCGAATTCTGCCATTTTAGGATACCATTGCGTCATTGATAACGCTACACCTTCATCGGAATTTCTTCCGGCACGTCGCACCATTACAGGCACTTGTCCGTTAAACTTCATACTAAAAGTTGTTTTAGACTTTGGTAACAACGGTTGCGCCAATTCAACTTCTAAAATTGTCCCAACAACTTTTGTTTTTAAAAGTACGCCGTTTTGCTTTAATTCATCAACCTTTAAAAAACCGGTTTCGTTCGGTTTTAATTCTGATATTTTGCTTTGCTTTTTATCTTTTCCATCTGGACCTTTAAACGATTTTACCATACGACTGTCTGGATCGGAAATAGAAGTTAAACGAGCATCCATCTCGCTTCCCGGCTGAAAAGCATTAAAGTATAAGTGGTAGAAAACCTTTTTTAAGGTATCGTTAGAATTGTTGGTGTAAACCAATTCTTGTGTTCCCGAATATTGAAATTTTTCAACATCCATGGTAACATCCATTTTATAATCAACGTGCTGCTGCCAGTAACCCGGATTTGGGTTTTTATGCTGTGCATATCCGGCGGTTGATACTGCAATCAGTAAAAGTAAAAACTTTTTCATAAGCATTAAATTAAAAAACCAAAGGCAACTTGTTTAAAGCTGCCAAATGGTTTAATTAGTTTGTTTTAATATTATTTTTTCTCTTTAGAAACTTTATCTGCCATGATTAAAGCGTTGTAAAGGTTTACGAATTTCCCTGAAGTAGAAATATCTTTGAAATTACGTTTGTCATCTTTATCGCCCGAAACAATAACTTGTTTGTTAACAGCTACACCAGAATCCATCATGATTTTCTTAACCTGTGCTGCTTTTAATTTTGGATAGTACGAACGAATCATTGCTGCAACACCTGCCGTATTTGGAGATGCCATTGATGTTCCTTGTAAATATTCGTATTTTCCGTGAGGAACTGTTGCGTAAATTTTAACACCCGGAGCGAAAACATCTACATCTACATTACCGAAGTTAGAGAAATTTGCTACCATTTTTTCGCCGAATGAAGGGTTTAATGCACCAACTACTAAAAAGTTATCAGCGATTTCGGTTTTAGTTCCCTCGATACGGTCGTTAGGGTAACGTTTGATTTCTTCACCAGTTGCTGGGTTTAAATCCATAGCATCGTTACCGGCAGCTACAACGATTAACACATCTTTCTTTTCTGCATATTTAATTGCATCCATAACCCATTGGCTGTTTTGCGCAAAATATTTACCAAAACTTCCGTTGATTACTTTTGCACCGTTATCTGCTGCGTAACGAATTGCCAAAGCAATATCTTTATCGTACTCATCACCATCTGGCACCGCACGAACCGACATAATTTCTACGTTGTTTGATGCTACACCGTCGCCACCAATATTGTTGTGACGTGTTTGTGCAATGATACCTGCAACGTGTGTTCCGTGTTTTGCATGGTCGCGATCTCCCATTACATCGCTATTTCCGTAGATTTTATCGTTGATATCAAAAATATCATCGCCCGTTTTACGTCCTTTAAAATCTGGATTTAAGTTATAATCCAACTGACCGTTAACGTATCCTGCAAAATCTTTTAAATATTCGTTTGCTTCTTTTCCACCTGATACCAATGCATATGCCATGTTTTTAGCTTTTGCGATATCAGCAGGAGCATCAGCACCAATTTTATCTAAATCTGCTTTAGTAAAAGTTTCCTTCTTAACATATTTAGCTACTTTATCATGTACTTCCTGCATTGATGCCAAACGCGCTTTTAAAGGCTCTAACTCTGCACGTTTTTCTTCTAATTCTTTAACAGCACGCTTGTATTCAGCAGATCCGTCATCGCCACGAGAAACAATACGCGTTAATTCTAACTGCTCTTCATTGGTTTCACCTAAAAAGTTCCACCCGTGAATATCGTCAGTATATCCGTTTTTATCGTCGTCTTTACCGTTTCCTGCTTTTTCTTTAGGATTTACCCACATTTGTGTTTTTAAATCGGCATGATCAACCTCTATACCAGAATCAATCACCGCTACGATTACTTTTTTACCTGCTTTATCTTTAATGATTTCCTGATATGCACGATCAACAGACATTCCCGGAACGGTATCTTTTAGTACATCCAAATGACTCCAACGTTGTAAACTACTTTCTGCTAAAGCTGATTTTCTTGTTGGTAACTGGTCTGCACTTTCAATTGGTTTTAACGCACTTAAATCTTGTAAGTAAGATGTTTGTGCCGTTTTACAGCTGGTTAGGGCTAAAGCTACTAAAGCTGATAAGTAAATAGATTTGTTGATTTTCATTTGATATAATCTTAAATTTTATTCTAATTAATTGGTATTAAAAAAACGGATATGTTACAAATCAATATCATAAAATATCGTTAATAGAAAAAACCTCGTTTAAACGGACGCCTTTTTCGGTTTCTTGCAAGGTAATTATTGGGTTATGTGCATCGTGTTCCAGATACAGATAATAATTATTAGCTGCAGCATTCTTTAAAAACTGTTCTTTTTCGCCCAAGGTTAATAAAGGTCGAGTATCGTACCCCATTACATAAGGCAATGGAATGTGACCGGCAGTTGGTAATAAATCGGCACAAAAAACAATGGTTTTGTCCTGATATTTTATATGTGGAATCATTTGCTTTTCGGTATGACCGTCTACAAACATAACACCGAAGTTAATATCTGATATTATTTCGTTTGGATTTGAATTCGGCTGTACAAATTTCAATTGACCGCTTTCTTGCAACGGCAAAATATTTTCTGATAAAAACGATGCTTTTTCACGCGGATTTGGTTTTGTAGCCCAATCCCAATGGTTTTCGTTGCTCCAATACGTTGCATTTTTAAAGGTAGGTTCGTAACCCGTGCGAGAGTCGTTCCAAGAAACGGCACCACCACAATGATCAAAATGCAGATGGGTTAAAAATACATCGGTAATATCGTCTTTGCTGAAACCTTTTTCTTTTAAGGATTGTTCTAAATCAAAATCGCCCCACATATTGTAAAAGCCAAAAAACTTGTCACTCTGTTTGTTGCCCATACCGGTATCAATCAAAATCAATCGGTTGCCGTCTTCAATCAACAAGCAGCGTGCGGCAAGATCAATCTGATTATTGGCATCGGCAGGATTGGTTTTATTCCAAAGTACCTTTGGAACCACACCAAACATAGCACCGCCGTCTAACTTAAAATTACCTGCTTCAATGGCATGAAGTTTCATTGTTGTTCTGTTTTTTTATGAATTAGTAAAAATAGGAATAATTTTTAGTTTTTACCACAGCTTTTTTAAACCACATAGACACATAGGTTTTGTAATTTTATAGGTTTGAGACTCACTATGAAAGCTTATAAATTATTATAGTAGCTTAATTAGCTATGTGGTAAATTTTTAATTAATTGTTTTAAAACCGATACAAAACAGTATTTTTGCCACATAGTACTGATTTATGAACCATACGTATCCAAAAACCGAAAAACTGAAAAGAAAAAAGTATATTGATCTGCTTTTTTCGGAAGGACGTACGGTTACGAAATATCCGCTACGATTGGTTTACGTGCCTGTAAAAGATTTAGATGTTCCATTGCAAATGGGTGTTTCGGTTTCTAAAAGGTACTTTAAAAAAGCGGTTGACCGTAATTATTTTAAGCGTATTTTGCGTGAATGTTACCGTTTAAACAAAGAATTGCTACTGAACGATTTAAAAGAACCTTATGTTATGATGTTCTTTTATCAAACTAAAGAACGACTGACTTACCAAGAAATTGAAGAGAAAACCAAAAAACTTTTTGAGAAGTTTGTTGAGAAGAATTGATCGAAAAATCAATCATTAGATTCTTTGTTAGTAGCCCTATTTTCATCTTCAAATAATCACAAAAACACTCTCTTCAAAAAACAATAATTACCTTACATTTAAAAAATTTAATTTTAGTACTTTAGTATAAGCAAATTTTATACATTTGGCAACTTTTTGTCAGTTTGATAATTGAATCTGTTTTGAAATAGAATATCAACAGAAAACCGACAGAAAACAACAATTATTTTAATCAATTCCTATTTTAAGTGGAAGCAAAACACAGCGTTAATAAGGTAACCGCAGGTGCTTTATTAATAACGTTAGGTATCATTTACGGAGATATTGGTACATCGCCATTATACGTAATGAAAGCAATTTTTGGGAACTCACCCATTAATTCAAATTTAGTGCTCGGAGCCGTTTCATGCGTACTCTGGACACTTACGCTGCAAACCAGCATTAAATACGTGTGGCTAACGTTACAAGCCGACAATAAAGGCGAAGGTGGTATTTTTTCGTTGTACACCTTGGTAAAAAAACTCAAGAAAAAGTGGTTGATTGTTCCGGCGCTTATTGGTGGTAGCGCCATGCTTGCCGACGGTTTTATTACGCCGCCTATTTCTATTTCATCGGCACTGGAAGGTGTTAAAATCTATTATCCCGATTTAAAGACAATTCCCTTTGTAATAGGAATCATCTTGGTTTTGTTCTTCTTTCAAAGTTACGGAACCAAAACCATAGGTAAATTCTTCGGGCCTATTATGTTGATCTGGTTTTTAATGTTAGGTGGCGTAGGTCTTTTACAGATTACCCAAGTACCTGAAATTCTTAAAGCGGTAAACCCATATTATGCCTATTTGCTGTTAACCGAACATCCGGAAGGATTTTACGTTTTAGGCTTTGTATTTTTATGTACAACAGGTGCCGAAGCCTTGTACAGCGATTTAGGGCATTGTGGTATTAAGAACATCCGTTTAAGCTGGATGTTTGTTAAAACCACTCTTGCCTTAAACTATTTGGGACAGGGCGCTTTTTTACTATCGCACACCAACATTCAACTAAAAACATTTGATAACGGTGTAGAGTTTATTCAAAACCCGTTTTATTTAATGATGCCCGAATGGTTCATTCCAATAGGTATTGTTGTAGCAACTTTAGCTGCTGTTATTGCAGCGCAGGCGTTAATTACCGGATCGTTTACTATGATTAACGAGGCTATGCGATTGAATTTGTGGCCGCGTGTTTTGGTTAAATATCCATCAAACATAAAAGGGCAACTTTACATACCATCAACCAACTGGATTTTGTGTATCGGCTGTATTTTGGTGGTGTTGTACTTTAAAGAATCGAGCAATATGGAAGCTGCTTACGGTTTGGCAATTATCATGTGTATGATTGCTACCAGCATTCTGCTTACTTATTACATGATTTTAAAACGATTCAATAAGTTGATCATTGTGGCGTTTGTATTAATCTACAGCGTTATTGAAGTATCGTTCTTTATAGCGAATATTGATAAATTTCATCACGGTGGATACGTTTCACTGATTGTAGCCGGTGCTATTGCTTTTGTAATGACGATTTGGTTTTTAGGTAAGCGCATCCGTAAAAATTATACCGAATTTGTAAAATTAAGCGATTATACCAGCGTTATTGAAGATTTAAGTAACGACGAAAGTATTCCGCAGTATTCTAACAATTTAATTTATCTGACGAACGCACACAACAAGAACGAGATTGAATCGAAGGTTATTTATTCGATACTTTACAAACGACCAAAGCGTGCCGATGTGTATTGGATGCTGCATGTAAACGTGATTGATGAACCTTACGGAATGGAATATCAGATTAAGAAATTTTCGGATAAAATTATGCGTGTCGATTTTTATTTAGGATTCCGTATCGCGCCAAAAATAAGTCCGTTGTTTAAAAAGGTATTAGAAGATTTAAGCATGTGCGGTGAATTTAACCGATTAAGTACGTATCATTCCTTACGAAAAAACCAGATTACTGCCGATCATAAATACATTATTATTGAAAAAGTAGTATCGTTTGATAATGATCTGCCTTGGTACGAAAAATTCATTTTAGATTGTTATGCCTTTATCCGCAGAAGAAGTTTATCAGAAGAAAAAGCCTTTGGGTTGGATAACAGTTCGGTTAAAATTGAATATTATCCGTTATTGTTGAATAAAAACCTGCCGGATATTCCATTAAAACGTAGAGCAGACAAGAAAGAATAAATCTACAAACACAATGTGCTTAATCAATACGTTTAAGCACATTTTTTGTTGTAACCTTACTTTAAAATGATCTAAATTTTATTTCTTATAACATAAAAAAGCTATAAATTAGGATTTCATTTTAACAGCATAAAAATGAAGTTATACTTATTCTTGATCATCGGTTTGTTTTCTATTTCTCTAACAGCGCAAAACAGTGCCGACCAAAAGACCTTTTTAAAAGACATTCCCTATAAAATTGCAGAAAAAGATACTGTTAAATTAGATATTCATCTGCCTAAACAAAAGGTTTACGATAAAAGTCCGGTTGTAGTGTTTATTCACGGCGGTGCATGGGCACAAGGCGACAAAGAGATTAAGTACCATTACACCGAAGGGATTAAAGATACGTTGCAAGAAAACGGCTATACCGTTGTAGCAATAAATTACCGTTTGGTTAGTAAAACAGTTGATATTGCCCAACAGCTAAACGATTGTAAAGATGCAATTCTTTGGGTTGCAGATAATGCTGATGAATATAATTTTGATACGGAAAACATAGGGCTTTGGGGAGAATCTGCCGGTGCACATCTGGCATTAATGACTGCGTTTAACACAGATCAAGATAATGAGTTACCTAAAATTCGTTTTATTTTGGATAACTTCGGCCCGACCGATTTAAACAAAGTTTTAAAAACCAACGCCAGTTGGTTTACCAGAAAAACCTATAAATTGCTGTTACCGAAATTATATGATATTAGAGAGAAATTGATCTTGGCAATGACGTCTTTCGATATCAATACTAATAAAGAAGAAGCAATTGCCGTGGCAAGACAGTATTCACCTATTGAACATTTACAGACTGCGCCAAAGACTCCTATTTTAATTCTGCATGGAAACAGAGATTTTATTGTTCCTTTTAAACAATCGAAAAAACTACATAGAGAACTCAACAAACTTGCAGTTACCAACAAACTTATTAAAGTTAAAAAGGGAAATCACGGTTTTACAAAAACCGACAAAAAAGAGATCCATCATTTAATTAAGGAATCATTTGTTTTTGTACAGCAGCATTATCATAAAAAATAAGGTTATTTTTTTGGGAAAGGTTGTGGTATATTTTTCTAAATTTGAGGCATTAATTGAATGCTATGACGTTCATTTCATTCAACGAACTAAAAAAACATCTTTAAAAAATAGATTTGAAAATAGTATTTATCTATATAATCCTTTATTTAGGAATTGTACCTTTTATTGTTCTTCTTTTTAAGAAAAAGGCTTTTAATTTTAAAGAACCTATTGTTCCGTTTATATTGGTAACTGCTATTGCCAGTGTTTATGAAATTGTAAGTCCGGAAATATTTGACGTAATCTCAGCCTTATCTTATTGGTTTCAAATTTTACCTTTTCTTGAAATAGTAGGATTGTATTTTTATTTTTCAGGAATTTTTAAAAAAAAATATAATAAAACAATTAACCTATTACTCGTTACTTCATTAATTGTTTACAGTTGTTCATTCCTTTTTTGGGATATTAAAATGAATCTTCCGTCTCATTCCATAAATAAATCTTTCATAACTCTATGTGTAATAATTGGTTGCTTTAGTTGGTTTAGAAATCTGGTTAAAAATACAGATATAGAAAACCTTTGGAATTTGCCCGATTTTTACTTCATGTCATCAATTCTTATCTATTATTCAAGCACTGTACTGTTATTTTCATTAGGTAGTTTTATTTATACTGGTGTGGAACTATACGAATACTGGTGGATAAACATATTGGCAACACTGATACTAAGAATACTGTTAACAATTGGCACATGGAAAATGAAGTTCAAATAAAGTTGTTTTTTTTAATTGGAACACTAGCAATGGTCTTTCTGGCACTAGGCATTATACTTATGTCTGTAATTTACAAATCAAGAGTAGATCGGTTAAACAGAAAAAAATCTGAAAGTCTTTTAAATGCTTCCTTAAATTCCGAAAAAAGAGAACGCCAACGCATAGCATCAGATTTACACGATGGTTTAAGTGGAGATTTAAGTGCCGTTAAAAACTTTATTGCTCTTTTAAATAACAAAGAAGAAGATTATTCCAAAAAAGAAATTCTGCAGGAAGTTTCTACTGTTTTAACCCATGCCCTTTCAAACGTACAAAACATAAGTTACAACCTTATGCCGCCTCTGTTAGAAAGTTACGGTTTGGTGCCTACGTTAAAAAGTTATTTCGATCGTATAAAAAAATCGAACAATATTACTATTAAACAACATTATTTCAGCGATGTTATAGAAATTCCTTCATCAGAAGCTTATGAAATATACCGCATTGTTCAGGAACTTACCACAAACATGATTAAACACGGTAATTCTCAACAAATCTCTATTTCAATAACGTTAGATCAAAATACACTGCTTTTTGAAATAACTGATGATGGAATTTCGTTCGATTTTAATGAAAAACTTCAAAGCAGTTTAGGAATGGGTTTAAAAAACATAAGTTCCCGCATAAAACATATCGATGCAAAACTGATACAGCAACCGATTTCCATTGGTAATAAATTTCAAATTATTTTAAATTCAGACAATTATGTTAAGAGTAGCAATAACCGATGATCACACACTGTTCAGGAAAAGTTTGGGAATGCTGGTGAACAACTTTGCAGATATGCAGGTGGTATTGGAAGCAGGCAATGGTTCTGAATTACTGGAAAAACTTCAGAATACTTCGGCAGATATTTTACTATTGGATTTACAGATGCCCGAAATGGATGGTTTTGAAACAGCAAAGCGAATAAAAGAACGCTATCCGGAAATAAAAATATTGATACTTACACTAATGAGTGAAACCGATATCATTGACCGCGTAATAAAAATGGGTGTTAACGGATATTTTACCAAGAATACTCCGCCACAAGAACTTGAAGACGCCATCTGGAACTTATCAAACGATGGTTTTTATTTTGAAGAAAGTCTTTCAACGGTTATCAATAAAATTTTGAACGATACTGAAACAGAAATAATTCCAGAAGAAACGATTAATTTTACAGAACGAGAATTAGAGGTTATTAAATTTACGGCTGAAGGCTTTAAGGCGCGGGAAATTGCCGAAGCACTCTACATAAGTCCAAAAACCGTTAACAATCATAAACAGAACATTCAGAACAAATACCAGTTTGAAAGTATGATGACCGCCATTTTATACTGTTTAAATAACCGATTAATAGATGTTGACCTTAATTCTTCTAAAAAATAGGTATTTTACCTATTGATAAAACTAACTGCTTTAAATAATTTAGCTGAAAAGTTTAGAAGTTAAAATAATACGGGAAACACTATGACTTAAGGACTGTTCAATATATTGAACAGTCCTTTTTTTTATTGAATGAATTTCGTTTGATGTTTTTCACAAAAACTATTTCTTTGTCAATACCAGCCCTCTACCGTCCTTAATATTAATTCGTCGTCTTCGGCTATTAAAATCAACATATCTTTATTTTTTTTTCATTTGTCGGAAAATTTCTATCCCCTTATTAATTTCATTTGTTATCTCTTGCTCCATAATATACAAATCCGGATTAGATTCTATTTCCTGTTCCCAGAAAGCAGCCCTTTCGGTTAATTTAACCAATCCTGAAGTGCCTGACGTACCCTTTAGTTTATGAAGAAATCCTTTAGCTGTAGTACTTTCGTAATCTGAAATAATTTTTTGCAGTTCTTGCTTAGTATTGGTAAGTTCTTGAATGACTAAGTTTATAAAGAAACCTTTAAACTCCTCATCATCACCTAGCTGCTCTTCAATCATTTTTTTATCCAAGTCATCTGAAGTATCTAAATTCGAATTCCTAGTTGTGTAATTATCAACAGCAATATTTTTTTTAATTACAGCAAACAATTCAGCCTGTCTTATAGGTTTTGGAAGAAAATCAGACATACCTGCAGACAAACATCGCTCTTTCTCGCCTACAGAATTACCTGCACTGATTCCTACTATAGGCACATCTTTATAATCAGGAAGCGTACGGATTGATCTTGTAGCTTCTATACCGTCCATAACCGGCATTTGAACATCCATTAAAATTAAATCATAAACTGTTTCACTGCATTTCATTAATGCCTGTTTTCCATCACTAACTTCTATTAAGATAGCATTGGGTGCGCTAAGCTGCATCATTTTGTTATTAAGTGCCCTGTTTACCGGATTATCATCTGCCAAAAGCACTGTCATAGGCTGTTCTATCACCATTTCTTCTGTAGAAACTACCCTATCCTTTTTACCGTTATTCTGTTTAGAGTCTTTAAGAGCATATCTTAGCGTTCTGTAAAGTTCATCCGATTTTATAGGTTTTAAAAGACAGTACGATTTGTCGTCTTTTCTAAATGCTGATATGAATTCATTTTCTTCAGATGAAGTATGCAGTACGATAAGTGGAATCATTTCTTCCTGAATTTTAAACAATTCCTTTATTTTTTCAATTGTCTCCAATCCCGATAAAACCGGCATATGATAATCCATCAGAATCATATCGAATCGTTCTCCATTCATTAAAAGCTGAATCGCTTCCAAGCCGTTTGCCGCCGCTTCAGATTTTATATTTTTATACGCCAGCATGTGCTGTAAAATGGTTCTGTTATTCTGATTATCGTCTACAACCAATACCCTGCCTATTTCTGTCATATCATCATCATTTTCCTGCAGATCATCCTTATCATACGGAACTTCGATATCAAAATAAAAGACAGATCCTTTTTCCATTTCACTTTCAAGCATAAGGTTCGTTCCCATATACTTCAGTAGGTTATTTGAAATGGTCAATCCAAGTCCTGTTCCGCCATATTTTTTGCTTACAGAACTGTCTTCTTGCGTAAAAGCATCAAAAATGCGTTTTTGTCTTTCCTTTGGAATCCCAATACCTGTATCCCTTACAGAAAAACGTAATGTTATTTTTTCATCGTTTTGCTTTAATCTGCTTACGGCAAATTCTATTTCTCCCACTTCGGTAAATTTTACTGCATTACCCAGTAGGTTTATCAACACTTGTTTTATTCGGGCTTCATCAATCCAAACCGTATTTGGAAGCCCTTGTTCTATGTTAAGTAGTAATTCCAGTCCTTTACTTTGCGCCTGATACAGTATAATGTTAACTACATGGTTTGCCAAATCGTAAACATTGTATCGATCAATAAACAACTCTAGTTTGCCGGACTCAATTTTAGAAAAGTCTAAAATATCGTTTATAATACTTAATAAGCTGTTTCCAGAATCGCTAATGTAATTAAGATACTGCACCTGCATATCTGTTAAAGGCGTTTTAAGCAGCAGATCAGAAAAACCAATTACACCATTTAACGGTGTACGTATTTCATGACTCATATTGGCAAGAAATTCAGACTTTGCCTTACTTGCTAAATCTGCTAATGTTTTTGCTTCTTTTAATTCTTGATTTATTTTTACGGAATTTGTTATATTCTGGGTTGATATCACTACTCCACCAACCGTACCGTTAGATAAATGCCAAGGAATCACCTCCCAGTTAAAATGCTGTGGCGTGCTTTCACCCGGTATCTCAAACTTCTGATTTTCATTTTTGTACGCCTGTCCTTGAAGCGCTTTAGTGTATATAGCCCTTCTTTCGTCGGGAATATTCGGATTTACTTCATATAAATTCTGTCCGATGATATCCGAACAATTGTCATGAAATTCCTGCAACCATCTTTTACTTACCGATATATAATTTAAGTTATTGTCTAGCATTGCTACTGCAGCCGGCACGTAATTTACAAAATACCGTAACATGGCTTCTTTCTTCTCAAGTTCAAGATATGTGTTCTTCGACTGATCGATATCCTGAATAATTCCAAACACCCGCACACATACACCGTCTTCAAATTCAGGAATCCCTTTCACACGAACCCATATCAATGAACCGTCGTGCCTTCTTAGCCTTAGCTCTTCATCGTAAGGAAGTCCTTTTTCTACCGCACGCAAAAACAACTGCTCTATTCTTGGTTTGCTTTTTTCTTCATAGAATGCAATTGCACTATCTAAATCGGGGGTATACTGCTCCGGAACCCTATGAATTTTTTTTGTAGAATCAGACCAGAATATCTTATTCGTTTTCAGGTTCACTTCCCACCCTCCTACACTCGCTACTTTATTTGTTTGTTCTAAAATTTTCTGGGTATAAATCAAATCCCTTTCCAATTGTATCCGCTCGGTCATGTTCAGTGCTGTGCTTACCACATACTGTTTACCGTTCTCATCGGTTTCCAGCATATTGTTGTACATCCAGTAAATATCTTTTCCGGTCTTTGTACGTAGAATCATTGTTCCGGTATCTTCACCCTTTTCTATGATACGCTGCATATAATCATTTAAATTTTGCAGGTGTTGCGGCGGTACCAGTTGCTGTAATGACAAATTGCCGACATCTTCCGGTGAAAAGTCAAGTATTTCTCGCCCTTTTTCGTTCACGGCAAGAATCTTTCCATCTAGATCGTGCATACTCATAAGTCCTATTGCATTTTCAAAGAAATTTCTAAAACGGCGTTCCGAACTTTCTAGTTTTCTGTGTTCTTCAATATCATGAGTAATATTGCGGCCAAAACATATTATTTCGGTATTTTGTCTGTTAGGCTTAAAGTACCATTCTATAAACAACTCTTCCTGATCATCGAGTGTTGTTATTGTTGTGGTAGTAAATCCTCCTGAATTATAAGATAACGCGTCTAATTTTTGTTGCAAATCTGTACTGTTTCCCAATACATCTGATAACTTCAAATAAACCAGTTCACTTTTATTCTTTTGAAACAGAGCTTCGAATGCTGGATTTACATCTTTAAATACCTGATCATTTTTTAAGACACAAATAAGATTATTGGTAACATTAAAGATTTCAGAAAAATATTCCGCCTGAATATTCTCTCTTCTGCGAAGCAGTGTTTTAGTTACTGCTTTGCCCAGATTTTTTAAAGATACAATCTGTTTATCCGAAAGTGATTTAGGGACAAAATCTACCACACATATTGTTGCCAGAACCAACCCGTTTTCATCAACTAAAGGAACACCAGCATAAAACCTTATATTTCCATCGATTATCATTCTTTTGGATGATGTTCTTTCGTCAAGGAAGGTATCTTCAATAATAAGAACATCTCGACTCATGATAGTATACTGACAAACTGTTTCACGACGCGGAACAAAATCTACATCCATTCCAACACAGCTTTGTATACGCTGATGATTTGCCTCCATCACTCCAATGATCGCCACAGGGCAATCGGTAATCAAACATGCTGCTTCTGCAAAAATATCCAATTCAGGATCTTTTTTTAAATCCAATAATTCGTGGAGCTTTAAACTTTCAAGCCTTTGGTTTTCATTAGGCGGCATAGGGTATGTAGTCATATTACTTACAATTAATGTATCCCATAAAAGAGGGATATCTCCTGTAAAGTTATATTATTTTTTTTAAGACCTTAGAAATCTAAAAAAAATATTACATTACGTAGCAGTTTAATCTTTTAGTATTAAATGAATGCTCAATGAGGGTTAAAAGACCCACAAAAAGAAATTCATCTTAGTAATTAAGTTAAATTCCTATTTTGTATAGCCAAATTATTTTAAACCTACTCTTTATTATTAGGCTTAGATTATTTCTTTGTCAATACCAGCCCTTTATCATATTCCAAATTTGCAGGATCTTTAAACACCATTTTTCCGTTTATTTGCTCTACGTCGCCATAACCTTCAACCGCAGATGTTTCAGTTAGTTTAAATGCAACCTGTCTTTCAGACAAAACTCCTTCCGAAGAAAACGTATAATCTGCCAGCAGAATTCCATCTTTAATTTCGCCAATAAAAGTACCCGAATTTCGGTCTTTTTCTTTTAAGGCATACATTAGGTTTCCGCTTGCCTTATTGCCATCAACCATAAGCTGCAACGTTACAGTAGTACCATTTTCCTGGTAATTATACATTCCCGAAAAATCGGTTTGGCTTGAATTAGTAATTGTAGATGTAACCGTATCGTTACTTTCAATCTTTTCTGTTTTTTTGGCACATGCGCTTAACAATACAATCGCACCAAAACAATATAGGATCTTTTTCATAGGATTTCTTTTTAAATTAAAACTATTTTTTCAGATTTTCACTGAATGCTTTTCTAAATTTATCAACTTTTGGTTTAACTACCAAACGACAATATGCCTGATCGGGATTGTTTTCGTAATAATTCTGATGATAATCTTCTGCTTTATAAAACTTTTTAAACGGAGCCACCTGTGTAACAACCGGTTTATTATAAGCCTTTTCTTTATTGAGCTGATCTATGTAAAATTCGGTCAGTTGTTTTTGTTCGGGATTATGATAGAAAACCGCAGAACGGTACTGCGTTCCTACATCATTCCCTTGTCGGTTCAATTGTGTAGGATCGTGTGTTACAAAAAAGGCTTCCAACAGTTCTTTATACGAAATTACAGCAGGATCAAACACAATATTACAGGCTTCTGCGTGATTGGTGTTTCCGTTAGAAACCTCTTCATACGTTGGATTTTCGGTTGTTCCGCCGGTATAACCCGATGTCACGGAAACAACGCCTTCTAACTGTTTAAACTGTTCTTCCACACACCAAAAACAACCGGCTGCAAATGTAGCGGTTTCTGTTTTTCCTGATAAAACAGGCTGTTTTTCAGCAATAGTTTTATTTGTTGATTTTTCTTTAGTGTTAGATTTAGATGTGCTTTGTCCGCACGAAGAAAACGGCAGTGCAAAACAACACAAAAAGAATAAGTTAACCACATTCAGCATTTTAATACTTTTCATACATACAGCTTTTTAACGATTGATAGCTAGTGTAAAGTTCGTAAAATGATGACGGATTTGTTATAAATAAATGCTAAATTACCAATTGCAGGTTTTTTGCTTTTATATATCAAAATAACTAAAGTTCAAGTGCTTTTTCCCACAGATGCACCGATATATTTTAGGATGTACTGTAATTCTACATAATTTAATTTACACAGATTTTGAATGCTACGCATTCAATCATTTTAAACATTTATAAATTTACTATATAGTAACAATAAGAAATCTGTGTATCTGTGGTTTATTTTATAAACATTACAGGGTAATTGAATATCTTTATATAAAAAAGCATGAAAAAATCGTTTTTTAAAATACTGAACAGTATCAATAAAAAAATACTGCCCAGCTATATAGATAAAGATCCTGCAAAATTAAGCAAGGTTCAGCAAGCCGTTCTGGCTTTTCGCTATTGGGTTTTGGTGCAATCTAAAGAGTAAATTACTGTAATTCTGTTACGGTGATATACGTTACACCTTCGGTATCAACCCAGGTAGATCCTGAAACGGTAATGGTTTCACCTTCTTCGTAACGCTTATATTCACTACCCGATTTTTGCAAATTGATTCTGCTTATGGTAGCGTTGTACATTTTTTTGTCGGCAGCCTGTAACACCGCTGTGTAACCGTCTTTTCCGTTAGTTATAGTAGTTATCTTTCCTGTAACTGTTACGTTTTCCTGATTTTGTTCGGTTGTTTCTACCTTGTTTTTCTTACAAACACAACCGGTAGTAACCAATGTTGTAACGGTAAAAAATGCTAAAACTAAATTTTTCATAGTAATTATTTATTTATTGAATATTCTAAATGCAGTAACGGATAAGGTTTTCCCATACCGTCAGTTTCAGAGTAACCTTTTTGTTGATATCCCTGTTTTAAATAAAAGTCGACCGCCTGCGTATTTTGTTCGTTAACATCAACTTTATAAATCTGCAATGTGTTAATAATATAATCTACTGCAATTTTACCAAAGCCATTGCCTCTACTTTCGGCATCAACAAACAACATTTCCAGATTATCATCAGAAACTGAAAAGAAACATGGAATAATCCCAACATCTTCCACAACAAAAACATTCAATTGCGGTAGAAATTCGTTTGGAATCAATTTCTTAAACAGTTCTAAATCTTCTTTCTTCAGAAAATCATGTGTTGCTTTAACCGAACTTTCCCAAATTTCCATAATTCGAGGATAATCTTTTGTATCGGCTTTTCTAATTTTCATACTATTAAAATCAACACTCAAAAATATAAAATCTAAAGAACCAATTCCAATAATAATTTCGTAAATTCATATTGATTATTTCGAATGTGATTTTTTATGTTCGATCTAAATAATTTGCTATGAAAAGAAAAAACGTATTACTAACAGCTGCCGTTATAGTAATTGCAGGTGTTACCGGATTTGTGTATTCGTGCAAATCTGTTAAAGTTCCGGAAGGAATTACCGTTGTTAAAGATTTTAAAATCGAGCCTTACATGGGCACGTGGTACGAAATTGCCCGATTTGATTTTAAACACGAAAAAGATTTAAGTAATGTTACTGCGACCTATTCATTAAACGAAAATGGTACGGTGAAGGTTGTAAACAGAGGTTACAACTATGTAAAAGACAAATGGGAACAAGCCAACGGAAAAGCAACTTTTGTAGACAAAACAAACGAAGGTGCATTGAAAGTATCTTTTTTCGGACCTTTTTATGCCGGATACAATGTGGTTTTAATGCAGCCCGATTATGAAAATGCTTTGATTTTTGGCGAAACAAAAGATTATATCTGGATACTTTCCCGAAACAAAACCATTCCAAACAACGTAAAAGAAAAATTTTTGAAGGAAGCTGAAAATGCAGGTTATGATTTATCGCGATTGGTGTGGACGAAGCATGATAAATAATGTTATTGAGAATCAAAACTCCGTCACTTCGAGTAGCGGAACGTAGTGAAGCGTATCGAGAAGTCAATAAAAAATAAGTTCTCGACAAGCTCGAACTTACGTGCTGTGATGATTTATCTTTAAAGTAAATTATCTATCTCTGCTTCTCAACCAGATATTTCCAATATCGTTTAGGAACATGCTGTACGTGCAGTTTTATGTTCCTACGGGCTTCTATGTTGGTGCTTTTAAAATACTGTTTCCACAAACGTTTAAAAAGTTCGTCGCGTTCGTCCAAAGCAATTGTTAAACTGCTGCTCTGTAAATTTTTCTGTTCGGTGGTATCAATTTCAATTTCCGATACAGCAACGGTGTCATAATAAAATCCGTATTTGCGTTTAACATCGTAAATAATCCAGGGCATATCGGCATATCTATTTCTAAAAAACGATAAGATCAAAGGCAGCACATTAAAATCGGGTTCAATGATTGCATAATACAATCCGTCGTTACTTTTGCTGAAACGGATAAACGCCTTCATGCGGTGGCGTTCCCTGCTTACTTTCTTTAAGGTTTGATGGAAATACAGCACCTGTGTATCGCCAAAATTTTCCAACACATCGGTTTGTCCCTGAAATAATCGCACCATAATGTAATACGCAGCTTGCCATGCTACCGGATCTTCAGACAAAAATGCTCTGTAGATATCATCGACGATCAATTTTCCGAATTTACTTTTCAATCCATTCTGAATCCGCTGCGCTTTATCAACATCGGTAAAAATAGTTCGTTCAGGCAGGAATATATCCGGCTGAAACAAACCTTCGGCAACAGGTACGGCATGCCATTCCTTCATTTCGAAACACTCGAAAACGCAACACAAAAAACCCTGATAACTGCCATCGAAAACATAATTCATCTAAAACAGTTTTAACTGGTTTTCGGCAATTTCTTGCTTATACTTGCTGTTCCCTGTCTGCAAAATAATATTTTTTAACTGTGGCGCGTATTTAAAACCCAAAGGCGTAACCGAATCGGCACAAGTAATAAAATGTTTTGCCCTGTTATAGGCAATTCCCATTTTTTTAAGCTGGTATTCGCGCAAACTTCCATACTTTCTTGCAGAAACAATTTTCATAGCAGATCCTCTGCCGATTCCCGGAACACGGATAATGGTCTGATAATCGGCTTTGTTGATATCAACCGGAAACAAATGTAGGTTTCGCAATGCCCAACCTAGTTTAGGATCAATATCCAGATCCAACTGCGTAAAAGCAGGATTCAGAATTTCGTTCAAAGAGAAATTATAAAACCGTAACAGCCAATCGGTTTGATACAATCGATTTTCTCGGATTAATGGCGGACGCGTACCTATTTGCGGTAAATTGGTATCGGTATTATTTATAGGAATGTATCCGCTGTAATACACCCTTTTTAGCTGATATTTCTTATAAAATTCATCGGCAACACTCATAATTTCCCAATCGTTTTCAGGCGTGGCGCCAATAACCATCTGGGTACTTTGCCCGGCTGGAACAAAAGTAGGAGTATGTTTAATTAATTTTTTTTCGTTTTGAAACGTCTGTATTTTAGTATTTACAAACTGTAAAGGCTTGCGAACGGCATCGTGACTTTTTTCGGGAGCCACCAGTTTTAAGCCGGCTTCGGTTGGCATTTCTAAATTAATACTCATACGGTCAACGTACAAACCCGCTTCCTGAATCAGTTCTTCGCTGGCACCGGGAATCGTTTTTAAGTGGATATAACCGTTGTAACGCTCTTCTAATCGAAGTTTTTTAACGATTCGCAGCAGACGTTCCATGGTAAAATCGGCATTTTTAAAAATACCCGAGCTTAAAAACAAACCTTCAATGTAGTTTCTGCGGTAAAAGTTCATGGTTAAATCTACAACTTCTTCCACAGTAAAGGCAGCCCGTTTTACATCGTTACTTTTACGGCTTACACAAAAAGCACAATCGTAAATACAATGGTTTGTCAGCAGAATTTTAAGCAGTGACACACACCTGCCGTCTTCGGTATAGGTGTGACAGATCCCGGAAGAAGACGCATCTCCAATTCCCCCGGTATTTTTCCGCTTGCTTCCGCTTGAACTGCAACTTACATCGTACTTTGCGGCATCGGCAAGAATCATTAATTTCTCTTCAATTCGTTCCAAAACATTCATTCTTATGATCTTATCAAAGGTACTTATTTCCCAATTTTTAAAAATGTCGTTACCCTGTTAAAAACGACATGGAACTGTTAAGATTTTGATAAGATGTTCTTTAGTGACTGACTATGCATTTTTTAGCTGCCGAATTATTGCTAACTTGTAGTTTCATTTTTAAAAATTAAAGCTATGAATGATTTAAAAGGAAAAAAAGTTGCCATTTTAACCGAAGACGGTTTTGAAGAAATTGAATTGACAAGTCCGCGCGATGCCTTGAAAGAAGCTGGTGCCGAAGTATTGATTGTGTCGCCTAAAAACGATAAGGTAAAAGCAAAATCGGGTGATGATTGGACGAAGGAGTACGATGTTGATCTGCAGTTGGGTGATGCAAAGTCAACAGCATTTGATGCCTTGGTAATTCCCGGAGGAGTGATCAATCCGGACAAATTGCGTGTTAACAAAGAAGCTATAAATTTTGTTCAGGCTTTTTTTAACGAAAATAAACCCGTTGCCGCTATTTGCCACGGACCGCAAGTGCTGATTAATGCCGAAGTGGTTCGGAACAAAAAAATAACATCGGTAGAAGCTATTCAAGTTGATCTTAAAAATGCGGGTGCACATTGGGAAGACAAAGAGGTTGTTGTTGACGGAAACCTGATTACCAGCCGTACACCGAAAGACCTGCCTGCTTTTAACAAAACTACTATTGAAGTTATTGCCAACAGATAATAAAAAAAGCCCCACATACTGTGGGGCTTCTAAGTATCAACTAAAATTCAAATGCATATTTTATTTTAAAACCAAACATAAAGGGTGAAATTGTTTTGTCCTTATACTGCGACTGGTTTAAAACACTGTTTAACGTCAGTGGTTGATCCATGTCCGCGATGTATTCTACGGGTTGTGCTTCTGCTGCTGTTGATGGTCGCATATCGTTCAATCCCATTTCAAAGAATACACCCAAATACAAATCGTTACTGGTATTCAGTGTTTGTTTAACTCCTGTTTCCAAAACCCATGAAAAGGTATTTCGAAGCTTTACAGTACCCTCGGTACGTCGGTCACCAATATTCCCAAATCCTGCGAATTCCGGACCGTTAAGTTCTGCATCCCACTCCGGGTAATAACCGGATGTTTTGAGGTTGTTCCATTCCTGACGGTATTTAGAATTCCCTACCTGTAATCCATAAAGAACACCTGTTCTAAGATACCAGCGAACTACACCCGATGTTTCAAACTGAACTGTTAAAGGAACACGGAAACTCTGCCATTGTACCGACTCTTCAAAATAACCTGTGTTATATCTAAATTCAAATGAGTCTCCCTCTGTATCAACTTCTGCTGAAGTTCCTCTTATACCTGGAGCAGCAAATACAAGTTCTGTTTTTAAATACGATATTCCCGTACCGATACTCCAGTTATTATTCAGGTAATGACTGTACCCAAGACCGACTGAAAATCCTTCAGAATGTTTTGCCATGGGAAATGAATCATCACCCTGATGCTGGATTAAATGTCCTGCACCTTCAATCTGCCATTCCTGCGCTTGCGCTGCATTCACAAAAAGGAATGCAGCCAAGCAGCTAAAGAATGTATTTATGCTATTATTTTTCACTGTTTAAATTTATTGTTTAACAACTATCTTAACCGTTTCCTGTCTGCCTTCAATCTGCAGAACCAGCATATAGATCCCTTCCGAAATACCTGCAGGAAGCTTTACAGATGATACGTTCTCGTTTAATTTCACAGATTGTAAAAGTTTGCCCGATGTGGTATAAAGTGAAGCAGTTGCTCCTTTGAATGCCGACGCCGGATAATCAAATACCACCTCTAACTGCTCGTTTACACGTACCGGATTAGGATAAACATTAATTTTAAAATTATTTGTTCTTGTTATTTCAGAAGCACAGGTATGTATAACATCCCCATTTTCGGTTGTAAGAATTGCACTGTATAAAGCGTTTTCATCTAATACATCCTGCTTTGAATTCCCTGCAGAATAAACCTGCTCTGTACCAATTAACACATCGTTTCTGTACCATTCATATTTTACAAAACGATACCCACCGTTTGTCTGCGGATTATTATTAATTAATAACGTATTGTCAAATTTCTGCACTACGATATCGTCAAATGCAAACGGACGTTCTACGATGATCTGGTATCTTTGAACACTTGTTCCATCTTCTGAAACCACTTCTACTGTATTTCTGTACACACCTGGTTTTGGAATACCGATAACAAAATCACGCGCAGGTGAAACTGTTGCTCCGTATTCTGCATCAATTTGTACTGGTACTTCGTTAGTTGTGTCATTACAGTCCATCATATAGTAGATTACCGCATCCGGATCTGTATAAACAACACCGTTAATAACAATCTCTTGAACAGAAGCATCTTTGCTTTCAATAATCAGCCTACGTTCCACAGAAACCGCCGGAAGGTAGTTGCTGTTCCCTTGCTGCTGAGCTGTTATTAAAACAGAACCTGAATGAATTATTTCTACCCATCCTTGAGGAGATACCGTTGCAGCAGGTGTAGATTGATCATACGTATATGTATAAGTCACAGGAAGCCCTGAAGAAGCTACTGCGCTTAATTGAAAATTCTCTGCCTCTTCTAACTGAACTACTTCCAATTCATCAAACACAATGGTTTGCATTGCTTTTTCAATAACAAGTTCTGCTGTAAGCGTTACCGCTTCACAGTTTACTGCAGATGCAGGCGGGATAACAACAGCAGTAACCGTATAGGCGCCTGCATTTACCGCACCGTTAGCTTCTTCGGCCTGCGGTGTAATGTTATACGATACAGCCGCGCCTGCAGGTAGGTTATCTACCATTAATTTGTGAATAGTACCGTCATAAACTGTTGTAAGGTCATTTAGCAAGATATCAGCTAAAGGTGATTCTTCTACGATTACGGTCTGCTGCTGTACAAATGTATTTCCATTACCGTCATTATAGGTCCAATTAACTGTATAAGTACCTTGTTGTGTATAAGCCAATGCATCTGTTGTAGTTGCAGTTAAAGTTCCCGAACAATTATCTACAGCAGTTGGTACAGGAATATCTGTTGCAATTACAGCACATTCTCTTGTAATCGTTGGTAAGCTTGCCACTACTGGTACAGGTTTTGTAATATCATCAACAATTATTGTTTGTTGCTGTGTAGCCGTGTTACCATTACCGTCGTTGTATGTCCAATTAACCGTATAAGTACCCTGTTGTGTGTAAACCAATGCATCTGTAGTAGTTGCAGTTAAGGTTCCCGAACAATTATCCACAGCCGTTGGTACCGGAATATCTGTCGCAATTACAGCACATTCTCTTGTAATCGTTGGTAAACTTGCTACCACTGGTACAGGTTTTGTAACATCTGTGGTAGTATCTACAAAAATTTGTTTTGACAATGTACAGCCGTTTGAATCTGTTATAAGTACCTCATAAGTACCTTGTGCTAAATTAATTATTTCAGCAGAATTACCACCAATATTCCAACTGTAGCTGTACGGTGCTACACCTCCGCTTACTTCTACAGACGCCTTTCCGTCGCTTCGTCCAGGGCAACTTACTTTAGTTGAATTCATTATCCCTACCAATACAGCTGGTTGCGTTACTGTCACTGTTCTTGTAATGGTACATGCATTTGCATCTGTTACCGTTACTGTGTATGTTCCTGCAACTAATCCTGTAGCTGTTGCCGCAGTTCCGCCGCTTGGTGACCATGAATAAGTGTATGGAGCAGTTCCTCCCGTTACAACAATACTTGCTGTTCCGTTAGTTCCGCCGTTACATGCCACGTTCGTTTGAGAAGTTGTTGCACTCATTGCTGTTGGCTGAGTGATTGTAAAGGTTCTTGTAATGGTACATGCATTTGCATCTGTTACCGTTACTGTGTACGTTCCTGCTGCCAATCCTGTAGCTGTTGCCGCAGTTCCGCCGCTTGGTGACCATGAATAAGTGTATGGAGCAGTTCCTCCCGTTACAACAATACTTGCTGTTCCGTTAGTTCCGCCGTTACATGCCACGTTCGTTTGAGAAGTGGTTGCGCTCATTGCCGTAGGTTGCGTTACAGTAATTGTTTTTGTAATGGTACATGCATTTGCATCTGTTACCGTTACTGTGTACGTTCCTGCTGCCAATCCTGAAGCTGTTGCCGCAGTTCCGCCGCTTGGTGACCATGAGTAGGTATAAGGTGCTGTTCCTCCAGTTACAACAATACTTGCTGTTCCGTTAGTTCCGCCGTTACATGAAATATTCGTTTGAGAAGTTGTTGCACTCATTGCTGTTGGCTGAGTTACGGTAGCACTTACATTTCTTGTACATCCGTTAGCGTCAGTAATCGTTACCGTGTACGTTCCAGCAGCTAAGCCTGTACGGTCTTCTGTGGTGATTCCACCTCCCCAGTTGAAAGTATAAGGTGCTGCTCCTCCTGTTGGAGTTAAGTTAATAGCTCCGGTAGAACCTCCGTTACATGCAATGTTCGTAACTACTGTTGTTCCTGAAATTGCTGTAGGTTGAGTTATTGTTACTGTTCTTGTAATGGTACATGCATTCGCATCTGTTACCGTTACGGTATAAGTTCCTGCTGCCAATCCTGTAGCTGTTTCCGCAGTTCCGCCGCTTGGTGACCATGAATAAGTGTATGGAGCAGTTCCGCCCGTTACAACAATACTTGCTGTTCCGTTAGTTCCGCCGTTACATGCCACGTTCGTTTGAGAAGTGGTTGCGCTCATTGCCGTAGGTTGCGTTACAGTAATTGTTCTTGTAATGGTACATGCATTTGCATCTGTTACCGTTACTGTGTACGTTCCTGCTGCCAATCCTGTAGCTGTTGCCGCAGTTCCGCCGCTTGGTGACCATGAATAAGTGTATGGAGCAGTTCCTCCCGTTACAACAATACTTGCTGTTCCGTTAGTTCCGCCGTTACATGCCACGTTCGTTTGAGAAGTGGTTGCGCTCATTGCCGTAGGTTGCGTTACAGTAATTGTTCTTGTACTGGTACATGCATTTGCATCTGTTACTGTTACTGTGTACGTTCCTGCTGCCAATCCTGTAGCTGTTGCCGCAGTTCCACCGCTTGGTGACCATGAATAAGTGTAAGGTGCTGTTCCTCCCGTTACAACAATACTTGCTGTTCCGTTAGTTCCGCCGTTACATGCCACGTTCGTTTGAGAAGTGGTTGCACTCATTGCTGTTGGCTGAGTGATCGTTGCACTTACTGTTCCCGTACATCCGTTACCATCAGTAATCGTTACCGTGTAAGTCCCAGCTGATAATTCTGTACGATCCTCTGTGGTGATTCCTCCTCCCCAGTTGAAAGTATAAGGTGCTGTTCCTCCTGTTGGAGTTAAATTAATAGCTCCTGTTGAACCTCCGTTACATGCAATGTTCGTAACTACTGTTGTTCCTGAAATTGCTGTAGGTTGAGTTATTGTTACCGTTCTTGTAATGGTACATAAGTTAGCATCCGTTACCGTTACGGTATAAGTTCCTGCAACTAATCCTGTAGCTGTTGCCGCAGTTCCACCGCTCGGTGACCATGAGTAAGTATAAGGTGCTGTTCCTCCCGTTACAACAATACTTGCTGTTCCGTTAGTTCCTCCGTTACATGCCACGTTCGTTTGAGAAGTTGTGGCACTCATCGCTGTTGGCTGAGTTACTGTCGCACTTACTGTTCCTGTACATCCGTTTGCATCAGTAATTGTTACTGTGTAAGTTCCTGCAGCTAAACCTGTACGGTCTTCTGTAGTGATTCCTCCTCCCCAGTTGAAAGTATAAGGTGCTGTTCCTCCGGTTGGAGTTAAGTTAATAGCTCCTGTAGAATCTCCGTTACATGCAATGTTTGTAACAACCGTTGTTCCTGAAACTGCTGATGCAGGTTGAGTAATTGTTACTGTTCTTGTAATTGTACATGCATTAGCATCTGTCACTGTTACCGTGTAAGTTCCTGCGGCTAATCCTGAAGCTGTTGCTGCAGTTCCACCGCTCGGTGACCATGAATAAGTGTAAGGTGCTGTTCCGCCCGTTACAACAATATTTGCTGTTCCGTTAGATCCTCCGTTACATGAAATGTTTGTTTGAGAAGTTGTTGCACTTATTGCTGTTGGCTGAGTGATTGTTACCGTTCTCGTAATTGTACATGCATTAGCATCCGTTACTGTTACTGTATAAGCTCCTGCTGATAATCCTGTTGCTGTTGCTGCTGTTCCACCGCTCGGTGACCATGAATAAGTGTAAGGTGCTGTTCCTCCCGTTACAACAATACTTGCTGTTCCGTTAGATCCTCCGTTACATGAAATGTTTGTTTGAGAAGTTGTTGCACTCATTGCTGTTGGCTGAGTGATTGTTACCGTTCTCGTAATTGTACATGCATTAGCATCCGTTACAGTTACTGTGTAAGTTCCTGCTGATAATCCTGAAGCTGTTGCTGCTGTTCCACCGCTCGGTGACCATGAATAAGTGTAAGGTGCTGTTCCTCCCGTTACAACAATACTTGCTGTTCCGTTAGATCCTCCGTTACATGAAATGTTTGTTTGAGAAGTTGTTGCACTCATTGCTGTTGGCTGAGTGATTGTTACCGTTCTCGTAATTGTACATGCATTAGCATCCGTTACAGTTACTGTATAAGTTCCTGCTGCCAATCCTGTAGCTGTTGCTGCAGTTCCACCGCTCGGTGACCATGAATAAGTATAAGGTGCTGTTCCTCCCGTTACAACAACACTTGCTGTTCCGTTAGTTCCTCCGTTACATGAAATGTTTGTTTGAGAAGTTGTTGCACTCATTGCTGTTGGCTGAGTGATGGTAGCACTTATTGTTTTGGTACATCCGTTTGCATCAGTAATGGTTACTGTGTAAGTTCCTGCTGCTAAACCTGTACGATCTTCTGTGGTGATTCCTCCTCCCCAGTTGAAAGTATAAGGAGCTGCTCCTCCTGTTGGTGTTAAATTAATAGCTCCTGTAGAACCTCCGTTACATGCAATATTTGTAACTACTGTTGTTCCTGAGATTGCTGTAGGTTGAGTGATTGTTACTGTTCTTGTGATTGTACATGCATTGGCATCCGTTACTGTTACTGTATAAGTTCCTGCGGCTAAGCCTGAAGCTGTTGCTGCAGTTCCTCCTGTTGGAGACCATGAGTATGTATAAGGTGCTGTTCCTCCCGTTACAACAATACTTGCTGTTCCGTTAGTTCCTCCGTTACATGAAATATTCGTTTGAGAAGTCGTTGCACTCATTGCTGTTGGCTGAGTTACAGTAGCACTTACTGTTCCTGTACATCCGTTAGCATCAGTAATGGTTACTGTATAAGTTCCTGCTGCTAATCCTGTACGATCTTCTGTGGTGATTCCTCCTCCCCAGTTGAAAGTATAAGGCGCTGCTCCACCTGTTGGTGTTAAGTTAATAGCTCCTGTTGAACCTCCGTTACATGCAATATTTGTAACTACTGTTGTTCCTGAAATTGCTGTAGGTTGAGTAATTGTTACTGTTCTTGTGATTGTACATGTATTGGCATCTGTTACAGTTACTGTATACGCTCCTGCTGCCAAACCTGTTGCTGTTGCTGCAGTTCCACCGCTCGGAGACCATGAATAAGTATAAGGTGCTGTTCCTCCCGTTACAACAATACTTGCTGTTCCGTTAGTTCCTCCGTTACATGAAATATTTGTTTGAGAAGTTGTTGCACTCATTGCTGTTGGCTGAGTTACAGTAGCACTTACTGTTCCCGTACATCCGTTAGCATCAGTAATGGTTACTGTGTAAGTTCCAGCTGCTAAGCCTGTACGATCTTCTGTAGTGATTCCACCTCCCCAGTTGAAAGTATAGGGCGCTGCTCCACCTGTTGGTGTTAAGTTAATAGCTCCGGTTGAACCTCCGTTACATGCAATGTTCGTAACTACTGTTGTTCCTGAAATTGCTGTAGGTTGAGTTATTGTTACTGTTCTTGTAATGGTACATAAGTTAGCATCCGTTACCGTTACGGTATAAGTTCCTGCAACTAATCCTGTAGCTGTTGCTGCAGTTCCGCCGCTTGGAGACCATGAATAAGTGTACGGAGCAGTTCCTCCCGTTACAACAATACTTGCTGTTCCGTTCGTTCCTCCGTTACATGCCACATTCGTTTGAGAAGTGGTTGCACTCATTGCTGTTGGCTGAGTGATCGTTGCACTTACTGTTCCCGTACATCCGTTTGCATCAGTAATCGTTACCGTATATGTTCCAGCTGCTAAGCCTGTACGGTCTTCTGTGGTAATTCCTCCTCCCCAGTTGAAAGTATAAGGTGCTGCTCCTCCTGTTGGAGTTAAGTTAATAGCTCCGGTAGAAACTCCGTTACACGCAATGTTCGTAACTACTGTTGTTCCTGAAATTGCTGTAGGTTGAGTAATGGTAGCAGTTGCTGTAGTAGAACATCCAAGATTATCAGTAACTGTTACTGTATAAACTCCGACACCTAATCCTGTAGCTGTTGCCGCAGTTCCACCAGAAGGAGACCAAGAATAACTATACGGCGGAAATCCTCCTGATGCAGTAACTGTAGCAGTACCATTGTTGCCTCCATTACATGACACATTTGTTTTAGTTGTAGTCGCAGAAAGAGATGAAACCGTTAATGTTGCACTATTTGAAGTTGTCGAACCTGAAGAATTAGTTGCAACACAACGATATTGATATCCGCTCATCGTTCCCGTAGCCCCAGTTATCGTAAGTGTAGTTGTTGTAACTCCCGAAAACGGTGCCCCATTAGCTAAAGCAATAAAACCACTACCTGTATTTTGGTACCATTGATAAGAAGTGGCACCTGTTGCAGTAATAGAAAACGTTGTATTTCCGCCAGAACAGATTGTTCTATTTGGTGGATTTCCTGTAATTACCGGCTTACTACCGATAAATTGACACCCTGAGTATGCCGATGTACCTGCAGAAGCTGAAAGTGACCAGTAAGCCATATTCATTACCGCCAAACGTACTGAACCTGCTGTTGTAGTTGGTGTATCTGTACAGTTAAAATTTCCTGATTGAGCAACAGTATTTCCTGATTGCGCCCCTGTATAAAATGCACTTGTACCTCCAACAAGTCCGGGAGGCATTAATGATGAATTGGGACCTGTTGGAACTCCAACATTCCATCCTGCTGTTGTAGTGGTACCTCCTGGATAATACAAATAATTGATTCCTGCAATACAGTAAGCGCCGCCCGCTGTAATAACTCCGTTTCCTCCCTGAAATGCAATAATCTGATCCCCAGTATTGGCTAATGAAAGACCATTGAGAGATGAACCATCAGTAAGAGTAACAGTACCATTTGTGGTTGACGTGCTGGTTACCGGATTATAAGTAGAAGCTACAAGTCCTACTATGTGTACTTCTGTTCCCATGGGAATTGCCGTACTACTTACCCAGGTAATGCCAGATTCTGATCCTCCGGCAGCTTGCCATGCTCCAGAGCCGTGATACCCTCTATCGGTAAAGCTAATAGTTGTTCCAGCCGAAATATTTGTAAGCAGAACAAAAGAAAACTTGTCTCCCACTCCTGCTAAAGGAGAAGAGTCATAGCTTGTGAAAGCTATATCTCCTGCTGCGAGCGTTGTTTGCGCTACCGTGCTTTGCCGTACAAACATAGTACAGAAAAACACCATAAATAACAGTAATTGTTTTTTCATAAAAAAGTTATAAATTTTAATATATTCCCAATCTTGAGTTTTTATAGAAGTACTTTGACTTACTATTAACAAATTTTAGTTGAAGCGTATTTATTTTTTCATAGGTCCCTTTTTAGTTAAGATATTATTTAGCAATTGTTATACTGAAAGTCGAAAAAATTTCCCATACAAACCCAGTAACATGTTTATGCTACAAATGTGGAAATTTTGATAACGTTAACAAAGGATATATAAGGTAGTTTAAGTGTAGTATGTTAAAATATTTACTACCCGCATGGGTAGCAAAAACACAAAATGTTAAGTATCAAACACTTAATAAAATACTCATAAACCGTGATCTATTTTTAATCCTTTCTCAATAAAAAAAATGTTTTATTGATAATAATTCAAATAAATAGGTATTTTTGCTTAAAATAACATTTTATGAAAAAAATTATTACGCTTTTGCTGTTGTTTTCTACACTTTCCATCTTTGGAAGTACTATTTCTTTAAAAAAATTAAATCAGGAAATAGAACTTTCAAAAAATTTAGGAAATCACGAGGCATGTATCAAATTAGTATGTAATTTTTTAGCACAGCCAAATATAACTTCGGCAGAAAAATATGAAGCCTACGTATTAAAATCGGCTATATATAGAAGACTATATAAATACGAACATGCACTGCATTTTCTTGACCTGGCTCTTAAAGAAGGTATTAAAGGAGATAACAGGGCTACTGCAGAACAGGAAATAAAGGCTGAAAGGTCATTTATCTACTTCGATAAGCAGGCATTCGATATGTCCGAAAAACTTACAACCGAATTGGAGGCAACAGGCTACAGAAACCTTGAGCCAAAATACCTTTTATTTCTTTATACTCAGAAAGGGTATTTTCTATTAAAGAGAAAAGAGTATGCTGCGTCAGAAAAAATTCTAAACAAGGCATTCAATTTAAGTAAAAGACATTTTCCTAAAGAGTTGCCTATTATATTCGGAAAACAAATAGAACTATATCATCACACAGGAAATGTAGAGAAAAGGGATTTAACATACAAAGCCGGAATTCAGTCTGCAAGACAGGCACACAACATCAAATACGAATTCTATTTAGAGGAAGTAATGAAAAACGTATTCAGTAGCAGTAAAGACTATAAGAATGCCTTTTTTCACCAGCAAAAATGTGATTCACTATTTTCTCTTTACAATTCCAATATAAACAGCAGTAAAGTGGAGCTCTTGGAACAGCAGTTGAAAACACAGGAATATAGTTATAGCTCGCAAAAAAAGCACTATATGCTGCTAACTATTGCTGTATTTGCACTGCTTTTATTATTACTTCTTTTTATAACCTATAAACTTTATAAAAATACCAAGCTTAAGAACAAGTTTATAACAGAGGAAAATGAGAGAATACAGAACGAGATAAAATACCACCTGCAAATTTCAGAACAAACACAATCTTCAAATAAAAACAAGCTAGATGGGTTTCATTTTACCGAACGCCAGCTGCAGATCATCGACTTACTAAAGAAAGGCAAAAGCAATAAGGAAATAGCAGCAGAGCTTTTTATTTCCGACAATACGGTTAAATACCATCTAAAAATTATTTATAACGTCCTAAACATAAAACAGCGTAATGAGCTTTTAATTATGTATGCGTAATATTGAGTTTCCTTATCGTTAGATTATAAATCGTCAAAAAAATAATCCTGAAATTTTTCGTGCAATTTTTGCTGATACGCTTATTAAAAACAAGTAAGCCACGCGTTGTATATGCCTGTGCATTTAGTGAGTGTTGCCAACCAAACTCACCCTACGGGTGTACAATCACCCTCATAATTGTATTTTTATTACATAATAAGTTCAATTCCCGCCTTATTAGCCTTGTATTTTATTTTCGTCATCAGGTTGTAATAGCTCCAGTTCCTTAACACAAATTCCTCTGTTTTTGCAACCTCCATCTTTTCCTGTTGGTCAGCCAGAATCAATGTCCCCGCCTTATGTTCCACACATAAATCTATTAACCTTTTACTGTATACGTGCAAACGGTTGTTCACGTAGTTGCTTTCTGCTTTTTTAAGTTTTTCTGTTGCCTTTAATTTTCTTCTGGTTCCTTTGTCCGATCTGCAATATTGGGCACCTACACGTAAACGTTCAAGAGATGCCTGTATGGCAAGCCTTCTATAAAGAAATTCTTCCTGCGTACCAATAGTATAGCGTGCCCTACCTATTTTAACAATTAGCGGATATTCAAACGACATGGAAGCTTCTGCAATGATTTCCGGTTTAAGTGTGGGCTCTTCCTTCTTTATTTCAAATACAGGCAGCCAGAATACCTTACCGTCATTTATTTTTATATGTGACGAACACATTTTTATTTCGCCGCTTATCACCTGTTGCAACACCTTGGTTTTTTCTGTCCTACCCTTCCCCAGATAGATTCGGAAAGGTATTGAGAACAGCCTGAAATAGAATGTCCTTTTCTCTTCGTTATAACAAAATCCGCCAATACCTTCTAAACCAAAAGGAAATGCCATCGTTTTCTTGAAGTTTTTTATCGATCGCTCCCCTTTACAGTAGGCTTCACTTTCTTTTCTAAAAGACGATATTATGGAATTGTTTAAACAAGACAGTATATTCATAGGCATTTCTCCCTTGAAGCGGTCTGATAAGGCACGGTATGTAGTGTTGATACGCGACCGTGTAAGCATTCCAGCCTCGTGTTTCTTTTCATCTGCCAGTTTATATTGTACCCCCTCGGTCAGGTAAAAGAATTCCTTAAGCATTTCCTGCACATAAAGGTGCGATACAATAAGGTTTGCCGCCCGGTAGCATCTGTTGCGCCACCTGTACAGTTTGTCCATTGCCTCTTTCCGTTCTGCATACGTAGGCAGGTCTACTACGATACGGAACTTATGTGTCAGTTTCATTGTTGTCTTTTCCATAATATCTGGGTATTATAATAACTCTTTCATATTTTGCTGTCTAAATTTATAGGCTGCCATAAACTCAGCGTGTACTTCCTTTTGCGAAAGGTTGAGTTCTTGGGCGATGGCTGCAAACGAAAATTTCTTTTCGCAGCGCAGCATTAATACCTGTGACTGCCTTTCACTTATGGTTTGCGGTACTGTTTCAACCATGCCGGTATCTTTCTTCTCAAGTACCTTACGCCGGTCAACAATAACTTTTATATCCTCAATCGCCCGTTTTACCTCGTTAACGGTTTCCATGATACCCTTTCCCATCACCTGAGCAATGGCTTTGTATCGAAAACCGTATTTTAAACAAAGGTTGATCAGATGTCGTCTTTCCGGTCTAATCAGCGGTAACACCGTATTGAGATGATCAAAAAACTGTTGATCTTCTTCCTGACCCTTCAGATCTTGAACTGCATCAGCAGGATCGTAACCAGTTACAGAGTTCTCATAATTTTCATAACTCTCGAACGAGTGAACATTGGTCTTAAAAAACTTGTTCCTTGGTTTTGCATGGTGGGCATAGCAATTTCTTTTCATCACAAACTTCAGGAAAAACAGTATATGTAACGGGTCTTTTATTGTTTCCCTACACTCCCACAACTTCAAAAAAGTATCCTGTACCAAGTTTTCCACGACAAAATCATCGTCAATCCACCGTCTTCCCACCCAAAAAATAAGCCTTCTGTATTGGGCATGTATTTTTTCTAAAGCAGCAGGGTCGCTGTTTTTTAATAATTCAAAATTTCTTTCTGGCATAATGGGGTGATTTTAATTATACTCTTTTTTTAGTCGAACTAGGTTTCGGTCTCTTACTCTTCTCTTATAATTTGAAAGGTTCCTTTCATAATTTATATTGTTCATTTTTGTCTTGACACAAAAACGAACCAAAAAGGTCAAGACTCTATAAAAAGCCTACTCTTCTTATTTTTAAACTAAACAAAATAATACTCGCTACGCTCCCCGATCATCTTACGCTCTCTTCGTCGGTTAAACTATCTCTTTTTCACTAATGGCGCTTTAATCCTCCTTATTAGTATATTCTGTTTTCAATCAAAAATTAAATGCAACTATTTACTAAAATCTAAAACTGAGCATTCACAACGCAGTGAGCGTCGATTCGATGAAAATAGTGCAAAATCAAATACTGCTTGAGCTTTGAAAAGCGAAATCGCAGATTCATGAATACAATATCATAAGATCATAAAGAATGAATAGTTTATTTGATTTAACTATTAAATCGTTAATAGACAATTCAGCTTTCAATCAAAACTCAGATATTGAACAAACTCGTATTTTAAAACCGACATTATTTTTTCAGCGAGTGTCAAATAGGCGAAATTTCCGTGAAAAGAAATGCTGTTTGAGCGCAGCGAAATCGCAGATTCATGAATACATTATCATTAAATAATAAAGAATGAATAATTTATTTCTTTTAGGAAATAAGACTTTACTTGACCGTTGAAAAAATAAAGTCTTGATCTTTTGTAACTTTTACATCAAGGTAAAAGTTAAAGAAAATTGGCAAAACAGGATGATCTTAAATCTCTCATTTTTTTTCAATTATCAATTGACTATGCACTCTGTCATGCTGCACCTGATGCAGCATCGCATCTAGTTTTCCGCAAAGTTTGTCATCTTGAAAAGACTGAATGAATCCTTTCGGTTTTCATTCTCCATAATTCGTAATTAAAACATTAGGTTTCTCTGTCCTTTTCACGCACGAAAAGTACCAAAAGTGCTTTTATTGCGGCGATCTTTTAATCGGTCGAAATTCACTTTTTAAGCTCCCAGATCGAAACGTCGCTATGCTCCCCGATCTGCTTACGCTCCATGCAGTGTTTCGACGCTCGATCAAAACCTCATACCGCTTGATTTATAGTCCTATTCTCTTTCAAATCAAAACCCCAATGCTGAACCATTACCGATTTAAAAACGACATTATTTTTTCAGCGAGTGTCAAATAGGCGAAATTTCCGTGAAAAGAAATGCTGTTTGAGCTCAGCGAAATCGCAGATTCATGAATACATTATCATTAAATAATAAAGAATGAATAATTTATTTCTTTTAGGAAATAAGACTGAATTTGACCGTTGAAAAAATAGAGTCTTGATCTTTTGTAACTTTTGTATCAAGACAAAAGTTAAGACAAATTACAGAGCTTAATGTTCTTTCTAATGAAACTTAATGAAAACTGCATAGACTAGCTTCCTCTATTCCCTAAAAACCACCCCTTTTTAAGGCCCCTACACCATTACCCCAATTATTTCAACCTCCAATTTGGAAAATACAAATAAAGGCAATACTTTTAAAGTGCGAGTTTTTAAGTTAAAATGCCCTAAATATTTGGTGCCAAAGCAATTTGGTACATTATACACGGCGCTGACATTTGTGTATAGAAGATTATCACACTGCTACCACACGTTTAGCCTGTTGCTGTTATATAACTTTTGGTGCACGAGCAGTAAAAAGGAAAAGCTTCAGCACCTTATTAAGGCGGATGCGTTATGGCGGTATGTACAAATTTCGTTCTCATAAATAAAATTTTATGTGGTTATGGAACGATGTTTCTGGAGTGTAAAGAATTCTTTGCAGAAAAAGCAAGGAGCGGTTTCACACTTTAGACTCATGGGCGACCAAACCCGTCTTTAAAACCTAAAGGTTAAAAAGTTACTACCTAAAGCATATGTGAAAACCGCCCATGCCTGTACGAAAGTACAAAACTTTTTAGACATGGAGCGATTTCACGATACTCTCGATAGTAAAATTGGTCGTTTTGAGTCGAGATAACATCGTTTTTAACTTGCCTTGTAAAGGCTCATTATCAATTCGCTAAAACAAATATACAAATATTTTTTAAATATCCAATATGTAGGATAAATATTTTGAATTTAATGAAGAAGATAATTGATTTTGAAACTACACAATTTGATTATGACTTAATTAATCATATTAAAGGTTTACGCAAAATCCACAGCATTACTAAAGAAGAATTAAGTGTAAAAATGGGCGTTGCTAAATCTTTTGTAGGTAACGTAGAATCGGCAACACAACGCCATAAATACGCTACCCGTCACCTCACACTTTTAGCAAAAGCACTTGGTTTTAAAAATATTTCCGATTTACTGAAGTTTCCAACTCCGGAATACGATAAAATAAAAGTAACGGTGGAACAGACATATAACGAAGCAGGAACTAAAGTGATCAAGAGTGAGGTAGTAAAAATTGAGCCTATAGAATAATTCTTGATATGAATAATCATATTAAGTTGTATATGTTCAACAAAATTTATAAATAACTATATTTGATAAAATAATATGCGAAATAAATTAGTAAAAACATGGGCCTATGTTGTCCCATTTGCTAGAAAGTGGTATTAAAGTTTCGAATGTAAACTATTTAGCTGAAATTATAAAGACATGACCCAAGAATATCAACTTTACAGAGTTTCACAATTACTTTCCCGATTTAGAGAACAAGTAAAAATATTGAATTCAAATGGAGAATTTAGCATTAATATTCACGCTGAAAATATTTTAATAAATGTATTAAATAAAATTTATGATTGTAATCTTGAAAATGTCAATTATGTTGAAGGCAAAACCTTTCCAAGTATTGATTTAAGAGATAAAACTAAAAGAATTGCATTTCAAATTACATCAACTGCTAACTTAGAAAAAGTTAATCATACACTAACTAAATTTATTGAAAACGCCCTTTACAAGGAATTTGATAACGTTTATATTTTTATAAGACACCTATATACTTGATTGTACCAATGCTTAATACTACTTAAAATAAAATATTTACGAAAAATGTAAATCATTTAACATATTTAAAAAATTAATTCAATAAAGGTATCTCACCCATTATTGGGCACTTAACAAAAATGAAGCCCTGTTGAATTATTCATAATTTAAAACCTGCACAAAAGAAGATTTTTGAGCAGGTTTTGTTCATTTTAACATATCCAGATTGTTATATCCTTCCATCAAGTTTTGAACAACTTGTTTAAACAAGATTGTTCAGCCGAAAGATTTATTATTAATTTTAATAAAACAAGATGGAATCAGATGTAACAATCTTTAAATCATTAATTCATTTGATGGAAACCTTGCAAACAGAAAATGATTGCAGAGAGTTTTTAGAAAAATTACGTTGGAAAAATGAACCTATTTGTCCTCATTGTGGTAGTGTATCAGAAAGCCATTATAAATTACGTTCGAAAGGTCGATTCAAAGGACTTTATAAATGTAGAGATTGTAGAAATCGGTTTACTGTAACCGTAGGAACTATGTTTGAAGGCTCTCATATAAAATTAAAAAAATGGTTCTTGGCTATCTATATTTTTGCTTCTCATAAGAAAGGAATTAGTAGCGTACAATTAGCAAAAGACATTAATGTTACTCAAAAATCAGCTTGGTTTATGTTAAGCAGAATTCGACATAATTTCCGTGATAAATCAGAAATTATATTCGAAGGCATTACACAAGCCGATGAAACTTATGTTGGAGGTAAAAACAAAAATCGCAATCGAGGAAAAAGAATTAAAAACACCCAAGGTCGTAGCTTAAAAGCTAAAGTGCCCGTATTTGGTTTAATTTCTAATGGATACGTTTATACAAAAGTAATTCCCAATACAAAAGGTAAAACATTGAAAGGTCTTATCAATGAATTAGTAACTAAAGGTTCAATTATTGTAACTGATGGCTGGAGAGGTTATCGTGGACTTTCTGATGACTACATACATAAAATAATTGAACATAATAAAAGGATTTATGTAAAGGATAAATTCCATACTAATAGTATTGAAGGCTTTTGGAGTCAACTTAAACGAGGTA
Source organism: Paenimyroides baculatum (assembly GCF_008629655.1). Taxonomy (GTDB): domain Bacteria; phylum Bacteroidota; class Bacteroidia; order Flavobacteriales; family Flavobacteriaceae; genus Flavobacterium; species Flavobacterium baculatum. The sequence continues at coordinate 140,859 of NZ_VWSG01000008.1, forward strand.
TTATCGGAGTTTATCATGTAACCAGCCCTAAACATCTATCTAAATACTGTGATGAATTTGCTTTTAGGTTTAATACAAGAAAATTGAAAGATGGAGAAAGGTTTAATTTAGCTTTAGTTTCAGCAGATGATAAGCTGGAATATAGGGAATTGATTGCATGAAAGGAGATATATTAAAATATTATATGTTATTTTAACATTTTTTATTATTATTGTAGAAAACTACTACAATGAATGATAACCAAGAAGAATTAAATGAATTCCATAACCTTGATGGAATTTCAATAGATAATAGCATTAAGCTAGATGGTGAAATAATTACCTTTGATGGCGAAGCTATTACCTTTGATGAAATTGAAGAAGATATTTCTTCTTCTGAAAAAGAGAAATTATTACAATCTATTAAATCATTTAATGAATGGTTAGTAGAAAAAGATGTTACTAAAGAAACTTTTCAAATTGAAGACGTAATAATAACTCCTTTTCAAAATGAGGATTGGATAATGGATTTTGATACCGAAGAAAATAAAGTTTCGTTCAATCCAATTATGCGAAATAAGGTTTCATTTGAATTTTTTGAAATAGTTATTTTACATGAATTTTTTCATCTTTTAGTGCAGGGTGTACCTAATAAAGATGATGTTACTAAAATAAAAGACTATTTCAGTGCAGATTTTATGAGTTTAATCGATATAGAAGCAGATTTTTATGTAGCTTTATATTTAAAGGAAACCAAATTTTTTAATAATAGAGATTATTGGAATTTATATTTCGAAAATAATTCAAAAATATTTAATGGGAAATGGATCAGAAATAAAAAAATCGAACGTTTTATTGGTTCAATGCTTACAATATATGATTTATTTCAAAATGATTTAATAAGTTTTAATTTATATTTGCCATCAATAACTTCAATCTTAACTGACGATAAATTGAAAATATTATTAATCAGTAAAAATTGCATTTACTTTACTGAAAGAAAATTAGATATTACAACTTTCGAAAAAATAAAAGAAATGTATTCTAATAATATAAATGAATTTGAAGATTTTTATATAGATATTGAGATAGTATCTAAAGGCATTTTACAAAAAGGTTATTAACTATAAAAAATATTGTATGGAATTAACTATAGACAGAGACAAAAATGAAATCGTGCGTGAATGGTTGTCTAAAAAAGATTTTTTTAACATAGAGATATCTTCAAATAGATTAATTATGAAAGCAGATGCTTATAACAGTAGAATATTAGTTGTTATAGGAAGTGAAGTTTTGCGTAATAACAAGTTGGAAATTTTAGAATATGCAATGAAAACTCATAGAAAAGTATGGGTTGTTAATGTTAATAGAGAAACAAATGGCATAGAATGGGAAATGTTTAAATAATAAAAAAAACCTCAGTTTTGTTAACTGAGGTTTTTTACTTTATTCACTAACATCAAAGAAGGTTTCTCTGAAATATTTGCAAATATGTTTAGTAATTACAATCCCAATACATGCTTTGAAATAATTAAATTATCTGTAAAATCCTCATAATATTTTTCCAAATCTTTAGAATCAAATCCTAAAACTGAAACATCTAATTTTTCTTCCATTGTCTTTATTTTTTCTCTCATAGATAAGGCTTTTTCAGTTGCATTTTTCCATGAATTGATATTTGAAGCAGACATTCTAGAACGTTGCAGATTGTATAATCTTACAAACTCATCTAATTTATTTGTATGAGCAGGTAATTCCTTCACTAATTCAGCTAACTGTGAATATTTGCTATCGATATCTTTAATGTAATTTGGATTTTTATTTAGATTTTCAATTAATGAAGAAGTTAAATCAAATGAAGTCATTTTACCTTTGACTTTCCTATTATTTGTTATTGAGTAACCATATTTTGATATGGCACTTTTTAATGTCTCAAATTCCTTAATCTCTTTTATTTTAGTAATAAAGTAACTATCATCAATTAGATAAAGATTGTTTGTTTCTTGATTTTTTAATATTTGATATTTACGATGGCTTGTTTTACCCAAAACTCTATCATTTATTAACTGACCGCTCAAATATTCATAATTGCCTGCTTCAACTAAATATTTTTCAGCAATAATATCAAATGTTCCTACAAACGATTTATAATCGACTTTTTTATTTGTTAATTTCAATATGGATTTTTGATATGTTTTCTTTTTCGCTTCTTCAATTTGCTCTTTTAAATACATTTCCTTTGGAGCTGAATATTCAGGAATTTTCATGTTTAGAAGTTCAGTTTTGTAAGAATTTATTTCTTTCTCTGTAACTCTAAACTCGTCATAATACAACCTCAATTCTCGTTTAACTTGTCTAGGTTGCATACTTGTATTATAACCTTGTTTTTTAACTTCATTAATAACTATTTCCAATTTCATTTTATCAGCCAAGGATTGCGCCTCTTGCAATAAATACTTCTTATTTTTATATCGCTCGTTTGAAGAATTGTATTTTTCAATATATTGTAAAATATCAGTTATTGTAGCTTTAAGAGTATTTGCATACTTTACCTTGTCATTGTATTCATCAACTATTGTTTTCTCACCAAATCTTTCTTTACTACGATTTTTAGATTCGAATTCATTAAAGGCTTTTTCAAGATTTTCGATTTCTTTTGGTTCTGAATAAAATGAAGCCATTTCTTCTACTACTTCATAAATACCAACAGTTTGTGATACTGGGTTATTTTCAATAGATGGTATAATCATTTTTATATCATCATCGCTAATAGTAATAGTTTCAGCGATAAATGGTGTCGAAGGTGCAGAATTGATAGTGTTGGGTAACAAGTCTCTAACTGTTTTTGTTGGTTTTTTCGACTGTGAAAAAGTTTGTGAAGTTGTTAATGCACATAATAATAGTGCATAAGGAAGTTTACGGGAAACCCGTGCTTGTAAATTTTGTAGCATTGTGTGGTAATTTTGTGATTAATTAAAATAAAAGAAGCGTGGACTACATCACGCCAATCACCAGGGTTACCACGCCCTAACTAAAGCAAATGACATAGCCACGCCCATAAGGGCGCACCATTTATCATTATTTGCTTTAGTTTCTAAATCGTGGTAATTCGGTGAAAGCAATAATGTTAATCGTACGTAATTCTTTTAACATCACAAAAATACATAAAAGATGTTATGAAAGAAAGGATTTTGATTAGATGATGATATGGTGAGGTTGTTTAATCTTCATAGATAAACAAAATATTAAAATTATGAAGATATTGTCAAAAATCAGAAGTCTTAAGTTTGCTATTTACAAGTTTTTAGGTAAGTTTATACCTTACTTTAAAAATAAATTACTATTTATGACACTTATTAGATTAAAAGAAGATATCAAGGAAAGGTTGAACGACATTTTAAAGGAAAAATTTAAAGGGTATATACTTGCTACTGATGTTTTATTTGACTGTTCAAATGATGACGAGGTTAAAACTTCTATGGCTAAATACAATATTGATAATACTATAAAAGAATCAAAATTAAATTATTCGATATTGTTTAATTGTAATAATGCGAATGTATTTGATATTATTATTTACTATTGTGAAAATGATATCAAATTAAAATATAAAATAAAGCAAGAGGTTACTTCTGAAGAATTAGATAATTTTAAAGAAGTTGAAAAATGTCTGTTAGAAAATAAAGATTTTTTAATTAGTAAATTTGAAGTTTTCAGGAAAGTATATTAAATAAAAACCTCAGTAATTAAACTGAGGTTTTTTCACTTTCACAACAAATACTGAATTAATCTTCCGACTCTTCTTCCTTGTTTTCGTTTACTTCTGATGTTGAAGTATTATTTTCTGTTGATTCTTGAACTGTTTCTGAATTTGAGGTGTTGATGTTAGAGAAGTGTTCAAGAATATGTTCTGATAATGATTTCATCTTTATAAAGTTTATGATTTATAAAGTATGTATGATGAACGAATTTAAAAGTCTTCATTACATGGGCAATCAATAACATAATTATTAGTGTAAAAATTTATAAAGTCTCTAACAGCAAGAAAAGTATCGTCGTATTTAAAATTTAATATTTTTTTGAAAATCTCAATCTGACTTTTACCATTATCATCACTTTTAGTATGAATAATCATATCTCGAAGCTCTTTTAAATTTTTAATATGTTGATTTTTAGGTGTAGCTTTTTTAAAATAATCTTTTCCTTCATAAAAGTACGGCAATACTTTATTTATCTTATCGTAGAAAGAAAACGTTAATTGTATTTGATCACGATTGTAAACTTCAGTTCGATTTTTTAATTTTTGTTCATAATTCTTATTTACTGGTAATAATGAATTTATAAATGATTCTAATGTTGTGAATAAATTTATGATACAAGAAGAAGAGTAGCCATAAAAGTTATATAATAGATCACTGTTAGTCTCACTAAATGTTTTAACATCACCTAATTTATGTAACATTTCTTTTGATAATTCCTTACGACGCACATTCAGTTTATAGGCAAAATCATAATATACTAATGTAAGGTCTGGCATTGGTATGGTAATATGTTTGCCTGAGTGATTATATATAAATGCATGTAAATTACTACTATCAGATGTTTGCAGTATTACAAAATTACTTTTGCTTGCACGAGCCAATGTACTTTTATCTAAATTATCAACTGGAACAAATTCAAATTGATTATTTTGATGAAGATTAATATCTTTATATACGTCTTCAAATAGATATTTTTTTAAAATATGTTTCATAATGTACTTTTTCCAAATCTAAGTAAAAATCAAATATTTAATTAAATTTATTTTTGGTACATTCAAGTATATAGGTGTCTAAATTAGTTGTATTAGGAGATCCAGGCTCTGGAAAATCAACAATATTAAAACATTTAGCCTATAATATTTGTACCAATAGACCTACCGAAAGTCAATTTAACGACCTAGTTCCTGTTGTAATTAAAGGAAGTGAATTTGCAAAGTATGTTTCAACAACATCAAAAAACCTCTCGGAATACATCATTGATCATATTGATAAAAAGTATGAGTTGTTGTTTACTCAAAAACTTGAAAGTAATCAACTAATTGTCTTAGTTGATGGAATAGATGAGATAAACATAACAAGCCTTCGCCATACTGTAGTAAATCGAATAAATGCTTTTATTGCTCAATACACAGAAACAAAAATTATAGTATCCTCAAGAATTGTAGGATATAAAGAAACTAGATTAAACGGTTACTTCAACCATCTTGAAGTAATGAAATTTAGAGAAAAGCAAATTAAAAAATTTATCACTAATTGGTATTTATCGGTAGAATCAAATTCTGATAATGATCTGGAACAAGCACAACAAATTGCAAACGAACTTTTTTATTCAATAAGACAAAATAAATCAGTATTGAACATGGCAAGTAATCCGTTACTTGTTACAATTATTACACTTATACATTACCAAGGTGGAACATTACCTGAAAGAAGAGCCTCACTTTACGATATAGCCACATCAACTTTTTTAGAAAATTGGGTTCGTCAAAGGGAGTCGCAAAGGAAATCAAATTTTGACAAAGAAACACTTATTGCCATACTTGCTCCAATTTCATATTATATACACCAGAATTTTACTACAGGTCTAATTACGGAAAATGAGTTAAAAGCACTTTTTCAAAAAGAGTATAGAAATGTTTACCCTTACCAAAAACCAAGGGAAGAAGCTCAAGATTTAAAGGACATCATTGACTTTCTGAGGGAAGATGCTGGTTTTCTATTTGAAAAGGGCTTAAGCAAAAATGGAGAATCTATGTTTGGATTTGTCCATCAAACATTCCAAGAATACTTTACAGCACTTGAATTTAAAACACGATGGAAAGAAGGATGTTATAAGACCAATTTTGGAGAGTATGTTTTTAATTCGGCTTGGAGCGAAGTAATTAAACTAACCGCCTCACTATTTAAATTTAGTGAACAAAGTCGTTTAGGAAGGCAGTATGCAACTAATTTTGTAAAGGATATTCTAGCTGTTAACGATATAATTCCCGAAATGTATCGACCTCTCACAGCAGTTCTTCAAATACTTAAAGATGATACAGAAATTGAGTTTCCATTTTTCATAGAAATAATCGACAAAATATTCAATGAAATTTTAATTCATAATGAACATAGTCATTCCGAAAAAAATAATCATAATAAAGAAGTGTTTAGATTCAAGCACTTTATTGAGACATTAATTGAAACTAAAACTTATCAGAATTATATTATTGAACGGATAATTAAAGAAATTAATAACGAAAATGTATCACCTATTTTGAGATTCAACTTAATTCAAATATTAATGCATAAAGCAGAAGCCACTATTGTGTATGAGGAATTGATTAAGATACTTAAATCTGATAATACAAAGCTAAAAGAACTACTATTCAATTATAATGTAGTAATGCCTGTTTCAAATATTGTTTTTTCTTCTGAGTTCCGAGATGAGATTGTAAAATTTATAAACTCAGTTCAGTATTTAAAGGGATATGATGGACATCTTCCAACTCAATACCATTGTGCTTTTGATTCAGCACAAAATAATTATAAGTATTACATCAAAAACGGAGATCTAGGTGATTACATTCAAAAAATAAAAGATGAACGATTTCTATCAATTAGACTAGTTCAAAATGAAAAAATGCGAATTGATTTTGTAAACTTTATTGTTTTTTCAATTGGGATGAGTGATATTGAAGAATTGAAAGAGTTTGTCAAAGTTCTAAAGCAAGAATATAAAGGTCTAGAATTACCTAAAATAGAAAATCGAATAAAAGAACTTGAGGAATTTAAATCTTATGATTTGGAAAAATATGAAATATGTAAATTTAAAGGAACAAAAATATATTTAAAGAAAAGTGACACCTCAAAAATCGCACTGATCAAAGACAATAAAGTTAATTTTATTACTTTTCCACTGAACGAAAAGGATCTAAGTACATATTTTTTAGATGAAACAGAATCTTATCTTAAGTTTCTAGATTTAATGATTCCCATAATAATGAAATCAAAAACTGAATTTGCGATTGATAATTATCAGATACTCCTAAATTTTATTAAGTATCAAAACACTATACACTGGTATACAAATATAGAGACAAGCAATGTTTTAAATTTTGCATTGAAAATTCTATTTAATACCTCTACAGTAGATTCTAAAAAACTCCTCCAATGGATAAAAAATCAAAGAGAAGTTCGTCATAGAAAATTTGAATTAGAAGAGGGTTTTGATAAAAGAAAATTCATTTCAGAAGTTACTGCCTCAAAATTAGACTTATTCGAAAAGCTATATTTAATATACCTCGTTGGTGAAAAATCAGATTATGATAACTTAATATTACCGACAATTGAAAGTATGAAAAAAGCAAAATCAGAAAAGAAAAAAAATGAAATAAGAGAGATTTTGTACGAAGTTTTATAAAGTAACTTCCGCCAACAGTGGTAACTGTTGCACAACTCCATTTTTGGCGATATGACCACGAAATAGTATAAAAACAACCTCTTTAAAAGCGATTTTAAGGAAGTTGTTTTTACCCTTAAATACTGAATTATAAAATAGGTAGCCAATAGTAAGGTTATGAACTAACAACCTCCATCCTCAATATCAACAATACAGTCCGCAAGCAACTTTCTAACATCTTGTAACTGCTGTATTTTAATGTCAATTTCATTGATCTTATTGGTTACTACCTCAACTTTCTTGGTAACGGAAAGTCGTTTGTTATACCAGCTGTCTAACAGCTTTTTAATTTCAGCCAAGGTAAAGCCGCCATCCTTGGTGCCTTTAATCATTTCAACTTTTTGTACAATGCTTTCATCATAGTCTTTGTAGTTGTTGGTTTTTACTTTTTCGTTAACCGTACCTTTAAATAAACCATAATTTTCATAATACCTTAAAGTAGCAATAGGCACGCCGGTGCGCTTAGACAATTCGTTTATTAACATAAGCCCTTAAACAGTCGCCCCTGCTTTTTTCCTTTAGCCGCAACAGATTTGACAAATTTCCTGCAAATAAATTTTGAACAAATACCAAAACTTGGTATATTTGATTTTAGAAATTTAATCAAATAGTAATGGCAAAAAATACATCGATTTTATTGGGCGATTATTTCGACAATTTTATCAATTCACAAATAAAAACGGGAAAATATTCTTCTGCAAGTGAGGTTGTAAGAGCTGCTTTAAGAATGTTTGAACACGAAGAAACTAAAAAAACACAATTAATTAAAGAATTGAAAAAAGGAGAAAAATCTGGTTTCTCAACAAATTTCAATCGAGAAACTTTCAAACAAAATTTACATCAAAAATATTCTGCTAAATAATGAATTACAAAATAAGTAATCAAGCAGAAATTGATTTAGAAAATATTTGGCTTTATACTTTTGAAGAATGGTCTTTGGAACAAGCTGATTATTATCTTGATTTAATTATAGACGAAATCGAATATATTTCTAAAAATCCAAAGTCTGGAAAAGATTATAATGATGTTAGGAAAGGATATTTTAGATCTCAGGCAAAATCACATTTCATTTTTTACCGCATTAATCTAAAAGAAGAAATGGTAGAAATTATCAGAATTCTTCATCAGCAAATGGATATCGAAATGCACATAAACGAATAGTAAACCGTAAAGATACCAATCAAACGTTTACACAATGGTGGCAAGATATGAAGTAGATGGCGCTGACCGCTGAAACGGATTCAGTTTTGCAGCTTCAACCTTCCTATTCGGATGTATGGAACAACTGTTGTAGAAAAATAAAAAGCTGTCCGCACATGTGCAGACAGCTTTTTAGTCAGTAAGGTACTACATTATTTTAGCAGTCCATTCAATACCGCTAATGTCGGTCAGTTTCAAACTAAAACCTTTTTTAAGTGAAATTTCTTCTAGGTCTATAGCTATATCGGCTTTTGCTCCAAGCGGTAAAATCAAACTGTGTGCTCCTGGTTTTATTTTTGCCACATAATGGTTAGTGATCTTTTCTTTTGGAAATTGCGCCAGTTCCTCCTGACCAATGGTCTTAACCACCTGCTTATTTTCATCCAAAATCTGTATGCGTATCAAAAAAGAGCCGTAAACATCTGCCCCCTCTACCCTGAATAACTGAAAGTAAAGTTGCGAACCGTTTTTCCTGATGTTTGAAATTTCAACTTTGGGCCTCACCGATTTGTTATGAAGCGTTCCAAACACACCACCGTGAAAATACTGATTGGTAAACAGCGTCAGTCCAGATATGAATAACGACATTACCAAAACTTTTGGTGCTAGATTTTTAATGGGTAGGTTTCCCGAACCTAAATAGGCAAACCACTTTTTGCGTGTAAAACGATGCGGTTTGTTTAGCAGATACTTATCAAGCGAATAAGCACCGCTTCCTGTTAAAAACAAGACAAAACCGCTTGCTACACCCAAAACACCTATTTGCCATTCGTCCAAACAGGTCGTGCCAAGCCAACCCGAGCCTAACAGTATACCTAATGCCAGAAAGAAGACGCCAATGCTCATCAGCCTGGTAAACAGACCAAGAATGAGAAACAAGCCTACAATGGCTTCTACAATCGTAAAAACAACCATTGAAATTTGCAACGCGTCGGGGTTGGAAACCAGATATTCGATAATTGGTTTAATGCCCAAAGCATTCGGAAGAAAGTGGTTGAATTTTTCTCCTATATAACCAGCTTCTTCAGGAATAAGTTTGTTCTCTAAAATCAGCCTTCGCCAGAATGCCGAAAAATACGTCCAGCCGATTACCCAGCGGAGCGATAACGTAAAAAGTCCGACGTTGCCGGTTGTAAAATCTGTATATTGTTTCATTGAATGTATATTTTATTAAACGTAAAAAATAATAGTATTTAAGTGTAAACTTATACTATGGCAATTTTAAGGCGTTTGTATAAAATATATTTTGGCGGACTGTTGCCCGAAGATGTTTTTTGATAAGTACTGCAAACCTTTGTGGGATGTGCCCCAAAATACTGGTTACCGCAAAAATCTACGCCGTCAAATTGTTTGTTGACGGTAAATTTATAGGCAACTGAAATTTGCTGACTTTTATCTTGGAGATACAGACAGCTGCCAACCGCAGCAGTCGCCTTTGATATGTTGAGTGGCTTGGCATAAGCAGTATTGGCAGTAGACAACATTGCTTCCTTGACAGTACACGGACTTAACGAAAACAACATAAACCACATCAATACGATGTGTCTGAAATTTCTGATATGGCTCTTCGTTTGCAACATTCTTACAAAGTTACAGTTAATTTAATTGTATGCTATAACTATTGATTTAATCTTCAATGAATGAACCTTGCGCTGCTTTAAGTCATCTATAAAGAAGGTGCAAAGTATATACAGTTAGTATAAACTGTTTTGTAAAATAAAAATAAACAATGCTTATCCATTCCTTGTCTCAACAAAACAAGCCATAACCGTATGCACAGGGTGCGGTGACTCACTCGTTGCATCATCCGTGTAAACCACGGCTAATCCAACAAAGGGTAATTGTCCATCTAAATCGTCCGCAGGGGCAAAATCCACAAGCTGATCTTCATTTTTGGTTTGCCCGTCAAGCTTTACGTACTGTCTATTGGATTCGGTTAAAAAAATCTCGCCATCATTTACACCATACCATCCGGTTGCTACCTCTAAAAATAGTCCTTTGTATTTTACTGCCAGTTCGTATGGGATTATGCCTAAATTAAGTTTGTTAGTTTTGGCATCATACAACAAAGTGCTTGGGTCGATTTTTGAATTCTTATTGAGTGATTTGTTGCTGAGGCTACTGTAGCTGTCCAATTCGTGTATAAGCTCGTTAAAAGTTTTTTCCGTCTCGTTTTTGGCAATTTGCAGAAAAGTCGCCATCAGCTGGTTGTGGAAAGTACCGTCTTTCTGCCGCCACAAATAGGGTTGTAATTGTTGCTTTAGGCTTTTAACATATCGGGATACTTGCGCAAACCGCTCCTGACCCACTTTTATATTCGGGTGGTTCTGGGTGGCTGCCTTGGTAAACCCGCCCGAATAACGCTTTACGTATGTTTTACCATTACGCTGGCAAAATATAAAATCTCCCAAACGTCCCCGTATGTTAAAAATATTGTCTGCCTTAGCCATACTCTTGTGTTTTATACCATATTTTGTGCAGTTATCAAAAATACGAAAAAAAATGCTACCTTTCAATTTCTCCACCATTCCCCATTCCCCAATAAAATCGCATCAATGCCGTGTTTACTGCATACCAAAGCCGTGTAATATCCATAGTTTAGTATATTTGACCTTACAGACACGCATTTTTATAGGGTCATTCATTTTACGGATAGAATATAGTTTTTTTAGTATTATTGAGAGATGATTTTTAATGATATTTTAATATGTTGAACGTACGGTTTAATAATTTGCAAAATCATCTATATTTGCTGTAAATAGTCAAAAAACAAAAGACTGCTTTTTTTTAGTTTACAGTTTATTAAATAATCCATTCATGCCAAAAAATATTATAAGAAATCTTCAAATCGGAATTATACTTTCACTGGTGCTCCTTATTGCAAGTTCCGTAGCATCTTATGTGAGTATTCACAAACAGATGGAAAACCGGAAAAGCTTTTTACAAAGTAAGGAATCCATAAGTTTTGTAAAAGATGTGCTAAATGCTCTTCTGGATGCGGAGACGGGCAACCGGGGATATCAGCTTACGCATCAGGAAAGTTTTCTGGAGCCTTTTAATGTAAGTAAAAGTAAATATCTGTCGCTGGTTTCTAAAGCCGGTGAACTGAGCATTTCAGATAAACATCAGGCGGATATACTTCAAAATTTGCTGCACACATCAGATGCGATGATGAAAGACGGCGTTGTGCTTATAGAGAAAAGCAGGAATGGAAATTTAATTACCTCACAGGAACTTTTACAAAGCAAGGTGGGGATGGATAGCTGTCGCAGCTTGGTTCAAGAGTTTGTAAAGTACGAAGAAGTTCAGCTTGCAGCCAAAGACAGAAATTTGAACAGGTCTTCTATGTGGTCTGTATTATTCATTGTTTTTTCCGGCGCTGCAGCCATCAGTGTCACCGTTTTCATTTATGTACAGTTGAGATCTGATATTAAACGCCGGGATATATTGGAAAAAGACCTGTCTTATGCAAAAGAATTGCTTGAGGAAACAAATGAGGTCGCACAAGTGGGCGGATGGGAAGTAAACATGAAATCGGGTGAGCTGTTTTGGTCTCAGGGTACAAGGAAAATTCACAAGGTAAAAAGCAGTTTTCGTCCAAATTTTGAAAATGCCGTTGAATTCTTTGAAGGAAAAAATAAAGAAAGGGTAAGATACCTTTTTGAAAGGGCAGCAAAAGAAGGATTGCCTTTCGATGAGGAACTACAGCTTTTACGAAGTGACGGTGTTACAGTCTGGGTACGGTTGAAAGGTATTCCCGAATTTGATGAACAGGTCTGCCATAGAATTTTTGGAATCATTCAGGATATCGATTCATACAAAAGAATGTTATTGGAAATTACACGTAAGGAAGCAATGATGCAGTCCTTCGTTAAAGATGTACCTGTTCCTTTGGCTATGTTTGATAAAGACCTTAAGTATATCGCAGTAAGCAGCAGATGGAAGGAAGAATTTGGAATAAACCATATCGATCTTATGGGGCAACCCCTGTTTTCTGCAACCTCTGCTACCATTCAGCAAAATGAAATGGAGATTTATCAGAATGCTTTGGCGGGGATTACCTACGTTAATAACGATTTTACACTTCAGGTAAAAGGCAGCAAAGATATGCAGCATTATGATCTTAAAGTAGGACCTTGGTATCTTGATGAAGAGCAGGTTGGAGGAATCATTATTTCGATACAGAATATCACCGGTGCGGTAAGGGTAAATGAAGAACTTAAAAATGCGAAGGAGGCCGCTGATATGGCCAGCAAGGCAAAATCGGAGTTTCTCGCCAATATGAGCCATGAAATACGTACACCTTTAAACGGGGTCATCGGATTCTCAGACCTTCTTATGGGAACTCCACTTAATGAAACGCAGGTACAGTACCTAAAATACATCAATGACTCGGGAGAAAACTTGCTTCATATTATCAGTGATATTCTCGATTTTTCGAAAATAGAATCAGGAAAAATGGAGCTGTTTATCGAAGAAAGCAATTTAAACGAGATGTTAGATCAGGTTATTAATGTGATCCTTTACCAGTCTCAGAAGAAAAATTTGGAGCTTCTGCTTAATGTGGAACAGGGGCTTCCCAATACGCTTATGACTGATGAAGCCCGGTTAAAACAGATTCTGATTAATCTGCTGGGAAATGCGGTAAAATTTACAGAAAAAGGAGAAATAGAGCTGAAAGTGGAAAAATTACGGATGGATGATCAGAATATCGTACTTCGCTTTTCGGTCAGAGATACCGGTATAGGTATTCCGGCGGATAAACAGAAATATATATTCAATGCATTTACTCAGGAAAACAGTTCCATTAGTAAACGCTATGGTGGTACCGGTCTGGGTCTTACCATATCGAATAATATTCTGGGATACATGGGAACACACCTGTCATTGCTAAGTGAACAGGAAAAAGGATCTACGTTTTTCTTTGATATTGAAATTCCGTATCTGATGTCTGAACAGGACGAAGAGATGGAGTTTGCCATTGAAAGCGCATTGGTAGTAGATGATAATGAAACAAACAGGATTATCCTTGAACACATGCTTGCGCACAAAAATATCAGGTCTACATTAGCTGCCAACGGAATAGAAGCTCTGGAGATACTGATGAAGGGCAAACGCTTTGATGTCATCCTGATGGATTACCACATGCCCGTGATGTCTGGTGTGGAAACAATAGAGAAAATAAGAGCGCTCTTCGATGAGCGTAAAGAAATAACACCGTTTATTATACTCTCCTCTTCAGAAGAGAAAGAGGTTGTTAACAGCATTCGCGATAAAGACAATTCGTATTTGCTTTTAAAACCGGTCAAATCAAATGATTTATTTAAAACCTTGCGAAGAGCAGTCTACCGAAGCGTTGTTGACATAGCGCCGACGCAGTCTGAAAATAATTCGTATTCGTTCGCTCCGAAGCTGGAAATTCTTTTGGTAGACGATAATCCCGTAAACATGGCACTGAATAAAAGAATGATGGAATCGCTTACTCCGGATGCTGTGTTAACGGAAGCTGTCAACGGAATGCAGGCGTTGGAAGCATGCCGTAACAAATATTTTTCCATTATACTCATGGATGTACAGATGCCTGTAATGGATGGTATCGAAGCAACAAAACAGATTCGGATGCTGCCTGGCTATGAAAAAATACCGATCATTGGTGTAACGGCTGGCAATGTTGCAGGCGAAAGAGAAAAATGTTTGGAGTCGGGCATGGCAGATTTCCTGCCAAAACCTTTCAAAAAGGCAGATCTGCAGGAAATATTAAAAAAATATATCAGTGCTGATACCGGTAGTGAAAATAGGGTTTAGAATTTATTGGCTGTGGTTGCAAAGGTTGATAATGCACGGAAATCGAAAAAGATTCTTCTTTTTTCGGGATGATGGCTAAGTTTTATTGATTTAAAACAAAAGTAGAATTGCTACAGAACAAAACCGGCAATAGTAAAATGCTTACTTATTATACAGCCTCAGAATCTCTACCAGTTCTGGTACGGACCGTATATTCAGTTTCTCGAACAACCTGTTTTTGTACGTACTGATCGTGGATGAATGCAGATTAAGCTGATTAGAAATTTCTTTGAGAGAAATACCTTCTGCAATCTTGTTGGCAATTTGCAATTCGCGGTCAGATAGCGCTTCAAAGGGTGATTCTTTTGTTGCACCGCTTAAAGATCCTAAAAACATCGCTTCTTTTACAACTTCACTTGCGTACCTGCCGGTACTCAGCATCACCGTAACAGCAGTTTCAATTACCGAAGGATAGCTTTGTTTACTCAGATAGCCACCGGCTCCCATCTTTAGATAACGCATCGCATATACCTCTTCATCCTGAGAAGAAAAGATAAGAATTTTTAAATTAGGTTTATGTATTTTAATATAATCAATCGCTTCCTGAACAGAACCATTAGGCATATTAACGTCCATAATCACCAGATCCAATTCTTCTTTTAGAATTGCTTTGGACAGCGATTTATAATCCTCAACTTCTGAAATTATAGCAGCAGGTAATAGCCGCTTAATGGTTTGTATCAAACCCATCCGTACGATACCGTGATCGTCTGCTACAATAATACGAACGTCTGCTTTTAAACTCATTATCCTATAAATTTACGTAAAGGGAAACCGTTATGCCCGCATTTTCAGCGGGAAGTACTTGGATATTCCCAAACATCAAGGATACAAAATTTTTAGCAATTTACAAACTTAATCCCACGCCTTTTTCCAAATGCCTTGGAATATGGGATCCTCATAAGTGAAGATTGCAGACAAATACTTTTCGGCTATCCCTGTTCCAGAATCGATCACAGAAAGTAGGATCTGAACGTTTTCTGTAACTTCTTGTAAATATATATGTTGCCCATAGCATATTGACATTTAATTCATCCGTTAAAAAAAGCTTTATGAAGAAGTTTTTTTAAATGGCCGTAAAGCTGTAATAAACATTGATAGCGTAAGTGGTATTTTCCTTCCCTACCAAACTTTGAGCTCCAGCAGATGGTATGGTATATCTTACGTTTAGTCCCCGATCCAAAACCGGCGCTCCGTTAAAGAGTATTTTTTGCGGAGTTTTAGATAAGGGAATATCTAAAGAGCTTCCATCCAGGCCAATTTGCAGTATATTGGAGTTGATATCGGTCTGAAGCCCGCCTTTCTTGAAATAATTTTCGTCTGATTTTACATAAAGTTCAAAACTCTCGTTATTAGACAGTAGAATTTGGTTCGCAATAATTTGTGACTGACCGTTGGTGTAATGTGCAGCTGTATTAAAATTAAAGTTTACATTTCTCCCGGAACTGGGGATAGTAATCTCCGACCGCGGAACCACCTTTAACTGAACAGCTGTATTTTGAAAACTGTTTATAGAATTATCTGTATTTGCGGCATTAAAATTCAATTCAAAAGTATAAATACCGGCTTCAAAAAAATTGTTCTTAAAATCTTCCGAAGATATATAAAGCTCTGGAATGAAACTGCTTCTGTTTCCCGCCCCAACACTGAAATTAGCAGGGGAAAAATTCTGAAAACTGGCAGATAGGGCTTTGGTTGTAAGCGCAGATCCACTGCTGCCCAATTTAATGCTTGCTATACTTCTGGTTCCTGGAACACCTTTAGAGGAAGTGAACTGAACGTTTGTGGAAGCAGCTTTAGCCCAAAAATTAAAATCAACCGTATGAGCGATTTCTGTATTATCCAAACTAAACACGCGTGTGCCTGTATTTCGGTAGTCATTTAAAGAAGATACTTCTATATACTTTGTTAAAGAGGTTGTAACCCATCGTGTAAATGAGGGAATAACTAAAATTGTTTTAAAATTACGTGGTGTAAAATCGTTATAGTTCTGAGTGATATCCATAGAGTAGTTCCCCGCCCGGTAGGTATTGGCAGCAAATTGTGCCGCGGGAATTTTAAATATAAAATTGATATTTCCTCTCGAAAATCCTCCTCCGAAACTAATTGTCGGCGGCTCAAACCATTTTAAGGGACTTGTGCTGAACGACTGAAAACCGGGTAAAAAACCCGAAATTCCAGTAGCGGGCAATTGCCCGCCCATACTTTCTAACTGCCACAGCAGCGTAGAACTCGGTAATGTAAACGCGGAAGAAGTGTGGGTGAAAGTTTGTCCGGACAAAGAGGTAAATGTTGGAGCTATCGGTCCGAGTAAAAAAAAACCATAATCCCAGTTTGTTCTGTTAGCGTTGGTCATTACCCTTGTAGGTACTGAGGTAAATTCAGTTCTGTTAAAAATATTATTTTCAGGAATCGTCAGGAAAACATCCTGAGCTTTCATGATGTATGACCCGCAGAACACGGTAAAAATTATTATTAAAAAATCCCTCATCTTTTTCATACGTTTAAATTTAAAACTTTTTCACCTTAATGGTAGTGTCTTTCTTCTTATATTCAAAAACCACGGTATCTGGATATCCTTCTTTTGTCACCTGAATAGTTTGGTTGGGTTGGGCATAGCTGTATTTGTCATTTTCAATATATAGAGTGTATGTTCCATCTTTAAGGAAAAACTCAAACTCATTATTTTGGTTAACCACGGCGGTATATACCGTACCATCTTCACTTTTTGCATACACCACTATTCCGGTTACCTCTGTTTCTAAAACATCATAAGCTTGTTTAATTTCTTTTAATTTACCGCTTACTTTAATGTTTTTCACCAGCCCCACTTTGCGGTTGATATTTTTATAGACCATAATTACAGGATCCGTCATCAGTCGGGCACCCGCACTTTCGTTTACTTTCATTGTATAAATACCGTCGGGCACATTCTGAAAAACTACTTTTCCGTTCTTATCCGTCATCGCAACAAAATTGTCCAGTTTCACTATTTCATTTCCAAGTACCGGTTCACCGGCATCCAGAAGCCCGTTGAAATTTTTATCTTCAAATAATTGGAATGCCACTTTATGGTTTCCAAGGGCTGTAGCGCTGGTAAAATTTTTCTTAATCCCCACTCTGAACTGGTAATAACTGCCACTGCCTGCATATTCAGCCGTAGATTTATAACTCGAAAGATTAAAATAACCTGTGGTAGACCAAGAAGGCGAAACTTTATATTCCAGATTACCACTGAGGTTGCTGTTTAAATTTTTATAAAGTTCCGAATACGACGTTCCTGCTGAAAAAGATCCGATGAGATTATGATTAAGCATCTGGAAGTTATACGAGGCGTATACATTGTAGTTGGCAAAATTACGGTCTGTATTGTAATAAGAATTTAAATCAAAGACATTGTTTGCATTCCATTGAGCTGTTCCGTTAATGGAGAAAGATTTATACCTGTAAGATAAAGTTGTTCTAAAACTGTTGAACCAATCGGCCTTACTGTTCTCTTTTGAATAAGAATATTCCCCCATCAGGTTTAATCCGTGGGCACCTAATGTAGTACTTATGTTGGCTTCCAATCTGTAAGAAAAAAGTTCCTGTGCTGAGTAAAAATTGGCTGTTTTTTGATTTTCAATCTTTGGAGAAAGTAAAAAAATCCACTTATTTTCAGAAAACTGGTAACCTGTTCCTAAAGATTCTGTACTGTTGAAATAATAACGCAAATTACCGGTAGTCTCAGGTAGGATAGACGCATTTTGGAAACTGATGAACTCGGGTTGTACCTGTGAATTCTGATATTGTATAAAAACACGCTGAGAAGCAGAAATTTGGCGTCCGATACGCTGGTTTGAGAAAAAAGATCCTCGTTTAATACCTGCATAACCTTTGGTTGCAAGGGAATTAACAGATTGTATATCCCATAGTCCTATTTTCCCCTCGTAATTGGCTGCAACTGAAGCTCCCGCTTTTTCATCGTTGTTCACAAGTCCTTTTTCATGGCTGATACCACCCTCTGTGCGGATGATATGCTTATTGTTAATTACAAATGATGTTACTGCGTTCGCCACATGCGTGTCTATGCTGAAGCGCGGATCATGGGCGAATAGATACGACACTTTCCCGTTAAATGATTTAGCATTCCCGAAACTGTATTTTGAACCCACCATACTCGACCCTTTTGTTTGATTGATATAGGTACCATACAGATTGTAATTATTTTCCAGTGCAAGAACTTCAACCTGCTTATTTTCACCTAATTTGGTCGAAACCTTTCCACCTCTTCCGAAAACCGGGTAATCGTAATCGTTACTGTTAATATTTCCTACTCGTAATACGGTATTCTTTCTCTCTAGTTCTAACCAGGTATCATACAGGTTATAACGGCCGTCAAGATAGTAATCTGCCCCCATATTAAAGCGTGAATTCAAATTCTCAGTTACCTGAAATGCTGCGTTTCCCCTAAGTTGAAGAAAGTTGAAGCCCGAACTGTTTTCATTATAGCTCATCTCCGCAAAATTACTTCCGCTCACTGATTCATTCCCCCGGGCTATTTGTCTGTCGTGTGACAAAATAACTACATAGAGCGTGTTGCTTCCCACGATTTTGTTATCAAGTAGATCTGTTGCGGTTGCATTTATATTAAATTCAGGATAAAGCATATTCTGTTTTCTAACCCTGATTATGATTTCAACGGTTTGTTTTTCTAAACCTTCCAAAGATAATGTTTGCTGTATCGGCATCATTTCCAAGCCGTCAGGGATTGATTGCAAATCAATCTTAACGGTTCGTTTACTATAACCCTGGTTTTCTACAATCAGCAGGATCGAGGATTGGGGAACGGCAGGGTTGATGAAATTTTCGTAGGTAGCCGTGTAAATGGCAATGTTATTGTTCTCTTCTTTTTTAACAAAGAATGCGATGTTTTCAGTTTTTGCGATGGTTGGGGTGCTGTACGAAACATTGAATGTGATCTCATTAGATCTCAGTTTCATAAAATCAACATTAGCGATGAATTTCAAGGGAAGATTTTTAGACTGACCCACACCTAAGGTAAACTCATTTTTGGGATAGAAAAGTAAACCCGGATAGTTTTCCTGAGGCGTGATAGTCTTAATAGTAATTTCTTCAGAACTTTTATTCTCAATGACTATGAAATTAGTAAAAGTAGCGCCCTTCTCAACAGCTAAACTGTCTTTTTCAAAATGGATTTCGATATCCTTCTTTTCCTGCGCAAAGGCAAACGAAAAGTTCAGAAGAACAAATGCAAGTAAGATTGTTCTTCTAAGAAATACTGTCGATAATACATTTTGTAGTTTCAAGATTTTTAAAATTTAAAGTTTTTTTCGCCTACCCGCAGGTCATTGGATCCTGCCATTTTAATAATAACCACGCCAAGGAAGTTCCCCGAAATGTTCTCCGGTAAAGAAAATTGAACGGTCTGATTGCTATCAGGAAGCATAGAGATGGAAATTGCAGGTAATTTTATTTCCTTACCACTGTCTGTGTCGGTTAGTTCAAACTCAACGGTGGCATCATTAATGGTGTTTCCGTCATTGTGAATATTTACTGCGACTTTTCTTTCCGCTGCATGGTCATTACTCAACTCTGAAATATTGGTAATATCCAAGCTTTTCACCTGGTTCCCAGGTGGAGTATAAAAGATGTGAAGTCCCACTTCAAATAAGGTGATAATACCAATACCATTTTGAACTTTTGCTTGATCTGCCTGTTGAGGAAGCTGTGTGAAAAACAACATGCTGTTCGTAACGGCAGACTTTGATGCGGTTGCCGGAATCTGCATGCTTACTACAATCTCCTTAGTACTTTTTGCAGGAACTGTGACAGCGTTTTCTAAGGTGGACATCCAAGAGGCATTGGAAGTTTTTGAACTGCCTGCATCAAGATAAACCTTATTCCCGTCTTCTTCCCGCATCCAGTCTTTATAGTTGAGGTTAAAAACATAATCCTTATCCGAGCTGTTTTGAAGCGTAACTGTCTGTGTAACTTTTTCTCCCGGACTCCCGGTAAAAAACAAACGTGTAGGCGACATAGATATGCTCTGTGCCAGAATCGAAGAAGCCCCTGTAAGGATAAAGAAAACAAAAAGGTAGATAAACTTGCGCATGGTGTAATTGTTTAATAGTAAAAGATTCCCAAAACTACTGAAAACAAAGCAAAAGGAACCTTTACAGACTAAAAAATTTATTATAAGGCAGTGGCAGTGTAAGTTACGGTCTGCGTATAGGTTCCGGCCGGTTTACCTAATATATCAGATGATGATGATTTCGACGCTGGAATGGTGTAGTCCAGATTCAGTGTTAATGCGCTTCCAAGGGGAGCGTTTGACACTAAAGTCTGATCGCTTGAAGATAAAACAACAGCATTCTTTGTTCCGCCCATTGTTCCCGAAGCTGTTGCAGCTTTAATCGTTAAAACGCTTACTGGGATTAGGTTGGTTCCATTCACAAAACTAGTACCCCCTGCTTTTACTTTTACATTAAAGTTTTTCGTTGATGTTACTTTTAAAGAGTTCGCTTTGGTAACGGTCTGATCAGAGTTGTAGTCTGCTGCAGTCGCATAGTTAAAGTCAACGGTATTACCAATTGCAGTACTTCCTGCATCAATAGAGATTACATCGTTAAGTGTAATGTTTACGGTTGTTGTTGCAGTATTTTGAGCCTGCGCATGGTTGGTTCCAAATAAGATTGCTCCGAAAGTTAAGGCTGCGATTACGATTTGTTTTTTCATGATAGTAATATTTTATTGTTATTTTATTTCTGTTTAATTGTTCTCTCTTGAACATTACAAATCTACGGCGGCGGCAAAAGTTTCTCTGTAGTGGAAAATGGAACTTCATGTAGTATAATAACTACACAAATTATCCGTTTGTTTAATTAGAAAAACCCTCGACACTTGGAAGGTGTCGAGGGCTTGTATAAAATTACTGTTTGTTTGTTTTATAAAGCAGTGGCAGTATAAGTTACGGTCTGCGTATAGGTTCCGGCCGGTTTACCTAAAATATCAGACGATGATGATTTCGACGCTGGAATGGTGTAGTCCAGGTTCAGTGTTAATGCGCTTCCAAGGGGAGCGTTTGAAACTAAAGTTTGATCGCTTGAAGATAAAACAACAGCGTTCTTTGTTCCGCCCATTGTTCCCGAAGCTGTTGCAGCTTTGATCGTTAAAACGCTTACAGGGATTAGGTTGGTTCCATTCACAAAACTAGCACCTCCTGCTTTTACTTTTACATTAAAGTTCTTCGTTGATGTTACTTTTAAAGAGTTCGCTTTGGTAACGGTCTGATCAGAGTTGTAGTCTGCTGCAGTCGCATAGTTAAAGTCAACGGTATTACCAATTGCAGTACTTCCTGTATCAATAGAGATTACATCGTTAAGGGTAATCTTTGCCGTTGTTGTTGCAGTATTTTGAGCCTGCACATGGTTGCTTCCAAATAAGATTGCTCCGAAAGTTAAGGCTGCGATTACGATTTGTTTTTTCATGATAGTAGTATTTTATTGTTATTTTATTTCTGTTTAATTGTTCTCTCTTGAACATTACAAATCTACGGCGGCGGTAAAAGTTTCTCTGTAGTGGAAAATGGAACTTCATGTAGTATAATAACTACACAAATTATCCGTTTGTTTAATTAGAAAAACCCTCGACACTTGGAAGGTGTCGAGGGCTTGTATAAAATTACTGTTTGTTTGTTTTATAAAGCAGTGGCAGTATAAGTTACGGTCTGCGTATAGGTTCCGGCCGGTTTC
>NZ_VWSG01000008.1:163213-169188 GCF_008629655.1 Paenimyroides baculatum
TTGTTTAAACAAAAAAAACCTCGACACTTGGAAGGTGTCGAGGGCTTGTATAAAATTACTGTTTGTTTGTTTTATAAAGCAGTGGCAGTATAAGTTACGGTCTGCGTATAGGTTCCGGCCGGTTTCCCCAGGAGTACTTTCGATGCTTTTTCTGCCGAAATAGAATAGGCAATATTTAAAGATTGTTTTGCTCCAGAACTTGCGTTACTTACCAATACCTGATCAGTTGTAGACAATGTGACCTCATTCATAGTTCCCATTAAACTTCCGCCTGCTATTGCTTTTACCTGTAATATATCTACTGGAATTACGTTGGCGCCACTTACAAAGTTTGCGCCCTCCGACTTTACTTTTACATCGAAATTTTTTGAGGAAATGATGACTAAACTATTCGGTACCGTCACATTTTTTGAAGAATTATAATCTGTTGTATTTACATAATTAAAATCTACAGTGCCTCCTGAAGCAACAGTTCCTATGTCCATTGCAATAACGTCTGCTAAAATAATGTTGACGGCGGTATTAACCTGCTCCGAATTTTGTGCTAAAACTGGAGTGGTTCCTAAAGCGATTGCTCCAATAGTTAAGGCTGCGATTGCATTTTGTTTTTTCATGATAGGGTAAATTTAAAAGATACTAAGATGCTGTCATTCAAAATTAATTTTACTTGTAAATATCATTGAAATCAAATCTAACAATATTCTCTGACATGACCAAAATCTTTATTGTTATTGATTAACTATCTGAAAATATAACGGTTATAAGTTTTTATGCTAATTGAAGTAATTGTTGATAGGATATAACGCTGAAATGAGAAATGGATGCAGCTTTTTTGACTAAATACATTGATATATTTTATTAATAAAAAAATAGAGCTAATTACATCACAATGCTCAAAAAAAGATTTTCGGACTTTTTCAGATAAAGTCTCTATTGGGTCAACAGCTTATATAATTTTCTATGTAGTGTTTTTATTAGCGCAGTTGCTTTTCGGAGTTGCTGGCTTTGTTAGGGCACTATTCTGACCTTTAACTTAAATCTTATTAAAAGATCGCTTAGGAAGAAGTTTATAACATATTATTGAGTTGGAAATTATTATTAAGAGATTAGGAATTATTATTTAAGGCATCCGGTAGAGTAGCAACTTTCACATACTTTTATCAAAGTATTTTGCCCGTTTGTCCAAGCAAGTACAATCCACTTGAATTTAATGAAGAAAGCGCTCCTGAAAAAGCTCCACTGTTCATCTTACAAGTTAGGTCAATTGCTACTGCAATTATAATGGCAACACCTCAAATAATTTCGTTTCCGCTTGCATCAATATATAATTATGGGTTATTATATCCATATTTATTATTATTCTGTGTATTGGATATACTGCTTTAGTACCCATTTTAAGTTTAGCCAGTTTCTCAACCATTCCCTACTTCCCTACTTCCCTACTTCCCGTTTCTCCACCATTCAATAGCGCATCAATACTAACAAAGCTTTGTCTTAACCATAGTCTAGTTAGTTTAAAGCCTGAGAGCACCTTAAATTAGCGACGTAAGCTTCACTATTAATAAAACATAAAAAACCGCTTCATTAAACTGAAGCGGTTTAGAAAATTGGGTTAGATTGGGTAATATTTTATTCTTTGGTATAATTATGTTGTTTGTAAAAATATTTTTGACCCTACATTTCTACAATAATAAACTCCGATCTGCGGTTCATCTGGTGTTCTTCTTCAGTACAGTCTACACCGTCTGCACAGCCGTTGATCAACTGACGTTCACCGTATCCTTTTGCCGTAAGTCTTTTAGCCTCTATTCCTTGTGCAATAAGCCAGTTACGGGTTGACTGTGCGCGACTTTCAGACAAGCGGTCATTATATGCGTGCGAAGCCCTGCAATCTGTATGCGATCTTATGTCGATCTTCATAGCAGGATATTCTTCTAGTACGGCATGTACTTTTGCAAGTTCCAATGCAGCATCAGGGCGGATATTTGATTTATCTAGATCAAAGTAGATAGGGTTCAACTGTAGTATTTTGAACAGATCGTCGCCTTTTTTAAATTTGATCTTCTCAGGTTCTAATAATACTTCCACAGCAGTAACTCCGCTTTCATTTGGTAAGGAAACTTTTACTTCGTTCGTAATGTATCCTTCCTTCTCTGCTTTCACGTGGTAGCTATCACCACACTGGTAAGTATGTTTAAAGTTATACGTGGGAGAAATATACTGGTTACTTGTTTCTTTTAAATTATAAAGGCCGTCTGCCAATGTTACCATCGCATCAGATATTAAAGCGCCGGTTTTACTGTCTTTAACTTTTATATGAAGCATTTGGTTACAGTCTAAAACCAGTGAACGTACTTCAGTAAAAGAATAAATATCGTCATTACCTTTACCTCCGGTTCTGTTTGAACTAAAGAAGCCCTGTTTTGTATCATTGCTGATAAAATATGCGAAATCGTCGAATTCTGAATTTATCGGCATACCTAAATTCTGAACAGCTGAAAACAAACCATCTTCTTTTATTTTAGATACGTATACATCTAAACCACCCAAACCAACACGGCCGTTGCTTGAAAAGTAAAGCTCCGTACCTGCAACAAAAGGAAATGTTTCCCTGGCTTCGGTATTTATACCTGCTCCAAGATTTTCAGGGGTGCCGTATGTACCTCCGTTGATTGAAACTTTCCATAAATCCGACGCACCAAAACCTCCGGGGCGATCAGATGAAAAATACAATGTTTTACCATCAGCGCTTAGTGCCGGGTGTGCAGTATTAAATTGGTCGCTGTTAAAAGGAAGCTCTGTTACATTTGTCCATTTACCTCCTGCTAATTCTGCACGGAAAATTTTAAGCTTGGTATTTTTATCGGCATCATATCTGCGCTTTCCTTTAACCACATTGTTACGTGTAAAGTACATTAGCTTTCCGTCAGCTGTGGTAATTGCAGAAGATTCGTTTAATCTGCTTTTTACCTCCCCCTTTAAAGATCTTACATTGTCTTTCTCATGAAGATCTTTAACATCAGCTTCATAGATGCTCGTAAAAGACGCTCCTGTCCAGGTGTGTACTTTTTTAGAGAAATTACCTGTATCTCTTGCGCTTGTATAATAAAATTTATCATTTAATACGTAAGAACCAAAATCGGCAGAAGGCGTATTAATCGCAAGATTGTTAATAGTATCATACCTTCCGGAATTAGCCAAAATCTGCATTTCAAGATCTTTTTCATTTTTTCGAATTTTTGAAATCTCGATTTCTTCTCCTGAAATCTTTACAAACTCACTGTAATATTTTTTAGACTCCGACTCATTTCCTACATTCTGCAGTGTATGGGCATATCTGTAATAATATTCAACGGGAATCTGAGAAGGTTCATATTCAGAAAACAACTTCTGATAATACTTATGGGCATCAGCGTAGCGGGCATTGAAATAATATGCGTTACCTAATTTCTGAACCAAATCCTGATTAGAATAACCGCGCTGATAAACTTTTTCGTACAAGCCGATCGCATCTACATACGCCCAACGGTCGTACTCTTTCACTGCAGGTTTTAAGCCGGACTGTGCATAGGTGTAGTTTCCTAAAAATAAAGAAAACAACAAAATCATTATTGATAATCCTTTTTTCATTTCTTTAACTTTTTAGAAGAAACGTGGCGAATTAACGCGACGATACTTATTAAACAATTCAAAACGCATAAAAACCTCATGGGAACCGTTGTTATAACGTGCCAGCTTGGTAGTTTCTGCATCGTAACTGTACCCTATCATTAAACCGTCTGTAATCTGGAAACCTATCAAACCACTGAATGCTGCATCCCAGCGGTAAGCTGCTCCTAAAGTCAGCTTGTCGTGAATAAGGAAATTAGCTGTCAAATCTGCTTGTAACGGACTGCCTTCTACAGCCTTGATTAAAGCAGCGGGTTTAAATTTCAATGTAGGATTAATTTCGAATACATGACCTCCCATCAAATAAAAGTTCATTCGCTGGTTCATTGAACTGTAAACAGTCCCGTTATCGAACCTTTTGTTTTCTAAGAAACTCGGAACAGATAAACCAATATAACTTTTTTCGTTATGCCAGTAAACTCCCGCTCCGATGTTTGGTGAAAACTCATTCTGGATGTCTACCGCCAGTAAAGGGTCGCCTGGTGCAGCTTGTTTTAAACGGGAATATTCCACATTAAGCATATTGGCAGTTCCTTTAACACCAAAACTTAATTTACTGCCCCTGTGGTTTAAATCAATAGTATAAGAGACATCGACACTTAATGTATTTTCGTCAATAACTCCCAACCTGTCGTTCACAAAACCTACTCCTAAACCTAGCTTACTGTTCTGAATCGGAGTATTTATAGAGAATGCATTTGTTCTAGGTGCACCATCTAAACCAACCCATTGAGTTCTATGAAGGCCAAAAATACTCAGTGCCCCACGGCTGCCGGCATAAGCAGGGTTTATATTTACTGTATTGTACATATAATGTGTGTACTGAGGGTCTTGCTGGGCGTGCATATTTGCACACCCAAAACTTAACAAGACGCCTGCTAATACTTTATTGAAAATCTGTGAAAATTTCATATTCGGTATTATTTAGTTGTTTCTAAATGTAGGTAACCTGACTGCTCAATAGGGTAAATTTGTCCGTTGCCCAGATCGTAATTATACTTTATTAAATAATAGTATGTACCTGTTGGCAATTTAGGATCTTTATTTACAGTAACTCTTCCTTCAGAAAATCCTTTAAAAGTATTTCCTCTAGAGTTGTAATCTTTGGTCTCATAAACAAGTACGCCCCAACGGTTGTAAATAGCTACGGTGTTCCCTGGGTAGCATTCTATTCCGTTTAACAACAACTCGTCATTATGACCATCTCCATTTGGTGTTACTGCATTGAATACTTCTATCGCGCATGATAAATGAATCGTTTGGGTAAAACTTGTTTCATTTCCACAGTCGTCTGTTGCTGTCCACGTTCTTAAAATATCATACTTGGTATCGCATGCACCTTTAATTACGTCATCTGAAACAGTTACTGTTGCCTTTCCGCAGTTATCAATAGCTTTTAGAGATTCGGCATCTTTCAAATCTTCACATTTAATAAAAATTTCTGCTGCCGGTAATGAACCTGAAAACTCTGGTGCGGTTGTATCCTGCACCGTGATAATTTGTACATGTTTCGCTGTGTTGCCACAAGCGTCTGATGCAGTCCATGTTCTTTCTATCTCATAGTTGTTAGGGCAGTTGCCGTCTATTCGTTTTTCTGTAAAACTAACAGTTGCCTTGCTGCATAAATCATCTGCAATAACCACTGCTACTTCAGGAATATCATCTGAACATTCAATTGTTCTGTCTAATGGCAGGTTTGTTGAAAATACAGGTGCCGTTGTATCTACTACAGTAAAACTAGCCGTAGTTGTATTTGAATTTCCACAAGCATCGGTTACAGTAAATATTACTGTTGTACTTCCTGTCGACCCGCAATCTTTACTTAAACCGGTAAAATCATTAGTCCAAGTTAATTCGCCAGAACATGAGTCTTTGGCAGTAGCTCCAGCACGACTGCTTAACCACGCAGTTAAATCGCTGTTGTTTCCGTTTCCGTCACATTCTACTATCAGGTTATCAGCCTCTTTTACAAATTCCGGACTTTGTGTATCCTGTATAGTGAAAACCGCCTGTTTATTGATGGCATTTCCACACGCATCAGTCGCGGTGAATTGAACTGTTGTTTTACTTGTTTTTCCACACAACACAGTTGTATCTACTACAGAATACGTGTAAGTAACCGCTCCGCAATTATCCGTTGCTATACCGCCGCCGTGATTTGCCAACCACGCATTGTATGCTGCAGTATTACCTGATCCGTCACATTCTACAACTTCGTTTTGTGGTTCGGTAGTGAATACCGGTTTCGTGGTATCAACTATCGTAAAGGTGCTTACTGTTGAAACACTGTTTCCACATGCATCGGT
>NZ_VWSG01000009.1 GCF_008629655.1 Paenimyroides baculatum
GTCCTTTACAAAATTCTCTGCTGATTTCTTTTTTGGTGTTGCCATAATTAAAGTTACATTTTTTTATGAAAACACTCCTTTAGTTTCTTTTATAAAATGTCTACTTTTTGCTGACGATTTACATTGAATGAGGAAAGGCACAATTTTGATTAATTGTTAATTTGTTTAATTGTTGAGATGCCGCCGATTTAAGCTTGATAACTTTTGTTTTGCTTGATTTTTCTCCACAGATTTACAGATTATGACTTGATTTGTTGTGCGTAAAATTACGATGATAGCATTAGAAATATACACAGATTCTGAATGTTCTATATTCAGTTGTTTACATTATGTATTTAATTGAAGTAATTTATGCAGGCTGTCTTTCTGTTGTGCATCCCCTTGTCAAGCAAGGGGTGAAAGCAAACTGCTATTTTTAGTTTGGATGTATTGGTTCTCGACTGGGCTTGAACTAACGTGACGTTGGGGTGGTAGAAATATTTGGCTTTGAGATCTCCTTTGTTAGTGATAGATGTATTAAGTTTATTGTATTCTTTTAAGAGATTAAAAGAAACAAAAATCTTCTTATTGCGGTCAAGCTTTAAACGGTCAAAATCTTGTTTGGTGTCTAACCCATCGGAACGATCGCTATGCGACCCGATGTGTTTTAACGACAACTGCACCGTTTTGACACCCGATTAAAGCTTAAATACCGCTTTTGATTCGTGCGGGTTGTATTTATTGTGTTTTCATTTTCACTGAGATATTATGCGTCGTGATTAATAGTTCTTGACTACCGCTTGAACTGACGTTGATTGGCAGTGGTGAAATATTTGGCTTTGAGATCTCCATTGATAGTTGTAGATGCATTTCGGTTTCTCCATACTTTAAGTCTAGGTATTATTTTACTAGCTTGGAAGCCGTGACTCGAGCGGAGCCACTGAACGAAGTTAATCTGACGATTTTTAAAGATAAAAAGTATCAAAAATCTTTTTGTTGCGGTGATCTTTTAAGCGATCTAATTGAACTTTTGAAGCTACATGATCGAAACGGCGCTCTGCACCCCGATAAGCTTGCGCTTCATGCCGTTATTCGACGCTTCCCGATACTCGGGGCAGGCTCCTTAAAAGTTCATACCGCTTTTGATTCGTGTGGATTGATTCTTATGTTTTTTGATTAAGGGGATATTGTTCAAGATGATAACTGGTTCTCGACTATCGCTCGAACTGACAGGTGTTTGAAGTGATAGAAATATCTCGCTTTAAGATCTCAGTTGTTAGTAGTTAATACTTTTCGGTTTCTCTGTTCGTTTATGACTAAAAGAACCAAAAGTCTTTTCTTTTTGGTCTTGCCTCGGTCTAAAATCGGTTAAATAATGTATTACAAGCTAACTAATCGAAACGTAGCAAAGCTACCCGATTAGTTTACGCTTGTTTCAACATTTTAACTGTCGATTTGATACCAATGACGCTTTGATCCGGGTGGATTGACTCATAGTGTTTTTAAGTTTAAATGAGGAATTTGTGACATGGTAACCGGTTCTTGACTGGGCTTAAACTGCAGACCACAGACTCATTGAACGGGATTTGGAGTGGTTGAACTATTTGGTTTTTACAGTTGGAGATTCCGGAACAAGTCCGGAATGACGGTTAAGTGTTAGGAAATAGGGAAATTGAGAAATAAAACTTTTCTTAAGTATAAATCTAAGAGAAATATAAAAACATCACTATATTCGGCTAATCTAAAAAAACATCAGCATTCAATGAATATATACAAAACATCATTATTATTAATTACCCTTCTTATCAGTGCCTTTTGTGCAGCTCAGGAAAACAGCAAATCTTTAACTGTAGGAAAATCTGACGTTTTACATTCGAAAATATTGAAAGAGGATAGGATAATTAACATTTATCTTCCTGAAAATTACCATGAAAGTGACACAGTAAAATATCCTGTAATCTATATTCTTGACGGAGGTATTGAAGAAGACTTTCTGCATATTGTAGGAATTGTTAGGTTTAACACGCAAGACTGGATTGCGCGTTTTCCGCGATCAATAGTTGTAGGCATTGAAGGAAATACCAGAAAACGTGATTTTACATTTGCAGTTAGCAGTATCGATTTTATTGAGAAAGAAGGTTTTTCTAAATCAAGTTTTACGCAGTACGGAGGCTCTGATAAATATATGGATTTCATTGAAAAGGAACTGCAGCCGTACATTAACAAAACCTACAAAACAGAGGCTAAAAAAACAATAATTGGAGAATCTTTAGCCGGATTACTGACTACAGAAATACTTTTAAAGCGACCACACTTGTTTGACGACTATATTATTATAAGTCCAAGTTTATGGTGGGGAGACCGATTGCTTTTAACTGATGCAGAAAACCTATTACATAAAAATCTTTCAAAAAAAGCAAATGTATACCTTGGAGTTCCCAGTAAAGAGGAAGATATAAAAATGTACAATGAAAGCGTACTGTTACAACAGCACCTGAAAAGCAACAAGAGCATTAATCTGATTTTTGACTATATGCCGGAGGAACTTCATTCTACCGTAATTCATCAGTCGGTTTATAACGCATTTAAAAAACTATACCCAAAAACAGCCTATTCAAAATAAGCTATACAGACAACCGGCTGCTGAGACCCGATGTGTTTTAACGACAACTACACCGTTTTGACACCCGCTTAAAGCTTAAATACCGCTTTTTGATTTTTGTGGATTGACTCATAGTGTTTGTAATTTTCAGAGGAGATTATGTAACATGATAACTGCGTCTCGATTCTCGACTACCGCTTGAACTGACGTGGCTTTGTGGTGCAAGAGCTATCTTGCTTCACAATCTCCATTGTGGCAACAGATACATCGGTCTCTCCATACTTTACGTCCAACTATTATTTTACCGCTTGGAAGTCGTGACTCGAGCGGAGCGACTGAAAGAAGTTTAATCTGACGATTTTCAGAGATCAAAAGAAACAAAAATCTTCTTATTGCGGTCAAACTTTAAACGGTCGAAATCTTATTTGTTGCCTAACCCATCGCGGTTAGACAAGCTCACCGGCCACCTGATAAGCCAACGCTTCCGCTATAGCGGGGCTTGTCATGAGTTATTCGACACTCCTCTATAGTGTGATCGGGACAGGCTGCTGAAAATTTAAATACCGCTTTTGATTCGCCTGGGTTGGTTTGATGTGTTTTTATAACTGGTATTTTGGCTACTGTCTATTTCCCACACATGAACAGATTCTGAATGTTGTACATTCCATATTATTCAGCACTAAATTTATACGCAAAATACTCCCCTAACTATTAACCTATATTTGTTTTGGCTACAACAATCTTTGATTCGGTCACACATAGGATTTCATTCTTACTCAACTTTGCATTGTAAATAATTAATCAATTAAAAACAATCAAAAAAATGAGTACAAAAAAAGTATGGTTCGTGACAGGAGCTTCAAAAGGTTTAGGTTTAACATTAGTGAAAAAATTATTGGCAGAAGGTTATTCGGTGGCGGCAACTTCGAGAAATATTACTGAACTTCAAAACGCTATTAGTGAAGAAAATTCAACTTTTCTACCGTTGGAAGTTGATTTGGTGAATGAAAATTCAGTTTCAGAAGCTGTTTCAAAATCAATTGAAAAATTCGGAAATATTGATGTGGTTGTAAATAATGCTGGTTACGGGCAATTGGGAACTTTGGAAGAAATTTCAGACCTCGAAAGCCGTCAGAATTTTGACACCAATGTTTTCGGTTCTTTAAATATCATCAGAAAAACAATGCCTTATTTAAGAGAGCAGAAAAGCGGTTTCATCATTAATATCGCATCAATTGGAGGATTGACGGGTGAATTTGCAGGCTGGGGAATTTATTGTGCCACCAAATTTGCAGTTGTAGGTTTTACCGAAGCTTTGGCGGCGGAAGTTAAAGAATTCGGTGTGAACGCAACCGTTGTTTATCCCGGATATTTCAGAACTGATTTCTTAACAGGCGGTTCACTCAGAACACCGAAAACTGAAATCGAAGAATATACTGTGGCGAGACAACTTCAAGTTGCGCACGAAAAAGACATCAATGGAAATCAACCCGGAAGTCCTGAAAAAGCGTCGGTTGCATTGATAGAATTGGCAGAAATGCAAAATCCTCCGGTTCATTTGGTTTTAGGCTCTGATGCTTTTCAGATTGCTGGAAATAAATTAAATGCACTTCAAAATGAAATTTCTAATTTCAAAACATTGAGTACATCTACAGATTATTAACTTTGTAAAGGCAACAGCCACAAACTGTTGCCTAATTTTGAAATAATGACCAACAGAAAATTATATACAGTCGATACGATTGCCGAATTCCACAGGATTTCAGGATTGCCCAAACCTCAACATCCGTTGATTAGTCTGGTAGATTACAGTTTGGGAATATCAAATCGAAGAATCGGAAATCAGCTGGATTCAGGATTTATATTTTATGGGTTTCAAGCGTGATATTCAAGGGAAACTGCATTATGGTCAGAGTCAATATGATTTTGATGAGGGATTAATGTGTTTTATCGCGCCGAGACAATTGGTGAAGATGATTATCGATAAATCTGGCATAAAACCTTCAGGATACCTTTTGGCTTTTCATCCAGATTTCATTTGGAATACGCCTTTGGCAAAAACCATTAATAATTACAAATTTTTCGGTTATGATGTGAACGAAGCATTATTTCTTTCCGAGAAGGAAGAGGAAACTTTAATCGGTCTTTTCAAAGGAATTGAAAAAGAATATCAGTCAGGAATTGATGAATTCACTCAAAATATTATCATTTCTCAAATCGAGGTTATTCTGAATTACTGCGAAAGATTTTATCAAAGACAATTCATTACCAGAAAAAAGAGTAATCATCAGGTTTTAGACAAATTAGAAAATATTTTGGAGGATTATTTCAAAAATGATGTTATCAACAAAGGTTTGCCAACTGCAAATTATGTCGCCGAATCTCTAAATATTTCAACCAATTATTTAGGAAGCTTGCTAAAATCTCTGACTGGGCAAACGACGCAACAACACATTCACGAAAAGTTAATTCAAAAAGCAAAAGAAAAACTTTCTACGACAGAACTTTCTGTAAGTGAAATCGCTTATGAATTGGGTTTCGAGCATTCTCAGTCTTTCAGTAAATTGTTTAAAGCTAAAACGGATCTTTCGCCTTTGGAATTTCGGAAGTCATTTAATTGACATCAGTAATTCTCATACAACATCCGTCGTTTTGCATACATCAGAGTTTTAATTTCTTCTGAATTTTGTATCTATAAAATTTAACGATATGAAATTGAATCAAGTAAAATTAGGAAGTCAGGGATTAATCGTTCCGAATATCGGTTTGGGATGTATGGGAATGACAGGCTTCGGCGATGCAGATATGTATGGAAAAACCGATGAGCAGGAAGCGATTGCAACTATTCATCGTTCTTTGGAATTGGGTGGAAACTTCCTCGACACTGCAGATTTGTACGGACCTTTTGCGAATGAACGATTGATTGCAAAAGCAATTGAAGGCAATCGTAACGACTACATTATTGCAACAAAATTTGGTTGGGAAATTGATGACAATGAGCAGGTCACTTGGAAAATCAACGGAAGTAAGGATTATGTAAAAAAATCGATTGAACGTTCGTTGAAAAATCTGAAAACCGATTACATCGACCTTTATTATATGCATCGTCTCGATAAAAATGTTCCGATTGAAGAAACGGTTGGAGCGATGAGCGATTTGGTAAAAGAAGGGAAAATTGGGTATATAGGTTTGTCGGAGGTTGGTTCGGAAACCGTGAAAAGAGCGCACGCTGTTCATCCGATTTCGGCAGTTCAAAGTGAATATTCTTTGTTTGAGAGAACCGTTGAAGAGAAAGGCGTAATCAAAACTTTGAATGAATTGGGAATTGGTTTTGTAGCGTATTCTCCACTTGGAAGAGGATTTTTGTCTGGAAATATCAAAACAATTGAAGATTTGCCGGAAAATGATTTCAGAAGAGGAATTCCACGTTTTCAGGGAGAACATTTCCATAAAAATATTGAATTGGTGGAAGCGATTGAAAATTTGGCAAAAGAAAAAGAAACCACATCTTCTCAGTTGGCTTTGGCTTGGATTATCAGCAAAGGAATTTTACCCATTCCGGGGACGAAACGCAGAACTTATCTTGAACAGAATATCGAAGCAAGTAATATCGTTTTAAGCGAATCTGATATTCAAAAGTTGGAAAGTATTGTACCTTTGGGAACGGATACGGGTGCGACTTATGATGAATTTGGGATGGGACTTTTGGATTATTAGTTTTTGCCACGAATACACGAATTTTAGCTTCAGAAATATTTAGACCTTCAAGGTTTTTGAAACCTTGAAGGTTTATTTAAAACGGAATACGATTGCGCGCCGGCTTATCTCACCTCTCTATTTTTTATTTGGAATCGATGAATCACTTCGTTAGGTTTGAACGGAGCTCTTTTTGCGGAACGAAGTGTAGCAAAAAAGCGGGAGTGGAAGACGGATAAAGGCGCCCAAATAATAATTATTACCTTTAATATTTAGAATTTCAAATTATGAACACGATAAAATCTATTTCGGCTTTTCACAGATTGTTGTCGCTTCCGGAACCGAAACATCCGATGGTGAGTGTGGTGAATCTTTCGGAAAGTGTTTTTATTGAAGATGATGTCTGGAAGGGTTTTGTGAGCCGTTATTACTGCGTTGCGCTGAAACGGAATGCGACCGGAAAAATAAAATACGGACAGCAACATTATGATTACGACAAGGGTGTTTTGAGTTTTACGGCGCCAAATCAGGTGCAATATCTCGATTTGAAAACGATGGATTGTGAAAATACGGGTTATCTTTTGATTTTTCACGAAGATTTTCTACTAAAACATTCTTTGGCGAATACGATTTCGTCTTACGGATTTTTCTCTTATGCTGTAAATGAAGCGTTACATTTATCTGAAGATGAGGAAAATGACTTGCTTGAAATTCTGAATAAAATTGATAAGGAATGTCAGCACATAGACCAACATACTCAGGAAATTATTTTGTCGCAGATTGAATTGTTGCTGAATTATTCGAAGCGTTTTTATGAGAGACAATTTATCACGAGAAAAAGTGGAAATCATCAGCTTTTGACGAAGTTTGAAACGTTTTTGAATGATTATTTTGATAAAAATTCTTCTGAAAAAGGATTGTTAACCGTTCATCAAATTGCCGAAGCGATGAATCTTTCTCCAAATTATCTGAGTGACCTTTTGCGCGTTCATACCGGACAAAATACACAGCAACATATCCACGAAAAGCTCATCAGCAAGGCAAAAGAGAAACTTTCTACAACTGAATTATCAGTAAGTGAAATTGCGTATGAACTGGGATTTGAGCATTCGCAGTCATTTTCTACGCTTTTTAAAAAGAAGACGAGTATGTCGCCAGTGGAATTTCGGCAGTCTTTTAATTAGCATAGGTGCGGGGTGTTTGGATGCTTTTACCACAGATTCACAGATTATGACTTGATTTGTTGTGCGTAAAATTACGTTGAAACTTAGAAATACACACAGATTCTGAATGTGTACATTCAGTTAGCCTAAAAATGGGCTCTCGACTACCGCTCTAACTGACGTGGATTTGTGTGGTGCAAGAGCTATCTTGCTTTGCAATCTCTATATCAGTAACAGATACGCTTCGGTTTTTCTCTTCTTTTAATAGACTAAAAGAAGCAAAAGTCTTTTTTTTTTTGCTCTTGCCTCGGTCTAAAATCGGTTAAATAATGTCTTCCAAGCTAACTAATCAAAGAGTAGCGAAGCTACCCGATTAGTTTAAACTTGTTTCAACAATTTAACGTTCGATTTTATACCAATGGAGCTTTGATTCTCGATATATATAATAATTTGTTTTTGATATTTATTTTTTTTGGTTCTCGACTATCGTTCGAGCTGACTGTAGGTAGACAGGCTCAATGACCGGGATTTGTAGTTAAATAAATATTTAGGTTACCTATTGGAGACATATCGACAGGCTGGATATCATCTCTTAAGAGGTGATAATAACCAAGCCCGCTGTGACGCATGATAATTGCAAATCTTTATAAAATAAATTCAGCCGATGTACCTACTTAGCATAAAGAATACTAATGTGAATAATACACATGTCCTAAGATTACGCCATTTAATATTTGGAAGGTTAAAAGAATAAAATACTTTGTTTTATTAAGTTTTTAAACAAGCAACATCTTTCAATTAATTACCTATCGTATTTTTAGAATGTCCGTTTTCGAGTTTTAACTGTTTAATATAATCGAGCGGACTATTATTCATTTCTGTTTTAAACTGACTGCTAAATGCTTTTGCATTAGGGAAACCGTAAATAAAGGAAATCTCTTGAAGCGTTTTTTTTCGGAGGCTTTTGCTGGTTTTAAGATCTGCGACTACTGCTGCTACCCGTAATTTACTTAAATAGTTATTGTAGCCACCTTTATGAGTGTTTAGGAAGTTTGAAAGTGTAGTGCGGTTGGTACCAAACTGTGCAGCTAACTGTTCTAGCGTAATTGTTTTTTTAAACTCTTTTTTTGCTTCAAACAGCTTAAATTCGCGCATTAAACGTTTCTCTGTTGAAGTTAATATTATAGAGTTATCTTGCTCTTTTTGATCGGATACAGTATACTTATTTTTATCTGTATCGTTTTGTAAATCTGCCTTATCTGTGAGATCTTCTTCGGTTACACCGACATTTACTACAGTATCATTCTTAGAAAACGTGCTATTTGGATTAAAATCTGCGGGTACCTTTTTATTTTGAAGTTTACGTACAAAAAAAGCACCTGCGACTATAGAAGCACTTCCAAAAACAACCAGCCATAAGACCACCGGAATTTTATTGTTATTTTTCAACTGTTTCTGTAAAGCAATCTTTTCTGCCTGTAACTCATTTGTTTCGAGCTGGTAATGCAGGACATCAGTAAGATACTGCTGTTCTTTCTCGAACTGCTGGTTTAATGCGATAAGGCTTTCCGTAGCCTGCAGCTGTAATTCTGTCTGCCCGCTATCTTTATAATACATACGTAGATAATCATAAGCCTCGCGCAACTCGTAATTTAAAAATTTCTTATCCTTAAACAATTCATCTATTTTGGTAAAGTATGTTATTGCTTTTTCTTTCTGGTTTTGTTCCCATCTTATTTTTCCCAAATATAGATATATCATATGTATGTTGGTAATATCTTCATTTTTCTGTATTTCTTTCAAAGCACTTTCAAAATAACCTTCTGCCACAGTGTAATCTTTTTGAAGAAAGGCTCCACCACCTTTTATATAGTTAATATAAGCTGCTTCCATTATTCTATCTTGTGGTTTTAGACCAGGCAACATTTTTTCGCTTTCATTAATAACGTTTTTAAGAGCCACAGGTTCATTTAATATCCAGTAACATTTACCTAAGCTGTATAAACTGCTTACATACCCCTGAACATGATTGTAATTGTGAGAAGTTTTGTAGTAATTCTTTGCCAATAAAAAATATTGCTTTGCTTTTTCATAATGCTGTGTATGAAAATAAATATTACCAATTGTAATACGTGCAGCATTTAAATTATAATGATTGTTGGTTTTTTCATTAAATTTTTCTGCTTGGATGGCATAGTCCAGTGCTTCTTTAAAATGTCTGTTTTTATAGTACAACGTGGTGCTGCGGTTATAAAAACGACCTTGTAAACTATCGTTTTTAAGACTTTGAACCAACGGATTCATTTTATGCAGTAATATTACAGCCTGATTAAAGGGTAAGAGATATGTTTTTTTTTCTAGCGCACGATATTCTTCGTAACTATTCTTTTCTGAGTGCGCTTTTTCAATGTAACTGTCTAAATAAAACAGTTTTTTTTCTTTAGCAACGGTATCGGAATCTATCAAGAGCCACAATTTATCATAAGCACCAAATTTTGACTGCGCATAAATAATGGAAGGCAGGGTAAAAATGGTACATAATACAATAACAAATAATATTTTTTTGGGCAAAATCATCAATTCTTATGTGGTTTGTCATAACAAAAATACTAAAAAAAGATCACTTTTAAAACTTACTCAATAATCTGTAAATAAATAACATACAAAAATTAAAATGGTAAATTATACAAAAAAAAACGTTTTGCCTGATGGCAAAAAAGTACATTTTTTTTATTTCTTATT
This sequence comes from Paenimyroides baculatum, assembly GCF_008629655.1. Classification (GTDB taxonomy): domain Bacteria; phylum Bacteroidota; class Bacteroidia; order Flavobacteriales; family Flavobacteriaceae; genus Flavobacterium; species Flavobacterium baculatum. Next base: position 10,183 of record NZ_VWSG01000009.1, read on the forward strand.
TTTTTGCCAATCACTTTAGCGAAAATCAGCCACATTTGTTAAACAACAAATGCTACCCGGGCAGCACCATTAAAAATCCGAAAACAAATGAGACATTTTTTTTTATGGGCTGTAGCAATTTCAGCTTTATGCAGTTCATGTGAAACTGCCGATGAATCTATTTTTGAAAACCAGAAGGCATCTGACGTGAAGTTGGAAAATAATCATCGTACATTAAGTGATTATGACTTATACACAAGCGTTGTAAGTAGCTTTGAGTATAATAAAACACAGTCGCACTACAACAATCAGCTAGAGTTTGAACAGCATGTAAATAATTCCGTACTAAACGGCAGTACTTACGAAGCTATTAACTTTGCCCGTTTAAGTACGTTGGAACATACCGACGCCACTTTTGTAAGCCAGCTTATGTATTCAACCAATACAAAAGCTGCTATTGTTGGAATACTTAATGGAACCTTTATTATAGGTAACCTGACATTAATAACCGATACAGACGAACAAAACTTAATTATGACACTTTATGCTTTACACAATGATGGGAACGGTGACGATGAATGGAAAAATAATAGAACTATTGCGTTTGCGTACGGTGCCCAGCATAACCTTACACAGGCAATACTTTATGCAGGTACAGTAAATTTGGTACAATATAAGAATTAATAAAAAGTACACGATTAGTAAATTAAACACAAAAACGTATAACAATATTTAACTTTTTGTTTCGGAGGCCGGTGGTCCGGAATACCGGTTTACGAAACAGAACCTAACATTGTAATTATTATTACAACAGTTGAACAAAATATATTGTTCATTAAAAGTTTATAAGAAGGAAAAGATCGCCAATAATTTACCGATCCCGTACATAACACAAAGTTCTATGTGAGGGTTCTTAAAAAGCGTAGGACCTTCCTTTATATTTAGTTTGATATTTTAAATAATTCTCTTTGGAGCTCATTCTAAAATTGATCAGTATGCAGGTAAATTTTTTATTAAACGAAAAAACAATACACAGGGAGATATATAACCATTTATCGGTTTCTGCTAATAGATTTAACACAAAAACTCAGACAGCACCTTTTAAAATTTCTGAAAAAGCAGTGCTGCCAGATAAAAAAGAAATTACGGAGAAAATTATATTATTAGAGCATATTGTTAAAACACTTGAGAAAAAGGTGCGTGATTTAAGAGAATACACCAATTCTTTAAAGACTGTTGCCCCCGGCAAGGGTGTATAGAGAAGACAATAAAAAAATTATTAAACATCTTATGTTGCTTACCCCAACCACACGTGCGTTGTTAGTTTAACACGTGTGGTTTTATTTAAACATACAGCTTGCTTTAAAACCATATTGTTATTTAACCTATTGGTAAATATACTTTATGATCGTACAATTACAGTAATTATAACTGTAGAAAGATAATACAACGAACCTCCGGATCATTTCTGGGAATATAATTTAGATGAGTACGGTAAATTTAAACCGAAAACGCGTATCCAACTTATGGATCTTTTAACAATGTATATTTATTATCTGCGTATTGTATAAGAAACCCATAGACTTCCTAATGTCTATGCTTATACAAACATCTCTGTGGCGTAAGCCACCTGTAACTATTATAAACTTTATAACAAATTAACATGAAAAAATTAATTTTCACCTTGCTAACAGCAACGTTTATATTCATTTCTTGTGATTCAGAATCTGCATTTAATGAAACAGAAAATCAAACTACACAAAACACAACGATGTCTGCTAAAGCTTCACCAGGTTTGGAAAGCTTAAGAAAATCGGCACTTACTGACATTAATCAGGGAGGTACTGTATATTACAGTAACCAAAGAGGTATTACCTTTACTACCAAAACAAAAGGATCTATTGTGATACCTCCCGGTTCTATCACAACAAAAGATGGTAAACCTATTAACGGAAATATCAAGATTGAATATATTGAGATCTTTAACAGAGCTAAAATGGTTGTAACAAATAAACCAACCGTTGCAAATTTGCCGACAGGGCAAAAAGGTTTCCTTGTGACGGGAGGAGAATTCTACTTGGATATAACATATAACGGTCAGCAAGTTAATGTTGCTACACCGATAAAAGTAAATATTAACACCAACAACTCTAATGCCAATCCAATAAATATGGCACTTTGGAATGGTGCTATAGACCCCAATGGTGATCTAACATGGAACGGGGCAACTACCAATGATTTAGAGTTTGCAGTAGACGGTGCCGTGTTTGGAGGAAAAGGAGGAACAGGTGTTTATGATGTGCTTATAAAAGATTCTGGTAGCTTTGGCTGGTGTAATATTGACAGACTTATGAGCTGGCCGGGAACTAAGGTAAAACTTAAAGTAACACCGCCTGCCGGTTTTAATCAAAGTAATTCTTCTGTATATCTGGCTGTAGAAGGTGAAGACAATATGCTTGCGCAGTTTGATATGTTTTACAGTGCTACAAATACTTTCGAAGAACACACAGGACTTGTTCCAGTAGGTCTGGACTGTCATATTATTTTTGTAGGTGAACAAAGTGGTAACTACGTATACCATATCATTTCTGCCCCTATTTCCAGTACAGGTACATATACAGTGCCATCGAGCGGACTAACAACAACAACGAATTATGGACAGGTGGAAACAGCCATCTTGGCATTACCTTAAACCGATATTTGATCAAAAAAAAGTGTAAAATTTAAATTTATGATAATTAACACTGTTGTATTAATGAAAGAAATACAAAACGATGACTTTATTAGCTAATTTAAAAAGGCATTCCTGAAATATTAGTGGTATTAAGTAAAATATAAATTTTGTATTTTTAATGGCGGTTAATTAGAGAGTATATGAGTTTAAGAACCTGTAAGTTTATTGACTTGCAGGTTTTTATTTGCTGCAAAATTGCAGAGTTTTAAAAATTTTCATAATTCTGTGGCAATTAGAACAATCTGATTTCTAGTAAATAAAATCTACAATGACGATTTTAAAATAAGTCTTCGATTTCAGATGAAAAGAAGCAAAAATTTCTTCTTGCCACGATCTTTTGCTGTAATACCTTTTACAAATAAAAAAGCGCCGTATTTTCATAAAGCGCTTTTATTTTAATAATTCAATTTAAGACCTAATCCAAAGCCCATATCACTGTCGTAATGTGTTCTAAGACTGACATTCCGATTTAGAATATAGCTTAATTCGCCCATGTATTCCCTATCGGTATTTACCATAAGTCCGGCACGTATTCGTTTTGAAACAGGGATGTCTTCGCGCATTAATTGCAATCTAACATTTCCGTCGTGATAAACTTCGGCCTGAAAATTAACCAGCATAGGCAGGGTATAAACAAAGCCGGTACTTAATAAAGCTCTTTCATCTTTGGTGTTTTTTTTACCAAAAAGATTTTTTTCAACTTCGTGATGTCCCATTTTCCGGTAACGCCAATCAAAACCTACAAATACCTGGAACCATTGATTGCGGCCTAAAAACCGACCCAAATGAGTTTCAACTTCATAGCCATGCTTATCGTTATATCCCAAAGCCCACTCTGAATTTAGCGCCCAACGTGCATTTTGCAGCATTAACATTCCGTCGTTCCCGTTCGTTGCAAAATCGTTTTCGACCATAAAATGCGTCATATTACTTTCGTGCTGCAACATTTTATAAGCTTTTTCTTTATTAGGTAGTGAGGGATTTGTGTAATTTCCGACTTGGAACACACGGTTCATTCCCGCCATCATGTGGTACAGAATATGGCAGTGAAAAAACCAGTCGCCTTCTGTATTCGCCTGAAATTCTATTACATTTGTTTCCATAGGCATGATATCCAACACATTTTTTAATGGTGAATACGCACCGTTTTTATTGATTACCCGAAAATCGAAACCATGTAAATGCATGGGGTGACGCATCATTGAATTGTTGTACAACGTTATACGCAGAATCTGCCCTTTTTTAACGGGAATTTTATCTGTTTCGGACATAACCTTATCATCCATACTCCACACATACCGGTTCATGTTTCCGGTTAACTTGAATTGCAATTCTTTTACAGAAGCATGTGTTGAAAGTTCTGTATTTTCGGTTGATTTCAACATTCCGTAGTTTAATGTTGTGATATTTGACGACGAATTTCCATGTAAGGAATGATCGATTCCACTGCTTTCCGAATGTCCCATTTTCTGATCTTCTTCTTTAGAAACTTCCGATTTTTTTGAGATTTTGTTTTTGGTTTCGCCCGTAATTTCAGGATACATTACAGTATTCATATCCATTTGCTGCAAACTCATTTTCATGCCCATATCGTTCATTGTTCCGTCTGAATTCATCATATCGTTCATCATCTTCATTCCTTCAAAATATTTCAACTTGGGAAGCGGTTCGATCAATTGTTTTCTGCCCTCACCAATAAAGAGAGAAGCTGAAGAAGTTCTGTCTTCTGAAGTTGCCTGAAATTCATACGAAATTCCTTTTTCGGGAATTGTCACCACCACATCATAGGTTTCGGAAACACCGATAATCAAACGATCTACAGTAACAGGTTCGACATCGTTTCCATCGTTTGCCACCACTGTTATTTTTCCGCCGGCATAACGCAGCCAAAAATAAGTTGAAGCGCCACCGTTTGAGATTCTCAACCGGACTTTATCGCCTGCCTTAAATTGTTTTAGCTGACTTTCGGAAAATGCATTTATTAAAAACCTTTCATAATAAACATCGCTCACATCCATTGCCAGCATGCGTTTCCATTCGTTTGTGAGTTTTGTTTTAAAATGTCCGGCCCGGACTGCTTCTGCATAACTTTGCGTTGATCCTTTTTTAATTGCAAACCAGTCATTTGCATTATGTAACATTCGTTGAACGTTTCCTGGTTTTAAATCGGTCCATTCACTCAACATAACCGGTACCGCAGGCAAATCATCAATCCCTTTTCTAAAAGCCACATCACTTTCCCGTTTTTTTAAAATCATAGATCCGTACATGCCGATTTGTTCCTGATATCCGGAATGACTGTGATACCAATGTGTACCGTTTTGAATAATTGGAAACGAATACGTATAAGTTGTTCCCGGCTGAATATGCATTTGCGTAAGTAAAGGAACGCCGTCTTCTTTATTAGGAAGCCACAGTCCGTGCCAATGCAACGAAGTGCTTTCTTTTAATTGGTTGTGAACGCGAATAACCGCCGTATCACCTTCGGTAAAAACCAATGTAGGCATTGGGATTTGACCATTTACCGAAATTGCCCGTTTTTGTTTTCCCGAAAAATTAACAATGGTGTCGCGAACGAACAAATCATATTCCACCCGTTTTTGCGCGTGCAGATTAACAGAAAAAACAAACGCAATTACCGCATAAAACCAATGCTGAATTCTAAAATGTGCTTTCATGATACCAGACTATTTTAAAGTTTCTACTGTACTTCCGCACGAAAGCATCTGGTTTCCGTAAAACGGATTTTTTATAGCCGAATCTTTACTCAACCAATTAGATCCGCCTTCAAACATTGGGCAATTTTGGTAATAAACGGCAGATTTTAATTTTGCATTTTTTGCTAATTTATACATGGGCTGTGTAAGTTCGGCGAAAAATTTACGTTGTTTTTTAATGTCTTTTTCCTGAATGATTTTATGGGTAAGATTTGATAAAGACGTTAGATTTTGTGAAGAAGGAGTTTCTTTTAATGTATTATCCAATATCTTTTTAAACAGCGTAGCTTGTTTTAAAATTTCGGACTGATCTGCCTGTACAAAAGCATCTTTCATATTAAAATATGCATTCAATACCAGATCTGATTTATCATCGGCGTGCATTTCATGATCTTCATGAAGCGTCTGAGTGTGCGATTGAATTTTAGACTGATTATGCGTGCTATTTGAATGTACAGAATGATCTGCCGCTTTTTTATCGCGCGTGTACTTGCAATCTGCTGCCAGTTTTTCGTACACATTATCAGGAGCGAAATATTGTTCGTTATCAAAGCCGGACAAAGCGATCTTTTTTAGAATTGCTTCGGCAGTTGTTTTAGTATTATCAAATTTAATTGTTGCAATACCTTCATCAGTATTGTATGAAACTGTGGAAATTCGTTTTTGATTTCCAGCACTTTCTATTATTTCTTTTGAAGAAACGCATTTTGCTTTTACCTTGAACGTTTTAGTTTCGGCATTTTTTATTTGAGCAAAAACCGTAGCACATGAGAACAAACCCATTGTTACCAATAAATATATTTTTTTCATTTTTAGAAATTTAAATTTTATAAAATCCCTTTTACACCTTTATTAAAAAGACGCAATTAGGGCTGGCAATTATAAATTTAAACTTATTTTAGGCGGTTGCCAAACAGCCAAAAAATGACTTTTTACATGAAGATTTACAAATGTATTGGGTTGTTGCCTGATGTTAAGAACAGAAGATTGTAGATTGAAATCTTGTTTAATTTCAGAAAATAAAACAATGTTATTAATCATTTTAGAACAACAATCATTTTCTTTACATGCATTGTTCTTAGAAGCTGTCTTTTTTTCGCAACAACTTTTCATTTGTGATGGAGATGGGCAACATGAAACGGTTTTTTCTAAAGGCTGAATATGTGCAAAAGCATTAACCGTTGTTAAAAAACAACTGAATAATACGAGCATCATTATTTTAAAAAACCGAATCATGTTTACAAAATTAGGAACATATTTGACTTAGTTGCCGACTTTAACTTTTTGACAACTAAAAAGCCTTCCGAAGAAGGCTTTTATTAATTTGATTTTTATTCGGTGTACAAACCGAACATCATAATCAACCGGTCGTTATTATAAAAATTTAAGGTTTGATCTGCAACATCGAAATTCACTGTTGCATCTGACAAATATTTTAATATTTTGCTTTCAATTTCTGAAGTTTCCTGATCTAAACATGCCATACGGGTAGAACCTAAACCTTTAAAGGTAATGGTCTTTTCTGTTGTTGAATACGTTCCGAAAAAGTTATTGCATCCGCTGTTTCCGTTTACTTTTTTGTTCTTAGCATCGAATTGAATAAAGGATTTTCCATAATCCTGACCTACATTTTCCAACATGATCAGCTTCCATTTTTTTCCATCGATAAACGACCAAATATCGTTTTCTGTCGGAATATTGAATTCCATTACCACTTCTTTGCTATTTGCTTTTTTGAATTTCACAACTGAACCAGCCGTTTCAATATCAAAGTTCTTACTTTCTAACATTTTTAAAAACTCTGCTTCCAAACGCATACTCTCTTCATCACATGCCATTAAAGTTCCCATTCCCGGCGTAACCTCCAGCTTATCTCCATTTAATTTGTACGAAGCCGAAAAACGATTGCAGCCACTTTTGCCAGACATCTTATCATCATTTAAAGTAAAATAAACGCTTGCGTTATCAACCTTTTTTCCGTTGATTTTAGAAAGAACCATTTTTTTGTTCAGAATATATGAATTCTTTACCGTTGTTGACTTTACTTTCTTTTTACTAACCACTTTTTTAAGTTTATAGGTATACGCCGAAGCATCAGCAGGTAAGTTTCCTTCGCGTTTGCTTTTTTCCACCTTTAATTTGTAACGATATCCCGGTTCAAAATCAAATCCTTCAATATTTTCATAAAAGTATGTCCATTCTTTTTCTTTACCTGTTTTAACCTGTAAACATTCCATAGGACCAACGCCTGTGCAGTGAACTTTACTTTCTTTTACCTGCATTTTAATTGTTTCTTGGGCAAGCGCCATTGAAGCAACACTAAAAAACAGCACTAACATTTTTAAACTTTTCATATCTTTTCTTTTTACTGTTGTTCCAAATAACCAATACCGTGCCAGTATTGAGATTACGTTATATAAACAAATCAACTTAAATAGAAATATCTAGGATTAAGCAATTATTCCCTACGGTGTAGTGATAAAGCTGCAAGCCCCTTTTAGGCACCTATACCCGAGACAACTGCAATGAAATAACACCGGTAGACTTTCATTTTGCTTACCTTTTCTTAAAGAAAATGCTTTGTCGTTTTGGTAATTTTTATTACGGTGACATTTTTATAAACAAATGTTTTGCTTGATTTTTTTCACGTATTTAATTTAAAAATTTTTCGGCTCTAGATTAAGATCGAAATGATGGAGTTTATAATGTGATACTTTTTTTATTGAAACTCCGAATCTACTTTGCAAAACAATTAGCAATTACAATTCGGAGTAATTTATTATTTACTGTAACAACATTTTTTTAATTTACTATTTAAACAACTTACCTACAATATTTCCAATTTCAACGAAATCGCCATGGTTGTTTACCGATCTTTCTTCGGTATTATCAACTTCAGTTCCGTGGTACGGATATACCAGCAGATAGTTTTTATCAAGAAAATCGCGGTTAAGTAATGCCGGCATACGGCTCATTTGCGGAAAATAAGATGCCATGCCTCTTTTTGCCATTAACATAATCAATCCCTGATTGTCGCCAATGTCCGACAATATCGCTTCTACTTCTTTCCAAGAATTAATTTCGTTAAATTCCGCTTCAATATTTACTTTTTTAATTACTCTTTTAAGAATTCTGATAGAAGATGCAGTTGCATAAAAATCGACCTTCGCACCTGTATTTCGGGCAATATTCCATACACGAAGCAGGCAATGGAAAAATCCCGGTTCCAAATGCGATTTTGACGGTATTATTACAATCTGTCTTTTAATGGTTGCAATAGGTTGCGCAGCATGGTAAACAAACACATTTGTTTGCTTGCTTTGCAGATAACCATTGTATAGGTTGTAAACAAAAGACGAAGAAAATTCCCTACCTTTTTCCAAACCAATAACCAAATCTGTAACTTTTTTTTCTTTAATTACGTTGTTAATTCCGTTTACTACATCGCTGTCGTATCGAGTTAATGGCGTTAAAACCTCATCGGCTGCTGAAGCTTTTATAACAGCATCGTGCAGTATTTTTTCGGCGTTTTTTACCGATGAATCATTTTTTTCTTCGTTGATAACATTCAGCGCAAAGAGTCCGTCTTTATTACTTTTAGATTTTATGATCACCGCCAGATTCACCATAGAATCAACAGTATCCATATAATTAACAGCCAGCAGTACATTTTCCTTATCGTCTGTTTCACCTGCAACCGTATCTTCTTTATCAGCTTCTGCAATTTTTTCTGCACTTGCAAGCGATATAAACGACGAAATGGTACAAGAAACAAGAATAAGCAGGATGCTTCCGTTCAATACATGTTCATTTAAAAGTCGGACAGGTTCGCCTGCTGCGGTTTCAGAAATGATAATATTGTATCCCACCATCACCGCTGCCAGTGTAGCAGCAGCCGAAGCCGAACTTAATCCAAAAATAAGTTTCCCCTGTTCTTTATTCAGCTTGAAGGTTTTGCGAGTTAAAACTGCTGCAATGTATTTTCCGGCAATGGAAGCAACCAGCATAATGGAAGCAACGGTAATAGTATCCCAACTTTTGAAAAACACACTGAAATCGATCAGCATACCTACACTTATCAGAAAGAACGGAATAAATATGGCATTCCCCACAAATTCTACCCTATTCATTAACGAAGAGGTATGCGGAATAAGCCTGTTAAGCGCCAAACCTGCAAGGAATGCACCAATGATGGCTTCAACCCCCGCTACTTCTGCAAGCAACGCCGCAAGGTAAATCATTACCAAAACAAAAATATACTGTGATATTTTATCTTTTACGTTCTTAAAAAACCAGCGTGCAATGATTGGAAAAACCAAGAGAACAATTAATCCGAACACTAGAATGGAAAGCGACAATCTTATCCAGAATTCGGTTCCTACTTCACCTTGCGCCATTCCCACACAGGCAGCCAATACTAAAAGCGCCAGAATATCGGTAATCATGGTTCCGCCAACTGCAATGTTTACAGCTAGATTTTTCGCAACCCCAATTTTACTCACCAACGGATAGGCAATCAAGGTATGCGATGAAAAAAGACTGGCAAATAGTACAGATGTAAGCAGGTTAAACTGCAACAGATAATATGCCCCGACAAACCCGAGGATAAACGGCACTATAAACGTATAGATACCAAAACCCATACTTTTCCATTTATTCTTTTTAAAATCGCCCATGTCAATTTCCAATCCGGCTAAAAACATAATGTACAGCAAACCGGTTGTTCCGGTAACCACAATACTGCTGTCCCGCGCCAATACATTGAAACCGTTGGGGCCAATAGCGGCACCGGCAATAATAAGTCCTAACAAATGTGGCACTTTAATTTTATTTAAAAGCAACGGCGCAAAAAGTATAATGATAAGCAGCAGCAGAAACTTTAACACAGGATCTGCAATGGGTAGCGATACGTTTTGAATACTAAGAAGTAACATTTACGGTCTATTTTTATTGTTTTTTATTAGAAGAAGGTCTAGTAAACTCTACAGTAAATTTAGCTGTACAGTCGTTATCTATGGTAATTGTATGAATGCCTTTCATTTTATCGGGCATTATTTCGTTCAATGTGGTCTGCATAGCAACCTTTTTACTAACAGAAGGATCGGTTTTAAAGGAAAGAACAATATTATTTCCTGAAAAAGTGGCATTGTATGTACGAACAATCTGGTTTTTATTATTCAGCAGATCTGCATACAGATTAAGCGAATCGCTTTTAAATTCCCAGGTATCCACCCTTTGATCACCAATGACATAATCACTGCAGTCTGATTCTGTACAAACCAATCTGCCGTTCCATCTTCCGGCAAGGTGCTGTGGCCAGAATTTCACCACAGAACTCAAAGAATCATTTACCAATCTTAACGAATCTGCTTTCACGATACTGTCTTTCATCTGTAATAATTCATGGTATTCTTTTTCTACATTGGCAAAAGAATCAATCCGTAACTGCAGATCAAGTTCGCGTTGTCGCAGTTGGTCTTCCCTGTTTTTACCGTTACAACCAACGAGCAGAAATATACTTAAAAGAAATGTTAGGAAAGGGAATGTACTCTTCATTATACTTACTTTTTACGATTAAAATAGGAGTTATAATCTGTAAGATACAAAAAATATTGAGTTTAAAAAAAGGGAATGGGATAATAGAAATTTTGTTTAGTATTAACGGGATTTTAGTAGAAGAGCTATTTGAATTTTACCTATTGCAGATATCTCGTCGGACTCTAGCTGACGGAAGTTTGGAGTGTGACAAATATTTAAGTTTTACATGTTGGAAATATCTCGACAAGATCGACATTAAAAATTGTTGGGAAATGAGAAATAGGAAAGTGAAAATTTGGGAATCAATCGAGGTGTAGACGGCACATAAACATTTATAGTGCATAGATAAAATAAAAAAAGAGAAATACTATCGTATTTCTCTTTTTTCTGTAGCGAAGACGGGAGTTGAACCCGTGACCTCAGGGTTATGAATCCTGCGCTCTAACCAACTGAGCTACCTCGCCATTGGTATTTTATTTCGGATGCAAATATAGCAGTAATTTTAATACCTGCAAAGGAAAATTAAAAATTAAAACATATTTTTTCTAATGAATCTGCTACCTTTCTGTATGTGAACAATTTAAAAATTATTCTTTAATTACTTTTCCTTCGCTGTTTTCGGTTACGTTCACGGTTTTGGTTACACGGTAGTATAAATTTCCTCTTCCGTTCAGGCTTCCGTCGATGCCATTAACTGTGTTGGTATAGATATTTCCCGAACCCGACGAATCTACTTCGGTAAAAAAAGTAGACAATTCTTTTGCGTTGATATCGCCAGAACTTTTGCTGTTTATTCTTACGGTGTTCGAATTTCCTTCTACTGTAATAGCCGCATCATTTTCGGTGTTTAAATACAGATCTTCTACCTTTACCCTTAATTCCATTTTATTATTGCCGGTATTGGTCAGTGTGAGTTTCGGAATTTCGATCGCACCCATATTTGTCAGCGTTCCCTTATCGCCATTCATGGTAATTTCGGTAAGATCTTTAGTCGCTAGCGTTACCTTTAAAGGTTCGGTTTGACTAGTGACTTCGAAACCCGGTTTGCATTTCAGCGTTAACACCTCGTTTACAACGCTTACCTGAACTAACTGGTGCAGATTTGCGTCACCGGTGGTTCTGATTGTATTTTTAAACGGATTGTTCAAAAGTTCAACAATTACCTCGCCCTCTACGACCAACTTGGTATATTTTTGAACTTTACGGTTTTTTTCCTGAACTACACCGTTTCCTTTTATCTTTCTATTTTGCGCATAACTTGTTACGGTAATGATTGAAACAAATAACAATGCTAAAAATTTTCTCATACTATTTAAATATTGTTGGTTAGAAATACATCTTCCGGGAAGATACCGAACACATCTTCGGTAAAATCCAACACTTCGGAGTTTACAAAATTATTCTTTAAATCGTTCACTCCCTTTTCCATTAAAAGCGGTGTAGTGAACTTTCTGCTTACTCCCAGAATATGATCGTTTACATTAACCTTAAAGAACAATTTTCCTGCCGGAGTTTTATAATGTATAAATTTTATTATTGAAAAATTACGTTTTATTACGTTTATTTCACTTAAACAATGCGCTTTAGAAAGGTAGCTGTTGCTTGTAAATATTACATTTCCCTTACGATTGTTATAGGTATATTTATACTGGTTATTTTCTTTTTTACTTATTACTAACGTGCCCATTTTTCTTTTAATACACACAAAGCTATTCATAAATACAGTGAAATGAAACTTTGTTTTTCGTGTTTTTTTTAGTACGGGTTGATACTGCCTACGCCTGATATTTTTTTAACGATTTTAAGTCGGTCGTAATTTTTGTAATCCAGATTACCCACACCCGAAATTCGCACGTTAATTTCGTCTGACGTGTTGACTTTTGCATTACCTGCTCCGGAAATTTCAATATTCGCCAGTTTGTTAGTCAATCCTTCGGAATTCAAGTTCCCCGCTCCCGACATGCTTGCCTTTATTTCGTTGCTGATTCCACGCAGACGCACATCGCCCGCACCGGTTACAAAAACACTTGTGATGTTATTGAACAATTTTACATTGATTTCACCCGCACCCGAAATATGAAATTCAACGTCTTTTGTCAATGTAATGTTATTTGTTGCAACCGAACCCGCACCTGCAATTACCACTTTTTGTAAATTAGGATTGTTCATTTTAATAATCAGCGGTGAAGATTTTGATTTGTAATAGATTGATTCTTTACTTGAGATATTGATCTGACCGTCATTATTATCAATCTCCAGATTATCGACCAAAGTTTTATCGCCGGTAATTAAGATTTCGTTTGCAGCAACCGATGAATCCAATTCGATGTTTGCAGAAGAATTATTTGAAACGGCATTGTACGATGTCACCTGTTTTGTTTGACTGACAATTTCGCCAGACAGTTCTACTTTTTTATTGCAGGATAAGGCGAAAACGCTTAAAAATGTAAGTAATAGTAACTTCTTCATTTGTTTTTTCTTTAAAACTACAAAAAAGTATTTACATTTTATAATTGTAGTGTGTTATTAATGTGCCACAGATGCGCAGATTTAATATTTTGTAATATGATTGATACAAGTTTGATGCCAAAAAAAGTATGTTAGGTTTTCGACTCTGTTTGAACTGACGTGGATTTGTAGTGGTAGTAATATCCAGCTTAAGATCTCCTTTTCAGTAAAAGATAAACTTCGGTTTCTTTGTACTTTTTAAAGACAAAAAATACCAAAAGTCTTTTTTGTTGCGGCGACCTTTTAAACGGTCGAATTAAACTTTTGAAACTATCTGATCGAAACGGTGCTTTGCACCCCGATCAGCTTACGCTTCATGCAGTTACTCGACACTCGCTTAAAATGTCATACCGCTATGGATTCGTGAGGGCTGATTTATTCTTTTATTGATTTTTAGGTTGGGAATTATTAACCATGAATTTATAGATTATCGACATAGCTCCGACTGAGAGTTTTAAAAATAACAAAACCCTTTCTTGCGAAAGGGTTTGTGTATTTAAACGGTTAAAGCCAGGCGCTTCATTAAGTTTTTATCTAAAGCGTGTTTAACGAAATCTCTGTCAATCTCGAATTCGGTAGTATCAGAACCCGGAAGATCGTACATAGGATCGGTTAAAACGGCTTCGCATAACGAACGTAATCCGCGTGCACCTAATTTATATTCCAAAGCTTTGTCTACAATGTACCAAAGTGCATCTTCGGTAAACGTCAAAGCAACACCATCCATTTCAAACAACTTCTGATATTGTTTTACCAACGCATTTTTAGGTTCGGTTAAGATAGAACGCAACGTATCGCGATCTAACGGATCCATGTGTGTTAATACCGGTAAACGACCTATGATTTCCGGAATCAATCCAAAATCTTTTAAATCTTTAGGTATAATGTATTGCAACAGGTTGCTTTTATCTGCTTTTTCGTTTTCTTTAGATGATCCGAAACCTACGGCGTGAAAGTTCAAACGTTTTGTTATGATTCGTTCGATACCATCAAAAGCTCCACCTGCAATAAACAGAATATCCTGCGTGTTTACTTCGATAAACTTCTGATCCGGGTGTTTTCTTCCACCTTTTGGCGGAACATTCACTACAGAACCTTCTAAAAGTTTCAACAACGCCTGCTGTACCCCTTCGCCACTTACATCGCGCGTGATTGACGGGTTATCGCTTTTACGGGCAATTTTATCAATTTCATCGATAAAAATAATACCGCGTTGTGCTTTATCCACATCATAATCTGCAGCCTGCAATAATTTCGTTAAAATACCTTCTACGTCTTCGCCCACATAACCAGCTTCAGTTAAAACGGTAGCATCAACAATAGCTAAAGGTACATTTAACATACGGGCAATGGTTTTTGCAACCAGCGTTTTACCGGTTCCGGTTTGCCCAACTACAATGATGTTACTTTTTTCTATTTCAACATCGTTTTTTAAATCAACCTGTAACAAACGTTTGTAATGGTTGTAAACCGCTACTGAAAGTACTTTTTTGGTTTGATCCTGACCAATTACGTATTGATCTAAAAACGCCCTGATTTCTTGAGGTTTTCTTAATAAAACATCATCTGACAATCCTGATTCGCTTTGCGATTTTAATTCTTCTATTACAATACCGTGTGCCTGTTCTACACAGTGATCGCAAATATGCGCATCTACACCGGCAATTAAAATATTTGTTTCGGCTTTTGGCCGTCCGCAAAAAGAACAGTTAAATCCTTCCTTCATTATAATTATTCTCTTGTTAAAACTTCGTCAATCATTCCGTATTCCTTCGCCTCGTCTGCACGCATCCAATAGTCGCGCTCTGAATCTTTATACACTTTATCGTACGGATTTTTAGAGTGTTTTGCAATGATCTGATATAATTCTTCTTTTAATTTCAACATCTCTTTCAGGTTGATTTCCATATCGGTTGCAACACCCTGTGCCCCGCCCGACGGCTGGTGGATCATTACACGAGAATGTGGTAATGCCGAACGTTTACCATCGGCACCTGCACATAACAATACCGCACCCATTGATGCCGCCATACCTGTACAGATTGTAGCTACATCGGGCTTAACGAACTGCATGGTATCGTAAATTCCCAAACCTGCGTAAACACTTCCGCCCGGAGAATTGATATAGATTGAGATGTCTTTAGAAGCATCTACACTTTCTAAAAACAGCAATTGTGCCTGAATAATGTTTGCCACATAATCATCTACACCTGATCCAAGGAAGATGATGCGATCCATCATTAAACGCGAGAAAACGTCCATAGACGCTATGTTCATTGGGCGTTCTTCGATAATGTAAGGCGTCATACTGCCTGTTGGTGTCATGCTGCCCACGATTTTATCGTAGTACATATTATTTACCTTATGGTGCTTTGTAGCGTATTTTTTAAATTCTTTTCCGTAATTCATATTTTTACTTTCTATAAGTTATAAAAAAACAAGCGTCGAAACAAACCGTTCGACGCTCAAATATACTTAAATTTTCGCAGAAAATTATTCTCCGTAAACCTCTTTAACGAAATCTTTGTAAGTTACTTCTTTTTCACTTCCGCTTACTTTTTCAGTAAACAATTTCATCATTTTATCGTTCATCAATTGTTCAGAAATACGTTTTACTTCTTCTTGGTTTGATAAAACGCGCGATACGATATTGGTCACATCGTCTTCTGACGGCTCTAACTGACCGAACTGTGCCATTTGATCTTTGATTAAGCCTGAAGTGTAGTCTTTAATCTCGTCAAAAGTAATCTGTAAACCGTTATCGGTAATAATTCTACCTTCGATTAACTGGTAACGCAAACCTTTTTCAGATTTTGTATATTCTTCTTCTGCCTGCTCTACAGTTAAATCTGTTTCACCTGCCGTTTGCAACCATTTAATTAAAAATTCTTTCGGTAAATCGAATTTTGTATTATCAACCAATGCTTCAACAGCATCGTTCATGAATTTTTGATCTGCCTGTTGTGCGAATTGTTTTTCGGCATCTTCTTTAATACGTGTTTTTAACTCGTCTTCTGAAGTTACTTTACCTTCACCAAACAATTTATCGAAAAATTCCTGGTTTAATTCTGCTTTTTCTTTAGTTGAAATTTCTTCGATAGTAAACGTTACTTCAACATCCAATCCATGAATTTTATCGTGCTCTACTTTTAAAACGTCCATTAGTTTATGATCGTCTTCAAACAAACCTTTTGTTGAAATAGTAACCTCATCGTTTACTTTTTTACCGATGAATTTCTTTTGATTTGTTTTTGTACGGATATCTGCAACATTGATAGTTGTTTCGTTTTCGATACCTTCTTCCTGGTTAGAAACTTTTACGCGGATATCGTCACCTTCTTCAATTTTTTCTTTAGAAATTAATTTTCCGTATTGTTTCTGAATGTATTCAACCTGCTCGTTTACCATTGCTTCGTCGGCAACGATTTTATATTTTGCAGCTGTTTTAGCAGCATCTAAATCAACAGTGAATTCCGGAGCTAAACCTAATTCAAAATCAAAACTTAATGTATCAGCATCCCAATCGATATCTTTTGCAACAGGAAGCGGATTTCCTAAAATATCCAACTTTTCTTCGTTTAAATAATTACTTAAACTCTCCTGTAACATTTTGTTCACTTCATCGAACATAATTGCCTGTCCGTATTGTTTTTTCACCAATGCAGCAGGTACCTGACCTTTTCTGAAGCCCGGGATATTCGCGTTTTTTCTGTAATCTTTAAGAACTTTTTCAACGTTCGCAGCAAAATCTTCTTTTGCTAAATCAATTGTAATAACTGCGTTTAACGCATCTACATTATTTCTTGTGATATTCATTGTAAATTTTGTTTCTAACTAAAATTGGCTTGCAAAAATACATTATTTTTACAAGCCAATCAAATTTTTAAATAATTGAATATTAATTATTAGTAAAATTAATCTTCGCTACCTATCCCTCCTACTATTGATTGAACAATAGACAAAACCAAACTGAATAACAGTGCCGGCCAGAAACCTTCTACATGAAAGCCACCAACGATATAACCGCACAACATTATTATTAAAGCGTTGATAACAAAAAGGAACAAACCTAATGTTAATATGGTTACCGGAATGGATATTAACTGTAATATTGGTTTAACTATAAAGTTAAGCAATGCCAGTACAATTACGACGATTATTGATGATCCGAAACCATCGACACTTATACCCGGTAAAAAATTCGCAAGCAGATAAACAATTACTGCCGTTACAATTAAATTGATTAAAATTCTCATAGCTTATAATTTTAATTTGATGCTTTTATTGTTACTCCAGGGTAGTTACCAGGAACCAACATTGGCAACTGTGCCTTGTAATGTTCGTTGATTACTTTAACTATTTCGTTAGCTACAAATGCGTAACCACGCGGGTTAGGATGCACACCGTCTAAAGAGAACAATACTTTATTCATATTTGCCGTACCTTTAAAGTAATCTGCCGTGTACCATTGTCCGTCGCCTAAACGAATACCGCCAGTTAAGTATCCCATAATGGCATTCATATCTGCAACTGCCAGTTTTTTAGAACGTGCAGCCGCCCAGATTGCATCGTTAAATTTATCGGTAGCTGTTTTAATTTCTCTTTGTTCTGAAGGAATCAACACATATTTATCTTCCAAAGCAAAAGTTACACCTATTTTGCTGAATAATTCTTTGTAAGGTGATGGAACATTTGCAAAAATAGGAGCCGTTGATGTGGTACCTATTACCGAACTTGTACCTAATACAAACAAATCGTTTTTAGAAGCATGACGCACTTGTCCGTACAATTGCCCTAATAATCCTGCAATTGGCGCCAATTGCTGATTTTGTGAAGCAACTGCCGTAATTTGCTGTGATAAGTCAGTTAATGTTTCATCTTTAATCAATAAAGCATTCCCTTCTGTTTTAGAAAATGAATTAATACGGTTACCCTGCCCTAAAGCGGTAAGAATTTGTTTTAAAGGACCTAATAACTGTGTATTTAACTGATCAACCGTTGCCGCACCACCTAAGGCTTCTACCGTTAACGGATTGTAAGGAACTGTTGTAAAATGTGGAATAGACGTTACATAAGGAATCGTTGCAACCACACCTTTTGCCCCTTTGCTTGTTAATGTATTGGTTATTGTTGTGTAAACCGATGCAAAAACCTGCGGATCGGTAATATCATTACTTCCGTAAGTAGAAGGATCCATATTACCTTCTTGATTTACACCCACACCACCTGATAAAGCATAAGCCAACACGTCGTTAGAACCAATCCAGTTTGTAAAAAACGTAGGGTTCATACTCATAGCATCGCTTAAAACCGTTGTATTAGGACTGGTAGCATGGCGTACGAAGTACGGATTTGCTTTTCCTGTAGCTACATTAGCTAAATTTCCATAGCCTGCAGCCAATAAGTGGAACGATTTTGCACCAGGAACTCCCATGTTATTATAAGCCTTGGCTTGTAATTTACTAATTTCTATGGTCGGCGTACCTTTTAAATTTTGTGGACCACCTGTTGACATGTTTATGATTAAACGGGTAGCAGCTGCCTGTTGACCCATTAACAATAATCCTCCCAAATCATTGGTATCGTCACTGAATGATGGTTGAGAAAACGCACCGCCACCAACTACAGCAAACTGTTTTGCCAGTAAATTAGGGAACGAATACTGCTGACCCGAACGATAAATGGTTCCGTCCATATAGCCTGAAGTCAATGAATTTCCCAATGCAACGTAGGTTGTAAAATCAGCATCGCCTTTAGAGTATGTTTCGTTTGTAACCTCGTTTTCAAAATCTGGTTCACAAGCAGCAAAACCAATTGCACATGCTGCTAAAAGTATAGATTGATATTTTTTCATAATGATCGATTAAAAGTTGTATGATAAACCTAAACCTAAAGAATATGCCGATGAGCGGTAATCACCACCAAAAGAAACATGTGTACCATCTTCTATATAATGATCGTACGAGTTTTTGGTTTCTTTAAAGTGTAATGCGCTTGCAGCAAAATCGATTCCAAATTTAGGCGTAACCTGATAAGTGAAACCTACTGTTCCTGCCAAAGCATCGTTACGAGGTGTTTCTGGTGCGAAATATCCATCCTGTACCGGCGATATATCATAATAACCACCTACACGTGCAGAGAATTTTTCAGAAGGTGCAAATTGCAGACCTCCGCGCATTGTTCCGCTGCTTTTATAGTTACGAGGATTTACCGATGTTGCGATTGCAGGATTATCAAAATCAATCACTAAATTATCATACGCTTTCCAGAACGTGTGGTTATAATCTACAGCAGCCAACCATTTTTTATTGATCTGGTAAGAGAAACCAATTGTCAACTCGGCAGGTAACGGCATGGTAGCATCAAACTTTCCGTCAGTATATGTTCCACCCAAAAAGCTCGGCATGTCATGGAACTTCGCATCGCCGCCTTCAACCTTCATATCGATCTGCGAACGGTAGTTCACACCAAAAGTAACATAATCATCCAAGCGAGCAGTTACCCCAAGGTTGTATCCCCAAGCGCTAACACCCGCAGCATCAATGGTAACATCAGAACGATTTCCGTTTTCATCTACCATACTTCTTGAAAGATTTCTGTTGAAGGTTACACCACCACTTACATAAATCAATCCCGCACCCACACTGATGTTATCGGTAATTTTGTAAGATACGGTAGGTTGAACGAATATTGCCTGTAAATCGATGTTGTTTACCAAGTGCGATCCCGGCCAGTCACGATCCCACTCAACCGAACTTCCATACGGAGTGTAAACAGCCAAACCGACAGAAAAACGATCGGTAGCCTGATAATTTCCGTAGAAATAAAACGGAGTTCCCGTATTCGTTGTGGAATTAGACCAGTTATAGATAGAATTTTGAAACTTTACGTTAGATACCAACGCTGTGGCACCTGCAGAAAAACTCCATTTGTTTTTTAAAAAAGTACCACTCGCAGGATTAAAGAACATACTTTCGGCGTTTTGACCAATAACCGCAACACCTGTATGACCCATTGCCAACTGACGCTGCCCCTGCATACTAATGCGGTAGCCGCCGGCAAATGTGTTGGTAGCCAAGAGCGATAATAAAGAAATAGATAAAATTTTCTTCATAACTAAACTTTTATTTATGTTAGTATTCCAAATATAGGACATTTTACAAAAGTTTAAAAACTGTTGAAGAAAATTACAGAATTATTAATTATTTGTTAAATACAAACAGAATTAATTATTATGCATGCATATTATTTTAAAAAATCGATTGATTTGTCAAAGAATTCGGTTGGATTGTCTGCATGCAACCAATGTCCCGCATTTGAAACCGTTTGAATAACCGCCTTTGGAAAATGTTTGCGTATTAATTCCGTATCTTCTTCTGTAATATAGTTTGAATTACTTCCACGTAAAAGCAAAACCGATCCGTTAAAAACATCAGATTCTTTCAACGCTTCGCCAATTGCTTCTTCATCGTTATTGAACGCATCTAAATTAAAACGGAAGCCTAATTGTTGCGGAGTTATTCGGTACACATTTTTCATTAAAAACTGCACAACGCCAGGTTCGGTCACATGTTTTTCAATGGTTTCCTGAACATCGTTACGGGATGGATTTGTAGAAAAATCAACAGCATTTAAAGCAGCCATCACGTCCTGATGGTGCGGTGTGTAATATTTAGGAGAAATATCGGCAACGATTAATTTATCAACTAATTCGGGATATTTTACCGCTAAAAACATAGCTACCTTTCCACCCATTGAATGTCCAATAACATCTACCTTATCCAGATTATTTGCTTTACAATATGCCACAATATCATCTGCCATTGCCTGATAGTTGAATGTATCGGAATGAAAACTGCGCCCGTGATTACGTAAATCCAACAAATGCGCAGCAAAACCGCTTTCGGCATATTTTGCTCCCAAAGTTTTCCAGTTATCGCTCATTCCCAAAAAACCATGTAATACAAGTAATGGTTTTCCCGAGCCTTCTATTTTGGCATATAATAAATTGTTCATTATCGTAATTTTTGATTATACAAACACACCACATTTTCCAATCCCAAATAAATAGCTTCAGAAATTAATGCGTGACCAATAGAAACTTCTAACAAACCGGGAATATTCTGTTTAAAAAATTCGATATTATCTAAACTTAAATCGTGTCCGGCGTTGATTCCTAAACTTAATTCATTCGCTAATTCAGCAGCTTTAGTGTAAGGTTCAATTGCCTTTAAATTTCCTAAACCATATTGGTGTGCAAAAGCTTCGGTATATAATTCAATACGGTCGGTTCCGGTTTCCTTTGCCCCTTCGATCATACTTAAAACCGGATCAACAAAAATAGAAGTTCTTATTCCGTTGCGTTTAAATTCGGCAATTACTTCTTTTAAATATGCCTGATGCTTTACGGTATCCCAACCAGCGTTCGATGTAATGGCATCAACAGCATCGGGCACCAAGGTAACCTGCGTAGGTTTGCATTCTAAAACAAGGTTCATAAAATTATCCATCGGGTTTCCTTCAATATTATATTCGGTATACACCACAGACACCAAATCACGCGCATCCTGATAACGCACATGTCGTTCATCTGGTCGCGGATGCACCGTAACACCCTGCGCACCAAAACGCTGAACATCGGAAGCAACCTTTAACAAATCGGGAACATTACCACCGCGCGCATTACGCAATGTGGCAATTTTATTGATATTTACAGATAATTTTGTCATTCTATATTTAATTTATCAACAAAAATACAAAGTAAATTGGGTACAAAACCGATTATTTTAATTATTTTGCAATGAATTTTACCGTTATGAAATCGATACAAAACCTGATTAAACACAAACCAAAGCCTTTTACTTTTGATACTAAATTCAATGACATTGTTGAATTTATAGAAGCCAACCAATACAGTCATTTTCCGGTGTTGGAACAAGATGTTTATGTAGGATCTATTGCCGCATTAGACATTCAACCGTCTGAAAGTAAAACCGTTGGCGATTACCGTTATGCGCTGCAACCTTTTTTTGTTAGGAAAGATGCCAGCTGGTTTGAAGTTTTAGAGAAATTCGCACAGTTTGACTGTAATATATTGACGGTTTTAACCGATAACAACAAATATATAGGATACTACTTTCAAGAAGATATTCTGCCTTTTTTAAACAGTACTCCGTTTATGAAAGATGCCGGTTTGGCGGTGGTTGTACAAAAACATTATCTTGATTACAGCATCAGCGAAATTGCACAGATTGTTGAAACCAATAACTGCAAATTACTGGGTGTTTTTGTATCTGAAATGAAAGACCAGACGGCACAAATCACCATAAAAGCATCGGCAGGAAACATTAATGAAATAATTCAGACATTTCGTCGTTTTGGATATGAGATCATATCAGAACACAATCAGGATTCCTATTTAAACGAATTAAAAGACCGTTCGGCTTATTTAGATAAATTTTTAAACATTTAACAAGGTATGAAGTTTGCCATTTACGCTCAAAATTACAAACCCAACTATAAAGAAATTATAGAAAAATTAGTACGTGCCCTGAAAGCGCACAATGCGACTGTAATTTTTGAAAAAGAGTTTCACAAGCTGTTGGTAGAAAACAATGTTTTGAATGCTGAATTTGATACATTTTCATCGCACACCGATATAGACGACGATACCAATTTTTTTGTAAGTATAGGCGGAGACGGAACTTTGTTGCGTGCAGCAAATTTTGTAAAAAGCAAAAACATTCCTATTATAGGTGTAAATGCAGGCAGATTGGGTTTTTTGGCGAATGTACAGCAGGAAGCCATCGGGTTTTTAATTCCGCTTTTGTTTTCAAACCAGTACACGCTGTCGCGCAGAACGTTGTTGCAATTGAATGATCCCGATGAAGCTACTTCTAAATTCAATGTGAATTTTGCATTGAACGAAATTACCGTGACGCGTAAAAACTCTACATCGATGATTACAGTGGAAGCTTACATAAACAACGAATATCTGGCAACTTATTGGGCAGACGGAATCATAATTTCAACACCAACAGGTAGCACGGGATACAATTTAAGCTGTGGCGGACCAATAATTACACCAGACAGTAACTGCTTGGTAATAACGCCAATTGCACCGCATAATTTAACAACGCGACCATTAATAATTAACGACCGCAGTAAAATTAAAATGAAGGTAAGCAGCCGCGAAGCGCAATTTTTATTATCGTTAGATTCGGAAACTGCTGCCATAAGCAATGATTCGGAAATAGAAATATCGTTAGCCAACCACACGGTAAACATGGTAGAATTTCCGTCGGTAACTTTTTTAAGAACCCTGCGCAGTAAATTATTGTGGGGAGAAGACAAAAGAAATTAAAGAGTATTTCACAAAATACATCATAATTATAAAATATATTCGTTTACATTAGTATATTTGCAAATTAGTCATAAAATGAAAAGAAAACTTTTAACCATATTAACTATTTTAGGTGTTTGCACAACAGCTCAAAGTCAGATACACGAACTTGGAGTAACTGTTGGCGCAACTAATTATATTGGTGACATTGGATCTACCAAATACATAAATCCTACCGATATGGGTTATGGTTTTCAATACCGTTGGAACAAAAGTGCAAGACATTCATGGCGTGTAAACTACACCTATATGCCTATATCGGGCAAAGATGCAGATTCTGATATGCCTTTAAGACAAGCACGCGATCTTTCAACAAAAAATAATTTGAACGAATTAATGCTGGGTTTAGAATTCAACTTTTTTGAATTTGACCTGCACAACGACTGGTTTGCCTTTACACCTTATGTGCATACAGGTATTGCAGGAATATCGTACAAAGAATCGTATTTTAACGAGTACGCAAAACAAATAGAAAAAGACACCGAATACGCACTTGCCATACCGGTAACGTTAGGCTTAAAAGCATTAATAAACAAAAAACTGGTTATTAGTGCCGAAGTTGGTGCACGTTATGCCTTTACCGACAATTTAGACGGAAGCAATCCTGCAAACCCGTCTACAAACATTGTAGCGTTTGGTAATACAAATTCTAAAGACTGGTATGTTTTTTCCGGTATAAACATTTCGTATACCTTTGGTAAAAACCCTTGTTACTGTGCCCCAAGATAAAATGAAAGAAACTACACTTATTCCCGAAAAACTACCTCAACATCTGGCTATTATCATGGATGGTAACGGCAGATGGGCAAAACAAAAAGGTTTTTTAAGAACAATTGGTCACGAAAACGGTGCAACAGCAGTAAAGCGTACCGTTGAACAATGTGCCCGTTTGGGAATTCCCTATTTAACTTTATACGCATTTTCTACCGAAAACTGGAATCGTCCAAAATTCGAAGTAGACATGTTGATGAAGTTATTAGTTAAAGCGTTGAAAAAAGAAGTAAAATCGCTTCACGAAAACAACATAAAATTAAACGCAATTGGTAATTTAGACCTTTTACCTTCGTCAGTTCGCAAAGAATTAACAGAAGTTTTAGAAAAAACCAAAAACAACACGCGTTTAACACTTTCGCTTGCATTAAGCTACGGCTCTAGAAATGAACTACTTGAAGCCACAAAAGAGCTGTGTAACAAAGTTAAAAATAATATAATTTCAATAGATGCTATTGACGAATCGGTTATTAATAAGCATCTTTACACCCATAATTTACCAGATGTAGACTTATTAATAAGAACAAGCGGCGAACAACGTATAAGCAATTTTATGTTATGGCAGATAGCCTATGCAGAATTGTATTTTACCGAAGTTTTATGGCCCGATTTTTCTAACGAACATCTTCACGAGGCGTTAGAAATCTATCAGAACCGCGAACGTAGATATGGTAAAACAAGTGAACAAATCAATAAGTAATTTTAAAGGAATGCATCGCAAAAAATTAAAATACCTTTTTCCATTATTAGTAAGCTTTGCTGCGGCAAACGCACAAGAGCAACCGGTAACAACACAAACCGGTAACAGTGATGCTGCACAAGAAACATTGATTCCCGAAACAGACCCGAATACGCCACGCAAATACCGTTTGGGAGCCATTAAAGTAACAGGAAATTATCATTTTAACGAACTGACTATCTTTACCTATGCAGGTTTAGAAAAAGGTCAGGTAATAAACCTTCCGGGTGAAGAAATTTCCGATGCCATTAAAAAATTATGGAAAACCGGCTATTTTAGCGACATCAACGTTTACGAATCGTCTGTTGCAGGTGATGTTTTAAATCTTGAAATCTACTTAAACGAATTACCACGTCTTAAAAATGTGGAAATTAACGGTATTAAAAAAGCCAAAAAAGAAGAAATCTTAAAAGATTTACAGTTAGCAATGCCAGCTTCATCTACCACTTCAGGTAAACAAGACAAGAAGATAAAAATTATCGAAGGTAAAATCATCAACGATAACCTTATCTCTACCACAAAAAACTATCTTACCAACAAGTATAGAAAAGACGGTTTCTATAACACAAAAGTTACAGTTAACCGCAAATTACACGACGATAAAAAAACAGCCGATTTAATTATCGATATTGATAAAGGCAGCAAAGTACGTATCTCTAAAATTAATTTTGAAGGCAATACACAGCTTACCGATGCAAAATTGCGCAAGGCAATGAAAAAGACCAAACAAAAAAGTCCTTTAAACCCTATGCGTATTTTTACTCCTTCTAAATTCATAGAAAACGAATACAAAACCGATCTTGTAAATGTAATTGATGCCTACAAAGAAAAAGGATACCGCGATGCCCGAATTACAGAGCAAAAAGCAACCTACAATCCTAAAAAGAACAATGTAGCCATAAACATTAATTTAGAAGAAGGTAAAAAATATTATATAGGCGATATTCGTTTTATAGGAAATACAGAATATCCTGATCAATATCTTCGTAACCGCATATTAGGCGTGCAAACAGGAGATGTTTACAACGGTCCTTTATTGGAAAAACAAGTCAGAGACCAAACAAATCCTGATGGAAGAAACATTGAAAACGAATATCAGAATGCCGGCTTTTTATGGTCGCAAATCAATTTGGTTGAAACAGCTACCCGCAACGACACCATTGATTTCGATATCCGTATCATGGAAGGACCAATTGCGCGTTTTAACAACGTAACCGTTTCTGGTAACGATAAAACGCACGATTACATTATTTTGCGTGAATTACGTACACTTCCGGGACAGAAATGGAGAAAAGCAGATGTAGTAGAATCGGTTCGTCGTTTAGGAAGTATGGGGATTTTTGATGCTACCGCATTGAACCCAGATGTTAAAAACCCTGATCCTGTAGACGGTACTGTTGATTTAGATTATCAGGTAGTAGAAAATGGTCAGTCGCAGGTTGAAGTTCAAGGTGGATACGGCGGTGGTACTTTTATTGGTACATTGGCATTATCGTTTAACAACTTTTCGGCACGTAATCTTTTCAACAAAGACGCTTATACGCCTTTCCCAATGGGTGATGCACAAAAAATGTCGTTACGTTTACAGGCAGCAACATATTTTCAAACATACAGTTTAAGCTTCTCTGAACCTTGGTTTGGTGGTCGCCGTCCTATTTCGTTATTCGGATCGTTATCATACACAAGTCAGAAATCATACAACTTTAGAACAAGAGATATTGACCGCAGCCAGGGATTAAACATTTCTACTGCAACAATTGGTATAGCAAAACGTTTGTTGGTACCAGATGATAACTTTACGTTGTCGCACTCGTTAAGTTTTCAGTATTATGAGTTAAACAATTATACTTCTAACTTCTTTGCTTTCAGCAATGGTGTATCAAGAAATCTAGCTTATACTGTAGAACTTTCTCGTGATAACCGTGGAGGAATAATGCCTGCAATTTACCCACAATCAGGAGCTTTCTTAAGTGTTTCGGGTAAATTTACAGCTCCTTATTCTTTATTCAACAATGTTGATTACAAGAATTTAGAGAATATGGAAGAGTACAAATACAGAACATCAAGTGTACAAACTAACCCTGTTACAGGTGCAGATATTCCGGCTGGCACATATTTAGACGCTAACAATATGCCTGTTTCAGACTACCGAAATGCAAGAGTAGATC
The DNA here is from genome assembly GCF_008629655.1 of Paenimyroides baculatum. Classification (GTDB taxonomy): domain Bacteria; phylum Bacteroidota; class Bacteroidia; order Flavobacteriales; family Flavobacteriaceae; genus Flavobacterium; species Flavobacterium baculatum. The sequence goes on from NZ_VWSG01000009.1 coordinate 37,739, forward strand.
AGGATAAATTGAATCAGAAAAAATTTAACTGGTTAGAGTATTATAAAATTAATTTCAAGGCAGACTGGTATACTACCATTGTTGATAAATTGGTTTTACGTACACAAGGGCAGTTTGGTTTCTTGGGAGCTTACAGCAATGACCGCGGTATCATTCCATTTGAGCGCTATTATTTAGGTGGTGGCGGAATGATGATGAACAGCATGGACGGAAGAGAAAATGTTGCGTTGCGTGGATACGGTGATAACACCCTTACACCTAGAGAATTTGACAATCAGTTAGGATACGATAGAGAAATAGGTGGTACTGTGTACAATAAATTCTCTGTAGAATTACGTTATCCTGTAGCATTAAAAGGACAAATGAGTGCGTACGTATTGTCATTCTTCGACGCAGGTGCTGCATATGAAGGGTTTAGCAACTACAATCCGTTTAAATTACAACGTTCGGCAGGCTTAGGTGTACGTGTACACATGCCAATGTTTGGTTTATTGGGTGTTGATTTTGGTTATGGTTTTGATAACGTACCCGGAACAAACCAAAAAGGCGGATGGCAACCACACTTTGTGTTAGGTCAGCAATTTTAATGGCACACATTTTGAATAATTGTTTTATATGAAAAAATTAGTTTCTATTTTACTTGTCTGCTTGTGCAGTGTTGGATATGCTCAAAAGGGTCGTATAGCTTATATCGATTCCGACTTTATTATGAGCAAAATGCCCGAGTATGAAGAAGCTAACAAAGAACTAAAGAAAAGAACTGTTGAGTGGGAAGCTGTTATTGAACGAAAGAAAAAGGAAATTAAAGATTTAAAAGATCAGTTAAATGTTGAACGTCCTTTGCTTACCCAACAACTGATTGACGAGAAGGAAGAAGATATTCAGGTTATAGAAAAAGAATTATTGGATTTTCAGCATGAAAAATTCGGTAAAGACGGATCTTATTTCAAACAAAAATTAGATCTGGCAAAACCTTTACAGGATCAAATATCAACCATAGTTGAAGAAATCGCTAAAAAGAAAAGATATTCATCTGTAATTGATAAATCAACAAGTAGTGAAACTGCGCTTCTTTATGTAAATTCATCAGACGAAATTTCTGATCAGGTGCTTCGTAAGCTGGATCAAACCAGAAACAAAAGCAAATTATCTAAAAAAGAAGTTGAACAGCTTGAAATTGCCGAACGACAAATTGAAGTCAAAGAACGCCAGCGTAGCAAACGAGATGAATTAGAAGAACGCCAACGTTTAATTGAAGAAGAGAAAGAGGAACTTGCAAAAACGCAAACTTCTCAACAAAACTCAAATACAAATCCAGAAGAATCTCCAGAAGATAAACGCAGACGCGAACAGTTAGAAAAAGTAGCTGCAGCAAAAGCCGAACGCGAGCGTATAAGAGAAGAAAAGCTGAAAGATATTGAAAAGCGTAAAGCCGATATTCTTAAAAAGCAGGAAGAAGCTCGTTTAGCTAAAGAACAGGCACGCGAAAAAGCATCGCGAGACAGAGAGAATGCTGCAAACGGTAAAACGCAGCAATCTTCATCGAACAATTCAAAAGCTTTGTCTGAACGTGCACAGCAAATAAAAGCACAACAAGAACAAAGAAGAAAAGAAGCAGCCGACAAAAAGGCAAAAGCTTTGGAAGAACGCAAAAAAATGATCGAAGACCGTAAGAAAAAGATGGAAGAAGACAGACAGAAGCGTTTACAGGAGATTGAAGAGCGTAAGAAAAATAAATAATAATTAAAAAAAATAAGTACCTTCGCGGAGGTTTTATAAGTTGAATTAAATTAAAAATCGAAAATGAGAAAATTAAGAAATTTGTTTTTAGCAGCAATTGCAGTTGTTGGTTTTAATGTTGCAGCACAAGCACAAGAAGTTGCTCACATTAATGTTTCAGAATTAATTCCGGCAATGCCAGAATCTAAAGCTGCAAAAACTGAATTAGAGAAAAAGAGTTCTACACTTGATGCTTCTTACAAAACAATGGTTACAGAGTATCAAACAAAATTAACCAAATATCAAGGTGAAGCTCCTACTGCTGGTGATGCAGTAAATGAAACACGTGGTAAAGAAATGCAAGATATGCAGGAAAGAATTATGCTTTTCGAAAAAAATGCAGAAAAAGAATTAACTGACAAACAACTTGCTTTAATGAAACCTATTATGGATAAAGCACACGCTGCTATTCAAAAAGTAGCACGTGCTAAAGGTGCTAAATATGTATTAGATTCAAGCATTGGTGCCGGAGTAATAATGGCTGATGGTATTGATTTAATGGCAGACGTTAAAAAAGAATTAAAAATGAACTAATTTTTTTTTTAAGATTAAATATCATAAAAACTACCTAAAATATTAGGTAGTTTTTTTTTAAATTTGTTTTTATGAACAACACGCAACCTATTGGTTTATTTGATTCGGGTATTGGCGGAACTACCATTTGGCGATCTATACATAATTTGCTTCCAAATGAAAACACTTTGTTTCTTGGAGACAGTAAAAATGCACCTTACGGACAAAAAACAAAAGAGGAAATAATTCAGTTATCAAAAAAAAATGTGGAGTGGCTTTTAAGCAACAATGCTAAAGCTATTATTGTTGCATGTAATACCGCAACCACGAATGCTATATCAGAATTGCGCAGTTTATACGATATTCCAATTATTGGAATTGAACCGGCAATAAAGCCCGCAGCTGCAAATACCAAAACTGGTAAAGTAGGTGTTTTGGCTACACAGGGAACCTTAAATAGCACGAAATACGCCGAGGCGCAAAATTTGTATCCAAATATTGAATTTGTAAATCAGATTGGCTTTAGAATTGTTCAATTAATTGAAGATGGACAACTTTATTCGGAAGAATTGGAAGTATTGTTAAGATCGTACATCGATCCTATGATTGAAAAAGATATTGACTATTTGGTACTGGGCTGTACGCACTACCCTTACCTGTTACCTATTTTAAATAAATTTTTGCCTGAACATATAAATGTAATTGACTCTGGCGATGCTGTAGCCAAACACACTTATAAAATTTTAAACGAAGCTAATTTACTTAAAACAGATAACCTGCCGGGATATTCTAAATTTTACACCAATAAAGATGTAGCCATTCTGCAAAGCTTTATAGCAGATTTTGGTATTGCCGAAAGACTTGATTTTTAATAAGCTTACTTCTTTGTAAGCTTTATTTCTATACTTCCGTCGCCATTAACTCTGTCATAAGTTATGATGGATGTTTCTACATCGAAAACACTTAATTTAACGGCTTCTTTTTTAGTTACTTCTTTACCTTCTATTAATACTCTTTTAATTTTAGGATTGTTGATGCTGTTTTTAAAGTCTTGCTCTAATTTATTTATGAAATCGGCACTTGCTTGATTACTGTTCTTTTGATCTTCAGCTTCTTTTAAAGCCTGTTTCTTTTTTTCTTCGGCTTCCAATCGAGCTTTTTCTTCCGCATCCTTTTTAGCTTTTGCTTCAGCTTCTAATCGTGCCTTTTCTTCTGCTAATTTCTTGGTTTTTGCCTCTGCTTCTAATCGAGCTTTTTCCTCTGCGGCTTTTTTTGCTTTTGCTTCGGTTTCTAGTCTAGCTTTTTCCTCCGTATCTTTCTTGGCTTTAGCTTCCGCTTCTAATCGTGCTTTTTCATCCGCAGCTTTTTTTGCTTTAGCTTCTGCTTCTAATCTAGCTTTTTCTTCGGCATCTTTTTTGGCTTTGGCTTCTGCTTCCAGTCGAGCTTTTTCATCCGCATCTTTCTTGGCTTTAGCTTCCGCTTCTAATCGTGCTTTCTCTTCAGCATCTTCCTTTGCTTTAGCTTCTGCTTCCAATCTTGCTTTCTCTTCAGCATCTTTTTTGGCTTTTGCTTCTGCTTCTAATCGAGCTTTTTCTTCGGCATCTTTCTTAGCTTTGATTTCTGCTTCTAATCGAGACTTTTCTTCTGCATCTTTCTTTGCTTTAGCTTCTGATTCTAATCGAGACTTTTCTTCTGCATCTTTTTTGGCTTTGGCTTCTGCTTCTAATCGAGACTTTTCCTCAGCATCTTTTTTAGCTTTAGCATCTGCTTCTAATCGAGCTTTTTCTTCAGCATCTTTCTTTGCTTTTGCATCAGCTTCTGATCGAGACTTTTCCTCAGCATCTTTCTTTGCTTTAGCATCGGCATCTAATCGAGCTCTTTCTTCAGCATCTTTCTTTGCTTTGGCATCAGCATCTAGCAAAGCCTTTTCTTCTGCATCTTTCTTTGCTTTTGCATCAGCATCTAACAAAGCCTTTTCTTCTGCATCTTTCTTTGCTTTTGCATCAGCATCTAACAAAGCCTTTTCTTCTGCATCTTTCTTTGCTTTTGCATCAGCGTCGGCACGGTTTTTCGCATCGTACTCTAAACGCTGGTTTTCTTCAAATTCTTTGCGAGCCTTATCTTCGGCATCCTTTTTAGCTTTCTCTGCGGCAGTGAGCTTAGCGTTTTCTTCGGCGGCTAATCTTTCGGCTTCTAATTCTTCTCTTTTGGCTTTAGCTTCGGCAGCCAAACGCTCTTTTTCTTCTGCATCCTTCTTCGCCTTCGCTTCGGCTTCTAAACGTGCCTGTTCTTTTAATTTAGCTTGTTCGGCATAGTAGGCAACTTTTTCAATAATACGTTCATCAATCTTTGCCCCTTCTAACGAAAAACCTTTAAAACTATCAATCAGTTTTATAATTATTGCGCCGTTTCTTCCATTCTCACCAAAAACTTCAACAGCATCTTCAGGCTCTAATTCAATAATACTTTCAATATGTTCGGGTTTAATTTTTGCGTAATCTACAAATCGAATTTTGTATCCGTTCACAATAACCAACGGATTTTTATAACTGATTTCTTTAGAAAAAGAAATAGTTGAAGCGGCATTAACGGTTAATGTTGCAAAAGCGCAACCAATTGATATAAGTATTTTTTTCATATTAAATTTTAGAAATAATTGCAGCAAATTTCTCCATAGAATACAAACGTTTTTCTAAAGAATATATTGGGCACGACATCATAATTTCGTTTATTTGATAACGATTTATAAACTGTTTCAAATTTCGAGCCACAGTTTCTTCATCGCCAATAAAACTTCCTGCGGTCATTTGGCTTAACTGCGCTTCTTCAACCACCGTCCAATCATCATAAAAAGCCATATCGGGTTGTTTCATTTTTGATCGCTGGTTTCGGATCAATCCTAAAAACATCCTATAGAACGTAGACGCATGCAGTTTTGCCTCTTCATTTGTTTCGCCAATAATTACATTTACACACGCTATTTTGTAAGGTGACGGAATTTCTCCGTTAGCCTGAAATTCATCGGTATAAAACTTAAACGCCGCACCCAATTGCTGTGGTGCAAAGTGCGATGCGAAAGCATAAGGCAAACCGTAAGCAGCAGCCAGAACAGCACTATCGGTACTTGAACCCAACAGATAAACAGGAATATTTGTACCTTCTGCAACAAAAGCACGGACTTTAGATTCGGTATTTTCGGTAGAAAGATATTGCTGGATTGCCGATACGTTTTGAGGAAACTCATGTACGTTTTTCATGAAATTCTCATTCATGTGCTGCGCGGTTAATCCATCGGTTCCGGGTGCCCTTCCCAATCCCAAATCAATACGGTTCGGATAAATCTGCGCTAAAGTTCCAAACTGCTCTGTAATAGCCAACGGCGAGTGATTTGGAAGCATTACACCGCCCGATCCTACCTTGATTTTCTGCGTGTTTGCCGCAACATAACCCATTAAAACCGATGTTGCATTACTTGCTACACCTTCCATATTATGATGTTCTGCAAGCCAATATCTTGTAAAATTCAAGTCATCGGCTTTTTGTGCTGTTGCTTTTAATTCGGCAAAAGCATCCTGAACAGTTTTGTTTTCCTTTACGTAAACTAAATCCAGAAAAGAATAGTTCATATTTTTTTTATAAAAATAGTCAATTTATTTTTAACCTTATTTGAAATTATTTTTTAGCTTTAAAAAAAACTTGTTTCGCGCTATGGATTTATTTCTGATAACATTTGCCGCTTTATTTTCTGTAATAAATCCGTTGGGATCTGTCCCTATTTTTTTAGGATTAACGCAAGGAGATCCTAAAGAAGCCAAGAATAAAACAGCCTTTTGGGCATCGGTAAACGTATTCATCATTCTTGTAATTTCGTTCTTTATAGGAAAAATAATTTTAAACTTTTTTGGAATAAGTATCGATGTTCTACGAATTGCAGGTGGTGTGGTGATTTGTTCATCGGGTTTTGGACTGCTTTCGGGAACTTTTAGCAAGCGTAGAGGTGTGAATAAAAAAGTAGCCGATGACGCGCAACAACGAAACGATATTGCTTTAACTCCGTTAGCAATTCCTATGATGGCTGGTCCGGGATCTATGTCGCTGCTTATTGCAATGGAACAAGACAATCCCGAAATTATAAATAAACTTTTAATTGTAGCGGCTATTTTTGCAGTTGCGATTACCGTATTCTTAATTTTAAGAAGCGCAAATTACATCTCGAAACTTTTAGGAGCATCGGGTATTGTTGCTATTTCAAGAATTATCGGGTTCCTTGTGTTAGCAATTGGTATTCAGTATATTATAAATTCTTTATTGATTCTTTTTAAAATATAAAAAAGGTACGCTGTGTGAAACGTACCTTTATTAAAAACTAAATAACTAACAACAATAATATAAGCAATAATTTATTCACTTAATTACGAGTGTAAAAGTAATAAATTATTTTTATTTATTCTAAATAAGAATAAATATTTTTAAATATATTTTAAGTTCATCAAATGTCTTTTGATTTAAAAACGTACCGAATTGAAATTTTAGCAGGTTTAACCGTTGCTATGACCATGATTCCCGAGTCGCTTTCGTTTGCAATTGTTGCAGGTTTACCGCCTTTAACAGGATTGTACGGAGCATTTATCATGGGAATTATTACTGCTTTTTTAGGCGGAAGACCGGGAATGATTTCGGGCGGAGCCGGAGCAACCGTTATTGTAATGATTGCGTTGATTGCTACTTACGGTATTGAATATTTTTTTGCGGCAGTGGTTTTGGCAGGAATATTTCAGATTTCTGTTGGCGTTTTTAAGTTGGGGAAATTTGTACGATTAGTTCCGCAGCCCGTAATGTACGGATTTTTAAACGGATTAGCAGTTGTGATATTTATGTCTCAAATAGAACAGTTCAAACTTAAAACTGGCTTACAATCAAGCTGGTTACAAGGCGAATCGTTATACGTCATGGGCGGTTTGGTAGCTTTAACTTTGATATTGGTTTACTTTATTCCGAAAATATCAAAAGCCTTACCTACCACTTTAATTGCTATTGCAGTAATTTTTGGTATTGTTCATTTTTTTAATATCGATACAAAAACAGTTCAAGATATTGCTTCGATCAGCGGAGGTTTTCCTCCTTTTCACATACCACAGATACCTTTAAATTTAGATAAACTTCAGATCATTTTTCCGTATGCAGCTATTATGGCAGGCGTTGGTTTGCTTGAAAGTTTACTGACCTTAACACTTGTTGATGAAGTTACAGAAAGTCGCGGAAATGCTAATAAAGAATCGGTTGCGCAGGGAATTGCAAATGTTGCCAACGGTTTTTTTACCGGAATGGGCGGATGTGCTATGATTGCCCAAACATTTGTAAACTTAAACGCAGGTGCACGCAAACGGATTTCGGCAATTGTCAGTAGTTTGGCGATATTGTTCATCATATTGGTTGCTGCTCCCGTTATCGAGCAAATTCCAATGGCTGCTTTGGTGGGCGTAATGATGATGGTTGCCATTACTACTTTTAGCTGGGGATTTTTTAAGAAGATGACCAAAATGCCTAAAACTGATATTTTAGTAACCGTGATTGTTGCCGGAATTACCATTATTTTTCACAATTTAGCTGTAGCCGTTTTGGTTGGAATTATCATTTCGGCATTGGTATTTGCATGGGAAAGCGCAAAACGTATCAGAGCCAGAAAATATGTTGATGCTAACGGAATTAAGCATTACGAAATATACGGACCGTTGTTTTTTGGATCGGTAGCTAATTTTAACGAAAATTTTGATTTAGCAGATGATCCCGAAACTATTATGATTTCTTTTAAGGAAAGTAGAATTGCCGATATGAGCGGAATTGAAGCGGTTGATTTACTTACAAAAAAATACAGCGAACGCAACAAAAAAGTAATTCTTACACATTTAAGTGAAGACAGTCGAAAGTTGTTAGAAAATGCATCGGCAATTATTAAAGTGAATATTGCAGAAGATCCACATTACAAAATACCGAGTGATTTGTTGTAGTTCTACCACAGATGCACAGATTGTAATTATAAAGCTAACCACGATTCAGATTCCTGATTATTAATGTATCCAAATTTGTTTTCGTTCTACCTCACTCCATCGATTATCTTTTCTTTCAAAAATAATAATTTCTCCATAACCACTCAACAAACTGCTAACCAGAGAAAAACCAACAAAAGCGAAATTACCATCATCTGTAAATACAGGTAAGGTAGTATAATATAGATTACTTTGAAGATTTAAAATCGAATCAGATTGACTTTCAACATCTTCTTTAAATAATTTATAATTAGAAAAAAATTCATTATACTTTTCACTAATAATAAAACTGCTCATTTGTGATTCAATATCTTCCTTTTTCATATCAGAAGCATACTTTTTCAACAATAAACCTTCTTCTGAATACAAAGCCTTTTTAAAAGGAGTCCAATCCAATTGATTACTTAAATGATTACAAACCAAAGAATCTTCCACATAAAATTTTAAAATACTGTTAGTAAATTTTAATTTATCTTCTAATGTGTAGTCATTTTTATGCAGCAATTTATTCTTCGTACACGATAATATCAAAAAACACAATAGTATAACTTTTACCGTAAGTGATTTCATAGTAATTATTATTAAAATCAAGATACAAAAACGCATTGATTTCTCAATGCGTTTTTTCTATACTTTTTATGTCATTCCAAACTTGTTTCGGAATCTCATTAAGCTAACTTCTAATGAGAAGCTGACCCGAGCTTGCGAACTGAAGGAAGTTAAATAAATTCAGCTTGACACCTCGATGCTATTCCTGTGGTAAAAACACTTCCGCCAGCATACAACGGGCGCTTCCGCCACCGCAAGCTTCAATTGTGTAAAGTGGTGCGTGTAAAATAGCACAATGCTTTTCTATAGCTTTAATCTGTACATCGGTTAGAATTTCATATGCCTGTGTACTCATTACCATATATAATTGCCCGTCTTTTCCTTCAACTTGTAACATATTTCCTGCAAAATGGTTCACCTGATTTTCGGTAATATAGATAATTTCTTTACCATCTTCTTTCAGGCTGTTTACAACCAGTTTACGTTCTTGTTTATCATCGATACTATCGCCACAAATAATAGCAAAAGTTTCGGCAATACTCATCATTACATTGGTATGATAAATTGGCAAACGTTTACCGTCAACCGTTTGGTATGCTTCAAAAATTACCGGGTGCATATCGTTGTCCTCGCAAAACTCTATAATCAACTCTTCATCTGCACGAGGCGATAAAGCGGCGTAAACTTTAGCATTTTCACGATCGATAATCATGCTTCCGGTTCCTTCTAAAAAGATATCATCTTCTTCTGCCGATGTATAATCGTTTATTTCTGATATTTTAAAACCTTTTTCTTCCAAGATATCCAAAATATCTTCGCGACGCTCTAATCTGCGGTTTTCTGCAAACATCGGGTACAAAACCACTTCGGCATTATAGTGAAACGAAACCCAGTTGTTTGGAAAGATACTATCAGGCGTGTCGCTTTCTTTGGTATCATCTACCACAACCACGTTTACACCAACCGAACGCAAACGTTCTACAAAACCATCAAACTCTTCTTGTGCTTTTTGGTTTACATTTGCCGGAGTTAATCCTTCTAATTTCTTTTGATAATAATTATTTACTGCCGTTTGTTCGTTCATACGGAATTGCACCGGACGAATCATTAATACGGTATTTGCTGCTTGCTGACTCATATTCTTTATTTTTTTTTCTATGTTGTTTAGTAATCTTATTGTTTCTTATATTCAAAAGTAGCATTGTAACTATAGCCCGCTGCAATAATAATTAATAAAGCACCGGAACTATCTACTGCTTCATTCACAAGAAGATTTCCACTTTTAGTCAAACCTACTCTTCTTTTGTTATGAGTGCATCCACCAAAAAGATATGGAATTCCTCTACATTCCAAAAAAGTATTATCTAAATAAAACATTCCTTTTTTATATTTTCCTGCTAATAATGTATCTTTGATTACTAATGAATTTTCAAATACTTTTATTCTTAAACTATTCTTATTTTCAAGATTTAAGGTGATTTGATATTCATTATCTTTCATTCTCAAAGAGTCAAACTCTCTACTTTTCTGATAATTTTCATTTATCAAAAAATCATAGGCATTATTATATCTTAAAGAATTAGGAACACTGTCATTTTGTTTTTTATCATTTCCTATGTATCTTTTTATCGGATAAAATGAATAATTTCCGTTTAACATAGTAAGATTTGTTTCTTCTAATTTATCAACCTCTTTTCTAAATCCTTTTTTAGAAAAAGTAGCACAACTAAACATTATCATGCTTAAAATTAATACAGTTAAAACATTTAATCTTTTCATTACATACAAAACTAAAACTAGTTTATTCTCTAACCAATGGTAAAGTGGAACAACGTAAAAGACCTTCTTGTTTTGAAATTTCTGCGTACGGGATTTCTTCTACGGTGAATCCGTGATCGCGTAACCAGTTGTTTAATCGGGTAAAATTACGTTCTGAAACAACAACGTCTTTATCAATAGAAAAAACATTCGAGTTCATGTGGTACATTTCTTCACGTTCGATATGAAACAAGTTTTCTCTACCAAAAAGGTTTACCAGATACATATAATCTGCCTCTTCACGGAAGCCTGATTTATATATAATTCCTTTGTTTGATCCTACCGGCTGAAAGCAACAATCTAAATGCAGTGCGTTATCGCGTGGTTCAATTTTAGATTTTACCAAGTCGAATTCCTTTACAATTTTATGCGGAAACAAATCTTTTATAAACTGTACGCCTGCCATATTGGTACGTGCGGTAATAAAATCTTTATAATCGCTGCCTTTGTATGTGCCGATAAAAATATGATCGTTATAAAGCATTACATCGCCACCTTCGATATGAACTTCTTCTGGCGGACGAACTACTTTTGTTTGATCCATTTGATCGATCACATACTGAATAGCTTCTAATTCACGTTCGCGATCAGGTAAAATATTGGCTTTTATAAAAACATCGTCAATCACAAAACCAATATCTCTACTAAAGATCTGATTGTAATTTTCGATAATTTCCGGACGGTAAACTTCTACATTATATTTTTTAAAAACTTCGTTAAAAGCTTCCATTTCGTTAATCATATCTTTTTCTACAGGATAAGTGCCTGCCTTGATATGCTCTAACGATTTTGGATCATAAGCTTCATCTATTGTCGGTGTTGGGCCATTACTTTGAGCGGTTCCAAGTATTACGGCCTTAAGCCTAGAAGTTTCGTCGGTTACATGTAAATTCATAAAAAAGTAATTAGGTAGGCAAATATAAGAAGTTCTTTGCTGTTATGCTATTAAAAACAGAAAAGCCAAATCGGTTTGATTTGGCTTTTTATTGTGAATGACAGATTTTTATTATCTGTTTGACATTTCTTTGAACGGACGCAATGGCTCGCCAACATAAATTTGACGTGGACGACCGATTGGTTCTTTGTTTTCACGCATTTCTTTCCATTGAGCAACCCATCCCGGTAAACGACCAATTGCAAACATTACGGTAAACATTTCGGTTGGAATTCCTAACGCACGGTAAATAATACCTGAATAGAAATCTACGTTTGGATATAGGTTACGTGCTACGAAATACTCGTCTTTCAACGCCATTTCTTCTAAATCTTTAGCGATTTTTAAGATAGGATCGTTAACACCTAATTCTGCTAAAACTTCGTCTGCCGCTTTTTTGATGATACGTGCACGTGGATCGAAATTTTTATACACACGGTGACCGAAGCCCATTAAACGGAACGGGTCATTTTTATCTTTTGCTTTTGCAAGATACTTGTTTGCGTCTCCGCCGTCTTTTTGAATTTCTTCTAACATTTCTAAAACCGCTTGGTTTGCACCACCGTGAAGTGGTCCCCAAAGTGCAGAAACACCTGCAGAAACTGACGCGAATAAACCTGCGTGAGAAGATCCTACCATTCTTACAGTAGACGTTGAACAGTTTTGTTCGTGATCTGCATGTAGAATAAACAATTTATCAATTGCGTTTAAAACAACAGGATTTATTTTGTAAGGCCCTGTAGGTAATTTAAACATTAACTGTAAAAAGTTATCTACATAAGGCATTGTGTTATCGTAATAATTTAACGGGTAACCGTTGATTTTTCTGTAAGTCCATGTAGCAACTACCAAGAATTTACCCATTATTTTACAAACAGCATCATACATTTGCGCTTCGTTCTCTACGTTTACAACGCTTGGGTTAAAAGCAGTTAATGCACAAGTTAACGATGCCAAAATACCCATTGGGTGTGCATGTTTAGGAAAACCGTCGATAATGCCTTTCATTTCTTCGTTAACCAATGTATACTTGCGTATGTCAGCTTCAAATATTTCAATTTGTTTTGCTGTTGGCAACTCACCAAAAATAACCAAATAAGCTACTTCTAAAAAGTTAGATTTTTCAGCTAAATCTTCAATAGAATAACCGCGGTATCTTAAAATTCCTTCTTCACCATCTAAATAAGTAATGGAACTTTTACATGAACCTGAATTTTTATAACCCGGATCTAAAGTAATTGCACCCGTTAAATCTCTTAACTTTTGAATATCGATAGCTACTTCGTTTTCTGTTCCAACGATAACCGGTAAGTCAATCGTTTTGTCATCTATCGCTATAGTTGCAGTTTTTGACATATATCTTTAGTTTATTTTTTATTTTGTTTTTAGCGAATTTAATAAAAATGTTTCACTTAGTAAAGGATAAATATATAAATAATTCCTATTAATTATAGAAAATACTTATTATTAATACAACAATCAATCCGCATAAAGAAGTTTTATTTTTAATAATTTAAGATTTTATTTTCATATTCTCAAAGTTTAATAACTTGCATTATCATATCAGAAAAAAAACACCCTAAAAACAAAAAATGACGCATTTAGCGTCATTTTTTTAAATCTTCAAAAAAATTATCTTTTTATTTTAAAAGCTTTATTTTGCGGGTAGTATGCAACCGATCCCAATTCTTCTTCGATACGCAATAACTGGTTGTATTTACTCATACGATCTGAACGAGAAGCAGAACCCGTTTTAATTTGTCCGCAGTTTAATGCCACAGCCAAATCTGCAATAGTATTGTCTTCTGTTTCACCCGAACGGTGGCTCATTACCGATGTATAACCTGCATTATGCGCCATGTTTACAGCTGCAATCGTTTCGCTTAACGTACCAATCTGATTCACTTTAATTAAGATCGAATTTGCTGTATTTTCATTGATTCCGCGTTGTAAACGAGAAACATTAGTAACGAATAAATCATCGCCTACCAACTGTACTTTACCTCCAACTTTCTGTGTTAATAAATTCCAACCAGACCAATCGTCTTCGTACATACCATCTTCAATTGAGATAATAGGATATTTCTCGCATAATTCAGCCAAATAAGCCGCTTGCTCTTCAGATGTACGAATTACTCCTGTTGTACCTTCAAATTTCGTATAATCGTAGTTTCCGTTTACATAAAATTCAGAAGCAGCACAATCTAACGCAATCATGATGTCTTTTCCAAAAACATAACCTGCTTTTTCAACAGCCAGTTTAATAGAATCTAATGCATCTTCTGTTCCGCCGGCTAAATTTGGTGCAAAACCACCTTCATCGCCAACTGCTGTACTTAAATTTCTATCGTGTAATACTTTTTTCAAGTTGTGAAAAATCTCTGTTCCCATTTGCATTGCTTCGGTAAAATTAGCAGCAGAAACCGGCATAATCATAAATTCCTGGAATGCGATAGGAGCATCAGAATGCGATCCTCCGTTAATGATGTTCATCATTGGAACCGGCAACGTATTTGCAGAAACACCACCAACGTAGCGGTATAAAGGCATTCCCAATTCGTTAGCAGCCGCTTTCGCAACCGCCAATGAAACACCTAAAATAGCATTTGCACCAAGGTTTGATTTATTTGGAGTACCATCTAATTCAATCATTGTCTGATCGATCGCGTTTTGTTCAAAAACACTGAAACCAACAATATTTTCTGCAATTACTTCATTAACATTTTTAACAGCCGTTAAAACGCCTTTTCCCATCCAGTGTTTACCGCCATCGCGTAATTCAACTGCTTCGTGTTCACCTGTTGATGCTCCAGAAGGAACTGCTGCGCGACCTAAAACGCCTGTTTCTGTAACTACGTCAACCTCTACCGTTGGATTTCCACGAGAATCTAAAATCTGACGTGCGTGAATTTTTACAATTGTACTCATATCTTTAATTGTGTTGTTTAATTTGTTGTTGCAAATGTAATTATTTGATTGATAAAAAAAAAGAGGTAATTTTTAACAAAAAAATATAAAGAATTTATTTTCGCTGAAGAACCTCTTTTTCAAATACGACACCTTCCCAACCGTTTTGCATAAAGTTTCGAATGTTTTGATGCGATGATACTTCTTTATCATCTAAAACTGCCTGATAATGTTCTGCAAATAATTTTAAAGTATCTTCTACAGACAAATTATTCTGCTTTGCAAAATATAACGTTTTCGCACTTCCTTGATTTTCATTTTGGGCATTCATTAATGCACCATTTTTAAAAGACGATGCTGTATATTCAAAATTATTATCAATATAAGCTATTATTTCTTTGAATGGTAATTTTTGTAATTCTGCTAATTCCATAATTATAAATATTTTATTATATAAGAAAAAACCTTTCAGAGACATAACTCCGAAAGGTTTTTATATTACATAGAAACTTATTTAAGCTTCTTTTTGTTCTTTCATATAAGTAACAAACTCATCAAACAAATATTTTGAATCGTTTGGTCCCGGCGAAGATTCCGGGTGGTATTGTACCGAAAACACCTGCTTGTCTTTTAAACGGATACCTGCAACAGTATTGTCATTTAAATGGTAATGTGTAATTTCTAAATTCGGGTTTTGTTCCACTTCTTCACGAACTACTGCAAAACCGTGGTTTTGAGAAGTAATTTCACCTTTACCAGAAACCGCATTCATAATCGGGTGATTAATTCCACGGTGACCGTTAAACATTTTATAGGTATTTACGCCTTGTGACAACGCAATGATTTGATGCCCCAAACAAATTCCGAAAACCGGTTTATCTGTAGCAATAATATCTTTAGCAGTTTCGATAACTTGTGTTAAAGGCTGTGGATCTCCAGGTCCGTTAGACAAGAAATATCCGTCTGGATTAAAATTATTTAAATCTTCAAGCGTTGCGTTGTAAGGATACACCTTTACATAACAGTCGCGTGCAGCAAGGCAACGCAAGATATTTGTTTTGATACCAAAATCTAAAGCGGCTACTTTATACGTTGCATTTTCATCTCCATAGAAATAAGGTTCTTTTGTAGAAACAGCAGATGCCAGCTCCAAACCATTCATATTTGGTACGGCAGCCAAGATTTCTTTTAATTCGTCAATTGATTTTCCGTCTGTTGAGATTACCGCATTCATGGCTCCGTTATCACGAATGTAACTTACCAAAGCGCGTGTATCAACATCAGAAACAGCAACCAGATTTTTCTTTTCGAAATAATCGTATAAAGATCCATCGGCATCAGGGCGAGAAAAATCTTTACTGAAATTTTTACAAACCAATCCGGAAATTTTAATTCCGTCTGAATCTACCTCGTCATTATGAACTCCGTAATTACCAATATGTGCAACGGTTGACAACATTATTTGTCCGAAGTATGAAGGATCGGTAAAAATTTCCTGATAACCCGTAACACCTGTATTAAAACAGATTTCGCCGGTTGTTGTGCCTTTTATCCCTACTGATTTTCCATGAAAAATAGTACCATCGCTTAAAAGTACAATGGCTTTATCTTTAGAAGTATATTTCATTATTGTTGATTGTTTCGGTGTACAAAATTAATACAAATACTTTAAAAAAAAGCATAAAAAAAAGGACAAACTTTAAAAGTTTGTCCTTTTAATATTAAAGAATAATTTATGTTTAATAAATTACTCATTAGTTTCGTTAGCTTCAGTAGAAGTTTCAGCAGCAGGAGTAGTTTCAGCTGTATCAGCTTTTTTTCTACCTCTACGAGTTGTAGCTTTTTTAACTTCTTTTTTACCAGCGTTATAAATTTCGTTGAAATCTACTAATTCGATCATTGCCATTTCAGCATTATCTCCTAAACGATTTCCTAATTTAATAATACGAGTGTATCCTCCCGGACGATCACCTACTTTAGGAGCAACTTCTCTGAACAATTCAGTTACAGCATGCTTATCTCTTAAGTAAGAAAAAACGATACGACGGTTGTGTGTATCGTCTGTTTTACATTTTGTTACTAAAGGCTCAATAAATTGCTTTAATGCTTTAGCTTTAGCAACCGTAGTATTAATACGTTTGTGTTCTATTAAAGAACAAGCCATATTAGCCAACATAGCTTTTCTGTGACTAGCCTGTCTACCTAAATGGTTTATTTTTTTTCCGTGTCTCATGACGTAGTTTTTTAACCTTCATCTTGCATCAATCCTTTACGGAGCGCAAAATATGAAGTAATTTATTCTTTATCTAATTTGTATTTTGATAGATCCATTCCAAAAGTTAATCCTTTAACCTGAACTAGTTCTTCTAATTCTGTTAATGATTTCTTTCCGAAGTTTCTAAACTTCATTAAATCGTTTTTGTTATAAGAAACTAAATCGCCTAATGTATCAACTTCAGCCGCTTTTAAACAATTTAATGCTCTTACCGAAAGATCTAAATCTACCAATTTCGTTTTCAGAAGCTGTCTCATATGTAATGATTCTTCATCATATGATTCAGTTTGAGCAATTTCATCAGCCTCTAGAGTGATTCTTTCATCAGAGAATAACATAAAATGATGAATCAATGTTTTTGCTGCTTCTGTTAAAGCGTCTTTAGGATTAATAGATCCATCTGTTACAATATCAAAAACTAACTTTTCATAATCGGTTTTTTGTTCTACACGATAGTTTTCTATAGCATATTTAACATTTTTTACAGGTGTATAAATACTGTCTGTATAAATTGTTCCGAAAGGTGAGTTAGGTTTTCTATTTTCTTCTGCTGGAACGTATCCTCTACCTTTTTCGATAGAAATTTCCATGTTAATGGTAATTTTACCGTCTAAGTTACAGATAACTAAATCAGGGTTCAATACTTGAAAACCTGAAATATATTTTTGGAAATCGCCAGCTGTTAATTGATCTTTTCCTGTGAAGGAAATGCTTACAGATTCGTTATCTACATCCTCAATCTGACGTTTGAAACGTACCTGTTTTAAGTTTAAGATAATTTCTGTTACATCCTCAACAACACCAGAAATAGTAGAAAACTCATGCTCAACACCTTCAATACGTACCGAAGTTATTGCATATCCTTCTAATGATGACAGAAGTACTCTTCTTAGTGCATTACCAATGGTTAATCCATAGCCAGGTTCTAAAGGACGAAATTCGAATTTCCCTTTAAAATCTGTTGAATCAATCATGATAACTTTGTCGGGCTTTTGAAAATTAAATATTGCCATGTGTGTTTCGACTGAATGTCAATTATTATTTGTTGTACAACTCTACGATTAACTGTTCTTTGATGTTTTCTGGAACTTGAAGTCTAGCAGGAATACTTACATAAGTACCTTCTTTAGTTTCGTTATTCCAAGTAATCCATTCGTAAACAGCGCTAGAATTAGATAATGAACGTTCGATAGCATCTAATGATTTAGATTTTTCACGAACTGCTACTTTATCACCAGCTTTTAATTGGTATGAAGGAATGTTTACTAATTCACCGTTAACGGTTACGTGTCTGTGAGAAACGATTTGACGAGCTGCACGACGAGAAGGAGCGATACCCATTCTGTATACAACATTATCTAAACGTGATTCACATAACTGAATTAAAACATCACCTGTAACACCTTTAGATGCAGATGCTTTTTTAAACATGTTACGGAATTGTTTTTCTAAAACACCGTAAATATATTTAGCTTTTTGCTTTTCCATTAACTGGATAGCGTATTCAGATTTTTTACCTCTTTTCTTAGCTAAACCATGTTGCCCTGGAGGGTAATTTCTTTTTTCGAATGCTCTGTCATCTCCGAAGATTGCTTCTCCGAATTTACGAGCGATTTTAGTTTGTGGACCAGTATATCTTGCCATTTTAAAAAAATAAAAAAGGTAGGGATTATGAATTCAGGTCTCATCCTCCGATAATCGTTCTCCTACCTTAGGTTATACTATAATATAAATTAAACTCTTCTTCTTTTTGGAGGACGACATCCATTGTGAGGAATTGGAGTGATATCGATGATTTCTGTAACTTCGATTCCACTATTATGGATAGAACGAATTGCAGATTCTCTACCATTTCCTGGTCCTTTAACGTAAACTTTCACTTTTTTAAGTCCAGCTTCTAACGCTACTTTACCACAATCTTCTGCTGCCATCTGTGCTGCATAAGGAGTGTTCTTTTTAGAACCACGGAATCCCATTTTACCAGCTGACGACCAAGAAATAACTTCACCTTTTTTATTAGTTAACGAAATGATGATATTGTTAAATGTTGCGCTGATGTGAGCCTCTCCAGTAGATTCAACTATAACTTTACGCTTTTTTGTATTTGCTTTAGCCATACTACTTATTATTTAGTTGCTTTTTTCTTGTTAGCAACAGTTTTTCTTTTACCTTTTCTTGTTCTAGAGTTGTTTTTAGTTCTTTGTCCTCTTAATGGAAGACCAGCTCTATGACGGATTCCGCGTTGACATCCGATATCCATTAAACGTTTAATGTTTAAAGATACTTCTGAACGTAGTTCACCTTCAATTTTGTAACTAGACATAGCTTCACGAATAGCACCGATTTCGTCATCGTTCCATTCTGAAACTTTTTTGTCTTCGTTAACGTTAGCTGTTGCCAACACCTCTTTTGCTCTACTTGAACCTACACCAAAAATGTAAGTTAAAGCAATAATTCCTCTTTTATTTTTAGGTATATCTACCCCTGCTATTCTTGCCATATTTATCCTTGTCTTTGTTTAAATCTAGGATTCTTTTTGTTTATAACGTATAATCTTCCTTTTCTACGTACAATAATGCATTCCGCACTTCTTTTTTTAACTGATGCTCTTACTTTCATTTTAACAGCCTTTAATATCTATAAGTAATTCTTGCTTTAGACAAATCATAAGGGCTCATTTCTAACTTCACTTTATCACCAGGTAATAATTTGATGTAATGCATACGCATTTTTCCAGAAATATGAGCAATTACAATATGTCCGTTCTCTAATTCTACACGGAACATTGCATTTGATAATGCTTCAATGATTGCTCCGTCTTGTTCTATTGCTGATTGTTTTGCCATATATTAAGCAATTGCTTTTCTATTTTTTCCACTCTTCATTAATCCGTCGTACTGCTTGTTTAATAAATAAGCATTAATTTGCTGTATTGTATCAATAGCAACACTTACTAAGATTAATAAAGATGTTCCACCATAAAACATTGCCCAACCTTGTTGAATTCCCATTAATGACACGGCGATTGCAGGTAAAACTGCGATCACAGCAAGGAATAACGAACCTGGAAATGTGATTAACGACATTACGCGATCTAAGAAGTTTGCGGTTTCTTGACCCGGTTTAATACCAGGTATAAAGCCACCACTGCGCTTTAAATCATCGGCCATTTTATTAGTAGGTACCGTAATTGCGGTGTAAAAGTACGAAAAAATTATGATTAACAAAGCAAAAACTAAATTATACTCTAAACCAAAGATGTTGCTGAACATTGTGGTCACAGTTTGTGCACTGTCTGAAGAGGATAACCCAGCAATTACTGGTGGTATAAACATAATTGCCTGTGCAAAGATAATTGGCATAACACCTGAAGCATTAAGCTTTAAAGGAATCCACTGACGGTTTCCTGATACAGATGCAGCGTCGTATTCACCAGCAACACTTCTACGAGCGTATTGTACTGCGATTTTACGAACTGCCATTGTTAAAAATATACAAGCTATGATTATTAATAACCAGATGATAACTTCTATTACAATCATCATTGGACCACCGTTACCTGCTACCATACGAGACTGAGTCTCTTGCATGAAAGCCATTGGTAATTTAGCGATGATACCAACCATAATTAATAATGAAATACCGTTTCCAATACCTTTATCAGTAATCTTTTCACCTAACCACATTGCGAAAACCGTTCCTGTAGTTAAGATTAATACCGACGAAAATAAGAAAGAGAAAGAATCAAATCCTAATAAAAATGCATCAGGTGGTAATTGTTTATACAAGTTGTAGATATAACCCGGTCCTTGAACTAAGGTAATACCAATGGTTAACCATCTTGTAATTTGGTTCATTTTCTTTCTACCACTTTCACCATCGTTTTGAAGTTTCTGTAAGTAAGGTACAGCTATACCCATTAACTGAACTACAATTGACGCAGAGATATACGGCATTATACCCAATGCAAAAATAGAAGCCTGCGAAAACGCACCTCCTGTAAAAACATTGATAAGCCACCCTATCCCCTGATCAGTTTGATCTGATAAAGCATGTAATTTAGTAGCATCAATACCTGGTAAGGTTACTTGTGCACCAAAACGATACACAAGCAACATACCTAAAGTTATTAAGATTTTATTCTTAAGTTCTTCGATATTCCAAATATTGGCTAAAGTTTCAAAAAACTTCTTCATAAGTAGTTAAAGATTTATAAAGATACAACCTCACCACCAGCTGCTTCAATAGCGGCTTTTGCTGTTGCTGTAAATTTATGAGCAGTTACTGTTAATTTCGCCTTAAGCTCTCCTCTACCCAAAATCTTAACTAAGCTATTTTTAGAAACTATTCTATTTTCAACTAATGCATTAAAATCAATTGCATTAGTAATTGTTCCGTTATCAACTAAAGTTTGCAAAGTATCTAAATTAATACCTACATACTCTACTCTATTGATGTTTTTAAAACCAAATTTAGGAACACGTCTCTGTAAAGGCATCTGTCCACCTTCAAAACCAATTTTCTTAGAATAACCAGAACGAGATTTAGCTCCTTTGTGACCACGTGCAGACGTACCACCTTTACCAGAACCTTCACCACGACCTACTCTTTTGTTTTGATTATGTACAGAACCGTTTGCCGGTTGTAAATTACTTAAATTCATAATTCAATTTAAATTAGTTAATTTCTTCTACAGAAACTAAATGTTGAACTTTCTTTACCATTCCTACAATAGTTGGTGTATTATCATGCTCAACAACTTGTCCTAATTTATGTAAACCTAAAGCTTCTAACGTTCTTTTTTGGTTTTCAGGACAATTGATTTTGCTTCTAACTTGTTTTACTTTAATTTTTGACATACTACTCAAAATTAAGATTTAAATACTTTCTCTAAAGAAATTCCTCTTTGTTTTGCAATAGTAGCAGCACTTCTCATGTTTAATAAAGCATCGAAAGTTGCTTTAACAACGTTATGAGGGTTAGAAGAACCTTGAGATTTTGATAATACATTGTGGATACCTACAGCCTCTAAAACTGCACGTACGTTACCACCCGCAATAACTCCGGTACCTACTGATGCTGGCAATAAAAATACGCGCGCACCACCAAATTTACCTTTTTGTTCATGAGGAATAGTTGTTCCTTGTAATGGAATACGAACTAAGCTTTTCTTAGCATCTTCAACCGCTTTAGCAATTGCTTCAGATACGTCTTTAGATTTTCCTAAACCATGACCCACTACACCGTTTTCGTCACCAACTACAACTACAGCAGAAAAACCAAATGCTCTACCACCCTTAGTTACTTTAGTAACACGATTAACTGAAACCAAACGATCTTTTAAATCAAGACCGGCTGGTTTTACATATTCTACGTTTTTATAACTTTGATACATAACTAACTACAATTAGAATTTTAATCCAGCTTCTCTTGCGCCTTCTGCTAATGATTTAACACGACCGTGGTATAAGTTACCACCTCTGTCAAAAGAGATAGTTTCTACGCCAGCTTTCAAAGCCTTCTCTGCAATTAGTTTACCAACTGATGCAGCAGTTTCAATTTTAGTTCCTTTAGTTACACCAGCTTCTCTTGAAGATGCCGCAGCTAAAGTTACACCGTTCACATCGTCTATGATTTGCGCATAGATTTCTTTATTGCTTCTAAATACAGATAAACGTGGTGTAGCAGCAGTACCGCTAATCGTTTTTCTAATTCTGTATTGAATTCTTTGTCTTCTTTCAGATTTGTTTAATGACATGATCTTAATTTTTAAGCTGATTTACCTGCTTTTCTTCTTAATACTTCACCAACAAACTTGATACCTTTACCTTTGTAAGGTTCTGGCTTACGGAAAGAACGAATCTTTGCTGCTACCTGACCAACCAATTGTTTGTCTGCCGATGATAATTTAACGATAGGGTTTTTACCTTTTTCAGAAACTGTTTCAACTTTTACTTCGTCAGTAATATTTAAAACAATGTTGTGAGAGTAACCTAAAGCTAAATCAAGTTTTTGTCCTTGATTTGATGCACGGTATCCAACACCAACTAATTCTAATTCTTTAGTAAACCCTTCAGATACACCAACAATCATGTTGCTGATTAAACTTCTGTATAAACCGTGTTTTGCTCTTTCATCTTTTAAATCAGATGAACGCTCAACGATTACTTGTCCGTCTTCTACTTTCACAGTAACTGTATCAAAAGCCTGTGAAAGCTCTCCTAATTTTCCTTTTACTACAACAACAGCATCTTTAACTTCTACAGTTACACCAGCTGGTATTGTGATTGGACTTTTACCTATTCTTGACATTTCGCTAGTCTATTTTATTAGTATACGTAACAAACTACTTCACCACCAACATTTAGCTGTTTAGCTTTTTTACCTGTCATTAAACCTTTAGATGTTGACACAATTGCAATACCTAAACCGTTTAAGATACGTGGTAAATCTGCAGATGATGCATATTTACGTAAACCTGGTTTACTAATTCTTTGGATATCTTTGATAACAGACTCTTTCGTGTCTTTATCATATTTTAAAGCTATTTTGATAGATCCTTGCACAGAAGAATCATCGAATTTATAGCTTAAAATATATCCTTGTTCGAATAAAATTTTTGTGATTTCCTTTTTGAAGTTTGATGCTGGGATCTCTACAACTTTGTGGTTTGCACGAGAAGCATTTCTAACTCTTGTTAAAAAATCTGCGATAGGATCTGTATACATATGTATAAAATTGCGATTATGGTTTTCAGGAAACACACGTTTCCTGAACCTTTAATCAATTAAAATTATTTTTTAGTTGGCAAAAGTACAAACTTTTTGCGAGATTACCAACTTGCTTTTCTTACACCTGGGATTAACCCTTGATTAGCCATTTCACGGAATGTTACACGTGAAAGACCAAACTGACGCATATAACCTCTTGGACGTCCTGTTAATTTACAACGGTTATGTAAACGTACAGGAGAAGCGTTTGCAGGCAACTTTTGTAATGCTTCATAATCTCCAGCTTCTTTTAAAGCCTTACGTTTTGCAGCATATTTAGCTACCAAAGCTTCTCTTTTCGCCTCACGGGCTTTCATTGATTCTTTAGCCATACTAGTTCTTTTTAAAAGGTACTCCTAATTCTGCCAATAATGATTTTGCTTCAGCATCTGTGTTAGCAGATGTTACAAAAGTAATATCAAAACCTGCAATTTTGTTAACTTTATCAATATCGATTTCAGGGAAAATAATTTGCTCAACTACACCTAAATTGTAATTTCCTCTACCGTCAAATCCATTAGATTTAACACCAGCAAAATCACGTACACGTGGTAATGCAGAAGTAACTAAACGGTCTAAGAATTCGTACATTCTTTCGCCACGTAAAGTAACTTTAGCACCAATTGGCATCCCTTTTCTTAATTTAAAAGAAGCAACGTCTTTTTTAGAAATAGTAGATACTGCTTTTTGTCCTGTAATTTTTGTTAGTTCTTCAACAGCGTGATCAACTAATTTTTTATCAGAAACAGCAGCACCAACTCCACGGCTTACAACTATTTTCTCAAGTTTAGGAACTTCCATTACGTTTTTGTAACCGAATTCTTCTTTTAAAGCAGAGACTACTCTGTCTTTATATTCTTGTTTAAGTCTTGGTATATAAGTCATGACTATAATGCTTGATTAGATTTTTTAGAAACGCGTACTTTCTTATCTCCTTCTACTTTGTAAGCCACTTTAGTAACACTATTTGTTTTAGTATCGATTAAAGCGATGTTAGAAATATGAATTGCAGCTTCTTTTTTTACTATACCACCTTGAGGGTTTGTAGCACTTGGCTTAACATGTTTAGAAACCATGTTTACACCTTCAACGATAGCTTTGTTTTTTTCGCGGAAAACGCGTAAAACTTTTCCTTCAGATCCTTTGTGATCTCCAGCAATAACGCGAACGTTATCTCCTGATTTAATTTTTAGCTTTGTCATCATTTGAAAGAATTAAAGCACTTCAGGTGCTAATGATACAATTTTCATGAATTGTTTTTCACGAAGTTCTCTTGCTACAGGACCAAAAACGCGAGTTCCTCTCATTTCACCTGCCGCATTTAATAACACACATGCGTTGTCATCAAAACGGATATAAGATCCATCAGCTCTTCTCACTTCTTTTTTGGTACGTACAACAACTGCAGTTGATACAGCACCTTTTTTAACGTTACCGTTAGGTGTTGCGTCTTTGATAGACACTACAATTTTATCTCCAACAGAGGCATAACGACGTTTCGTTCCTCCTAAAACACGGATCGTCAAAACTTCTTTTGCGCCTGTGTTATCTGCTACTTTTAATCTAGATTCCTGTTGTACCATAATTACTTAGCTCTTTCAATGATTTCAACTAATCTCCAACATTTGTTTTTAGATAATGGACGTGTTTCCATGATTCTAACTTTGTCACCAATGTTACAGTCGTTCAATTCGTCGTGTGCAACATATTTCTTTGTCTTTAACACGAACTTTCCGTATAATGGGTGTTTTACTTTACTTGTTTCAGACACAACAATAGATTTAACCATTTTGTTGCTTGTAACTACACCGATTCTTTCTTTTCTTAAATTTCTTTTTTCCATCTTTCAGCAGAATACAATTATTGTAAGTCTTTTTTGCTAATCTCAGTATTCACTCTTGCGATAGCTCTTCTTACAGTTCTTAATTGCAAAGGGTTAGCAATAGGCGAAATAGCATGAGCATGTTTTAACTCAGCGTATTGGTTTGTTAATTCACCAAGTTTTGCTTGTAACTCAGCTACAGATAGATTATTTATTTCTTGTTTCTTCATAATGATCTAAAATTAAGCTTCGAAATCTCTAGCAATGATAAACTTGGTTTTTACTGGAAGTTTTTGAGCAGCTAAACGTAATGCTTCTTTTGCAACTGCTAAAGGCACACCACCTACTTCAAACATTATTCTTCCTGGCTTAACAACTGCAGCCCAATACTCAACTGCACCTTTACCTTTACCCATACGTACCTCTAAAGGTTTTTTAGTAATAGGTTTATCTGGGAAGATTTTAATCCATAATTGTCCTTCACGTTTCATGAAACGAGTTGCAGCGATACGTGCAGCTTCGATTTGACGAGAAGTAATGAACGAGTAATCTAAAGATTTAATACCGAACATTCCGTTAGAAAGTTCGCTACCTCTTTGAGAAACTCCTTTCATTCTACCTTTCTGTACCTTACGGTACTTGGTTCTTTTAGGCTGTAACATTTTTCGTTAGTTTTAAATTACTTTCGTTTGTTGTTGCGTTGTTGGTTTGGTCTTCCATTTGGTTTTCCAGATCCTGCCGGTTTAGACGATTTTTGTTGTTTGTCCATTCCAGCTAACGGAGAAAGATCTCTTTTACCATAAACCTCACCTTTCATGATCCATACTTTAATACCCATTCTACCGTAAGTAGTATGCGCTTCAGCTAAAGCATAATCAATATCCGCACGGAAAGTAGATAAAGGAATACGTCCATCTTTAAAGTTTTCAGAACGTGCCATTTCTGCCCCGTTCAAACGACCTGAAATTTGCACTTTCATACCTTCAGCGTTCATTCTCATTGCCGCAGCAATAGCCATTTTAATAGCTCTACGGTAAGAAATACGGCTTTCGATTTGACGCGCGATGCTTGTTGCAGCCAAATAAGCATCTAATTCTGGTCTTTTAATTTCAAAGATGTTAATTTGTACCTCTTTGTTAGTAATTTTCTTAAGTTCTTCTTTTAACTTGTCTACCTCTTGTCCGCCTTTTCCGATAATGATACCAGGTCTTGCAGTAGTGATAGTAACGGTTACAAGTTTTAAAGTTCTCTCGATAATGATTTTAGATACACTAGCTTTTGCTAAACGAGCATGGATATACTTTCTGATTTTTGCATCTTCAGCAAGTTTGTCTCCATAGTCATTTCCACCGTACCAGTTAGAGTCCCATCCTCTGATGATCCCAAGGCGATTTCCGATTGGATTAGTCTTTTGTCCCATACTGTTTATTAATTGCTTTGTGTGTTATTGTTTGATCCTAATACGATTGTAACGTGATTAGAACGTTTTCTGATTCTGTGCGCGCGACCTTGTGGTGCAGGACGTAATCTTTTCAACATTGCCCCACCGTCTACACGGATTTCTTTAACAAATAATTCTGCTTCTTCGATGCTTGCTTCAGCGTTTTTAGCTTGCCAGTTAGCAATTGCTGATAACAATAATTTTTCAATTCTTCCCGAAGCTTCTTTAGTATTAAATTTTAATATGTTAAGAGCATTCTCAACTTTCTGTCCTCTTACTAAATCTGCAACCAAGCGCATTTTACGAGGTGAAGTTGGGCAATTGTTTAGCTTAGCAAAAGCAATACTTTTGTTTGCTTCTTTTGTCTGCTCTGCTCTTTCTCTTTTACGAACTCCCATAGCTTCTTATTATTTTTTACCTTTATTTTTTGCACCTGCATGTCCACGAAATGAACGTGTTGGTGAAAACTCTCCTAATTTATGTCCTACCATGTTTTCTGTTACGTAAACTGGTACAAATTGACGACCGTTGTGTACTGCAATTGTTTGTCCTACGAAATCTGGAGTTATCATAGATGCTCTAGACCAAGTTTTAACAACTGCTTTGTTACCGTTTTCTGCGTTCTCTAAAACTTTTTTCTCAAGTTTAAAGTGAACATAAGGTCCTTTTTTTAATGAACGTGCCATACTTACTTAATTATTTCTTTCTACGTTCTACAATATACTTACTACTTGCTTTTACTTTAGAACGAGTTCTATAACCCTTCGCTGGTAAACCTTTTCTTGAACGTGGGTGACCTCCTGAAGAGCGTCCTTCACCACCTCCCATTGGGTGATCAACTGGGTTCATAGCTACCGGTCTAGTACGTGGTCTTCTACCTAACCAACGAGATCTACCTGCTTTACCTGAAACGATTAACTGGTGATCTGAGTTAGATACCGCGCCAATTGTTGCCATACATGTTAGCAAGATCAAACGAATCTCACCTGAAGGCATTTTAATTGTTGCGTATTTACCATCACGAGCAACTAATTGTGCAAAAGTTCCTGCAGAACGTGCGATAACAGCACCTTGACCTGGACGTAACTCGATACAAGAAATAATTGTACCAAGAGGAATGTTTGCTAAAGGCATTGCATTACCAACTTCTGGAGCTGCATCTGGACCAGAAACTACTTTCTGACCTACTTGCAATCCTGCTGGTGCTACGATGTACGTTTTTGCTCCATCTGCATATGCTAATAATGAGATAAATGCTGAACGGTTTGGATCGTACTCGATTGTTTTAACTGTTGCTGGAACACCAACTTTAGTTCTTTTAAAATCGATAATACGATATTGTTGTTTATGACCACCACCAATATAACGCATGGTCATTTTTCCTTGACTATTTCTACCTCCAGAGTTTTTTTTCGGTGCTAATAATGAACGCTCCGGCTTATCAGTTGTAATAGCGTCAAAACTATTAACAACTCTAAAACGCTGACCTGGGGTAATAGGTTTTAATTTTCTAACTGACATTGTTATTAGATATTAGTGTAAAAATCGATTGAATCTCCTTCTTTCAATGTTACAATTGCTTTCTTGTATGAAGACGTTTTACCAGTAATCATTCCGCTTTTCGTGAACTTTGTGCTTCTATCAGCTCTGTAAATCATTGTGTTTACATCTAAAACAGAAACTCCATAAGCTTTTTCAACCGCTTTTTTAATTTCTACTTTGTTAGCTTTTTTAGCTACTATAAATCCAAAACGGTTAAATAATTCACCGTCTTTTGTGATTTTTTCGGTAATGATAGGTTTAATAATTATACTCATTTCCCTATTTATTTACTTAAATTTTCTACAATTCCTTCTAATGAACCTTCAGTTAACACTAACGATTTTGCATTTAAAATACCGTAAGTATTTAATTCTGAAGAAGTTACAACAGAAGTTCTCTCTAAATTGCGTGATGACAAATATACATTTTTATTTGATTCACCCAACACAAATAATGATTTTTTACCTTCTAACCCTAAAGCTTTCAATACGTTAATGAAATTTTTAGTACTTGGTGCTTCGAAAGTAAAATCTTCTACAACAAATAAATTAGCTTCTTGAGCTTTAATTGTAAAAGCAGATTTACGAGCCAAACGCTTTAAAGCTTTATTCAATTTAAATGAATAACTTCTTGGGCGTGGACCAAAAATAGTACCACCACCTTTGAAAACAGGTGATTTTGCAGAACCTGCACGTGCAGTACCTGTACCTTTTTGTTTTTTAATTTTACGTGTAGATCCCGCTACTTCAGCTCTTTCTTTAGCTTTGTGCGTACCTTGACGTTGATTTGCCAAATATTGTTTAACATCTAAATAGATAGCATGTTTGTTAGGCTCAATTGCGAAAACTGAATCAGCCAGTTGTACTGATCTGCCAGTTTCTTTTCCGTTGATATCTAAAACTTTTACTTCCATTACTTTTGAACGATTACGTAAGAGTTTTTGTGACCTGGTACAGCACCTTTAACTACTAATAAGTTTTTGTCTGCAACCACTTTTAAAACTCTAAGGTTTTGAACTGTTACTTTTTCTCCTCCCATTCTACCTGCCATACGCATACCCTTGAATACTCTTGAAGGGTAAGACGATGCACCAACAGAACCTGGAGCTCTTAAACGGTTGTGCTGACCATGCGTAGCCTGACCAACTCCACCAAATCCATGACGTTTTACAACACCTTGGAATCCTTTACCTTTAGAAGTACCTTGTACATCAACAAAATCTCCTTCAGTAAATAAGTCTACAGTGATAACATCACCTAAACCATAATTGCTTTCAAAATCTTGAATTTCAACGACTTTTTTCTTAACAGAAGTTCCTGCTTTTTTAAAGTGACCTGTAGCCGCTTTAGTTGCATTTTTTTCTCTAGCGTCATCGAAACCAAGTTGATAAGCTTCATACCCGTCAACCTCTTTGGTTCTGACTTGGGTAACGACACATGGACCTAATTCGATAACAGTACAAGGAATATTTTTCCCGTTCTCATCGAAGATTGAAGTCATGCCGATTTTCTTTCCAATTAACCCAGACATAATTTTAAATTAATAATTATTAAATATAAAAATTTCAAGCATCGGCAAAATTAATACCAATGCTTGAAATATACAAGTTTTTTATAAAATATTTTATTATTATACTTTAATCTCTACTTCTACTCCTGAAGGAAGCTCTAATTTCATTAAAGCGTCGATCGTTTTTGAAGATGAAGAATAGATGTCTAATAATCTTTTATACGAACTTAATTCAAACTGTTCTCTTGACTTTTTGTTAACGTGTGGAGAACGTAAAACAGTAAAGATTTTTTTATGAGTTGGTAATGGAATTGGTCCTGTTACCACTGCACCTGTACTTTTTACAGTTTTTACGATTTTTTCAGCTGACTTGTCAACCAAAGCGTGATCGTAAGATTTTAATTTTATTCTGATTTTTTGACTCATTTTCTTAATTATTAAGCGTTACCTTTTGCTTTTTTAATTACTTCTTCTTGAATGTTAGAAGGTGTTTGCTCGTAGTGAGAGAACTCCATTGTTGAAGTTGCACGACCTGAAGATAAAGTACGTAACGTTGTTACATAACCAAACATTTCTGATAACGGCACAGATGCTTTTACAACTTTTGCTCCGTTACGATCGTCCATAGAGTTGATTTGACCACGACGACGGTTTAAGTCACCTACAATATCACCCATATTTTCTTCTGGTGTTAATACTTCTAACTTCATGATTGGTTCTAATATAATAGCACCTGCAGCTTTAGCAGATTCTTTATATCCCATTTTAGCTGCTAATTCGAAAGATAGTGCATCCGAATCCACCGCGTGGTAAGAACCGTCAGTTAAAGTAACTTTTAATGAATCCATTTCAAATCCTGCTAAAGGACCTTGTTTCATAGACTCACGGAAACCTTTTTCTACAGCAGGAATGTATTCTTTTGGTACGTTACCACCTTTAACTTCGTTAACGAACTGTAATCCCATTGGAACTTTTCCGTCAACTTCGTCAGCTGGACCAATTTTAAATACGATATCACCAAATTTACCACGACCACCAGATTGCTTTTTGTAAGTTTCTCTGTGGCTTGCACTTTTTGTGAAAGCTTCTTTGTACTCTACCTGAGGCTCACCTTGGTTAACCTCTACTTTAAACTCACGACGCATACGGTCAACAATGATATCTAAGTGTAACTCACCCATACCAGAGATGATTGTTTGCCCAGAAGCTTGGTCTGTACGAACTGTGAAAGTTGGATCTTCTTCTGCCAATTTAGCTAAAGCCATACCCATCTTATCAATGTCAGCTTTTGTTTTAGGCTCGATAGCGATACCAATTACCGGATCAGGGAAATCCATAGATTCTAACACAATTGGGTGTTTTTCGTCTGATAATGTATCTCCTGTTTTAATATCCTTGAAACCAACAGCAGCACCAATATCACCGGCTTCGATGAAATCAATTGGATTTTGCTTGTTAGCGTGCATTTGATAGATACGAGAGATACGTTCTTTGTTTCCTGAACGGTTGTTTAATACGTAAGAACCTGCATCTAAACGTCCTGAATAAGCACGGAAGAAAGCTAAACGACCTACGAAAGGATCGGTAGCAATTTTAAATGCTAATGCAGAGAACGGATCTGTTACAGATGGTTTACGTGTAATTGGCTCATCAGTATCAGGGTTAGTACCTTCGATCGCTTCCTTGTCCATTGGAGAAGGTAAGTAACGACAAACAGCATCTAACATGAACTGAACACCTTTATTTTTGAAAGATGAACCACATGTCATTGGAATGATACTCATATCTAAAGTTGCAGCACGCAAAGCTCTGTGTACTTCATCTTCTGTGATAGAGTTTTCATCTTCCATGTATTTCTCTAACAAGTTTTCGTCGTAAGCAGCAATTTCCTCGATTAATTGACCACGGTATTGTTTTACCTCGTCAACCATTTCTGCAGGAATATCGATAATATCAAAAGTAGCTCCTTGTGTATCATCATGCCATACAATAGCACGATTTTTCACTAAATCTACTACTCCTCTAAAATCAGCTTCGTCACCAATTGGTAAAACGATAGGCACTGCGTTAGATTTCAACATATCTTTAACTTGCTGACAAACTTTTAAGAAGTTAGATCCTTGACGGTCCATCTTGTTAACAAATCCCATACGTGGAACTTTGTAGTTATCAGCTAAACGCCAGTTAGTTTCAGATTGTGGCTCAACTCCGTCTACTGCAGAGAATAAGAATACTAATCCGTCTAATACACGTAATGAACGGTTTACCTCTACGGTAAAGTCAACGTGTCCTGGGGTATCGATAATATTGAAGTGATAATCTTTAGAATCATCAGTTTTTTTACCTTGATCTGTTGGAAAAGACCAAGTACAAGTTGTAGCTGCAGAAGTAATTGTGATACCACGCTCTGCTTCTTGCTCCATCCAGTCCATTGTTGAAGCACCATCGTGAACTTCACCAATTTTGTGATTTTTACCTGTATAAAAAAGAATACGCTCTGTTGTTGTTGTTTTACCAGCATCAATGTGAGCAGCGATTCCTATATTTCTAGTAAATAATAAATCTCTAGCCATTTTTGTTCTTTATGAAAAATTAAAATCTAAAGTGAGAGAATGCTTTATTAGCATCAGCCATTTTGTGAACATCCATTCTTTTCTTAACAGCAGCACCTTCTTCTTTAGCAGCAGCTAAAATTTCAGCAGCTAATTTAGAAGCCATAGATTTGTCGTTTCTTTTTCTTGCATAAAGAATCATCCATTTCATCGCCATAGAAATTTTTCTATCCGGACGAATTGGCATTGGAATTTGGAATGAAGCACCACCTACACGGCGAGAACGTACTTCAACGTGAGGCATAACGTTTGTTAATGCATCTTTCCATACTTCCAAAGAGGTTTTTTCTTCATCTTGCTTTTTAGTTTCAACGATTTCTAATGCATCGTAAAATACTTTAAAAGCAGTAGATTTTTTACCATCCCACATTAAGTTGTTCACGAAACGTGTTACTAACTGATCGTTAAATTTTGGATCTGGTAAAAGAGGTCTTTTCTTTGCCTGTCTTTTTCTCATTTCTTTGTTACTTTTAAAAGTTTCTAGTTTAAGGTTTCAAGTTTGAAGTTTTGTATTGATTAAAATCAGCACATAAATCTTTACGACTTTTAACTTTTGACTATTCTACTTAAATTAAATTACTTTTTTGCGTCTTTAGGGCGTTTAGCACCATATTTAGATCTTCTTTGTGTACGACCGTTAACACCGGCTGTATCTAAAGCACCACGTACAATGTGGTATCTAACTCCTGGTAAATCTTTTACCCTTCCACCTCTAACTAATACTATCGAGTGCTCTTGTAAATTGTGTCCTTCTCCTGGGATGTAAGCGTTTACTTCATTACCGTTTGTCAAACGTACACGCGCTACTTTACGCATTGCAGAGTTTGGCTTTTTAGGTGTTGTAGTATAAACACGCGTACACACACCACGTCTTTGAGGACATGAATCCAAAGCAACCGATTTACTCTTCTTAGTTAATTGGGTTCTCCCTTTTCTTACTAATTGTTGAATTGTTGGCATAATGTTTATTAAAAATTTTCTACATTCAAATTTGTTTCCCGTGTATTTTCGGGGATGCAAATATATAAATTATTATAATCAAAACAAACGTATTTCGTTTATTTTCAAAATATTTCTACATTTACGTTTATTAATCTAACAGTACTAATGCATTTAAAAAAAACATACCTTATATATATAGTAAGTTATTTTCTGTTGTGCTTTACAACCTTAAATGATTTATACGGCCAGCAAATTTACTTAAAAGTAAATGGTAAAAATACCAGCGAAACATCTTTTTTAAAACAAAATATTAAAGACAGTATTTTTAATAACGGACAAGAAGTTGAAAACAAATTGATTTTTTTGCAAGATTTTCTAAGAACGAACGGATATTTATACCACCAAATAACATCGGCAGAAAAAAAAGACAGTCTGTATCTTGTACATTTTGATTTAGGTAAGAAAACCGATAGTTTAAAAATTAACTTCAACAAGCACGAAGCCCAGTTAAAATCGATCTTACAAATTAACGAACCTACCAAAACCATCGCCATACAAAACACCGAAAGCTTTCTTAAAAACATTGTTGAAAAATTAGCCAAAAAAGGTTATTCTATAAGCACGGTTAAGTTAACAAATCATCAATTTTTAAACGATATTATTACTGCCGATTTAGACTTACATTTAGATAAACAGCGCAGAATTGACCAACTGGTTTTTACGCCTTACAACAACTTCCCTACCGGAATTAAACAGCGATTGATTAAGAAATACGAAAAACAACCGTTTACTGATGCCGTTACAAGCGAACTGCAAAAAGAAATGAGTCAGTTTCCGTTTATAAAAACAACCAAACAGCCCGAAGTTCTTTTTACCGAGAGCAATACCGCTTTATATTTATATGTAGAGCGACAAAATATTAGCCAATTTGACGGATTGATTGGTTTTACGAACGATGATAACGGTAAAGTGCAGTTTAACGGTTATGCCGATTTGCAGTTAATGAATATTTTAAATAAAGGCGAACAGCTGAAATTGTATTGGAAAAACGACGGAAACCAGCAAACGCAGTTTAATCTTTCGGGCGAAGTTCCTTATTTGTTCAACACGCCTTTTGGGTTGAAAGCTTCGTTGGAATTGTTCAAACAAGACAGCACCATGATGAACACCAAGTTTAATGCGGCGATTTTGTATTACCTGAATTTTAACCACCGGGTTGGTGTGGGATATCAATCAACATCGTCAGTTGCGGGAACAGAGAATTTTTATCAGGCTGCCGATTACAACAACCAGTTTATTACACTGAATTATTTATTAAACAAATATCAGGATCATCCCCTATTCCGACAAAAATACTATGTCACCGGTTTAGCAGGTTTTGGATCTAAAACCGAAGAAAAAGACAACCGCAAAGGTTCTCAACAATTTATAAACCTAACCGCAAGTTATCTGTGGCAGATAAATAACCGTTGGTACATTAACCAGCAATTGGAAGGATCGCTCTTGCGAAGTGCCATACCTTTATTATATAATGAATATTATCGTTTTGGTGGAATACATTCTATTCGTGGGTTTAGAGAGAATTCTTTGCTTGCAAAAAGTCTAGTAGGCTTATATAACGAAGCTCGATATTTACTCGCGCCCAATATGTACATACACTCAATTACCGATGTTGCTTATTACGAAGGTGAAAACACGAACGATTTATTATATTCTTTTGGTTTAGGATTTGGGATACAGACCGGCGGCGGATTATTCAATATTATTTATGCAAACGGTATACAGCCAGATACCGATTTTAAACTATCAAATTCTATTTTTCATTTAAGCTACAAAACGCAGTTTTAAATTATTTCGTTTGATAAATCGGTCAATCAGAAAAAAATTATTATATTTAAATTACATAAAACATAATATACACTCATTTACATTATAATTTTGAAAATTACAATTATGAGAATTTTATGTTTTTTACTTTTATTATTTACACTGCAGTCATGTGCTACCAAAAAGCACACCGAAGCACATTTGTTACCTGATGGAATAAAATCCGCAACTGAAGAAACCTTTATCGTTAAAAACAATCAGAAGAAACTTCTACAGAAAAAAGAAATTGTTTTTAAAAACGGTCGAATTAAACATTCAAAAACGTTTGATTCATCTGGTAATCTGTTGCAGGAAACCAACAAGAAAATGTGGTTCACCGAAGAATTGTATCCAAACAAAGAAACACTTTACCGTAAAACCCGCTGGAAACCCAACCGACGTGAGCGTATTAGCACTTACTTAAAAAAGCAAGACAAAAAAAGTGAAAGTATCTATCATTATAATAAAGATGGATCGATCAATAAAATTGTCGATAATTTTTCTACTTTTCAAACGCAGCATTTTTATTACACCGATAACGAATTGTCTAAAATTGAAATAACATCAAAAGAAGGGAAAGTTGTTGACGAAGTTTCCATTGAATGCAAAGAAAAAGACAGCCAAGGAACATGTTTAAAACAAATTAGAACATCAACCAAGAAAGCCACAAAAGAAGAAATTACTATTACCCCTATTTACGATTAACAATCATAAGCATTGTAATGTTCTTTTTCTAAAGTATCTTCTAACTTTTCAATTTGTTCTTTACTTGTTTTTACTTTTGTTAGTTGCACCGGAAGTTGCTTTTTACCATCGGGCGAAATCCAGGTTCCTTTTAATTCATTACCGCTTCTGTGTAACAACATTAACCCGGTATTAAAATGTTCTACAAAAGTATATTGCTGTTTTTGTTCAGAAAAAGTAGTTTCTAAAAGTATCCAATTATCTTGTTTATTGTTTTGATATTTATAAATTGCCGAAACAACGGTTCGCGGACAATCGTCTTCTTCGATCTTTAAATAAAACGAAACTTTTATATCTTTAGAAATGGTTCCTTCGTAAAGTTCTTGGGCAATTAAAACTTGTGCAAACGATACATTTGCAAGTAAGAATGCAAATATTAAGAGTATTTTTTTCATAGGTTGAATTTTAATTAAATATAGTAATATCTTTGCGCTATGCAAAATGAACATCAAATATTTGGAATTCGTGCAGTTATCGAGGCGATAAACGCGGAAAAGGAAATAGATAAAGTATTTATACAAAAAGAAGCTCAAGGCGATTTAATGCAGGAGCTTATGAAAACGTTGAAGAAAAACAACGTTAATTTTTCGTATGTTCCGGTTGAAAAACTGAACAAATTAAGCAAATTCAACAACCATCAAGGTGCAGTTGCATCTATCGCGCCGATTAAATTTGTTACGATGGAACAATTGGTTGAAGGTGTGTTGGAGAACAAACAAAATCCGTTGTTTTTAATTTTGGATCAATTGAGCGATGCTCGAAATTTTGGTGCGATTATTCGTACGGCAGAATGTACGGGTGTTGACGGAATTATTATTCAAAAACAAGGTTCGGCTCCGGTAAACGGCGATACGGTAAAAACATCGGCAGGTGCGGTTTTTAATATTCCGATCTGTAAGGTGGATCACATTAAAGATGCTGTTTTTTACTTACAAGGTTCGGGAATTGCAACAGTTGCTGCTACCGAAAAAACCGAAAACAACATTTACGATATTGACTTTAACAAAGGAATTGCCATTATTATGGGATCTGAAGATAAAGGTGTAAACCCGTCGGTTTTAAAAATTGTCGATGAAAAAGCGAAGTTACCAATGTACGGAACTATTTCATCATTAAACGTATCTGTTGCTTGTGGCGCTTTTTTATACGAAGCTGTTAGACAACGTTTGTAAGTTTCATTATTTAGCTTGTCATTCCGTGCTTGACACGGGATCGCATTTATCAAATAATTTTTATGAGATGCTGAAATAAGTTCAGCATGACAACAGGAATATAAAAAAAGCTCTCTTTAAATTTAAAGAGAGCTTTTTTCATTAAAATCTATTTTATTTTAAATCGAAGCGATCTGCGTTCATGACTTTATTCCAAGCTGAAACAAAATCGTTTATAAATTTTTCTTGCACATCGGCACTTGCATAAACCTCGGCAATGGATCTTAATTCAGAGTTCGATCCAAAAACCAAATCAGCACGCGTGCCTGTCCATTTTGGAGTTCCGGTTTTACGATCTGTTCCCAAATAAACTTCTTTATCGGTTCCCATTGCTTTCCATTGCGTATTCATATCTAACAAATTCACAAAGAAATCGTTTGTTAATTGTCCCGGACGATCTGTCAGCACTCCGTTTTTAGATCCGTCGAAATTAATATTGATCGAACGTAATCCACCCAATAAAACAGTAAGTTCCGGAGCAGTTAAGGTCAACAATTGCGCTTTATCTATCAACAATTCTTCGGTTGATACTGATTTAATAATGTTTTTACGGTAATTTCTGAATCCGTCTGCAATTGGTTCTAAAAAAGCTACCGATTCAACATCTGTCTGTTCCTGCGAAGCATCTGTTCTACCCGAAGCAAAAGGAACTTCGATATTAAAACCGGCATTATTTGCCGCTTTTTCAATTCCTACATTTCCAGCTAAAACAATCAAATCTGCCAACGAAACTTTTTTTCCTGTTGCATTAAAATCTGATTGAACGTTTTCTAAAGCCGTTAACACTTTATTTAACTGAATGGGATTGTTAACTTCCCAGTTTTTCATAGGTTCCAATCGAATACGTGCTCCGTTTGCTCCGCCTCTTTTATCCGAACCACGAAAAGTTGACGCAGAAGCCCAGGCTGTACCTACTAATTCTGAAACCGATAAATCTAACGCACTTAATTGCGATTTCAACTGTGCGATATCTTCCTCATTAATCAACTCGTGATCAACCGCAGGAACCGGATCTTGCCATGTAAAAATTTCCTGTGGAACATCGGCACCCAGATAGCGGTCGCGTGGCCCCATATCACGGTGTGTTAATTTAAACCACGCTTTTGCAAAGGCATCAGCAAATTCATCAGGATTATCTAAAAATCTTCTTCCTATTTTTTCGTAGGCAGGATCCATACGTAACGCAATATCCGAAGTTAACATTGTTGGGCGATGTTTTTTAGAAGGATCATGTGCATCGGGAATAATATTTCCAGTTCCTTTTGCAACCCATTGATGCGCACCAGCCGGAGATTTCGTTAATTCCCATTCAAACCCAAAAAGATAGGTAAGAAACAGGTTAGACCATTCGGTTGGTTTGCTTGTCCAGGTAACTTCCAAGCCAGATGTAATGGTATCACCGCCTTTACCTGTCCCGTAGTTGTTTTGCCAACCCAAGCCTTGTAATTCCAACTCAGCTGCTTCGGGTTCGTCGCCTACATGGTCTGCAGATGCGGCTCCGTGCGTTTTACCAAAAGTATGTCCGCCTGCAATTAAAGCTAACGTTTCTTCATCGTTCATTGCCATACGCGAAAACGTATCTCGGATATCTTTTGCAGAAGCTAACGGATCAGGATTCCCGTCTGGCCCTTCAGGATTCACGTAAATTAATCCCATTTGAACTGCCGCCAATGGATTCTCTAAATCGCGGGTATGAATTTTCCCATCGGCATCATCGTCTGAAGAAACTACTCCGTGATTTTCAGCAACACCTTCGGATCCTTGTGCATATCGAACATCGCCTCCCAGCCACGTTTTTTCACTTCCCCAATATACATCCATATCAGGCTCCCAAACATCGGCACGACCACCGGCAAATCCCAATGTTTTAAAACCCATAGATTCTAATGCCATATTTCCGGCAAGAATCATTAAATCTGCCCATGAAATTTGGCGTCCGTATTTTTGTTTGATCGGCCATAACAATCTTCGAGCCTTATCTAACGAAACATTATCGGGCCAAGAGTTTAAAGGTGCAAAACGTTGCTGTCCTGCTCCTGCTCCGCCGCGACCATCCTGCACGCGATACGTTCCCGCACTATGCCAAGCCATACGAATGAACAACGGACCGTAATGACCAAAATCTGCCGGCCACCAGTCTTGCGAATCGGTCATTAAATTTTTAAGGTCGCTTTTTACAGCTTCCAGATCCAATTTCTTAAATTCTTCGGTATAATTAAAATCATTGCCCATAGGATCGGACTTTGAAGAATGCTGACGTAAAATATCAACTCTTAATCGGTTAGGCCACCAGTCATTGTTTGTTGTTCCTTTGCCGGCAACCGGATTACTTGTAGTTCCGTTATGAAACGGACATTTACTGATATCGTTTCCTGCGTTTTCCATTGCTTGTAGTTGTTTTATAGTTCTTTTATAAAATTACTAATAAAACAGGCAATTACCATTTGGGTTGATATTAAAAATCTATTAAACTATAGATTTTTTAACTGCACGATACTATTTCTGCAACGTATTTTCTTTTATAATGTATGATTGATGGATTGAATTGTTCTTACGGTGAAAGGTGTCGTTGTAAAGATATCCTTCGGAATCTTTCCTTAACAAAGGTTGCGGATTGAAATTTCCTGTGGCATCAAACTGTCTTATGAAATCGTCTTTTGTTTCATCGTAATCGGGATGTTGCCAATCGTATTTATATTCGGGTTCGAACTGTGGTCTTTTCAAAATATACGAAAGAAGAAATCCAGAAATGAAGCCCGCCAAATGACCTTGCCATGAAATTCCTTCTTCAATATCGGGCAACATATACCAAACCGACC
Organism: Paenimyroides baculatum; assembly: GCF_008629655.1. Lineage (GTDB taxonomy): Bacteria > Bacteroidota > Bacteroidia > Flavobacteriales > Flavobacteriaceae > Flavobacterium > Flavobacterium baculatum. The sequence goes on from NZ_VWSG01000009.1 coordinate 77,839, forward strand.
CGCCGTACAAAATAATCATTAAAAACGAAATTGCCATTAAACGGTATTGTTTACTGCGAATTCCCGTAAAAAACATGTAAGCTGTTAAAACGTAAATTAATCCGCTGGCTCCAATGTGCGTTCCTGTTTTCGCGATAAGCCACGTACCTATTCCCGATAATAAGATTCCGCCGAAAATAAGAGTTTGCCAGTTTTTATAGTAGTAATAACAGATTAACGGAAGCAAGACCAAAAGTGCCAAGGTGTTGTTCCATAAATGTTGAATGGATCCGTGTAAAAATGGCGAAAAAAGTACACCGCGCAAACCTTTAAATGTTCTTGGAACGATTCCGAAATTATTAAGCTCGAAAAAATAACGCCAATCTAAATAATAAACCAACCAGATCACCAAAAGTGAAACAAACGGAATCCAAAAAACTTGCGGACGATATTTTAACTGATCTATTTCCATGAAGGAATGAAATCAAAAATAAACCCAAATAAAAAAGACTGCCTTTTTGGCAGAATACGTCATATTTCACAACAACTTAAATAATACATATTTTTTTGCTACGACATAATCTATTTTATAATTTTACGATATGAAAGCACCTTTAGCAGAACGTATTCGCCCAAAAACATTAGAAGACTATATTAGTCAGGATCATTTGGTTGGTGCAACGGGTATTTTAACGCAAAGTATTAAACGCGGCATTATACCGTCGATGATTTTTTGGGGACCACCAGGAATAGGAAAAACGACTTTAGCCGAGATTATTGCACAAGAAAGTAAACGACCCTTTTATGCGTTGAGTGCGATAAATGCCGGTGTTAAAGATGTACGCGAAGTTATTGAAAAAGCCAAAGGAAACAACGGTTTATTTACACCCAAAAATCCTATTTTATTTATTGATGAAATTCACCGTTTTAGCAAATCGCAACAAGATTCACTATTGGCTGCTGTTGAAAAAGGATGGATTACACTGATTGGTGCTACAACCGAAAATCCGAGTTTTGAAGTAATTCCCGCATTGCTTTCGCGTTGTCAGATTTACACGTTGAACGCGTTTACAAAAGCAGATTTAGAGGAGTTACTGAATCGTGCGTTAATTGTTGATGAGGAACTGAAAGAAAAAAATATTTCGATTATAGAAAACGAGGCTTTGTTCAGAGTTTCAGGTGGCGACGGTAGAAAACTTCTGAATACTTTTGAATTGATTGTAAATTCGATTGGTGATGAAACCGTTGAAATAACCAACGAAAAAGTACTACAGATTGTCCAAAAAAATACTGTTTTGTACGATAAAACTGGCGAACAACATTACGATATCATATCGGCTTTTATAAAATCGATTCGTGGAAGTGATCCAAACGGAGCTGTTTACTGGTTAGCCCGAATGATTGAAGGTGGTGAAGATTTAAAATTTATTGCACGTCGTTTAGTTATTTCAGCTTCTGAAGATATTGGTCTGGCAAACCCAACGGCAATAATTATGGCGAATAATATTTTTCAGGCAGTATCGGTTATTGGTTACCCCGAAAGTAGAATCTTGTTAAGTCAGTGTGCTATTTACTTGGCAACATCGCCAAAAAGCAATGCCAGTTATATGGCAATTGGCAAGGCACAAGCAGCAGTAAAACAGACGGGAGATTTATCAATTCCGATTCATTTACGAAACGCTCCGACCAAATTAATGAAGGAATTGGGTTACGGCGAAGATTATAAATACAGCCACGATTATCCGGGAAATTTTACCTATCAGGAATATTTACCAGACGATTTAGTTAACACACCTTTTTACGAACCCGGAGAAAATGCGCGTGAAAAACAAACCAAAGACTTTTTACATCAGCGTTGGCAGGGAAAATATAATTATTAAAAAAACACTTCTTTTGAAGTGTTTTTTATTTCTTGTTTAAAGCCGAATATTCTAAAGCATTTTTCAACGCATCAACGTGAGATTTTGAACGTAATTTCACACGACTTTCTCCGTTTGCTGTAAAAATTTGTTCGTTTTTGCAGTTAATCAAAGTTACTGTTAATTTAGTAGCAGTCATTGATTTTCCGCGCTCTACGTTACATTTTAAAACCTTACAAGGATCTGCTTTTGCTTCTTGCGGTAATTCCTGATCGTCGTAAAAAACGGTATAACCGGCTTCTTCTAATTTATGTTTTAAAAAAGAATTTACACGGTATTCGTTAAATTCTTCCTGAAAATTATAAACCTTTTTCATTTGAACATATTTAGCGTTCAAACCTTGTGCCTGCATGCCTAAACCTAAACATGCGAAAAGCATTAAAAATAAAAATTTCTTCATTTTATAATATCTCTAAAAGTTGATTTAATTGTTGTACTTCTGCCACACCAATGGTATTTTCTAATTTAAATTCGTTAAACCAGACAACCTGCATACCTACATTTAATGCACCGTGAACATCGGCATTTATGTTATCGCCAATCATTAAACTGTTTTCGGCTTTAGTCTTTGCGGTTGTTAAGGCATGTTGAAAAATTTGCGGATGCGGTTTTTTCACTCCTGCTATTTCGGAATTTGTTATTGTTTGAAAATATGCTGTTAAATTGGCATTTTTCAGTTTTCTCTCTTGAACAACATCAGGTCCGTTGGTAATAATGTGCAAGCGATAATTGTTTTTCAATACATCTAACGTTTCATAAGCACCATCAAAAACATGATTATAATTAGGCAGTTTACCGATAAATTCATCTGCAATGTAATAGATATGATCATCGCTAATCTTTACATCAATTGCATCAAAAGTATCTTTTAATCTGCCATAGCGCAGAAAATCACGCGATATTTCTTCTTTCGAAAATCGTTCCCAATAAGAATCGTTAATCGGTTTAAAATTTGTCATAAAATTATCAACACCAATTAATTGCATCTCGGTAAAAATTGCCTGAAAAGTTAATGCAGAATTTTTATCGAAATCATAAATGGTATGATCCAGATCAAAAAACAAATCGGTAATATATTCCTTTTGTATCATTATTTCTGATGTGTAATAACGGCATTTTCAATATGGTAAATCCAATCGTCGATATCGTCTGCATTGTATCTAAACGTACCCTCCATAGTAACATAGGTATCGGTTTTTAATCGCGGCGTACTACCTTTAAACTTAATTCCCATAATGGTTTCAGGACCGGCATTTCCGCAGAAAAAACACTGCGCAAAAACATTTTTACTTAATGCGTACGATTTACTGTCGATAGGCACAATAAAGCCCGAAGCTTTGATTTTTTTACCTTGCAACGCTTTTAACGTTCCATTTACCATTGGATACATTACTTCGCCGTAATGCGGATTTTTCTTTTTAATGAAATCAATCTGTCCTAATAATTTCCAAGTGACTTCGGTTGGGTTTTGATAGTATAATTCCGATGGTTTTTCTGTTGTATTTTTCACCGAGAAGCTCATTAAAAAAACGGCTAATCCGCAATAAGCTGCAACGAATATTTTTTTTAACATGTGATCTATTTTATTATTTTTTATTGGTAATTACTGCGTTTTGTATATTAAAAATTAAATCGTCTTTAGTTTTATCGTTATAAAAAAATGTTCCTTCTAACGTAATATAAGTATCGGTTTTTAAACGTGGTGTTTTGTTTTTAAACTGAATTCCCATTAGTGTTTCGATACCAGCATTTTTATTGCAAAAAAAACAGTGCGAATACACATTCTTACTTAATACGTACGATTTACTATCTAAAGGAATTACAAAACCGCTTATCTTAATCTTTTTGCCTTGTAATGACTCCTTAATAACATCACCATAATTTTGCATAACTCGCAAGCTGCCTCCCATTCTGCCTAACATTTGCCAAGTGACTTCAGTCAGCTGATCTTGAACATTAATTTCCGCAAAAGATTTAGCCTTTTTAGTAGAAAAGCTCATTAAAAAAACGGCTAATCCACAATAAACTGCAATGATTATCTTTTTAAGCATTTGCCAACGTTTTTGATATGTTTAACGAATACGCTTTAATTGCCGGAATAATTGCGGCTACAATTCCTACGGCTAATGTGGCTACAAATAACATTCCTTCTTCTTTCCATAAAAATTCAAACGGATCAAATGCCATTTTAAATTCTTCTTGTGATGAAACGGATAAGAAATACAATCCGATTCTACCAAATACAATACCAAGAATAAAACCTATCGTGCATAAAAAGATACTTTCTAGCAAAACCAACCATAATAATTGAAATTTGGTAGCTCCGGTGATGCGAAGCAACGCAAATTCGTATCTGCGTTCTTTCAACGTATTATATAATGCAACGAAAATACTAATGCCTGAAATAAACATAATGCCATATGCTAAATAGGTTAATGCCGAAATTCCCACACCGAACAAAGCAAATAAACGGTTCACTTCTAAAGCCGGTGAGGCTGCCTGCATTTCGGTATTTTGAGGAATAATTCTTGGCCAGGTCATTTTAGCCATATTGTTGCGCAATTTTAAAAGAACTGCTGTAATTTCTTTTCCTTCGTGTGGATTGACTTCTTCGTGATGATGCTCCTCACCTTCTGTATGAACGTGTGGTTCTTCGGCAGAATGATTATGAGCCTCTTCGGCATGACCTTTGTGCTCATGGTCGTGCATGTGCCAAACCGATGCAATGTTTGTCAAAATTAACTGATCGGCAACTTTACCAGACGGAACCAATATTCCCACCACTTTATACGCATGGTGATCGTGCACTTCGCCTTCTTCTACATCGCCATGTGTTCCAAAAAAGGTATCACCAATTTTCAAGCCGATATTTGCCGCAATGTTAGATCCTACCACCACTTCAAAATCTTTAGCAAATAAATTTCCTTGCTGAATTTTCAAATCGAAATGTTTGGTGTAATTTTCGGTGGTTCCTACAATTTTATACCCCAAATAATTATCGCCATAAGCCAGCGGAACCGCACTTTCTACCATTGGTTTGTTCATCCACGCTTCGGCTTCGGTGTACGAAATATTTCCCGGAGGAGCATCGATCTGATAAACCGACGAAAGGATCAATTGCAACGGACTTCCTTTTGCTCCCAACACCAAATCGATATTATCCATTGATGAGGAAAATTTTTCCTCGAACTGTTTTTGAAGCAAAATCAATATCGATATAATTGAAACCGACGCGGTTAAAAGTATGATGCTTAAAAACGTATTCAGCGGCTTAAACCACGTATTTTTCCATGCTATTTTACTAATCATGACAAGGTGATTTGGTGGTTAAACAATGATTTTAAGCGTTGATCGTGTGTTACAATAATTAATGAAGATTGGTATTCTTTTGCTAAATCGCTCAATAATCGGGCTACAATTAAAGCATTTTCATCATCTAAACTCGATGTTGGTTCATCTGCCAAAATTACCGACGGATTGTTTATTAACGCTCGAGCAATGTTTACGCGCTGTTGTTGTCCTATACTTAATTGACTTGGCAATTTATGAACGTGATCTTTCAATCCTAAATTATCCAAAATGCTTAAGGCTTTTTCTTTGGCTTTTGATTTTTTAGCAATCCACGATGCCAGCACAACATTATCTAAAACCGAAAGTGCTTCGATAAAAAACGATTTCTGTAAAATCATTCCGATCGATTGTCCACGAAAGGCATCTAATTTAGCTGCGTTTAACTGTAAAATATCCTGATTGTTTATAGTGATGTTACCTGCGGTTGGCTGCAACAAACCACCCAGCAAATGCAGTAAAGTGGTTTTACCTGTACCCGAATTTCCTGTAACCAACAAAGTTTGTCCGTTTGGACAATCGATATCAGGAAAATGAAATTTTTGCGTAGCCGAATAGGAAAAAGTAACGTTTTGCGTTTTAATCATTTTATATATTCTTAAACGGTATGCAAGATAGTGAATATTCTGCGGATTTAATAACAGTTTAGGTTTGTTTCAGGTTTAAAGTTTATAGATTTGTTCTACAAAATATCATCATCGGCAAAACTAAAATAACCGGTTTGGGTAATAATTAAATGATCAAGCAGTTTAATATCCAAACTATTGCCTGCGAGTTTAATCTTCTGCGTAATATCTTTATCGGCACCACTCGCAACTAATTGTCCCGACGGATGGTTATGAACCAAAATTAGTGCAGTTGCCAAATGTTCCAAAGCAGTTTTAAACAACATTCGGATATCAACAATGGTTTGGGTTAAGCCACCTTTGCTTAACTGCAATTTGTAAATTACTTTATTGCTGTTGTTCAACAATAAAACCCAGAATTCTTCGTGCGGTAAATCGCCAATTATTGGCTGCATTAGTTTGCAGACATCTTCTGAAGATCCAATTTTTGTAAGTTCTTTGGTTTCTGATAACTGTAAACGCTTCACTAGTTCTAACGCGGCTACAATGGTTATTGCTTTTGCTTCGCCAATGCCTTTAAACTGCATTAACTGTTGAATACTTTGTTTTTGCAACTGATGCAACTGATTACTATTTTGCTGTAAAATGCGTTTACACAAATCAACTGCACTTTCGTTACGGCTTCCCGACCCTATTAAAATGGCAATTAATTCGGCATCACTCAAACAGCTTTTACCTTTGTACAATAATTTTTCGCGCGGCTGATCGTCTTCAGACCAATTTTTTATGGAGAAATGTTTACCTTCGTTACTCATGCCCAACTAATTAACGTTTTATAAATATATGAAAGTATTTTTGTTTTTGATGTTTTCTGCTGTGATTACTTCGTGTACTTTGAAAAGCCAGGAAGGTGCTGATGTTGCTATATTTTCATCTGACGAAACAACCATCAAAAAAGATACAATTAACGACGATGTTTCAGATTTTAGGAGAAAACTTTCAAAAAAGGCTCTCTCAATAATTGATCCTTCGGTTCGATACACGCCAGATTATGTCAGCATCAGTTATCCGAATGGCGATGTGCCTGCAAAAACTGGAGTTTGTACCGATGTGGTGATTAGATCGTACAGGAAATTAGGAATCGATCTGCAAAAAGAAGTGCATGAAGATATGTGTGCGAATTTTAGCATCTATCCGAAAAATTGGGGTGCAACTAAAACCGATACCAATATTGATCACCGACGTGTGCCTAATTTAGAAACTTTTTTTACCAGAAAAGGTAAGAAACTAAAGGTCACTCAAAATGCTGATGATTATAAAACAGGAGCCATTGTTACTTGGATGATTAACGATAAATTACCGCATATTGGCATTGTTACCAACAAATTATCGAAAGACGGTAAACGCAGACTGATTGTTCACAACGTTGGCGGCGGACAAGTTTTAGAGGACTGTTTGTTTAAATACACTATTGTGGGGCATTTTGTTTATGAGGGTTAAGCGTTATATCTTGGATTATGCTTTCTAAAATCGCTTTTGCTTTCAAAACTATGATTACCAAGAATATCATGAAGATTTAATTCGCGGATTAATCCCAATTTATAGTAATGAATTAATTCTTTTCTAAAGGAAAACATGTGAATTTCATTCAATAATTTAAATTGATATTTTACAACCGTTTTATCTGCAAAACGAATAGACAAAAAGTTATAAATCCCTGCAGAACTGACTGGACTGTACAAATTCCCACCACCAATATATTTATCCTCAAAATCAACACAAGTAAACTCCATATTTTCAATTTCAAACAAATCATATCGTCTTTTTAAAATCTCTACAGAATTCATATAAAAATGTATTTTACCTAAAGTATTGTAAGTTATATTTTGACTTCTAAACATGTTACCTACTTGTATATAGAAAAAGTAAACCATATAATAAACAACACTTAAAATAAAGATAAAAATTGCAACAAAATCAGGAAGATATTTATGGAAAAATAGAACTATTCCTAATAAGGGTAGAATAACAAACAATCCTTTGTCTATAATATTATAAAACTTATATTGTGGTTCGGGCAGAACCTCAACAATACTTAAACCTTCTTCGGCATACACCCTCATAAAAATGTTTTTACGAATATAAAAAAAAGCAACAAAAATGTTGCTTTCCTTAATCAATATTCAAAGATCCGTTAGAATATTTATCGAAAAAATCTTTTTTGTAAACATCGCCCAAAGGAATTTCGGCATCGTTAATATAAAGCGTGTGATTGGTAAACGAATCGATATAATCTAAATTTATAACATACGATTTACTTACACGCTGAAAATACGTTTCGGGCAATTTCTGGTGGATGCTTTTTAAATTCATTGCCGTAATAAGCTTTTGATTTTGGGTATGAATAATCACGTAATCTTTTAAGCCTTCTACAAACCAGATATCCTTGAAATAAATTTTATGGTAACGGCGGTCGGCTTTTATAAATAAAAAGTCGGTGGTGTTTGATTCTATCGTATTCTTTTGCTCGGCAAGTAAATCTATATATAAAGTGGCTTTTTTAACGGCTTTGTCTAATCGGTTAACATCAATTGGTTTCAGTAAATAATCAATCGCATCAAATTCGTAGCTTTTCAGTGCATACTGCGGATATGCGGTTGTAAAAATAATCAGCGTTTTTTCGGGTATCTGCATGGCAAATTCCAAACCGTTCATTAAAGGCATTTCGATATCGAGAAAAATCAAATCAACATTATTTTCCTTAATAAAATCTAACGCTTTTAGGGCTGTAGAAAATTTTGCTTTAATTTCAATGTTCGATACTTCTCCCAAAAGTGCCTGCAGTTCTTCGCGTGCCAAAGGTTCATCGTCTACTATAATGCAGTTCATAACGGAATGGTTAAATTAACAATATACTCTTTTTGGTTGTTGGTAATGTTTAATTGGTAATTGTTGCGGTACAGCAATTCCAAACGTCTTTTTATGTTCGCCAAGCCCAAGCCGTTGCTTTTATTTTTTGAAAGATGCTGGTTTTCTTCAGATTTTGAATTGATACACACAAAATGCAATTGTTTGTCTTTAATATCGATAGTTATCTTTACAAACGTTTCATCGCCATTGGGATCTACGCTGTGTTTTATAGCATTTTCTATAAAAACGGTAAATAATCCGGGTGATATAAAAGTGCTATTCAGGGTATTTTTATCGATACGATTTTCAATTTCAACCTTAAAATTGTCTTTGCGGATTTGTTCCAGATTTAAAAAGTTCGAAATAAATTCAATTTCCGATGCTAAAATGGTTTTTTCGCCACTGTTTTCGTATAGCTGATATCTTAAAAATTCTGACAAACGAATAATTACTGTGTTTGCCATTTCGGGATTTGTACGAATCAACGCTTTTACGTTGTTCAACATATTAAACAAAAAATGCGGACTTACCTGATTTTTCAATTCGTTTAATTCCATAGCAAACGTAATGTTGTTTAGTTCGGTTATACGTTCGTTGTCTTTAAGCCAGCGCTGCAATAATTTTATGGTGGTTGAAACCGAAATCAACGACGCACAGACAATGATCACTCCGTAAAAATCGGCTTTTGTATTATTCTTGTGCATTAATTTATGTGCTTCCAAATAATCTTTATGCAAATACAAGTTAAAATAATTTTCGTGAAAATAACTTAAAATCTGTACACCTAAAACCGCCAATAGAATTAGAAAAATTGCATACGGAACGTATTTTGATTTAAACAAAAAGCACGGAACCAGCACATACATATTTACATAAAACATAACTACAAATATTATGTAAACCGTTGCTGCAGCGTAATATCCGTAAGGTGTTCCGTACGAATCTATAAAGCTTCCAAAACAAAGCATCAAGAAAAATACCGTTAAAAAAAGCACATGGCGTTTAATACGGTAACGTTTTTCTATCAAAAAATCCAATACTTTTTTATCCCTGAAATCCTGGCATTCTGCAATCATCAATACAAAAAAATTTAGAGTACAAAGTTAAGGCTTCTTTTACAACCACTTACCTATATTATACAAACTGCCCAATTTATTATATAAAACCACTAACATTTCTGTTTGGTATAAAAAAAGTGGGGTTTCATCTAAAAACTGCATTTTACGTACTTGTATTTAATTCCTTTGCACCTGTATTTAAACAAAAGGTTTATGAATATTGATACTTTTCAGACATTTTTAGAACGAATCGACCCTACTTTAACCAAAGAGGAAAAGAAAGATAAAATGGTGCAGATTGCCGATATTAGTTTGTTTACCCAATGTTACAGCACGCAGCTTACGTTTATGGGCTGTATTGAATACGACATTAATATTATGGAACATAACGGCATTAAAACCGGCATTTTGTTTTGTGATTTAAAGAAACTGAAAAGAGATTCTTTTAACCCTTGGTTGTACACTCCGTTTTCGTCGGAATTTTTCAGATCGCAGACAAACATAGACGATTTTTGGTTTGTTTTTGTTGAAGAAACCATCAATACACCTTTTAAAAAGTTTATTGATTTTATGGAAGATAACCATTTAACCGATTATTACAGTAAAATTTTCCTGTTGAGTTATTTTGAATCGAACCTTCATCAGTTAAAATAACCATTGCTTTAAATTTAAGACGATTGATCATGATAAAGATTTTTAAAACAAACGTTACACATGCTACAGACGGAAACCATTTGTTGGAAAATGTTTTGCAGCAGAAATATCCGCACTTTAAAATTAATTTTGATCTGGAAGATTGCGATAAAATCCTGCGTATTGACGGTTCTGATTTTGACTCAAACGAATTGGTTACGTTGATGGATACCTACGGTTTTTTGTGCGAAGAATTACATTAACATAAAAATACACCCATGTTTAAAGATTTCGCAGCCTGGTTTAAAAATAAAATCAACAATAATTTAGCCTACAATTTACGTCAGGTTTGCTACATTGTAGGCATTTGGGTTTTTGTTACGCTGTTTTTTGTTTACTTAAAGTTTAACGATATTCCTGAAAGTTTTTTGGTAGAAATTTATCAGCTAAAAAGCGGTATTTCTAAAAAGCTTATGTATCAGGCAGCACTTTTCATTGGGTTGACTTTTGGTTCTGTACTGGGATTTCTGCATGTGTTTGTATATCCTTACATTGAACGAACCCAGAAACTTTTATTCAATATTTTATTTAGAATTATCATTTTCTGTCTGCTTTCGCACGTAGTTTATTTTGCGCTGCTTACCACTTACGGATATTCTATGAACACCCAATTTATGATTTGGGGTTTTAACGATCCCGGAACCATAAACATTTTACTATATGCCTTTGTCACCGAATTTTTGGTAGGATTGATCATACTTTTACGACGAAATTTGGGTAGAAAATACTTTATTAATACTATTAAAAACACCTACAGACATCCGAAAGAAGAAAACCGAGTTTTTATGTTTTTAGATTTGGAAGATTCTACGGTTATTGCCAACAAAATGGGACATTTGAATTTCAGCAGATTTATTCAGGATTGTTTTTGGGATTTATCGGATATTACACTTAAATACGGAGCCGAGATTTATCAGTTTGTCGGCGATGAAGCTGTAATAACGTGGAAAGTTTCTAAAAATTTCGATTATGAAAAATGTATCGCCCTTTATTTTTCTTACAAAGAACTGTTAGAAAGTAAAAGCGATTTCTACATGCAGAAATACCAGACAACACCTAATTTTCGCAGTGCCGTTCACAGCGGAAAAGTTTCTGCAGCTTTGGTTGGCGATTACAAAAAAGAAATTGCCTATCACGGAAACGTCTTAAATTTAGGATCGCGCTTGCAGAAAACCTGCAAAGAACACAATGCCGATATTTTAATTTCCGAAGATTTTTCAGACAATCTAAAAGATCATTGGTATGGTTTAACTCCGATTACTTTGCACCATTTAAAAGGCATAAACGATATACAAACCGCTTACAAAGTGTGCGAGGAAAACAAGAAATATTATTTTTATTTGTGATCCTTGTATCGTTCAACACACAAAATAATATAAACAAAAAAGCGACTTTTTAGTCGCTTTAAATTATTCTATAATGCTTTGAACCTCATCAAAATTAAGTCCGCCGTAATTGCCGGAACTCATCAGCAATAAAACTGAATCGGTAAAATCCTGTACCAGTAAAAACGACTTAAATTCTTCGGGATTGGTGTAAACAATTAAATTTTCACGGTTAAACGCTTGTTCTATCTGTTCTTTTGTAACTTCTTCCAATTTTTTAATAGCAACAGCATCGGGCGAATAAAATACAACGGCCACATCGGCAGCATCTAACGCTCCTTGATATTCCGTTAAGAATTCGGCGTTTAAACTACTGTACGTGTGTAATTCTAGACAAGCAATCAGCTTTTTCTGCGGATACTGTTTTTTAACTGCCTGAGTAGTTGCCGACACCTTACTTGGCGAATGGGCAAAATCTTTATATGCAACTGCGGTTTCAGTAACAGCAATTTTTTCTAATCGCTTACTTGCACCTTTGAACGATGCAATAGCTTCGTAAAACTCGGCTTCATCGATTCCCATGTTTTGGCAAATCCATTTTGCACCTGCCAAATTACTCAAATTATGCGCTCCGAAAACTTCAATTGGCATTGCTCCGTCTAGCGTTTCCAAATACGTTATTCCGTTATCAATGGTATATTCTGGTAACGAATACGGCATTTTACGGATTGGTTTTTCGGCTTCTTCGGCAATTTGTTTTACAACGGCATCGTCTTCGTTATAAACCAAAATTCCGCCGTTTGTAATTTTATCTATAAATATTTTGAACTGATCTACATAGTTTTCAAACGTTGGAAACACGTTGATATGATCCCATGCGATACCGCTTATTAAGGCAATATTTGGTTGGTATAAATGAAATTTCGGACGTAAATCGGTTGGAGATGATAAATATTCATCGCCTTCAATCACAATGAAATCGTTTTCTTTTGTTAAATGCACCATATTGGTAAAACCTTCTAACTGTGCGCCTACCAAGAAATCGACTGCTACGTTGTGATAGTTCATTACGTGCAAAATCATTGAAGTAATGGTTGTTTTACCGTGCGATCCGCCAATAACAACTCGAGTTTTGTTCTTTGAATGTTCAAAAATAAATTCAGGATACGAATAAATTTTCGATCCTAATTCTTGCGCTTTTAACAATTCAGGATTATCGGCTTTTGCGTGCATTCCTAAAATTACAGCATCTATTTCACCGGTAATTTTTTCTGCAAACCATCCTTCCTCTGCCGGAAACAAACCTTTTGCCTGCAAACGTGATTTCGATGGTTCAAAAATAGCATCATCGCTACCTGTAACTACATCACCTTTATCATGTAAGGCTAAAGCCAAATTGTGCATGGCGCTGCCGCCTATTGCTATAAAATGTACGCGCATTGTTTTTTATTTTAGTAACAAAACTACATTTTTTTAAGGGAATAGAAAAGGGGAAATATTACTTCTGAAAAACTAAATATTTTGCCAGCTTTCAGGATTTTGTGCAGTATGAAAAACAGAGTAAACAATTATTTCGTTATTATTTACCTGATAAATGATTAAATAAGGAAATTTACTTACTAATGCTTCTCTAAAAGGTGGTGTCTTCTCTGAAAATTGAAACGGATTTTTCAAAATTATATTAAACAATTTGTCAACACATGAAATAAAACGCTTACCTAATTTAGTTCGTTGCAGTTCATACCAATCCACAGCATCAGCCATTTCAGCCTGCGCTTTAGGTAAAATTACTAAACGATAATTCATTTATTTACTCGTTCTAACAATTCTTTTTTACAATTTTCCCATGACAAACCTTGAACTTTTCCGTTTTCATAATCTTCTTTTCTTTCTGTAAGTTCAGTGATAAAATCTTCTGGAATTAAAGATCCATTAACACGTGGAATTTGAAAATCTTCAGTAACTGTTATAGACACAGGTTTTCCGTTATAGAAACTTTTTAGTTTTTCTATAAACTCTTCTGTAATTTCATTTGCAGATGAAAATCGAAATGTAGTATCCATAGCTCTAATGTATTTCTTTCAAAGATAATGATTTTTAGAGAATTGGTAAAAATATGGAGTTACTGATTTTTTTAATTACATTGCTACGAACTATAACCCATTTCATGAAACATATAATTTTAAATATTGCGTGTGTTTTAATGTTCGTGTTTTATTATTGCATTAACAATAATGATTTCACGAAACGACAACTTGTTGCGCAGTCTGGTTCTCGATCAATTTTATTTGAATTATCAATAGTAATTCTTATGATAATTTTTATTGTAAACCTTTTTTACTTTTTAAAATTGAAGAAAAGTACTCAAAAGTGGATCAGCTTATCTTTCGTTATAATTGCTGTTGTAAGTTTATATGCATTTTTATTTCGATCTCCATTATTAATTTAATAAGTTGAGATTCCTCCTTCGTCGGAATGACTAACTAAAATAACAAAAAAGAGTAAAAACATTCCGTCTTTACTCTTTTATCTATATTCTATTTTCTAAAAAACTATTGCAACCCTAAATATTTACGGAAATAACCACATTCTGCAATTACATCTTGGTAATATTTGGTATCGCTGTAATTTGTTTTCAAATCTACAAAACCTTGCCATTTCTGAACTACCGGTCCATCGGGATAGCCCCAATAAGTAGTCGTTGAAAAATATTTATTGTAGTAGAAATCGTTGCGTTGCGTTTTAGCCAGCATATACGCCATTTTAGCTTTTTGTTCGTTATCTGCTGCTGCCTTTTTTGCTATGTTGTAATATTTCTGCACGTTTTCCATACCGTACAACATTTTGCTATGTTCATTGCTTATACTGTTACCGTATTCGTTAATGATTTCGTTGTAATAAAAAAATCGAGCATTTCCAAAGTACGATGTATTGTAAAAGGCATTTCCAACCAAAAGTGCATTTCTGTACACATCTTCGCCGGCAGCGATTTTAGCTTTCATTTCTTTTATCTTGTATAGAAATTCCAATTGCGAGTATTTTACCGATTGTTTTGCTGCATGATCGCAATCGTTACAATCTTTAATTTTTCCGTTGAATGGATTTCCAGGAAATTGAGCCGTTTTGTAATCAACCATTTCGGTTTCGTACTGCTCTTTGTTCCAATTATAGGTTTTACTTTCAAACGGAGTAATCTTCTCGAATTCTGCAATAGCTTCATCGATCTTATCCTGATAAAACAGATAAATTCCGCGGCTTTCATAAATATCTGCCAATTTGTAAGGATAAATTCCTACAAAAATATCCTGCCAAGCCGAACGCTGACTGCTTAACAACAGTTTTTCCATAGCGTTGCTCTGCTTTTGATCTTTAAAGAATCCTTTAATCGGATAGGTTAATTCCGACATCAACCCATCACCTTGTTTTTTATAAAGCGCACTGATGTATTTTTTTGTAAACGATTGCAGATAATCAGTTCTGCCTTCGCTTACATAATCTTTCACCGGAAATGTTTCTTCGTAAAACAACCAGTTTACATCTTCGATCAGTTTTCCTTCGGCTTTTAAATCGATCTGATCAACACTTAAAAGATTGTTCAACAAACGCAAACTGCGGACCTGTCCTTTTTGATTGGAATTTTCTGCCAAAGTATGTGCACTTTTCAGCAAATTATCGGCTTTAGAATAATCGCCCGCCAACGAATTAAAATACGCCGCAGTTGCTTTCCAGATGTACGGATTATGAACTTTTGAATCGTTCGCAACTTCGTTAATCCATTTTAATTCACTTGCATTTACCTTATCTTTCAGTTCCTTTTTGACCTTTTTGGCATCAATATCCAACTTCTCGTATTCGTTATAAATATTGATACTTTGCTCGTTGATATTTACCCAGCGCGATAGTACAAAATCGATATGTGGCGAGTTTGGATTTAGCTTATACAATTCCTGCATGGCACTGAATTCGTTGGTATAATAGCCCTGCAAAGCATACATTGCTTCTTTTGCAGACTGATTTGGCGCCTGATTTAAGGATGCTTTAAAAGCAGCGGCATCTAAAGGTTTATAATCAAAAAGTGCAGACGGCATCATAGGTTTACACTGATTAAAAACCTGTGCAAAAGTGGCGTTTGCCTTTTCGTAATTTTTAAGATTTTTATAAGCGCCGCCCACATAACTTAACGCCTGATAATACAAATTGTTTTTAGGCTGATCTTTCTGGGTATCGTTAAAAAAAGTAATAACCGAAGCTCTATCCGATGAATAAAATTTAGATCGAACCACCTGAAACCACATACGGTTTTTAAAGAAATCGTCTTTTTGCGACGCCTGTTTCTTGTACAAATTTTCTACTTTACCGGTAAAATCGGTATCGGCATTTAGCTGCACCCGATTGTCATAATCCCAATAATTGTAAGTTTGGTTAGAATAGGTTTCGATACCGCGCGCCAACATGGCAAACAGCACAAATTTCTGCGTTTTCTCGTCAGATGTATCCAAAGTGAATTTAAAATTCTGTTTTTTAAACTCGGCTTCCGGATTTTTAGCCTGACTTATTGTTCTTAAAGGGACATCTAACTCTTTATTGTACAGATAATATTCAACCGTTTCGGGTGTGTATTTTTTTAAATAACTTGTCCAATCTGCAACGTTTTCATCCTTGAACAAATCGCCGGGCGACTGTACGCTGTATCCATTGTAAAAAGTAGTGTAATCATCGTAAAAAAACGGTTGATACTCTTTGTTGTTAACTGTAATTTCGGGTGAAAATATAGAAGTATATCCCGCTCCCCACTCACCTCCTGCACAAGCATAAACGTAAGCTCCGTAACCTAATATAGCAGTTAAGCTACCAGCGGCTAACAGTTTTAAAATCTTCTTTTTCATAAGCTTTTAAATTATTTTCATTTAAATCGTAAAATATAATTTCGTTGGGTTTGTGTTTGCTGTTCTTTTTAATATCGTGCATCATTTCCTTTAACTGATCTGCACTTACAGCTTCAATTTTAATTTCATCGTCTTTTGCAAGATATCTGCCTTTAAAAACAATATCTTTCACCACTTTAAACCGGTTTTCTCTGGTCTTTTCAAATTGATCTCCCTTTAAATCGTTCACACGCAAACCACCTATTAAATTGGTAACCTGATTGCTTCGAACGTGCACGCCCCAACTAAAAACGGGCAAGGCAACATTTAAAGGCAGATTGTAATTTTGTAACGAATTGATGTAGTTTTTTGCTGTTTTTTGACTGTAGATGGAATTATCGTCGCCGGCATTGATAACGCCCATGTTGTAATACATTAACACCCCTGTTTTTACTGAAGGAATGCCAGTTTTTTCGGGATACTTGATTTGATGCAAACGAATGGTTGCCGATAAATTAGGATGCAGTTTTTTAAAGTCTTCTATAAACTGAAAGTAGTTTTTTTTCGATTTCAGACTCCAATCACAATCAAACTGAATTTCGTTTACCGATACATCTGCCGATTTATTAATCTGTTGGATATAATTGTAAACTTTTAGCGCCAAACTATCAGCAGCACCGTTTTGTAGAAAAACTTCATTCTTAATATAAACAACCGGAACAATGTTGTAACCCGATGGTTTCTGATTAAAAACTACCGGAGCCACAGGAATAGCTTCATTGTTCTGTAAAGCCACATCAAAATACCGAATGTACAGTTTTTTGACATCCAGATCTTTTAAATACTGCTGTTCTGTTTGGGTTAAACTAAACGTTGTACGCCAAAAGTAAAATGCCGTGCTTATTTTTTCTGTTTTTGCCGAACAAGCTATCAATAAGGAAACCAGCAACATTAACAACCAAATCTTTTTCATAATGCAAAGAAAAAACTATTCCTGCAAAGTAGCGTTATCTTCGGTTAACAATTTAATTTCGTTTGTTTGCACCGCATCTTCGTATCGAACAAAAACAGGCGTTGCCCCCAAACCTTTACAAGTAAAGAACACACTGTAACCCTTTTTATCGTCGCCCGATACATTTATAGCTTTCAGCTTTAATTTTTTGTTCATATTGTCGGCACGCAGGTAGGCATCGTTCTGGGTGATGTACATGTAACGTTCAAAATTACTCGGGTTGTTAATTTGCAGACTGTCGCCTACTTTAACTGTGGCACCGCTTCTTGAAACATATTCGGTATAAGTACCCGCTTTGGATAAAGCATCGTGCGAAACTGATTTTACTTTTTTGTTTTGTGCCAAAACATGCTGACCAACAACAATTAAAAGAAGTAGTATGATTTTTTTAAAATGGATCTTTTTCATAATTAATAGCATTTAATTTCAATTAAAAGTAATCAATTTTAATGTTAAATGCTATAACGTTAATTATTTTTTCCAATGATGAATATCTGAACTTACGTAAGTTGAATTTGAATGATGTTGATGATGAGAAGCTGAAACAAGTTCAGCTTGACAAAACTTATATCATAAAAAAATCAATATCAATAAAAAAATCCAAGAACAAATTGCTCTTGGATTTCTTATTATTTTGAAATTATCGGTATTACTTAATAATCTTCAATTCATTGATTAAGTTGGTTGCACCCGCGTATTTATCAATAATGAACAATACGTAACGAATATCAACATTAATGGTACGTTGTAATTTAGGATCAAAAATAACATCACCAGCCATAGCTTCAATGTTACCGTCGAAAGCTAAACCAATCAACTCCCCTTTTCCGTTTAAAACCGGTGAACCAGAGTTACCACCTGTAATATCGTGATCTGTTAAAAAGTTTACGTGTAACGATCCGTCTTTATCGGCATACTGTCCGTAATCTTTTGCGTTGTACAAGTCAATTAAACGTTGTGGATTTTCAAACTCTTCGTCGCCTGCTTTATGTTTTGCAATGGTTCCTTTTAGAGTCGTGTACCAGTTTTCTTTGGCATCGTTCACTTTGTTTCCACGAGGTAAATCGATCACTTTTCCATACGTTAAACGCAAAGTTGAGTTTGCATCTGGATAGTATTTTGTTTTTGGATTTGCTTTACGTAATCCGTCAACCAATTTGCGGAATGCTACATTGTATTTTTCTTGTAATGGAGCCAATGTTGCTGGTTGCTCGCGGTATTTTGTCAATAAATCTGACGATATTTTGTATAATTCGTCGTTTTCGATCATTGATTTTTCAGGATTTTTCAAGTACTTCAACAATAAATCTTTTGATGAAAAGATACTTCCTGCAAATGCTTTATCAACAATTTTAGAATAGTCGAAATTATTTTTCTCTCCTAAAGATTTCACATAAGGCGCTACTTCATATCCAGTAGATTTTGTTGCATACAGATTTAACTGTCGCGCCAACATTTCTGCTTCTAACGGACCGTGAAATTCTTTGTACGAATCGTTAATTGCTTCTTCTAACATTGGGCGCATTTCTGCACGCTTTGCTTCGTTTTCACCAGCATACTGTATCAACGCACGACCAAAACTGTAAGGCAATGCTGCCAAGTTTGATGTACGTAAAATGGTCATTAAATAATTATCGTGACGTGCCTTTTCGTTGGTTGCAGCGTAATATGTGTTGATATCGGCAACAACCGTTCCGTACTCTTCTTTATTGTTTTTCTTGTTAGCCCATTTGTTAAATTTGGCTTCGTTTTTACGTTTTTCATCAGCTGTTTTTTGCTCTGTTAACGCATCAATCATTCCTTGACGGTTTTTCCAGTAGTTTGCAACACCTGCGTATTTACTTGCGTATGCCAAACGAACTTCGTCGCTTTTATCCATGTATTTTTTCATCACGTCTAAACCTAAACGAGATCCTTCAACCCAAGCAGGATAAGCAAATTCAACGTTTTGCTGAATTCCTTCTGCCGGCATCCAACGGTTTGTTCTACCAGGATATCCTAAAATCATAGAGAAATCGCCTTCTTTTAAACCTTGAATGTTTACAGGTAAAAAGTGTTTTGGTTTTAACGGAACGTTGTTTGCAGCGTATTCTGCAGGATTTCCGTTAGCATCACCATACACACGGAACAATGAAAAATCGCCTGTGTGACGTGGCCATTCCCAGTTGTCTGTATCGCCACCGTATTTTCCGATTGATGCTGGCGGAGTTCCTACCAAACGAACATCGGTATAATCTTGGTAAATAAAATAGTAATATTCGTTCCCTTGGAAGAAAGATCGAACAGAAACAGTGTATTTACCGCCTTCGTTATTTTCTTTATCAATTTTTGCTATTTCCTGATTGATCGCTTTTTCACGTTCAGCTTCGGTCATTCCTTTAGTAACAACTCCTAAAATACGTTTGGTAACATCGTCCATACGAACAAAGAAACGTACCGAAATATCTTTAGGTTTACGCTCATCAGCTTTTGTTTTAGCCCAGAAACCTGTTGTTAAAATATCGTCTTGCGGAGTAGAAAGTTCTGCAATTTTATCGTATCCACAGTGGTGATTCGTTAAAACCAAACCTTGATCCGAAATAATTTCTGCAGTACAACCGCCGTCAAACTGTACAATAGCATCTTTTAACGAGTGGTTGTTTATGCTGTAAATTTCGTCAGGAGTTAATTGCAACCCCATTTTTTGCATATCGCGGTGGTTTAAACGTTCAATAAACATTAAAAACCACATTCCTTCGTTTGCAAACATACCTAAAGGCATTGCAAGCATGAACAAAGAAAGGATTAAGCTTAATTTTTTCATTCTTATTGTTGATTTTTTCTTTACAGCGAAGATAATAAATTGTTTTTAGTTGGAAGTTATTAGTTTTATGTACTTACTTTTTTAATAAAGAATAAACTTTATGCGGAATTTCTCCACAAAAAGCTACAATCTATCGGTAAAACAATCTGCTTTTATATTCTTTTAAATTGACATTTTTCAAAATCATCAAACAATAATCAGCTGATTTTGTAACGGATACTATTAAATATCAATTTAAAAAACCATACACATTGTAACATTATAAGAAATGGTTCAGTTTTAGTAAATGGTTTTATTAAAAATTTTAAACCATGAAGAAAATATTCAAAAATTTTATCGGCTTGTGTACTTTAGCCGTTGTAACAAGTGTTCTTTTTGTAAATTGTAGCAGTAGCGATGATGGAGCTAATCCAGGGATTCCGGGAATGGAAGGAAAAAACATGAAATTTACCATTACTATTGATAATGTAACTATGGACGATTATATTTCGTTTGTTGCAGTAAGTTCTTCTTTCAACACCAATACTATTTGGAAAGTGAATGGAGCAGAACGTGCAAACGAAACAGGTATTTCTTTAGATAAACAAAGCTTTTCAGGATCTACTAAAACGTATGTTATTGAAAGTATTTCACCATTACCTGCTGCAAGTTTAAGTATGCAGTTTATCCCTTTTACAGATAAAAGTATCACCTATTCTTACAAAGCAGAAATTAATGGAACGGTTGTAAAAGACGAACAAAATATTACGGTAACCAACCCAAACAGCCATACAGCACAATATAGTTATTAATAAAAAATGTCTCTAAAATTTTTAGGGACATTTTATTTAGTACGATATTAAATTCAGTTGCTAAAATTTGATCACATTATATATTTTTTATTACATTTATTAAAATTTAAAAATTAATTACGTTATGGGATTATTTTCATTTATTAAAGAAAAGGGCGCTAAAATTTTTGGCAAAAAAGAACAGGAAGCTCCTGTTGAAGAGAAAAAAACATTGCAGGCACAAGCTTTGTTAGATTATGTTAAACAATTGGGTTTAACTTACAACAAACTAAAATTATCGGTTACTGATGATGATGTTAAGGTTGAAGGCGAAGTAGCTGCACAAGAAGATGCCGAAAAAATTATTTTAGCTATTGGTAATGTTGAAGGCGTAGATCAGGTTGATAACTTAATGACTGTTGCCACACCTGCACCACAAGCAAAATTTTATACTGTTGTTAGTGGCGATACATTATCGAAAATTTCTAAAGAGTTTTACGGCGATGCCAACAAATACAACACTATTTTCGAAGCAAATAAACCCATGTTAACCCATCCTGATAAAATTTATCCGGGTCAGGTTTTAAGAATACCTAATTTATAAACTGAAAGATCCTCTTTAAATTTAAAGAGGATTTTTTTATTAAGAACCAAAATGATACATGTTTAAAAAACATGTATTAATTCAACATCTGCCACAATTTATCTTTTAGCTCGGTTAAGCCTTGCTGTGCAACTGATGATATAAAGATATACGGAAGTCCGTCAAATTCTTTATCAAGCTGTATTTTTAGTTCTGCTTTTAATTCATCGTCTAACATATCGCATTTAGAAATGGCAATTAAACGGTCTTTATCCAACATTTCCGGATTGTATCTTCTTAATTCATCCAGCAAAATATCGAATTCTTTTTTAATATCGTCGGTATCGGCAGGAATCAAAAACAACAACGTTGAATTTCGTTCAATGTGTCGTAAAAAATAATGTCCTAATCCTTTACCTTCGGCAGCACCTTCGATAATTCCAGGAATATCTGCAATTACGAATGATTTAAAATCGCGGTATTCTACAATTCCCAAATTCGGCTTTAAAGTTGTAAACGGATAATCGCCAATTTTTGGTTTTGCCGATGTTAAAACAGATAGCAACGTAGATTTTCCTGCATTTGGAAATCCAACCAAACCAACATCTGCCAAAACTTTTAATTCTAAAATAATATCAACCTCTTGCGGTGGCATTCCAGGTTGTGCGTAACGCGGTGTTTGGTTTGTTGAAGATCTAAAGTTCCAGTTACCCAAACCACCTTTACCGCCTCTTGCAAGAATTACTTCCTCGCCGTTTTCGGTAACTTCAAAAAGCAATTCACCAGTTTCTTTGTCTTTAACAACTGTTCCAAGCGGCACATCAATATAACGGTCTTCACCATCGCTACCTGTACTGCGCGAACTACCTCCGTCGCCACCGTGACCTGCTTTTATATGTCGCTGAAAACGCAAATGATGCAGTGTCCATAAACTTTCGTTACCACGAATAATTACGTGACCGCCACGACCACCGTCTCCACCATCGGGACCACCTTTTTCAATAAACTTTTCACGGTGTAAATGCGATGATCCTTTACCACCTTTACCAGATGCTACATATATTTTTACGTAATCTACAAAATTTCCTTCTGTCATTGTTTTAATCTTTTAATAAGCTAATGCCTATTTTATCAATTTTTACTCCGTTTGAAGCCAATACTTCAAACTCCATTTTATTCCAAATTAATTTTTCGCCAGTTTTTGGTATGTACGATAATTCTTTCATAACCAAACCGCTTATAGTTGTTACATCGTAATCGGGCATTAATTCATCTAACTCAAAATACGACAGTAAATCGTGCAACGGATAAAATCCATCTACAATCCATTCGCCTTCGGCAACTTCTTCTAACTTAAATTCTTCTTCGTAAAATTCAGATGCATCGCCCACCAACGATTCTAAAATATCGTTTAAGGTAATTACTCCTTGAATTACTCCGTATTCATCTGAAACCAGCGCATAATGATTTTTAGACGATTTAAAAAGTTCTAACGCTTTGTAAGCCGATGTATGTTCAATGAAAAATGTAGGTTCTTTTATGATCGATTTTAAATCGATATTGTCTTTTTCAAACAAAATAAACAGATCTTTTAAAGAAACTACACCAATAACTTCGTCTAAACTACCCTCACAAACTGGGTAGAACGAATGTAAATCTTCAATTACTTTTGCTTTTAATTCCTGCAAATTGTCTTCGCAATCTAAATACATAACCGATTTTCGGTGCGTCATTAAAGCGTTTACCTTTAAATCGCCAATATTGAAAACGCGTTCTACAATGTCTTGTTCAATTTCCTGAACCTCGCCAATTTCGGTACTTTCTTTAATGATCGATCTAATTTCTTCTTCGGTAACTTTTCCGTCGGCAGTTGGTTTAATGTTGAAGATATTCAATAGTAAATCAGACGATTTTGTAAGCAACCACACAAACGGTGCGGCAATTTTTGAAACAAATGTCATTGGAATAGCTACCATTTTGGCAATGGCTTCGGGATAATTCAAACCTAAACGTTTTGGAACCAGCTCACCTAAAATCAATGTGAAAAAAGTAAGCAAAACCAACACCACACCAACGCTTAAAGATGATGCATAAGGCTGTAGCGATGGAATTTGTGCAATTGTAGTCTGTAAATCAGTGGTTATTTTATCGCCCGAATAAATACCTGTTAAAATACCGATTAAGGTAATACCGATTTGTACGGTTGACAGGAAGTTGTTGGGCTCTTCAACCAGCTTTAAGGCGGCTTTTGCACTGCTGCTGCCTTTTTTTGCTGCCATTTCTAAACGGTTTTTTCGAGATGAAACCAATGCCATTTCTGACATTGAAAAGATGCCGTTTAAAATGATTAAAATAAAGATGATTAAAATTTCCACTATTGTTGTTCTATTAAATGCAAATAATCTTATCCTAAATTACGAAAAAGGATAAGATTATTTAAAATTATTTTTTTTAAGATTAAAAGCGATCAATCACCGCGCTTAATCTTTCGGTAATTTCCTGTATGGATCCGATACCGTTTACTGCATGGTATTTATTTTTGTTGGTGTAATACTCAATTAACGGAGCCGTTTTTTCATTGTATTCTTCGTAACGTGTACGGATTTTTGTTTCGTCTTGATCATCTGCTCTGCCCGAAGTTTTACCGCGCTCTAAAATACGAGCAACCAAAACATCGTCATCAGCTTCTAAACCAACGGTTGCTGTTACTTCTAAATTAATCGATTGTAAAAAAGTATCCAACGCTTCGGCTTGTGCAATTGTTCTTGGAAATCCATCAAACAAAAAACCAGCTTTATCCATGTTGTTGGTTACTTCGTTCTTTAACATATCAATCGTAATTGCATCGGGAACCAGTTCGCCTTTATTAATAAATTCTTGCGCTTTCTTGCCCAACTCTGTTTCGTTCTTAATATTAAAACGGAAAACATCGCCCGTAGAAATGTGCGTTAAATTGTATTTTTCTTTTAAAAACTCTGCCTGCGTGCCTTTGCCTGCACCCGGCTTTCCGAATAAAACTATTGCAATCATTTTTGTATGTTATTTTATTTGATAAACTTCGCTTAAATTTCTGCCTTGTTTGTTGTAATCTAATCCGTAACCAACAATAAACTTATTTTCGATACTAAAACCTGTGTATTTAATATCAATGTTTTGTTTGTAAGCTTCTGGTTTAAAAAACAAGGTTGTTGTGTTTATGCTTTTTACCTTAAATCTATTCACTAAATTGTACAGCGCTGCAATGGTGTTGCCGGTATCAACAATATCTTCTACAATAACAACATGCTTGTTGGTTAGATCAATATCCAATCCTAAAAGTTCTGTTACGTTGCCCGTAGTTTCTGTACCGTTGTACGATGCCATTTTTATAAATGAAATTTCTGCCGCACTGGTGTAATGTTTCATTAAATCGGCAGCAAAAATGAACGCGCCGTTTAAAACTACTAAAAAAACAGGAACTTCGTTTTTGTAATCATTCAATAAATCTTTTGCCACACGCTGTACTTCTGCATCAATTTCTAATGCCGAAAGGTAGGGTACAAAGGTTTTATCTAAGATTTGAATTTCCATATTATTTTTAACCGTGCAAATATACGAATACGTGTACTTTAATTAAAGTTTATTCGCAGTTTTGCCAAATATATTTTTATTTTTAACTTAAATTTC
Organism: Paenimyroides baculatum; assembly: GCF_008629655.1. Classification (GTDB taxonomy): domain Bacteria; phylum Bacteroidota; class Bacteroidia; order Flavobacteriales; family Flavobacteriaceae; genus Flavobacterium; species Flavobacterium baculatum. Next base: position 103,336 of record NZ_VWSG01000009.1, read on the forward strand.
CTTTTTAATAATTTTATATGGATGTAATTACCTATTTCTCAACGCATCACCACAACTTAAGTACACCAAGCCGAACTTTGGCTATGAATCATATTTTAGATCAGGGCATTTTGGCTGATGCTTTTATTGAAGTAATTTATTTTGTTGATGATAAACAGAAAATTGTGCTGTATCATGCGTTGGATATGTTGGTGGAACGCCATATTGATTATTTGAACGATTTTTTGGATCTGTATCTGGAAAAAGCGTTGAAAGAAACTCATGAATCTACCAAACGCTGTGTTTCCCGAACGATATTTCATCAGTTAAAAAACAATAAAAACCTTTACAATAAAGAACAAAAACAGCAGATTATTCATACAATGTTCGATTGGATTATTCTACCATCGGCAGTGGCAACAAGAGTTAACGCTATTAATATTCTGTATTTTTTGGTCGATCAAGAAGAGTGGATTAAAGAGCAGTTAATCGCGCTAATCGAGCAAAATTTGCTATTGCAGGAACCATCGTTTTTAAGTCGAGGAAGAAAAATATTAAAACTTTTGCATAAGCAAAAATCATAATTTTACATTTTTATAATGTGGTTTGAAACAGTATCTTTGCCACTTAAAACAACAACATAATGAACTATTTTTCATCAGATTTTAAATTGGGAATTTTAGGTGGCGGACAATTAGGTAAAATGATGCTGACCGAAACCCGAAAGTTCGATATTCAAACGTATGTAGTGGATCCAAGTGCCGAAGCACCTTGTCAGTTTGGTGCTACCAAATTTTTTCAAGGTTCGTTGAACGATTACGACACCGTGATTAATTTGGGAAATCAGGTTGATGTTTTAACCATTGAAATTGAAAACGTAAACCTGGAAGCTTTGGAAACCTTGGAAAACGAAGGTAAAAAAGTGTATCCGTCGCCAAAAACGTTGCGATTAATATCAAACAAAGGAAATCAAAAAGATTTTTATACTTTAAATAATATTCCTACTGCACCTTACAAACGTTACAAAACCTTACCAGCATTAAAAATGGATGTTGAAAACGGTTTGGTGGAACTTCCATTTGTGTGGAAAGCAACCGAAGGTGGTTACGACGGAAACGGAGTTAAAGTGGTTCGCCAGGTAATTGATTTGGAAAATTTACCAGAAACAGAATGTATTGCCGAAACCATGATTCCGTTTAAAAACGAATTAGCGGTAATTGTAGCTCGTTCGGCATCGGGCGAAATTAAAACCTATCCTGTGGTAGAAATGGAATTTCATCCGGAAGCCAATCAGGTAGAATATGTAATTTGTCCGGCACGTATTAGCGAAACTGTTGCTAATAACGCTCGCGAAATTGCTTTGAAAGTTTCCGAAAGTTTTAACCATGTTGGTTTGTTGGCTGTTGAAATGTTTCAAACCGAAGATGATGAAATTTTAGTAAACGAAGTAGCTCCGCGTCCGCACAATTCTGGTCATTATTCAATCGAAGCGAGTTATACTTCACAATTTGAGCAACACATTCGCGCCATTTTAGATTTACCTTTAGGAAACACCGACAGTAAAGTTGCCGGAATTATGGTGAATTTAGTTGGTGAAGAAGGTTTTTCGGGTGAGGTTGTTTATGAAAACATAGAAAAAATCATGGCGATTGATGGTGTCACTCCACATATTTACGGAAAACGCGAAACACGTCCGTTCAGAAAAATGGGACATGTTACCATTGTAAACGAAAACATGACCGAAGCACGTAAAGTTGCCCAACAAGTCAAAGAAACCATTAGAGTGATTAGTAAATAGTTTTAAAACTGAAAATGAGATAATTAAAAGCTAACGACTAAAAACCGAAAGCTAAAAAACTATATAAAATGAAAGTAGCAGTAGTAATGGGCAGCATTTCGGATATGCCGGTAATGCAAGATGCCATAGATATATTAAAAGAATTTGGCGTAGAAACACATGTTGATATTGTATCAGCACACAGAACTCCAGAAAAATTAGTCGATTTTTCTAACAACGCACACAAAAACGGCATCAATGTAATTATTGCAGGTGCAGGTGGTGCCGCGCATTTACCGGGAATGGTTGCAAGTATGAGTCCGCTGCCGGTGATTGGTGTTCCAGTAAAATCGAGCAATTCTATTGACGGTTGGGATTCTGTTTTATCAATTCTGCAAATGCCGGGTGGTGTTCCAGTGGCAACCGTAGCTTTAAACGGAGCAAAAAATGCAGGTTTATTGGCAGTTCAAATTTTAGCAAGTCAAAATACAGAGTTGCTACAAAAAATGATCGACTACAAATTAGGTTTAAAAGAAGCTGTTTTAAAAGCAGCCGAAGGTTTAAAATAACAAAAAGAGCAACTGATCGGTTGCTCTTTTTGCTGCTGCAAGGTTTTTAAAACCTTGTAGCTATGTTTTTTAGACAACTCAACACATACAAGGTCAGAAAGACCTTGCAGGATTTCTTTCAAAAACCATTGATTCATTCATTTTTTTACCAAGTTGATAACTATCATAATAAAATTTTTGTGCTTGTGTAAGATAAAAAGCATCTGTTATTTGAGCATCAATTTCATTAATTAAAGTAAATAGTTTCTTTTTCAACTCTGGTTTTTCGGTTTCATCAATATCAAATGTATTTTCTAATCTATCAGTAACAATTTGTTGTAATGTTTGCTTAAACAAATCTTTTTGCTTTGAAATATCGTATTTTACTGAAAAATCATCTCGATCCCGCGTTAAAGCATATAAATAAACAGCATACTCTGCTTCGCCAAAAGTACGTCGGTATGAATGCATGTATCCCGGACCGCCACCATCAAGCAAACTAAATATTCTGTTTAATCGGGTGTAAATGATCATTATTTTATTACGTTGATGACCAAAATCATCATCAATCTTATACATTTCGTTGGTGTTCCTTAAGAAGTATGCATAATATAAATAATAATCATCCTGTCCTACTTCACTTCCAAACTCAACAGAACTTGGTATTGAACTATAAGTAACATACGGATCAGTTGGATATTCTTTAAAAAATTCAGGGTGTTTACTAACTACGTCATTAAAATTATCTTTTAAAACATATACGATATCTTCTTCAAAAGATGCCAGTAAAACCGAATCTTTAGTTGTATAATACTTTTCCGGATCAAATGTACCATTTTGCGCAAAGCTTATGCAGCAAAAACAAACGACAAAAACAACTAATATATAATTTTTCATAAACACTTTAGTTCATATTCCTAATGTAAAAATTAAACAAATACATTTTATTAATTGTTCAATTTTTTTTACCTAAAACAATAATTCGTTATCTTGTATAAAATGTATTTCTCATGAAAAAATGGTTTTTATGTATTAATTTCATCATTCTGTTAACGGCATGTGCTGCTACACACAATATACCAAAATCCGAAAATCCTAACGTAAAAGAACAGCCAAATATTATTTACAGTTTTGTTGATCAGAATGGAAATTTCTATCCCAACAAATGGCGAGTTATTTACGGAAACCCACCGCAAAATGCTAAAAGAAATGAATACTCTTTAATGAAGATTGCTACCAAAAAAGGTATTGAAAATCAACTTACACAAACCGAGACTTCTTTTTTAAAGACTATTTCAGAGAGTGTTAAAAACAAAAAGCGCGTCATTATTTTTGTACACGGCTTCAACTCAAACGCCAGAAGAAGCACGCAAAACTATGAATCAGCCCGAAAAATTATGAATATTAATAATGGAACCGATGAAATTATTCAGTTTTATTGGGATGGCTTATCGTCGGAATCTATATTTGGGGGCGCAAAAATATGGTTTAACGCCACCAACTTTAGTCAAATGGCAGGCGAATTTGGCTTACGCAGAATTTTAAATACTATTACAAACAAAGACATTTACATTATATCGCATAGCAGAGGTGCGTCTGTAGTTTTAAGCGCTCTTAGTAGCCCTAAATTTTCTGAAAGTACTAAAACTGAAACATTAGAAAACCATAATATAGATGTAGACAATTCAAAAAGTCTTAAAGAAAACAACAACAGTATTACATGTATTATGCTAGCACCTGCAGTTGGCAGTGCCGATTTTAAATTAAAAGCGTCTATTAATGAAGAACCTGAATTTTGTACTTTTTCGCCACAAATAAAAAAAATTCATATAACGATTAACAATACCGATAATTTACTGAAAAAATACATTGGCGTTTTGTCAAAAACTTTAAAACCAACCGATTTAGGTTATAAAGAAGATACTTTCAACGAGTTATGCAACCATTTTACCATATTCGAAAAAACCAGTTTTACAGGTCAAAAGTCACACGATTTTGATCATTATCTTAAAAACCCAAAGTTTAAAGATATTTTACAACTATATGGTTTGCTTAAATAAGCTAGTTTTTAACTTTTTTCTAAAACAGTTACATTTTAAAATCTGTACTTTTATGGTTCAATTTAAAACGAATTATGGAAAATATATTATTGTCGGCTTTTGATACGGCTCCGTTTTCACAGATAAAAACCACCGATTACGAACCGGCATTCAATGAAGCAATTAAGCAGGCAAAAGCAGAAATTCAACAGATTATTACCAATACCGATGCTCCTACTTTTGAAAATACGATTGAAGCCATGTCGTTTTCGGGTATGCAGTTAGATCGAATTTCGAACATCTTTTTTAATTTGAATTCGGCAGAAACCAACGAAGAATTACAGAAAATCGCTCAAATTGTAGCTCCAAAATTATCAGCTTTTGGAAACGATATTTCGCTAAATCCTGAATTGTTCAAACGCGTAAAACAGGTGTTCGATACCTTTGACAAATCAACTTTAACTACCGAACAAATTACGTTGTTAGACAAAACTTATAAAGGATTTGTGCGTAACGGTGCGTTGTTAAACGATGATCAAAAAACAGAATTACGTGAGATTGATGCGCAATTATCGGTGCTTTCGTTACAATTCAACGAGAATGTTTTGGCAGAAACCAATGCGTATCAACTGCACATTACCAACGAAGAAGATTTAGCTGGATTGCCCGATGGTGTAATTGAAGCTGCTAAAAATCTTGCAGAACAACAAGAAAAAAGCGGTTGGATTTTCACTTTAGATTACCCAAGTTATCTGCCGTTTGTAACCTATGCTAAAAACCGAGAATTGCGTAAAGAAATCGCTATTGCAAATGGTAAAAAAGGCTTTCAAAAGAACGATTACAACAACGAAGAAATTGTTCTTAAAATTGTAAAATTACGCAACCAACGTGCACAGTTATTGGGTTATAAAAATCATGCTGCGTTTGTTTTGGAAGAACGTATGGCGCAAAATCCTGAAAAAGTACTATCTTTTTTGAATGATTTATTGGTAAAAGCAAAACCAGCTGCCAAAAAAGAATTCGAAGAGTTGACGGCTTATGCTAAAAAATTGGATGGAATTGATCGATTAGAAAAATGGGACGGAAGTTATTACAGCGAAAAATTGAAACAAGAACGTTTTAATTTAGACGATGAAGCTTTGAAACCTTATTTTAAACTGGAAAATGTTTTGAACGGATCTTTTACCGTTGCCGAGAAATTGTTTGGTTTGCATTTTACCGAAGTTTTTACGGTTGATAAATACCACGCCGATGTGCAGACGTTTGATGTAACCAACGATAACGGAGAAAAAATAGCATTGTTATATACCGACTTTTTCCCACGAAAAGGCAAACGTAACGGCGCGTGGATGACTTCTTTTAAATCGCAATGGATTAAAAACGATGTAAATGAGCGTCCGCACATTTCCATTGTTTGCAACTTTACTCCTCCTACTCAATCAAAACCATCGTTGTTAACTTTTAACGAAGTTACTACGTTGTTTCACGAATTCGGTCATGCCTTACACGGAATGTTAGCAAACACAACGTATCCGTCGTTATCCGGAACATCAGTTTATTGGGATTTTGTGGAATTACCGAGTCAGATTATGGAAAACTGGGTGTATCAGCCAGAAACATTGGCGTTGTTTGCAAAACATTACGAAACCGGTGAAACCATTCCACAACAATACATTAATAAAATTAAAGAAAGTGCCAACTTTTTAGAAGGAATGGCAACTTTGCGCCAGTTGAGTTTTGGATTGTTAGATATGGCTTGGCATTCTAAAAATCCAGAAAATATAGGCAGCTTAAAAGAATTCGAAAACCAAGAATTTGAAACTACCAAATTATATCCCGATGTTGCCGAAAACGTTATGAGCACTGCTTTTTCGCACATTTTTGCAGGCGGATATGCCGCAGGATATTATTCGTACAAATGGGCTGAAGTATTAGATGCCGATGCTTTTGATTATTTTGAACAAAACGGAATCTTCAACAAAGAAATCGCTACCAAGTTTAAAGATTTTGTTTTATCGCAAGGGGGAACTGATCATCCAATGACGCTTTATAAAAAATTCCGCGGACAAGAACCTTCTCCAAACGCACTACTAAAACGTGCCGGTTTGATATAAAAAACAGCAACCTTATCGGTTGCCGTTTTTTTGTATATTGCTATTTGATTTAAAACTTATTATAAATGAAAAAATTACTTTTAATAATTTTTCTCGTTAACTTTCAAAATCTATTAGCTCATGAAGATCAGTTCATTGGCATAGAAAAAAGTAATATCCACATAACTTTAAAACTAGATTCTTACGATACTAATAGAATTAATCAGGTTACAAATTATGCTGAGTTCTTAAATAATTTCATTAAAAGTAATTTCTCTTCAGAAAAAGTTTATTTAAGATACGACTATGATTACATTATGAAAGCAGACCATTACATCATAGGTTCATACACTGATTTTAAAAATATATTACCTTGTAATTTTCGAATTTTCTTTAATGAAAAAGTGCGTCCTACAAACACATTGTATGATATGAATTTTATAAACAATAATAAGGGGCCTGCATTAATAATAAATAATTATCAGCTTAATATTGATGAAGTTTTAAAAGCAATTACTTATTTGGTTCATACTCAACCACAAAAATTATGTTTATTTTCTGAAAACAGAAAAGATAAATTAATTTGTGTAAAAGGTATGTCTTCAGAAATTAACCATATTAATAATTATATGAATTACCATAATTCATATAATTTAATAAATGATGTTACTTTACATGAAAATAATCACTTTAAAATTGTACTATCAAAAGGAAAACATCAAATAAACTCTAAAGAAATTGAACCTTATGTTTTAATAAGAGAAATTGGTAAAAAACAACATTTAATATTTATTAATAGACAACAATTTTACTTTTTAAATGGCACAAATGATTTTGACAATACACTTTATTCTTTGAAGAAACCTTACAATTATTTTGGAAACTTTCATGTGCAAATTAAAAATGATTTATTAGAAATCAATTCAACGGAAAATAAGTGGATTTTCATATCATCTTTAGATGATCCACTTACTGCTACAGATCATTTTAAAATACAAGGTAGTAAGTTAGAATTTAAAGATTAAAAAAAACAGCAACCTTATCGGTTGCTGTTTTTAGTTTATGTTGCTTCATTAATATCAGCAGGTTCATCATCTTTTAAAACCTTTTTGGCTACTTTACCAACGGTTAATCCTTGTACAACAATAGAGAACAGAACTACGATATAGGTAACTTCTAACAAAACATCTTTTATATCGCCAACCGAATTAGGTATGCTCATAACCAACGCAATGGAAACTCCGCCACGAATTCCGCCCCAAACCATGGTTGTTAATGATCCTTTTGAGTAGGTGTTTTTACGCAAAATGGTACGTGCAGGTATAAAAATCGCCAACGTTCTTGCCAATAAACAAATGAATATCGCAATAACTCCTAATAACAATTGTTCCTGTAAATCGGGTAACATCAATAATTCAAATCCAATGAAAAGGAATAAAATTGCGTTTAAAATTTCATCGATCAATTCCCAGAACTTACTCAAATAATCGCGCGTGGTTTCACTCATTGCAGCTGTTTTTCCAAAATTTCCGATAATCAATCCGGCAATAACCATGGCAAGAGGCGATGAAAAATGCAATTCCTTCGCTATTAAAAATCCACCCATTACAATTGATAACGTTATAAGAACCGATACTTTATAATCATCGATCTTTTTCATAAAGTTGCTTGCGGTAAATCCTAAAAGTGCCCCAAGTAAAACTCCGCCACCGGCTTCTAACAAAAACAGTTTTGAAACAGATCCTACCGAAGCATCAAAATCAACATCAGTCGCCATTTTCAACACAACGGCAAACATTACAACGGCAACACCATCGTTAAAAAGCGATTCGCCCGTAATTTTTGTTTCGATCATTTTTGGAACTTTCGCTTCCTTCAAAATTCCTAAAACAACGATAGGATCTGTCGGCGAAATAAGTGTTCCAAACAACAAACAATATATAAACGGAATTTCCATGCCCAACATCGGGGCTATCATATAAAACAAGCCGGCAATGATCAAGGCAGACAGCACCACACTTACCGACGCATAAGTTAATATGGGCCATTTGTGTTCGCGCAGATCAGAAACGTTGATGTGCAAGGCACCGGCAAAGAGTAAGAAGTTTAGCATGGCGCCCATTAGAATTTCGGTAAAATCGAATTCCTGGATCAGCATAAAAAACTCTTTTGTAGTTTCGGGAAAATATTGATCACCCAACAAACGTATGGCAACCGATACCAACATGGCAATAATCATGATACCGATGGTCCCGGGTAATTTTAAAAAGCGGACATTTAAATAAGCAAAAAACGAGGCAAGTACAATTAAAACTGAAAACGTGTAATATAATTCCATAAAATAAGCGGTTTTTACAAATTTATAATTTTAAGAGTTTTTTTTAGCCGTTTACAAGAACTTAAATAACCTTTTTAACAAATTTAACTTATTTTTTGTATAAGGCGGATACTTTAATTTATTGTCGTACCACATTTTACGATAAACTACGGCTTTGCTTTGCGAAAAAGCTTCGAAGCTGAATTTTCCATGATAATTCCCGAAACCACTGGCACCGATTCCACCAAAAGGCAGTTTGTTGTTAATAATGTGCGATAAGCAATCGTTAACACAGGCGCCACCGTATTTACACTGATTTAAAAGCGTTTCGATTTCGGCAGAATCATCTCCAAAAACATAAAAAGCCAAAGGTTTGTCGTTTTCATGATTGTACGCAACAATTTCGTTTATGCTGTTGTAATTGACAATTGGCAACACAGGTCCAAAAATTTCGTGCTGCATTACCTCATCGTTTAAATCGTCTATCTTTATAAGCGTTGGCGCAATGTATCGTTTCTTAGAATTGGTTTGTCCGCCAATCAACACATCACCCTTCAACACATATTGTTTAATGCGGTGGTAATGTTGTTCGTTGATAATCCGAGCAAAATAAGGCGATGCTTCGGGTTCGTCTCCGTAAAAAGTTTCCAGCACTTTCTTTATTTCGGCAATAAACTGTTTTTCTACTTTAGGATGAATAAAAATAAAATCGGGCGCAATACAGGTTTGTCCGGCATTAACAAACTTACCAAAAGCAATGCGCTTTGCAGCCAAAGGAATATTTGTGCTTGGTGTAACTATACAAGGCGATTTTCCTCCCAACTCTAAAACAACAGGAGTTAGATTTTTAGCCGCTGCCTGATGCACGATTTTTCCTACCGAAGTACTTCCCGTAAAAAAGATCTTATCGAATTTATGATTTAAAAGCTCGGTTGTTTCTTCCACACCGCCTTCAATCACCCGAATATATTCGTAACTAAAATATTTACCGATTAAATTACCAAGCAAAGCTGAAGTATTTGGCGCTAATTCAGACGGTTTTAAAACAGCACAATTACCTGCCGCCAAAGCTGCAATTAAAGGTTGCAATGCCAACAACAACGGATAGTTCCAAGGCGAAATAATCAACACCACACCGAAAGGCTGATACGCCAAAGTTTCTTTCGAAGGAAAATTTAATATGCTTGGAAAAACTCTTTTTGGCTGCATCCAGCTTTTTAACTGATTTTTAAAATACGTCAGTTCTTTTTGCAGGATGGTAATTTCGGTAGCCAGCGTTTCAAAGGCAGGTTTGTTAAAATCGGCCTGTAAAGCAGCAATCATTTCGTTTTTATGATTGTTCAAAAGCTTTTGAAACTGCTGCAAACAATCCATTCTATGCTTAAAACTTAATGTTTTGCCCGAATAAAAATAAGTATGTAGGTTTTGTAGATTTTCCAAATCAATTCTTTTTACTGAAATTATAAAAATCAAAATTGTTTCATCTAAAATTTATGTGAAACTATTATTAATAAATTATTTTATTCTGAAAAAGCTGTTTTCGAAAATAATTATATCTAAAATGTTTTTTATTTTTGATAAAACTAAACTCTAAAAAAATAAAACTATGGCAAAAATTCACGCGTACTTAAACTTTAACGGAAACTGCGAACAAGCGTTTAATTTCTATGAAAAAGTATTTAAATCGCCAAATGTAGGTATGCACCGTTTTGGCGATATGCCGGCAGATCCTAACTTTCCGATGAGCGACGAAGACAAGCAGAAAATTATGCACACTGCTGTTATGATTAACGAAAGCACAATGGTTATGGGATCGGACTGTTTGGAAAACTTCGGACATAAATTAACGTTAGGTAACAGCACTTATGTAATGTTAGATACCGATACGGCTGAAGAAGCTAAAGAGCTTTATACTGCTTTATCTGAAAACGCCATGAAAATTGAAATGGAATTAGGCGAGCAATTTTGGGCAGAATTATATGCATCGTTTCAAGATCAATTCGGCATTTGGTGGATGGTTCATTTTGAAGGAAACAAAAGAATGGGATAACTAATCCTAATTTTAAACTCAACAGAAATTATCAGGAAACTTGTCAGTAATCGGCAAGTTTTCTAAAATGTTTAATAATTGAAGATCTAATTACAATTACAAAATATGCCCCATACTTGTCATTCCGGACTTGATCCGGAATCTCATTGTACTATTAAAAAAATAATGAGACGCTGAAACAAGTTCAGCTTGACAAATTTGTAAATTACAATTGTAGCAGATCATCATCTCATAAAACTTAAACTATGAAATTTTTAAAATACACACTTTTTACCCTTTTAGGGTTGATCGTTTTAGCACTTATTGTTGCTGCCGTTCTTCCTAAAACATTTCATGCAGAAGGTTCGGCAGTTATCAACAAAACCAATGCAGAAGTTTTCAATTATGTAAAACACATTAAAAATCAGGAGAATTTTGGCGTTTGGTTTGAACAAGATCCGAACATCATAAAAACTTCGGAAGGAACTGATGGAACTGTTGGTTTTAAATACAGCTGGAAAAGCGAAGAAGTTGGTAGCGGATCGCAGGTAATCACAAACATTACAGAAAACAAACGTGTTGATATTGATTTGTTTTTAATGGACAGCACCGAACCTGCAAAATCGTTTTTTACAACGGAAGCAGTTAGCGCGAACGAAACCAAAGTCCGTTGGGTGGTTGATGGCGAAATGCCTTATCCATTTAACTTAATGGGTCTTGTTTACGATATGAACAAAGACTTTGAACAAGGAACCGCAAATTTAAAAGCCGTTTTAGAAAAGCAGTAAGCTAAAATATCTGTTTTAACAGCAGAATATCTTAAAAATTAGCCAGGTACTCATTTATCTTATTATTTTTGTGCATTATTATATTTGTATGAAACTGAAAGTAAATAAATACCTGGCTTTTATAGCACTAGCCTCTTTATCTTTAATATCGTGTGCGGTACAGCAGCAGCAAAAATCGACAAGAGTTACGGTTGTAAAAAAATCTGAAACCGAACCGGTTACCAAAAATCCGCAACCTGTTGAACAAGTAGCCACAGCTACTGATTTAAAGATTAATTTACCCGAAGTTAAACGCGAATTCCGTGCGGCGTGGATTGCCACCGTTGCCAATATTAACTGGCCAAGCAGAAAAAATCTATCTACCGAAGAACAAAAAAACGAAGCCATTAAACTGCTTGACTTATTGCAAGATGCCAATTTTAATGCGGTAATTTTTCAAGTACGTCCGGCTGCAGATGCTCTATACAAAAGTAATTACGAACCTTGGTCGTACTATTTAACCGGGGAAACAGGCAAAAGTCCATCACCTTATTACGATCCGTTAGAATTTTGGATCGAAGAAGCCCATAAACGCGGAATGGAACTACATGTTTGGCTTAATCCTTATCGTGCACATCATTTAAGCGGTGGTTCGGTAAGCAGTGAATCAATGGTTAAAAAATCGCCAAGTAATATCGTGAAACTTAAAAACGGTATGTATTGGTTTGATCCGGCAAGCGTAAAAACACAAGATCACGTTTCAAATGTCGTAAAAGATATTGTATCGCGCTACGACATTGATGCGGTTCATTTCGATGATTATTTTTATCCTTATGCATCATACAACGGTGGTGCAGATTTTCCTGATTCTGCTTCATGGAATACTTATAAAAATGCTGATGGAACACTTTCAAAAGCTGATTGGCGCAGAGATCACGTTAATAAATTCATTGAACGTATCAACAAAGAAATCAAACAAGAAAAACCTTATGTGAAATTTGGTATCAGTCCGTTTGGAATCTGGAAATCGGGTTATCCTTCGGGCGTTGTAGGATCTTCTCAATACGATGAGCTATATGCCGATGCCAAATTATGGTTGAACAAAGGCTGGGTTGATTATTTTTCGCCTCAACTATACTGGCCGATTAATTCGCAACGTCAGAATTTTCAAGATTTATTGGAATGGTGGCAAGATGAAAACACTATGAACAGACATTTATGGCCTGGTTTGAATACGGTTGAAGTTAAAGCAACCAACAGATCCACCGAAATTGTAAACCAGATAAAAATTACCGCCGACGTTTTAAGCAAAAACAGCGTAGGTGCGGTGCATTACAGTATTGCAGGATTAACCGACAACAGCGAAATGATTCCGGCATTAAAAAATGGTCCGTATAAAGAAAAAGCGTTAATTCCATTGAGTCCGTGGATGAAAATCAATAAAATTGCAACGCCGTCCTTAACCGTAAGCAACGACAATTCTTATATAAACGTAAATTGGTCAAACAGTAAATCGAATGATGCTTTTCAGTGGGTTTTGTACACGCGTTACGATAACGAATGGCAGGTTGAAATCCTTCCGAAAAATCAGCTGAACAAAAGCGTTGCTCGTTCTAAAAATGGAAAGAATTGTAATACCGTAGCTTTAAAGGCAATTGACCGTTTAGGTAACGAAAGCGATCACGTAGCCAAAAAAATATAAGCACATGAAAACTTATATTGTTCTATTACGCGGTGTGAATGTTTCGGGCAAAAACATCGTTAAAATGGCGGTTCTTAAAGCTGTTTTAATTGACAACGTTTTTAAAAATGTAACAACGTATATACAAAGCGGTAATATTATTTTAAGTTCGGATTTAGAAAAAGATTTAGTTTCAACGAAAGTTCAACAACTTATTCACGATCATTTTCAGTTACAGATTGCTGTTTTTTGTCTAGATCTTCAGGAAATGGAAACGGCTTTAAAGCACAATCCGTTTACAGAGAACATCGAACCAAATAAATTGTTTTTTACTTTTTTGAATGAAGAACCTGTTGCCGATTTACTTGCTGATTTAGAAAAAATCGATTTTGCAACCGATCAGTTTAAGGTAATTGATAAAGTACTATATTTTTATCTGCCAAACGGAATGAGTAATTCTAAACTGAACAATAATTTCTTCGAGAAAAAACTAAAGGTAACAGCAACTGGCAGAAATTTAAACACCATTCACAAACTGATTGATCTGGCAAAAAACAGCAACAATTAGTCGTGATTTGTGTATATCATACTCAAAATGTACTGATTCATTCAAACATTATTCATTAAAACCCTTTATTTGAGCGAATTGAGTCTTTGGCATTTTTTTTGAATGATGTATTATACAATTACAAATTTATATGTTATGAAAAAAAGTATCTTCACATTTTTTGTTTTAGGATTAACCGTGATTTCTTGTAATAAGAAAGAAACTGAAACAACTACCGAAACAACAATAAGTACAGACAGCACGGAGATTATTGCAAACGATACACTTACAAATGTACACGATGGTCATACTACACAAAACTCGTTAGATTGGAACGGAACATACGAAGCAACGTTGCCTTGTGCCGACTGTGCGGGAATTAAAACGACGATTACGTTAGATAAAAGCGGAACTTTTAAATACGCTGCCGAATATTTAGACAAGAAATTAAAGGTAAACGATGCAGGTGATATTATGTGGCATGATAACGGATCGGTTGCTCATTTAAAAGGAAAAGATATTGATATTAAAGTTAAAGTTGTTGAAAACGGCTTGGTTGGTTTGGATACCGAAGGTAAAGAAATTGATGGTCCGTTAAAAGAGCATTACAACTACAAAAAATTAAATTAATATTAAAAAAACCGGAAGTTCAGCTTCCGGTTTTTTGTTTTTAATCATCATCATCCAACTCAAAAAGACTGTCTAAAGGCATATTGAAAATCTTGGAAATTTTTAAAGCCAGAACCGCAGACGGTATGTATTTTTTTGTTTCGATAGAATTAATTGTCTGACGTGAAACTCCGACCTTTTCCGCCAAATCTCCTTGTGTTAAATTGTGTCTGGCACGTTCTATTTTAATGTAATTCTTCATTCTTCTCTTTGTTTAGATAATGAATATATTTGCTGTCCAAAATTGGATAATATTATAAGTAAAATGAAAAACATTAACCCAAATCCATTATAATGAGTATAATCAAAATCTAACCAATTGATCAGACTAAAAATAGAGCTCACTAATAATGTTGTTATACCTGTAATTACTCCTAAAAGAACAGCCGTTAACCTCATCTGCAAGTACATTTCATCTCCATCATCTTTTGTCCATTGTGTCATAAAAAGTAAGAACATTCCAACCAATGATATACTTGCAGTAATTTTTGAAAGTTTACTAAAGTCTAATAATTCATCAAAATCTGATGATTTAAGAAATATTAAGATTAAAACAGGCAGAAATATAATTGTTAAACTGATCCACATTCTCTTTTTCGGAATTAATCTACTTTTATTATTCATAATCAATCGTTTTAAGTTAGTTCTTTTTTCAATTGAAACCTTTTTAGATGAAATATAAGATTTTGCCAAATTAATACAAACATAATGATTTGAATAGCCGATTGCGACTGTATTTCATCTTTAAAAATCACTACATCAATTAGCGGGCTTATTATTAAATAGATTATCGCTATAAATAAACTTTGAACAGTTATTTGCAAACGAATCATGTACAGCATTTCGTCATCATCTTTGTATCTGGAATAAATCATAAAAAACAACCCTAAACACATGATTGCTTGAAATTGTATTTTTATAAAATCTGCTGTGTAAATAGTTGATTCAAAATTTAAAACCTTTAATAGTATTGCTGTTATAAAAGGTATTACTAATAGAAATACACCCAGTATCTTAAATTTAGATGGAAATAAAAAGTTTGTGTTCATAATTATATAGTTAAGTTTATTTGCTACAAATATAAACAAACTTTTCAATTTGTAAAGAAAACTTTACTTAATGAAATAAAAAAAATCGATATGCTATAAAAACATACCGATTTAAAAAAATATAGTTAGTTTAATTGTATTTATGCTGTTGCAGGTAAATCGCGGGTTAACCAACCACTGCGACCTGCGGTTATTATTGCGTAAGGTGTAATCCAAAATAAGGTAAACAAATAGAATACGCTGTAAGTGTATGCCAAAAATGCTTCGGCTATATTGTATTTTTTTGCGTAGAAAAACATTTGAATGCTCGAGAACACAAAGATTCCTGCTAAACTTGAACATACAAACAATACTGGATGTGTAACTACAAAAAACAATAATAACGCCAATAAAGGATACGCCATAATTACTTTAATCCACTGCATGGTTAGTAAAATACGTGATCCTGCGGTTGATTCTTCTCTGAATTTTGTAAAGGCAAACTTACTCATCATAATGTTTTCACGAACATTGCTTCGTTCCCAACGAACAAACATTTTGTACAGACTTTTGTATTTTTCGGGAATGTTGGTATATACATACGCATTTTTCTGAAAAAGAACATGCAAGCCTTGTTTTAAAATCATGTTGGTTATTGCTCGGTCTTCGCCAATATCACTTGGTTGTCCCATAAAAGTTTGGTTCATCCAATCTTCTAAACAATTCATTACTGCGTCTTTTCTATAAGCTGCCAATGCACCGGGTGTACATAAAACCGAACCAATAGCACTTTGCGCCGATCGAACAAATTCAAAACTAAAAACAAAACTTACGTTTAACATTTTTGGAATCAAACCTTTTGCTTTGTTCAAAACTCTAACGTTTCCTGCTACCGCACCACATTTTTCATTCACTGCAAACGGACTTACCAAGTTTCGCAAAGTATCTTCTTTTACAATAGAATCACTATCTACCGTTACAAAAACATCGCCCGTTCCTTCTTTAAAACCACGATAAAGCGCATGACGTTTACCCATATTTTTTGGTTGCTGATAAATTGTCAATCGGTCGCCCAATTTTGCTTTTGCTTTCAACATCCATTGCCAAGTATCATCCTTACTTCCATCATCAATCGATAAAATCTGTAATTTTTCTGGCGGGAAATCACTATCAGCCAAACTCAATAAGGTTTCATAAACCAGTTTTCCTTCATTATAAGCAGGCACAATTACCGTACAGGTTGGCAATTTATCGTTACTTACAGCTTTTACAGGTTTGTATTTTATGTACAGCACAATTAAATACGTTAAAAAACTTAACTGCAAAACCAATAAGGTTAAGGCAATGTAGTTTATCGATGCACCCCACCACGTACTCATACGTTCAAAGTGCAGTTTTTCCATATCGGGCTGAAAGTTTATAAACGTAGCTATAGACAGCACCATTAAAATTAGGGTGGCACCTACTACTAAATAATCTTTGTTTTTTAGGGAGTTTAGTGAAAGCTGATCTAAAAATTTAGTTCGATCTGCTTTTTGTTTGGATGCATCATCTCTAACAATTTTAAGATGATTAGTCTCCAATGAAGATTGCGTGTCTAAAAACGGTTTGCTTTTTAAACACTGGTTGGTGGTTGTGGGCATATACTTTATTTTAAGAAATAAAGCGTTTGAATTTTTATTGGTTAGATTAAAATGATCAAACACTTTTTTGTTTTGTCTTGTATAAAGTTTTCAAGTACTGTGCCACTGGCTTTTTTAACAAGAAAGCGTTAAATTTTAAGATAAATTGAGGTTTTATTGTAGAAGCCAATCCCCAAATTGGGTACACCACTACCCTACATCCCGTTTGTTAATGTGTTGATTTTAAATATCAGTTTATATATTTTATAGGATCAAAAAACAAGGTTTAATAAAAAATCCGTTACCAAACGATAACGGATTTTGAATTTACTTTTTATAGTTTACAAAGAATTCATGCAGTGCACGGATTCCCGTTCCGGTTCCGCCGTTTCCTTTATAATTTTCGGTAGCAGTAGTAAATGCAGGTCCGGCAATATCAATATGCACAAACGGAGCTTTCGCAAAATGCTCTAAAAACTTACCGGCCGTAATGGTTCCTGCAGTGCTTCCGCCAATGTTTTTCAAATCAGCACAAGTAGATTTCAGCTGCTCTTTATAATCATCCCATAAAGGCAATTGCACCATACGTTCGTACACTTTTTCACCGGCATTTAAAATATCGTTGGTAACATTGCTTGATGCGTTACTCATTAAACACGCAGCACGTGTACCAACCGCAACCAAAGCAGCACCTGTAAGCGTTGCCGAATTTATAATCAACTCGGGAGTGTATTTTGTAGCATAACTAATGGCATCTGCCAAAATCATACGTCCTTCGGCATCGGTATTCAACACTTCAACCGTAGTTCCATCCATCATGGTAACAATATCGCCCGGAGCATACGCATCGCCACCCGGACGGTTATCTGTCGCGGGAATCAATCCTATAATATGAACATTTAGTTTGTTTAATGCTGCTGCGTAAACCGTTCCTGCCATCATTGCTGCACCACCCATATCAGATTTCATTAAATCCATTGAGTTTGGCGTTGGTTTTAGCGACAATCCGCCGGTATCGTAAACAACACCTTTTCCAACCAAAACAATTGGTTTGTCGTTGATAGGATTTGAAGGTTTGTATTCCATCACCGTAAAGGTTGGCGGTTGAATAGAACCTTTATTTACCGCAAGCAATCCGCCCATTTTTAAGGCTTCGATTTCTGATTTACGGAAAACTTCTACATGAAAGTGTGCTTCATCGCCAATTTCCTGAATTTCTTTTGCCAATTGATTTGCCGTTAAGAACGAATTTGGTTCGTTAACCATATCACGAGCCCAGAAAACTGCTTTTATTACATTGTTGATGCGGTTGATTTCTTCGGCTGAAATATCGCCTAACATAAAAATATTCTCTAAAGTATATTCGCGATCGTCGGCATCTTTAAAATATTTTAAAAACTGATAGTTCGATAGCGCCAAACCTTCAGCCAACGCCAAAGTAGTTTCGCCTGATCCGATGATGGTAATATCGGTTGCTTTTTTATCTAATTTTTGTCGGATATTAAAACCTGCAACACGCATTTTTTCCAAATCGTTATTTTCTTTTACGAAAAAGTAGAACTGGTTGCCTATTTTAAAAAAATCTTCTTTTGTTTCTGCGGTTTGAAAGGTTTTAAAAGCCTCACTAACATAATCAGGTGTTTGATTATTTAAAGAAGTTTGCTCGTTAACAACATAAACAAAAGCAGTTCCTTTAATTTCTTGAGTTAATTGTAACATTGTTAGTTTTATTTTGATTTCAAAAGTACGAAAATGAGTGATATTTTCGATTGAATTATGTATTTTTTGATCGATACTGTAATCTTTTAGGTATATAATCGTCCCAAATAACATAAGAGAATAATCCATTCATTAATAAGTATAAATAAACATACACATTGTTTGCTGTGAGTCTATATCTACTATATCCAGTATACTTGGATTCATAATCTTTCATGAAATCGTATCCATAAAAATGATAAAGCAATAAGAATGTGACCAAAGCAACAAAACCAAATATCGAGCTTGCTATTAATTTTCGAGTATTAATTTTAGAATTTAAACCCAAATCCTTTAAATTATAAAAAATAAAATAACCCGCTGCAAGACTAGAAAAAGTGATTCCCATACTTAATACGTACTTCTTGGAATGTAATTTAGGATAGTGACTATTTTCTGGAGTATCTGGAACAGAATAATCATCATTATATTCTTGAAAATCTCTTAAATTATCCTGCTCTTTTTGATTTATTACTTCGTCGATTTTTAGTTTTTCACTTTCAGAAAAAATATATTTTCTTTCTTTTTCCAATATATCAACAGCTAACAATAACGCTTCAATAGTGTATGGCGTATTTGGCTTTAAGTAACCCAAAAGTTCTTTGTCTGATAATTTTCTGATTTTACTTATATCAATACTCATATTGTTTTTTTGTGTTTGCCAAAAATAATATTTTATCTTTGATTCTATCTAAATTCCCACCATGCAAAAATCGCTATTTATAAAACTGTTTGTACTATTTGTTTCAGTAAACATGAGTTGCTTTTCTTTAAATGCACAGAAAAAATCGACTGCAATATCAACTGATAATAAAATTACCGAAAAAGTTTTACAGGAAGTTTTAGATCAGAATAAACATTTTGCTTCGCAAGGAAAAGTTGCCGATTATATTCCAGAATTAGGAAAAATGAATGCCGATGCTATTGCTTTTTCTGTGGTTGATACAAACGGAAAAGTTATAAGCGTGGGCGATACAGACAAGAAATTCACCATGCAGAGTATTTCTAAAATTATTGCGCTAATGGTGGCTGTTCAGGAAAATGGAGAAGAAGCTGTTTTTAAAAACATGGGCTATTTTGGATCAGACAAACCTTTTAATCATTTTGGAAGTTTGGAAATTACGGGCAAACCACTAAACCCAATGATGAATGCCGGAGCCATTTTAACAGTTTCGATGATTGAAGGCGATGGTGAAACTGCTTTTCAAAAGGTGTTGAAAATGGTTCGGTTTATTACCAAAAACAACAACATTAATTATAATGAAACTGTTTATTTGTCTGAAAAAGAAACCGGTCACCGTAACCGAGGAATGTTCTACATTATGAAAAACAGCGGACTGATTAACGGAACGGAAGATCAATTAGACAATTATTTTAAACAATGTTCGATAGAAGTTACAGCGGAAGATCTGGCTAAAATTGGTTACTTTTTTGCCAATGAATGCGTTCGATTTGATGGTGATGCTATTTACAAAAACACCGATTTATCTAAATTGATCCAATCGCAAATGATGGTTGCAGGTATGTACGAATTTAGTGGCGAATATGCCCGCAGAATTGGCTTACCAAGTAAATCGGGCGTTGGCGGCGGAATTACCGTAAGTGTTCCGGGTAAAATGGGAATTGGTGTTTTTAGTGCGCCTTTAGACAGTCACGGAAATTCGGTTGCGGGTTACCAAATGATATTGAATTTTTCGAAAAGATTCGGTTTGAATATTTTTGCTCCAAAATAGGTTTCCCGCTGATTAATTTTTACCACATAGAAACATAGTTTTTATAAGTCTTGTTACACCTCGTCAGTTCGAGCGAAGTCGAGAACCGAAGCTTGTCGAGAACTTATACTTTTAAACTTCTCGATACGCTTCACTACGTTATGCTACTCAAAGTGACGGAAATTCTTACATTTACAAACATCCCGCGTCAAGCATCAGTCACCAATCATTTTATCTGTCTAAAAGTCAAACTAATTCTTGGCTCGGTTACTTTTTTTGTCGGAGCAATTCTGTGCAACCAATGCTTTTGAGTTTCGCCTTTCATTTCAATTAACGAACCATTTGGCAAATCGAACTGTTTTTTATCTGCCGACTGTTTGTGTTTAAAATCAAAACGTCGTTGTGCACCCAAACTTAAACACGCAATAGAACCGTTATCAACCAAATCTTTTTCGCCATCGCTGTGCCATGCCATACCTTCTTCCCCGCTGTGATACAAATTCAACAAGCAAGAATTGTACATACTGTCGGTATATAATTCAATCAATTGTTTTAATGCTAGTAATTCTTCAATCCAAGGTGTTGCAATGCGTGTATAACCTGAATAAGTGTACGAAAAATCTTTAGATCCGTACCAGGCAACCTTTCGTTTGGTAATGATTTCTTTTCCGTAAATAATTGATTTATCGTGATACCACTCAATTTTCTGCATCAAAACATTGAAAAAATAATCGGCTTCATTGGTATCCAACAAAATTCCATGGTAAATAACTTCGCCATCAAAAGGCAATAAATTATCGGTCGCAGCGTTGTTTGTAAATAAATCCATGTTATCAATTGTTAGGCAAAGATACTTAATTTCGATTTTTTGTATCTTCATAAAATTATATCATTAATCTATTCAATTAAAATTTAAACTTATGAAAAAACTTATTTTATTATTTGCATTTATTAGTTTGTTTTCATGCACCAGTGAAGAGAATTTTAAGCGTGCTGAAATTTCTGGCGAATGGAAAATGACTGCTTATCTTGGTTTTGTACCCGAATTACCGCAGATTGAAAAAGGTTCGGTTGTTTGGAATATTGATGCCACAAACATTTCAATGACCAATAACAGTGAACATGCTTATGTTAGCCAAGAAGGAACTTTTGGATATCTTTGGTTAAATGCTGAAACTATTTTGGTTAATTATCCTGAATTTCCCGGATATTACAAAGTTAATTTATCAGATAACAAATTGCGATTAACACGTACAGTTCAGCCAGGTACACCAGAGGTTTCAGATCAACCTGTTCTGGAATTTGAAAAATAAAAAAAGCAACTCGGTTTGAGTTGCTTTTTGTGTTTTAGAATACTTCCATTTGATAATGTTCTGATATAAACGGAATCGATATTAATTCACTGTCAAAAATCTGCACCAGACATTCTTCGTCCAAGTTCACAAAAAAATCGATTAACTGTTCGTTTGGTAAATTTTCCTGAAAAAGTTTTCCTTCAGGGTTTTCATCGCAATCAAGCGTATCAACCACCATATCCAAATTGGTAAAAGTGGTTACAAAAGTGAACTTGTTTAAATATTCTTCTTTTGTAAAAACCGATTTCAGATACACTTTTTCATGTGCTTTTACAATGAATAATGCCTTTACGTTTTCGTTTAAAAAAGTAGCGTTTACGGCTTTAAAATAATTGATAAAATTTTGACTTTCGTCTGTTGATTGAAAATAATTTTCGGTCATAATAGTACATTTTGTTTAGTTAATTGTCTAAATATACAGCTTACCCTTTACGTACTGTTATTAAAAATGTTAATTTATAAAATTTAACACATCACAATCATTTAACGACAAACAACGTCATTTCAAATCAGGAAATTTGAACAAAAGAAGAAAACATGATTACATATTACAGACATCAGTACGAATTATTGCAGTTGAATTTAAAAATTGTAAACTGCAATTTAGAAAAACTTACTTGGTTAGAAATTAATGATGAAACGACTATCAAAGTGTATCAGGACAAATTGAACAGTTTGGAATTCGAGAAGGAAAATTATCTGAATAATTTACTTCAAAGTTTATCTAAAACCGAAATAACCCAACAAAATATTGACGAGGTAAAATGTTGCTACGAACTGATTGAAGAACACAGCAAAAAACATTACAGCCTGCTTTTTAAAACCCACTTAAACCGAACTATTGAAAATCATCAGAAAAAATACGGCGACTTTTTATTGAGAAATCAGTTGAAAAAGGCGGTTGAAATTGAACAGATTATTACGCATTTAGAACGTGCCGCTTAAACTTTTTTGTTCTTTTGCAACCACTGCTGCATAGTTTCAAAATTGCTTGCTACATTTTCATCGGTTACTTTTTCAATGGTTTTACGCTCGGTACTGTAAACGTACAAGCCGTTTTTATCTTTAAAAAAGTGGTAATAATGAACAACAACTGGTATTTGTCCGCGACCGCCATCGCAAGGTGACTGTACATCTACCAAACTGCCTGCAAATGCTATCGAATTAAAATCGGTTGGAGTTGTAATCAATTCATCATCAATAAAAAGTTGATTATCAAAAGCATATCCAACAGAAAGATCTTTAACTTCTCCGTTTATATCGGTCAGCTTTTTTACACTGTTTTCGCCATTAAAAACATACAGTCCTTTCTGCATTAAAAAGAAAGAAGATGTTCCGTGCTGATAACTGTTTACACCGTTATAAAATGCGATTGCTCCTTGCAGATAATCAACGGGAACAAATGTATTGCTGTCATAATTAAAGCGGTAATAAACAGATCCGTCGTAATAAATATCATTTGGAAACAATTCCAGTTTCTCAAGAAAAGAAGGGTTTGATGTGTTTATTTCACCGGTTTCATAAACCGCATTCCAGCTGTGGTTGTAATATTTTCCGTTAACAACTACAAACATTTTATTACCGGTTAGCTGTGCATTTTCGATCGGATAAAAATGAGTGTCTGGACTGTCTTCCAAAGAAATCCCTGCTTCAACATAGCTCCAAAACGTATTTTCTTTCACATCATAAAAACCGGTTAGAAATCCGCTGTTGACATGTTCTAAAGTTGTGAAATCGCCTGAAAAACCCAATTCTTTAAATTCATTCGTAACATCATTATTCAAATCTAAACTGCTGCTTGTTAAATAAAAAGTATCGTTATCGAACAAAAAATAATTGTCTAAATAATATTCGGGTGCTATAAAACGTGCGTTTGAAGCGTTGATATTCGGCACTTTTAAAACCTCAACATCGTTATTTGTAAAAACACAGGTATAAACAGACTGTTTATTCTTTAGCAAATAGCCGTTAGTGGGTGTTTTTGCAAAAAGATCCGCATCGGGAGGAAGGTTTGCAATCTTTTTTCGAGTTACTTTCTTATCAAAATCGTTATAACTAACATGAATCCATTCGTTATTTTTCAGGAACATATTTCCGTTAAAAGTAGATGTAATTTCGTTTTTATCGAAAATCTTTAAAGGTTGATTCTGCTCAAAATTATAACTGTCGGCATTTAATATAAAATACGCGTTTTTGTTTGATAGCAATATAAAATCACCTCCTGTATTTTCTACAACCCAGTCGTCTTGCGGAATTAAAGATAATTTCACCTTTTTTGACTCTGAAATACTTACACCGTTTGGATCAACAGTATTACAAACCAGAAACACACCACTTTTTGCAGTTTCAATTTTATACTGAACCGATGTATGATAATGGTAACATTCGCTTGCAAATACTGAGAAATTCAGCAATACCAACAGACACAAAGCTATTTTTTTAAACATAATTTTAAAGTTGTAGTTTTACTTAAAGCTGACATTGCTAAAACTGTTCCATTTTATTTTTTTGAAAGATCCGGTGGTTTCTTTTATTTTATTCAAAATATAGTTTTTACCACCGTCTTTTACAATAATTTCTTTTTCTGAAACAATGTAAGTAGTATTTTTATTTTTGAACGTTAACGTTTCGTTGACTTTAATATACGTAAAATCTGCATCAATAAATAATTCTACAACATCATCCGCATTGGTAAAAATATATCCCAAATGTTCATCGCCATAAATGCCCATTAAGTGCATTTTTTTGCCGTTTTCAAAAACCATTGTAAATTCAGTTTCATTTCCTTCAGCAAATTTCTGATAACCGCTTGTAACCATTTTACCGTTCACACGTTTTTGAACCGAATAGTCAGCAAAAATACCAGAATACGATTCTTCTATAATTTCTATAGGAACCGCCTGATTGTTTTCTACCACATACGTTGAAAACTGATGCCAGCAACAACCGCTCTTTGTCATTGTTTGCAACTGTTTTTTTTCATCGTCAACCGTAAACATTCCGCAGTAGTTTGATCCTAATTCGGTAAAACTTTCATTGTAAGTAAACCCGTTTTTGTCTGCCAGATAAATCTCGAACGACGGACCACCGTAACAACTGTAATTTCCGGTTCGCAGTGCAATATCTTCTTTTCCGTCGAAATTAAAATCTTCGTAAATTAAAATGCTTTGTTCGCCATAAGGAATTTGTTGAATGTTCGATTTTACTTTAGAATCTTCAAAATCGTATTCTGAATAAAAAGCTGGTTTAGAGAAAACAAGTTTTCCATTCTTCTTTTGATAGATATTCAACGTACAATTGGTTTCCAAATCGGAATTTTCCTGATTGTCATCAACAATAATTTTTCCGGAAAATTCATCCGAAAAATCAATTAAATCATACGATTCTTGCGCTAATGCAAAAAAAGGCATCAATAGTAAAACAAGCAACAACTTTTTCATGAAATTTTTATAGAAAGTTAAACAAAATAATCAACAAATACCATAAAACAGGAATGCTTTCTACCCAGAAAAGCGTGTAATATTTTGACCGATTCGGATTCGCATAATACGTAAATAACGCAATTACACAAACTAAAATCAAGTTGATAATCCATTGGTTTCCGTAATAATTTACTTTTAAAAATTCGAGAAAGTAAAACGGAATCAGCAACAAACCAATCAAGTATTTTGTTTTTAAAACGCCTATTGTCTGCGGAACGGTTTTCAGTCGGATATCATCGTACTTTAAATCGTTAATTTCAAAAATAAGAATCAGAATCAGTGTAAGAATAAACCGCTGTAAAAACTTAAAAAGAATATCATTTTCTATACTTTGATCGGCATTTACAATCGGCAATAAAGTAGTAACACCCGCCCAGCACAACGATACAATATAGATTTTTATGCCCGCATAGTTCCGCAGATTCGTCTTCGATTTTGCCAGCGGAATTACATATAAAACACACAACAATCCAAAGAAAACAGTGAGCAATTGCGCCTTTAAATTCAAAAAGAAAAAACTTATTACCGCAATTACAAAACTAATAACGCTTAATGCTAAAATACTTTTTAAAAACAGTGTCAGTTCCTTTTTTTTGGCAATAACCTGTGCGTACTTTATAAAGTTGTAGCTAAAAACGGTTCCAAAAAACACCAGGC
Source organism: Paenimyroides baculatum (assembly GCF_008629655.1). Lineage (GTDB taxonomy): Bacteria > Bacteroidota > Bacteroidia > Flavobacteriales > Flavobacteriaceae > Flavobacterium > Flavobacterium baculatum. The sequence goes on from NZ_VWSG01000009.1 coordinate 129,396, forward strand.
TGGTAATGGCGGTATTAAAAGGTAAAAAGCAAAAATAAAAAGTCATTTGCACCAATGCCGTTGTAGCCAGCGCCACATGCAGACTTGCGTGCAAATACCAATCAAAAAAACGCGTTATATTTCTATTACTCTGCTGCTGCATAACTTGTTGCTATTCACAAACTTTATTTTTTATCTCCCGTAAAATTAATCAAATATTAGTTGTATTTTTGCTTTCTTTAAACACAACTATAATTTTATTAATAGCAGATGAAGACAAATGCTTTTGCTTTAAGACATATTGGTCCTAGAGCAACCGACTTACAATATATGTTTGACACTGTAGGTGTGAAAGATATGGATCAATTGTTATACGAAACTTTTCCAGACAAAATCCGTTTAGAGAAAGACATCGTTTTAGATCAGGCACTTACAGAATACGAATATTTGGCACATGCTACGGCATTAGGCGCACAAAACAAGGTATTCAAATCAATGATTGGTTTAGGATATAATGAAGCGATTGTTCCGGCTGTTATCCAACGTAATATTTTTGAAAACCCGGGTTGGTACACTGCGTACACACCTTACCAGGCTGAAATTGCACAAGGACGTTTAGAGGCTTTATTGAATTTCCAGACTACCGTAATTGAATTATCGGGAATGGAAATTTCTAACGCATCTTTATTAGACGAATCTACTGCAGTTGCCGAAGCTATGGCATTGTTGTTTGATGTTCGTACAAGAGATCAAAAGAAAAACAATACCAACAAATTATTTGTTTCAGAAGAAATTTTACCTCAAACGTTATCGGTTTTACAAACACGTTCTACGCCAATTGGTATTGAAGTTGTTGTTGGAAACCACGAAACATTTGAGTTTACAGATGATTTTTTCGCTGCAATTTTACAATATCCCGGTAAATACGGTCAGGTTCACGATTATGAAGATTTCATAAACAAATCTCATTCAAAAGACATTAAAGTAGCTGTTGCAGCTGATATTTTATCGTTAGCTCGTTTAAAATCTCCGGGCGAAATGGGTGCCGATGTTGTTGTTGGTACAACACAGCGTTTTGGTATTCCGTTAGGTTTTGGTGGGCCACACGCTGGTTTCTTCACAACTAAAGAAGAATACAAACGTTCTATGCCGGGTAGAATCATTGGTGTTTCTCAAGACACCAACGGAAACCGTGCATTGCGTATGGCATTACAAACGCGTGAGCAGCATATTAAACGCGAAAAAGCAACATCGAACATTTGTACTGCGCAGGTTTTATTGGCCGTTATGGCGGGTATGTATGCGGTTTTTCACGGACCAAAAGGTTTACGCCGCATTGCAAACGAAGCACACGCAAAAGCAGTTACTATTGAAACCGAATTAACCAAATTAGGTTTTGAGCAATTGAACGATGCGTATTTTGATACTATCTTGATAAAAGCCGATGCTGCTAAAGTAAAAGCGGTTGCCGAAGCTAAAGAATTCAATTTCTATTATGCTGATGCAAATACGGTTTCTATTTCTGTAAACGAAACTATTTCTATAAACGATATTAATACGGTTATCGGTATTTTTGCCGAAGTTGCCGGAAAATCATTCACTGCAGTTACCGAACTTTCTCAAGAAGCATTGGTTCCTGTAAAACTAGAAAGAACATCAGCTTTCTTAGAGCATGACGTCTTCAACACACATCATTCTGAATCTCAGTTGATGCGTTATATTAAAAAGTTAGAGCGTAAAGATTTGGCATTAAACCATTCTATGATTTCTTTAGGATCTTGTACAATGAAGTTGAATGCAGCAGCAGAAATGTTGCCTTTAAGCAATCCTAACTGGAACAATATCCACCCATTTGCTCCGGCAGATCAAACCAAAGGATATTTAACCATGTTGCATAAATTAGAGCAGCAGTTAAACGTAATTACCGGTTTTGCTGGTACCACGTTACAACCAAACTCTGGCGCACAAGGTGAATACGCTGGTTTAATGGTTATTCGCGCGTATCATGAATCTCGTGGCGAAGGTCACAGAAACATTGCGTTAATTCCTGCATCGGCTCACGGAACAAACCCTGCATCGGCTGCAATGGCTGGTATGAAGGTAGTTGTTACTAAAACGACTGAAGAAGGAAATATCGATGTGGAAGATTTAAGAGCGAAAGCAGAATTACATAAAGACAATTTATCTTGTGTAATGATTACCTACCCTTCGACACACGGAGTTTACGAATCATCGATCATTGAAATTACAGACTTGATCCACGCAAACGGCGGACAGGTTTATATGGATGGTGCAAATATGAACGCACAGGTTGGATTGACAAATCCTGCTACAATTGGTGCCGATGTTTGTCACTTAAACTTACACAAAACCTTTGCAATTCCTCACGGTGGTGGTGGTCCTGGTGTTGGTCCAATCTGTGTGGCACAGCATTTAGTAGAATTTTTACCAACAAACCCGGTTATTAAAGTAGGTGGCGATAACGCAATCACGGCAATTTCGGCAGCTCCTTACGGTTCGGCTTTGGTTTGTTTGATTTCTTACGGATATATTTCGATGTTAGGTGCCGATGGTTTGAAACAATCTACCATGACAGCGATCTTGAATGCTAACTATATGAAAGCGCGTTTAAGCGAAGGATACGAAGTATTGTATTCTGGAGAACGCGGACGTGCGGCTCACGAAATGATCATTGACTGCCGTATGTTTAAAGCAAAAGGTATTGAAGTTACCGATATCGCTAAACGTTTAATGGATTACGGTTTCCACGCACCAACGGTTTCTTTCCCTGTTGCTGGAACGTTGATGATTGAACCAACAGAAAGTGAAGATTTAGCAGAATTAGATCGTTTTTGTGATGCAATGCTTTCAATTCGTAAAGAAATTGAAGCTGCAACGGCTGAAGATACCAACAACGTATTGAAAAATGCACCACATACTTTAGCTATGTTAACTGCCGAAACTTGGGAACTACCTTATTCTCGTGAAAAAGCAGCATATCCATTAGAGTATGTGTCAGAAAACAAATTCTGGCCAAGCGTACGCAGAGTTGATGATGCTTATGGAGACAGAAACCTTGTTTGTTCTTGTGCTCCTATCGAAGCTTATATGGAAGCGTAATTGCTTTTTTATATACAACAAAAAACTCCCGAATTTCTTCGGGAGTTTTTTATTAAATATATGACAACTCTTTTTAGTACCAATCTGCGTGTTGGTTTCTATTTCCTAAGTAAAATACAAATCCTGCATTTGCTGTTAAGAAGAAACCGCTTTGCGCTTTGTGCTCAGCATTAAGAAGCTCACCTCCGTAAGAATAGTGCTGCATTAAATTTAACACAGGTGTTACATCCATATAAAAAGAAACCTGATTACTAATTTTTACCATAGGGGTAATACCTAATTGCAGATTTCCTATTTTTTCAAAATCGTAACTTTCTTTCGGTTTCAGGAACGAAATTCCGGCACCACCATGCAGCAATAATGTAAATCTTTCTTGAAAAGCATAATTAAAATTCAGTGCATTTCCCAAATTATAAACAGCTTCAAGCGTAACTTTGTGCATTGCTGATTTATTTAAATGATTTTCTTTATCTTGGAAATAGAAGTAGGCATACTGCCCTTTCAGTCCAATTTTTTCATTGAACATATACCGTCCCGAAACCTGAAACTGTTTCATAGAAATATAATTGGATAGACTTGTCTGATCTTTTGAGTCTTTTGGATTGAAAGGAAAATGAGCTCCCCCTCCTACTTCTAATGAAAAATTATTAAACTGCTGTGCCTGTGCAACATTGAATGATAAGAAAAACAGAGATAAAATGATGATAAAACGCATATAATTATTCTTTATAAATATTGTAAGTTTTAAAAGAATTACAAGAATTAAGCCTTACCGCCACTAATAAAGCAGTTAGCATATATAGAGGATAAGATAACAGATGTTATTATACTATACAAAACACTTATGTTATCAAGGTTTTACACCAATTACAAAAAGTATATAAAAAATATTTCGTAACTATTTTTAGGTAAGTTCCTATAAACTACATCTGTAGAATAATTACTCAAAAGCAACAATTTTAACTTATAAAACAAAAACCTTCCGAATTTCTTCGGGAGGTTTTTATTAGTTTCTATGTATTTTATTTTTTACTCTCGTTTAACAAACGTTTCATAATAGCCCATTGTTTTAGGGTATCGCGTGCTTCTAACGCCGGGTAGCCCAACATGGTTTTACCGGCTTCTACATCGCCTGTTACACCGGAACCTGCACCAATAACGGCACGGTCGCCAATGGTTGTATGGTCTTTAATAGATGCACTACCACCAATAATTACGCCGTTGCCTAATTTAACCGATCCCGCCAAACCGCTGTTACCTGCCATAATACAGAACATGCCCAATTCGCTGTTGTGCCCTATTTGCACCAGATTGTCGATTTTACAGCCGTCGCCAATAATGGTTGAGCTGAATTTACCGCGATCTACACAGGCATTTGCGCCAATTTCGACCTGATTTCCAATCACTACATCACCGATTTGTGGGATTTTTACCAAACCACGTTCGGCACATGGACGAAAGCCAAAACCGTCGGCACCAATTGTCGCATTTGGATGAATGATACACTGATGACCTATTTTAGTACGTTCACGCACTACCGTTCCCGACCAGATTACGGTTTGTTTGCCGATAATACAGTCGTCTAAAACGGTTACGTTTGGGTACAGGATGGTTCCGTCGCCAATTTCGGTACGTGGACCAACATAACAACCTGCTCCTATTTTTACTCCATTACCAATTTTTACAGAATCATGGATCACCGCAGTTGGGTGAATATCAACAGAAAATTCGGGCATTGGCGAAGCAAACAATTCCAAAATCTGACTCATAGCTAAATCGGCATCGGGTACCTGAATGAATGCTCGGTTTTCGCCCGGTTCAATAGAAATATCTTTATTTACAACCGCTACGCTGGCTGCAGATGATTGCCATAGTTTTTCGTATTTTTTGTTTCCGATAAAAGAGATGTCGGACTGTTTTGCTCGGGTAAGTTCTTCGGTATAGGTAATATTTTGTGTGGTTGATCCAATAATGGTTCCCTTTAAAATATCGTTTATTTCAAAAATAGAATACGATTTCATTATATTGTTCTTGTTTTTTAGCTGTTTACACATCAAATAAACTATAATAACTTTAAAATTCCTATTTTATTTTAAATTGGTTTTTACTTTTTGTGTTTTAGTTCTCGACTTCGCTCGAACGGGTGGCAGTTCGGTACTTCGACAGGCTCAGTAACCGAAGCTCAGTAATCGAAGCTGAGTGACCAGTTCAGTATGACTCGTTGAATCGATAATTAAATAATTTTGTGAAGAATGATACTTTGCAATTAAAACATTTTCTCTAGATAAATCTTTCCTTCAATAATCTTTAGACAGCCTTGTTTTTCCAGATGTTTTATGGTTCTAATAACGGTTTCCACCCGTAAGCCGGTTAAATCTGCTAATTGTTGGCGCGATAATTCTACCATGAAAAAATCGGTTTTTGTTCCGGATTGTTCTTTAAGATAATGCAACAGCTTCAGCAAACGCTTTTCAGGATTTTGCGATGACAATTCGGGCGCCATGATTGTTTTATAATACAGACGGCGAGCTAAACTACGGTTTATTTCAACAGAAACTACGGGGTATTTGTACAGCATTTCATCAAACAACGATTTCTTAATCTGCACCACTACACCAGCCGAAATAGCAATGGCGTTTGCCGGATAAGGTTCATTGATAAAAAGCGGTGGTTCGCCAAAACTGCGACCTGCAGTAAAGATTTCCTGAATAAATTCTTTACCGTCGTCGCTGTAATTGTTCATCTTCACCTTGCCTTCAACCACCTGATAATAATACGTTGGAAAATGCCCTGCCTTAAAAATCAGTTCATTTTTAACCACATTTCGCAATGTTCCACCACAACTTAATATCAAATCGATTTTAATCATTGTATTCTTAAATGAATTACAAAGATAGGCAGTTATTGCAAAAATTTACTTTTTCAACGCCAAGGTATAAACCGTATAAGGAAATATTTTTTTAGATATGTAAAAACTGATAAACACCAAAACCGCCAACGGAAGCCACAGTGCATACGAATTAAAAATTCCGAAAGTTAAAAACAAGGCTGTAAACGGCGCGTGCAAAGTTGCTGCAACGGTTAAAGCTACACCTAAAACCACAAAATTAATCAGTTGGGCATCGGCAAAAAAGTACTTTTGAACGATAAATCCAACCAAAGCCCCCATAATGGCTCCGCCAAAAATACTTGGTGCAAAAACACCGCCATCGCCACCTAATTTCAGCGTAAATCCGGTTGCGAAAGGTTTTAAAAGCAATGCTCCGAGCAAAAGCCAGAAACTTACCGAAACAAACATACTGTTATGATGAATGATGCTTTCTATTGCATGATATCCGTCGCCATACAGTTGCGGAAAAACAAACAACACACAGCCTAAAAGTACACCACCGGCGAGTAATTGAAGGTACGGACTAAAATCTAAAAAGTTGTTTTTCTTTACAAAAGTCACCACCTTGGTCATGTACACCCCATAACAGCCTGCAAAAATACTTAATGCAATAAAAAACGGAATTGCCTGATAATGTATAACCGTTTCGTGATTTCCTAAATTAAAAACAGGCGTAACATTCATTAAGAAAATGATTAATGTAGCAAAACCAACGCTTACCAGATGCGTTACCCAAAAGACTTTTGTTTTTTGTTTGCCAATGGTTTCATACGAAAAAAACAAACCTGCCAACGGACTGCAAAACAAAAGCGTAACGCCACATGCAATTGCCGAGCCTATAAATTCTTTGCGGTATTTTTTAAAGATCGGATCTTTTTGTGACGCCATATCTCCCAAAGCTGCTGTTGCCACTACGGTTGAAACTTCAATGCCCGTGCTTCCGCCAAAAACCACCGTTAAAAATCCGTTGAAGAAATGTGAAGGCACTTTGTAAGGCGGTAGTTTTTTGCTTTCGCGCACGGCTTCCAGCACTTCGGAAATTCCTTTGTTCTTTTTTTTGTTGAAAACGTAGGTTCTTAAAAAATGGATAATTACCAAGCCAATCAGCGGAAAAATAAAGAAAAACAGTTTAAAATTCTCTGCTTTGTTAAAAAGCAAATGTTCATATTCTTCTACTAAGTTTTTAAACATCAGCGTGATTAACCCAACGATAATTCCTACTAATGCAGCACAATACACAATGCGGCTCCACTTTACCCACACAATATTTTTCTTTGTAACGATACTATTGTTCATATACGCAAAAAGAGAAGCATTGCTTCTCTGTTTTTAAATTATAATTTTATTTTCAGCAAATTTACACTACCTGTGATGTTGTTTTTTATGATTACGATCATAAAAATTACTTTTTATTAAAAAATTGACAAAAAAAAACATCCACTAACCTATTGCGATTAGTGGATTATATTTTTAAACGATATTTAGCTTTTGATTATTTATCAGCTTTTAATACTAAATTATCAATATAAACTGCCTGATGTATACCGTTTAAAAGAACTTTAAAACCTAAATGTGCATCGTTTTTCAAGTTAATCGTGTACGATTTTTTAGTACCTGTAATTGCCGATGGTTTTGAAATAGACACATACGATTTAGCATCTGAAACTGAACCGATAGAGAACAATTCTAATGAAGCATCACCCGAGTTTTTAGAAATATCAAGCGTTAATTTATAAGTTCCCGCTTTCATTTTAGGTGTTGACAAGATCATTCTTTCGCCAGAACTCATCATAGAATAAAAAGTGATTTTACCTTCACTGTTGTAAAGCATTGATTTACCAGATTCTGCATTCCAACATTTGTCGATTTTTTTCCAAGCATCAAAATTTTCATTCAAACTTGTTAAAGTACTACATTGCGCGTTCGATGCAAAAGATGCACCTAACACCAATAATCCTGATAATATTATTTTTTTCATTTTTTATTTAGATTAGATATAAATTTGCGGTAAAAGTACTTAAAAAAGCTTTTGTAGAAAAGTGTTTTTATGGTGGATATGTTTTTAGAATCTTGTAACAGAGTATTCATTAAAATTTCACAGCCACACTTTTTTAGTAGAAAACTTTACTTTTTCAGTGGCTGGCTGTTATGAATTCCTTTATATTATTGTTACTATTTTTTAATTTATTCGATGACACACTACACTTGATCTAAATTTTTGTAGGTGTACAGTATAAAATTACAACTAAATTTGGTAGCGAACTGTTACTATATAAAAGTGAACTATACCCTTAATACATTATATAATTAATCTTAAAACTAAATTATTCAGTTATTTATTTTTCCACAACAGATACACTTATACAATTTTTGATTAAGGTACCAATCAGCTTATGCTAAGTTTATTAATTTAAAAAACGCCTGCAGGTTTTGCAGCATCTGCCCTTCTAATCTTATATTTTTTTTCCTTACTTTATTTTTACCCGCGTCATCATTAAAAAGTAGTGGTTTGATCTTTTGTACTAGTTGTTCAAATTCTTCCGTTGTTTTACCGGTATACCGTACCAATTGCAACAAGGTGTTGATGTTTTTAGAGTTTGGTACGTAATCTAAATGATACAGAATATGCACCTGCAACATGTATATGAAGCACTTACGCAAATGCTTTGACGAGGTAACTAGAGGTTCATTTGCTGAGAGTATTGCTGTAGCTACAAAATTTTCAATATTGTCAGATGAATATTTAATGTCAAGCATATTATCGTTAAATTCCGGATACCAAGTGTTCTGCCAATGGATGGCAGGGTGATATCCCGACGTATAGATTCTGTTGTTGGATTTGCACACCTTTTTATAAAAGCCTTGTTGATAATAGACTTTATCCTGTATGTAAAAGCGGTTGTGGGCAATTATTGCGAACTGAACCTCATCGTCTGCTGTTTCTATTTCCCTGATAATTTCTTTTAATGTTTTAGAAACTTTTTCTTTCGTAATCAGCAACAGATAGAAGCAGCGCACCGTTTTGTTATCCAAATAGCTTACTGTTTCGTGGAACAGGAATATTTCTTCGACCACTTCATTAGATTGCAGCTGTTTTAAATGATCTGAATATTTAAATGGAACTGTATCTTGTTGTTGCAGACTGACTATTTTTTTGTTCTTATCCAATTCATCAAATATTTGCAATACAATGTTCTTTATCTTCTTTTGTGCTTTTTTAAGTGCTTTTCCCCAGTCATCATAAATTCCCGCGTCTGAAAGGCTTTGCTGTTCAAGCAGATAAAAAGTATCGGTATCTTGTTTAACAAATACCGATTTCAATAATGGGCATACTTTTTCAATAATGAGTAACCGTTCTGTTAAGCTGCCTTTATCATTTACAGCCCCTAGGAATAAAAGCTCCAATGTTTCCAGTTCTTTTTCGTAACCTTTAAGGAACAAGTAGCAGCTTCCTTCTAATTCATCTTTTATAAAATCATCGGTGTACGATTTTAAGAGCTGCTGTCTTTCAATATACCGTTCTTTAAATTTTTTGAAGTATTCCCAGAAGTAATAGTCCGAAGGCATTGCGGTTTCATCGTCTGTATATAGTACTTCTGCTTTAGTCAGGCTTAAATGTATAAAAGGACTGTCGATCTTTTTATGTTTCGTTACATCGTGTTCGTCCAATAATACAACAAGCACCTCTTTATCTGCAAAAAATACTGCCCTGTTTTGATCAGAAAAAACAGCAGCGGCTTCCTTTTTGTTTTTTACATACAGCCACAGTATTTTTATTTTTTTATTGCTGACAGCATGGCCATACCATGCGATGCAAAGCAACTTTTGACTAACCAGTGTTAACAGTCCGTTTTGTAGTTTTTTAGTAAAATCTACCTTTTTAAATAATTCTTTTTTCGTTTCCATCATTTATATATTTTAAAATTAATAGTGGGTTTAATTGATAATAAGATTGTTATTATATTCAATGTGTTATTCACATTGTGCCTGATTATACAACTTCTCGCAAAGACACAAGGCTTTCGTAAAAACCAACTGATCATGTACCGGCAGTTCACCAACGGGTCTGGGAAAAAAAGACATTGAAGTGTTTAACAGATCAAGAATTTGCTGTACATCATCAGTCTGCACACATACGTTATAAACCTCCGGTAGAAAGGCTTCCAATAACTGCATAAGGTATTTGCAACTGTACATAGCAGGAACATACTGCACTTTTTGATATAACAGTCCGAGTACCAAATGCTGGAACATACTTTTAAGAAGTAAGATATGCCCGGATCGGTAAACTAAATTTTCCTGCTGATGTAAATCGTCAGCAAAAAGTAGACATTTTATAAAAGAAACTAAAGGAGTGTTTTCATAAAAAAATGTAACTTTAATTATGGCAACACCAAAAAAGAAATCAGCAGAGAATTTTGTAAAGGAC